>NZ_JASBTN010000051.1 GCF_030148435.1 Aliiroseovarius sp.
CGGCCACGCGGGGTGGTGATCGCGATGAACTCTTCGGATAGGCTGTTCAAGGAAAGCGGCGTGACGGACGGCAATATTGCCATGTTCCGCCAGATTGCCGGGAAGTTGGAAGGGGCGCCAGAATGAGACCGGAACCGGACAAGCCGATCAATGTGCTGGGCGGTGAGCTGATCGAATGCGGCCGCGACCCGGTAACTGGCTATTTCCGCGATGGCCACTGCAACACCTGCGACGCGGACATGGGCAACCACACGGTCTGCGCGATCATGACGGATGAGTTCCTGGCGTTTTCGAAATATGTCGGCAACGACCTGACCACACCGCGCCCCGAGTTTGGCTTCGAGGGGCTGATGGCCGGGGATCACTGGTGCCTCTGTGCCGCACGCTTTCTGCAGGCTCATGACGAGGGCTGCGCGCCGCGCGTGGTGCTGCAGGCGACCCACGGCCGCGCGTTGGAAGTTGTCCCCCTGAAGGTGCTCAGGCTCTACGCGGCCTGAGCGGGGCGGGACCGGTTTCCGCACCCAACGCGGATGACCCGCCCGGTGCGCCGCTCCCGGCAAAATCCACCTTCCGCGCGGGGCTGGCGGAGTGGCCTTCCACCCCGCAGCCCCCGGGCGGGGGCGATCAGCCGATCGACACGACCTCGAAGTCGAAGATCAGGGTCTTGCCGGCCAGAAAGTGGTTGGCGTCCATGGTCACGGTCTCGTCAGTTACTTTTGCAACGGTGACGGGCATGGCGCGGCCATCGGGGCTGCGCATCTGCAGCTGAGTGCCGATTTCCAGCGGGATTTCGGCGGGGATCTCACCGCGCGGGACTTCCAGCAGGCCCTGGGGGTCATGGTCGCCGTAGGCGTCGGCGGCGGGGATCGAGACGTTCTTCTTCTCGCCCACGCTCATGCCGGGCAGCTCGCGGTCCAGCCCGACGATGACCATGCCGGACCCCACGGTGAATTCCAGCGGATCGCGCCCCTCGGAGCTGTCGAAGACCGATCCGTCCTCCAGGCTGCCGGTATAGTGGATGCGCACCTTGTCGCCCGATTTCACTTCGGTCATGGGATACCTCGTCTGTCTTGGGAATGGATGAACGAGGCCGATGTCACGGGTACTCGTATGGACCCGGGCAGGATAGGGGGCAGGGCAGCGATGTAAACCTGTTATTCGGGAGCCTACCTCCCGGGAGGGAAACCGCTCAGAACCACTGCCCGGGTTCCATCAACCCCAGATCCAGGAGCTGTTGCGAGGACCAGTCGAACTCGGTCGAGTTGTGCCATCTGAACGTGTGGATGTCGAAAGTCGACCCGGCGTTCGACTTCAGCGCCTTGGCGGTGCGGAAACTGACGATGGCGGTGGTGATATTGTGATGCCAGGGACAGGAATAGGTGTTGTATTCCTCGTCATTGAACGTGTGGTCGGGACGCAGGCGTAGCCCCTTTTTTGCGCGGAACAGCGAGATGCGGTCGATCTTGCGGCGATGTTTGGGGATGTGTTCCTCGAACCGCCAGCGCAGCCCGCCGAAGAAGTCGAGCTGGCGTTCCTTCGGGTGGCCTTTCTCGTCCGGTCGACCCAGCGCGTAATAACCGGATTTGTCGAGCCAGGCGTTCTCCAGCGAGACCGCATCGGGAAAGCGGCCCAGGTCGTCGGCATAGAGGTCCACCACGTAGGTCAGCACCGAATTGCGCCGTTCCTCGGCGTGGAAAGCCAGCATTTCGCGGACATTTCGGGTCTCGCAAAACGGGTGGAACAGATATTCGGCATTGTAGCAGTAGTAGAGCCAGATCCCCTCGGCGGCCTCGATCACCGCATTCACGGCCTCGGTCAAGGCGTTGCCGTCCGACAGGTCATAGCGGATACGGTGAACGGTATCCGAGAGATCCTCGGGCAGGGTCAGCTCGTCGGGGGCAAACAGCAGCACCTGGGCGAACCCTGCCATTTGGTGGTGGCGAACGGTCGTATCGACCTCGACCAGATCCTCGGCAAAGATCATCGCCACCGGCCCCTTGGCCAACGCCGATTTGCCGTCGCGCAGGAACGCTTTCAGACCGGTATGATACATGCGTACTCTCCCATCTCTGCCTATGGCAGATGCCTGGTTAAAATTCCATGAAATCCAAAGGGTTTGCAAGGGTGGGGGCGTGGGCCGGAGCCGTGAGCGCCGGGGAATGGAATGACCCGCGCCGCGGTGATATTGCACGCAAACCGGATTTCCCGTAGAACCGCCGCCTGATCCAAGCCGGGAATCCGTCACATGTCCGATCCGAAAAAGCTCTTCATCCGCACCTATGGCTGCCAGATGAACGTCTATGACAGTGAACGCATGGCCGAAGCGCTGGGCGCGGATGGCTATGAGCAGACGGACAGTCCCGATGACGCGGACATGATCCTGCTCAATACCTGCCACATCCGCGAAAAGGCCGCCGAGAAGGTCTATTCGGAACTGGGGCGCTACAAGGGGCTGAAGGCCGACAAGCCGGACCTGAAGATCGGCGTCGCCGGCTGCGTGGCCCAGGCCGAGGGCGAAGAAATCATGCGCCGTCAGCCGATGGTCGACCTGGTGGTCGGCCCGCAGACCTATCACCGCCTGCCTTCGATGATGGAACAGGTGAATCAGGGCGAAAAGGCGCTGGATACGGACTTCCCCGAAGAGGACAAGTTCGAACACCTCCCCAAACGCCCCCTGCCGCAGCGCAACCCGACCGCCTTTTTGACCGTTCAGGAGGGCTGCGACAAGTTCTGCGCCTTCTGCGTGGTGCCCTATACACGGGGTGTCGAGGTCAGCCGCCCGGTCGAGCGCATCCTGCGCGAGGCGAATGAACTGGTCGAACGCGGTGTGCGCGAGATCACCCTGCTGGGCCAGAACGTGAACGGCTACCATGGAGAGGGCCCTGATGGGGATTGGTCGCTGGCCAAACTGATCTGGGCGCTGAATGACGTCGACGGGCTGGAGCGTATCCGTTTCACCACCTCGCACCCGAACGACATGGACGACGCGCTGATCGAAGCCCATGGCGAATGCGAAAAGCTGATGCCCTACCTGCATCTGCCGGTTCAGTCGGGCTCGGATTTCATCCTGAAACGCATGAACCGCTCGCATACCGCAGACAGCTACCTGCGGCTGATCGAGCGCATCCGCGCGGCGCGGCCGGACATCCTGATTTCGGGCGATTTCATCGTCGGCTTCCCGGAAGAAAGCGATGCGGATTTCCAGGCCACGATGGATCTGATCCGCGAAGTCAAATACGGTCAGGCGTTCAGCTTCAAATATTCGACCCGCCCGGGCACCCCGGCGGCGGAACGCGCGCAGGTCGAGGACGCGGTGGCCAGCCAGCGTCTTTACCAGTTGCAGGCGCTGATCACCGAACAGCAGCGCGCGGTGCAGGATGCGATGGTCGGCCAGGAGGTCGGCGTGCTGTTCGAAAAGCCCGGCCGCCTCGACGGCCAGATGGTCGGCAAGTCGGACCACCTGCACGCGGTTTATGTGCAGGCGCCGGACGTTCAGAAGGGCGATCTGCGCCGGGTGCGCATCACCGAAAGCGGGCCGAATTCTTTGGGTGGTCAGTTGATCGACTGACCCGCAGGTCACGGCGACACCGCCAAGTTCAAGCCCGGCCGGGTCGCGCGAGCGCCCCGCTGTATCCGCTTGGTGCGATTTCCGGGGAACTGTTCCTGCTCAGGCAGGCAATGGCCGTTCGGGTCTGCTTTCGTTCATCAATCTGATACAATATATGGTAAAACATTCTTCCAAAGCCCACGAAACTTGCTAGACTTGTCTATACATCGTGACAAAACCTGCCCGAGGCATACGGCCCCGGGCACAGGATCAGATGGGGGATAGTGGTGAAGAGAATTGGCAAAGTAATGTCTGGCGTGATGGCCGTCGCGGCCCTGTCGCTGGGAGGGGTTGCTCCGGTCTTGGCGCAAAGCACGCCGCCGCCGGTCGCGGGCACTGTGGACTGGGGCCTCTGGGTGGACAATGACGGCTGCATGCACTGGTGGGCGGATGGCGGTCTGGAAGGCTATATGCTGGACCGCGTGGATCCGGAGACCGGACGCCCGGTCTGTCTGGAAAAGAATATTTGCCTGACAGAGAACACGGATACGCTGTTTCCGACCGACAGCGCGCGGCTGACCGCCTCGGGCAAGGCGCGGCTTGAGGAGTTCTTCCGCAATGCCGGTGCCTTCGGCTATGCCATCTACGGCCATACCGACAGCCGCGCCTCGGATGAATACAACATGCGCCTGTCGCAGCGCCGCGCGCGTTCGGTTGCCAAGGTGGCCCGCTCGGTCGGCGCCGTGGTCGAACGCGAGATCGGCTATGGAGAACGCCGCCCGGTCGCGCCGAATGACAGCGCCGCCAACATGCAGAAGAACCGCCGTGTCGAGGTGGTGTGCTACACGTGGGACGACAAATGATGACGCGTAACTTCTCTTTCGCCCTGATCGGGTCCGCGCTGATCCTGTCGGCATGTGCCGAGGGCCGTGGCCTGGAGCCCTATACCGGAAATCCGAATGCGGTGATCGCAACCAACGAGGATCGGGGCGACGACAATGTGAGTATCGCCGATGGCGAGGCCGCGATCGTCTATGACCCGGACGGCTGCCAGGGCTGGATGATCGACGACGGTCTCGAAGGCTATGCCGGCCGGCGGTTCGATCCGAAATCCGGGTTGCCGGTCTGCGACGACAATTACCCGCCGGGCACGGTGGTCGGCGACTACCAGTCGGGCAGCCCCGGTATCCGCGACTACGTCCCGGACAACGGCAACTGAGTGGGCCTGCACTCACATATCACCAGCTTGCGCGGCCGCCGGGTTCTCCGGCGGCCGTTCTTGTCTCATTCCCGTGAAGTTTCGTTTTGCGGGCTTGCGTCCCCTCGATGGGCTTGGCACCATCGAGGGGAAACCACACTCTTGAACGGAGAAAGATTTGGGCATTGACGCTCTGACCCCGCCGGCACCTGAACAAGTCCACGAAACCCTGATGGAGTTTCCCGACAACCGGCTTCTGATCGACCTCTGCGGCGAGTTTGACCGCAACCTTGCCCAGATCGAACACCAGCTCTCGGTCCAGATCATCCGCCGCGGCAACCAATTGGCGTTGATCGGCGAGGGCGGGGCCCGCGGTCAGGCGGCGGCGGTTCTGCAGGCGCTCTATCAGCGGCTTGAGACCGGGCGCGCGATCGAGGCGGGTGACATTGACGGCGAGATCCGCATGGGCGGCTCGGAAGCCGATACCGGCGCGCGCGAAGGCGACCAGATGGAGCTGTTCAAGGGCGGGCGGGTCGAGATCAAGACCCGCAAGAAGCTGATCGAACCGCGCACCGAGGCGCAGAAGGCCTATGTGCAGAGCCTGTTCGGGAACGAGCTTGCCTTCGGCATCGGGCCGGCGGGCACCGGCAAGACCTACCTGGCCGTGGCGGTGGGCGTGAACATGTTCATCGGCGGTCACGTGGACCGGATCATCCTGTCGCGCCCGGCCGTCGAGGCGGGCGAGAAGCTGGGCTATCTGCCCGGCGACATGAAGGACAAGGTCGATCCCTACATGCAGCCGCTTTATGATGCGCTGAACGACTTCCTGCCCGGCAAGCAGGTGGCGAAGCTGATTGAAGAAAAGCGCATCGAGATTGCGCCTCTGGCATTCATGCGCGGCCGCACCCTGTCCAACGCTTTCGTGGTGCTGGACGAAGCGCAGAATGCGACCACGATGCAGATGAAGATGTTCCTGACCCGCCTGGGCGAGGGCTCGCGCATGGTGATCACCGGCGACCGCAGTCAGGTTGATCTGCCGCGCGGGGTGCAATCGGGGTTGCGCGATGCGGAGGGGCTGCTGAAGGGCATCGACCAGATCGCCTTCAACTATTTCACCGCCAAGGACGTGGTGCGCCATGCGCTTGTGGCCAGGATCATCGAGGCCTATGACGCGGCGGATATCGCCAAGCAGGCGTGATCCGGCGGTGTGGCTGCGCCACGCTCGATTGGTTGAATGGGGGGCTGGCCCCCCAAGCCCCCCAGGATATTTCCGGAAAGATGAAAGCATGAGTGTCGATCTGGTTCAGGAAGATGCGCGCTGGGACGGGCTGGAGGCTCTGGCCGCGCGGGCCTGTGGCGCGGTGATGGCGCAACTGGGGTACGATGCGGGGTGGGGCGTGTCTCTGCTGGCGTGTGACGATGCGCGCATTGCCGGGTTGAACGGAGAGTTTCGCGACAAGGCGCGGGCAACGAATGTATTGTCCTGGCCGTCGACGGAGCGCGGGGCGGAGGCACCGGGGGAGGCACCGGAGCGGGCCGAGCCTGATTCCCCTGGGGAGCCTCTGGAGCTGGGGGATATCGCCATTGCCTATGAGACCTGTCAGCGGGAGGCCGCCGAACAGGGCAAGGAATTCGACGCCCATGTGACCCATCTGCTGGTCCATGGCACCCTGCATCTGTTGGGTTATGACCACATTAACGACAAAGATGCAGGTCTTATGGAAGGTTTGGAGGTGGAAATCCTTGGCAATCTGGGGATTTCGAACCCATATGAAAGCTGAAAGGCGCAATTCCGCGCCGTTGGAAAGGAAAGATGGGCGAAAGTAGCGAGGGATCATCTGCGGCGGCGCGGAGCGCGCCGGTCGAGGATGACGACAGTCAGGGCGGTTTTTTCAGCCGGATCATCGGGGCGCTCAGCCCCCTGGACGCGGGCGAGGAGGTGCCGGAGGCGCCGGAGCCCGCCCATGTGACGCCCGTACCGGGCATGGTGAACCTGCGCCGCATGCGGGTCGAGGATGTCGCGGTGCCCAAGGCCGAGATCGTCTCGGCCCCGGTGGATATCGAAAAGGACGAGCTGGTCGAGTTGTTTCGCGACAGCGGCCTGACCCGGCTGCCCGTGTTCGAGGGCACCCTGGACAGCCCCTGCGGATTTGTGCATCTGAAGGATTTCGCGCTGGGGCATGGGTTCAACGGCTCGGGGGCCGAATACGAGCTGCGCGGGCTGTTGCGCCCCCTGCAATACGTGCCTCCGTCGATGCCCATCGGCGTGCTTTTGCAGAAGATGCAGGCGGAGCGCATTCACATGGCCCTGGTGATCGATGAATATGGTGGTGTGGACGGGCTGGTCACGATCGAGGACCTGATCGAACAGGTCATTGGCGAAATCGAAGATGAACATGACCTTGAGGAGGGCGCGCTGTGGGTGGCCGAGAAACCGGGGTGTTACCTGGTCGAGGCCAGGGCCCCGCTGGAGGAGTTCGAGGCCGAGATCGGCATGCGCCTGCACGGGCTGGCAGAGGATGACGAGGAGGTCGAAACGCTTGGTGGCCTGGTCTTTCTTCTGTCCGGACACGTGCCCGCGCGGGGCGAGATGATTCCCCATCCCGAGGGCGTGGAATTCGAGGTGGTCGATGCCGACCCCCGGCGGATCAAACGGTTGCGCGTGAGGTTGCACGGTGGCTCGGTGGCCTAAGCCTGAGCGCGGCGCGCTCTGGTCCGGTCTGGCCGGGGCCGGGGCTGCGCTTGGGCAGGCCCCCTTCGGTCTCTGGCCGGCGACCGTGTTGGGGCTGGCGCTGGGGGCCTGGCTGGTACGCCGGGCCGGAACCTGGCCCGTGGCGGCCGGGCGCGGCTGGGCGCTGGGCGCGGGCTTTTTCGCCGTGACCCTGATCTGGATTGTGCAACCCTTCCTGGTTGACCCCTGGCGTCATGGCTGGATGGCGCCCTTTGCCATCCTGTTGATGGCAGGGGGGTTGGCCCTGTTCTGGGGCGCTGCCTCCGGCCTCGCGTGGCGGGTCGACCGTCAGGCATTGCCCCTGGCCTGGCCGATCTTCATGGGCCTGGCCGAGCTCCTGCGCGGCAGGCTTTTCACCGGCTTTCCCTGGGGGGAGCCGGGAGGGATCTGGATCGATACGCCGCTGGCGCAGGGGGCGGCTTACGTGGGTGCGGCCGGATTGACCTTCCTGACTTTTGTCCTGGTGGCGGCCCTGACGACCGGGCGCCTTGCCGCCGGACTGGCGCTGTCGGGGCTTGCTCTGGCCTGGTTGGCCGGTGGGATGCGCGCGGGACCGGTGGGGGAGACGGATGTGCGCCTTCGTCTGGTCCAGCCCAACGCGGCGCAGCACCTGAAATGGGATCCGGAATACGCGCCGCGTTTCGTCGCGCGGCAGTTAGAGCTTTCCGCCGCGCCAGCCGACCGCCCCCCCGACCTTGTGATCTGGCCGGAAACCGCGCTGCCCTATCTTCTGCGCAACGCGGAACCGGTTTTGCGTCAGGCCGCAGCGGCGGCACAGGCGCCCGTCGTGCTGGGCATCCAGCGGGCCGAGGCCGGGCGATACTACAACTCCATGGCGGTGATCGACGCGGGGGGCAATCTGAAAGATGTCTACGACAAGGCGCATCTGGTGCCCTTCGGCGAATATATTCCCGGTGGCAACCTGCTTGCGCAGATCGGCATCACCGCCTTTGCCTCGCAGCGCGGCTATGGCTATTCGCCGGGTCCGGGTGCCCGGGTGCTGGATCTGGGCGCGGCAGGCAAGGCTCTGCCGCTGATCTGTTACGAGGCAATCTTTGCGCGCGACCTGCGCGCCGCGCCCGAACGGGCGGGCTGGGTGTTGCAGATTACCAATGATGCCTGGTTCGGCACCTTCTCAGGGCCGCAGCAGCACCTGGCCCAGGCCCGGATGCGCGCGATCGAGATGGGGCTGCCGGTGGTCCGGGCCGCCAATACGGGAATATCCGCGGTGATCGACCCGCTGGGCCGCGTCACTTCGTCGCTGGGTCTGGGGCAGCAGGGATATCTTGATGCCACCCTGCCCAGGGCCTTGCCGGAAACGGTATTCGCCCGGTTTGGCAACCTTGCATTGGTCGTGATGCTTGCCGGCGGCGGCCTCGGGCTCCTTGCCCGGCGCAGGCGAATTGCCGTTGACGCAGGCTCGCGGCGGATGTAACGCGGATAGACACACCCGTCACAACGGCTTCCTGGCGTGGCGGGACATGGTTAATGGAGCACTTCACATGACACGACAGAACTATGTTTTCACTTCCGAGAGCGTCTCGGAAGGGCACCCGGACAAAGTCTGCGACCGCATTTCCGATGCGGTCCTGGACGCATTCCTGTCCGAGGAGCCGCTCGCGCGGGTTGCCTGCGAGACCTTCGCCACCAGCGGTATGGTGGTCATCGGTGGCGAGGTCGGTCTGTCGGACCGGGAGCGCCTGAAGGCAATGATGGGCTCGATCAGCCAGATCGCCCGCGACTGCATCAAGGACATCGGGTATGAGCAGGAGCAGTTCCACTGGAACACCTGCCGGGTGCTGAACTTCCTGCACGAGCAATCCGCCCATATCGCGCAGGGTGTGGACCGCGACGGGGCCGGAGATCAGGGGATCATGTTCGGCTATGCCGTGAATGAAACCCCCGAGCTGATGCCCGCGCCGATCCAGTATTCGCACGCGATCCTGCGCCGGCTTGCCGAGGTGCGCAAGTCCGGCGCGGAACCGAAGCTGGGCCCGGATGCCAAGAGCCAGCTGAGCCTGCGCTACGAGGACGGCAAACCGGTCGAAGTGACCTCGATCGTGCTGTCGACCCAGCACCTGGACGAGGACATGAGCAGCGACGACGTGCGCGCGATCGTCGAGCCCTATATCCGCGAATGCATGCCGGCCGAATGGATCAACGGCGGGACCGAATGGCACGTCAACCCGACCGGCAAATTCGTCATCGGCGGCCCGGACGGGGATGCGGGCCTGACAGGCCGCAAGATCATCGTCGACACCTATGGCGGCGCGGCGCCGCACGGCGGCGGGGCGTTCTCCGGCAAGGATCCGACCAAGGTGGACCGCTCGGCCGCCTATGCCGCGCGCTACCTGGCCAAGAACATCGTTGCCGCCGGCATGGCCGAACGCTGCACCCTGCAGCTGTCCTACGCCATCGGTGTGGCCAAGCCGCTGTCGATCTATGCCGACACGCACGGCACCGGCCAGGTGCATGAGGCCGAAATCGAGAAGGCTGTCGCGAGTGTCATGGACCTGACCCCGCGCGGCATTCGCGAGCACCTTGGCCTGAACCGGCCGATCTTCCAGCGCACCGCGGCCTATGGCCACTTCGGCCGCGCCCCCGAAGCCGATGGCGGCTTCTCCTGGGAGCGCACCGATCTGGTGGAGGCGCTGAAGAAAGCGGTCTGATCCGGTCGGGTGCCGTTGAAATGAGAGGGGCGGCCCATCGGCCGCCCCTTGTCTGTTGTCTCGCCCCCGTCTGTGCAGGGGGTCGGTTCAGGCCGTTGCCGTGATGCCCTGCCGCCGGTTGTCCAGGGCGAAGGCGCCGCTGCCCAGTGACACCAGCATCAGCATGCCACCCGCGATGCTGACGTTCTTCATGAAGCTGATCATCTCGCCCTGGGCCTGCATCGCTTCCATGCCAAAAGAGGGGACGAGGTGAAAGACAATGCCCGAGAGCAGGCTGAAACCGGCCAGTGCAAGGGCCACAAGGCGGGTCTGCCAGCCAAGCGCCAGCACAATGCCGCCGCCCAGTTCGGTCAGGATGACCAGCGGCAGGAGCGCGCCGGGCACGCCCATCATTTCCATATAGCCCTGGGTGCCGGCGTAGCCGGTGATTTTCTGTGCGCCGGCGACAATATAGATGATTGCCAGCAGGAGGCGCCCGGTCGGGGCGGCGAAGTTTTGCAGTCTGTCCATGTCTGTGTTCCTGAGATGTGGTGTTTCCGGCACCCTCGCATGAGGGGGTCGAGCGCAAGATAGTTATGTGTGCTGAGTTGATAATCCGGAATATTTGGACAGTGACAGTGCGTAAATGCACAATAAGCCCGGCGGCCTGCGCCGAGGGCCGGCCGGCTATTGACCCGCGCGCGCCCGCGTTGCATAGGCGCGGGCATGACTGACGAACACCCCAAGACCCATCCCTCCGGCGCGCCCTGGCGCAATTTCTATGGTCGCTTCAAGGCCAAGGGGCTGCGTGACAGCCAGCAGGCCTATCTGGACGAGGACCTGGCGGCGCTCTCTCCCGGCAAGGTAAGCTGGGAAGACAACCCGGAGCGCACCCCGATCGACCTGCCCGGCCTGTTCGGTGACAGGCCCGTATGGCTTGAGGTCGGCTTCGGCGGCGGCGAGCATATGGTGCATCAGGCGGCGGCGAACCCGGAGGTGGGCATCATCGGCTGCGAACCCTTCATCAACGGGGTCGCAATGTTGCTGGGCAAGTTGCGCAAGGCCGAGGCGAACAATGTCGCGGTGCATCCGGGCGATGTGCGCGACATGTTCGACGTGTTGCCGGATGAGAGCATTTCGAAGGCTTTCCTGCTCTACCCCGATCCCTGGCCGAAGAAGCGTCATCACCGGCGCCGTTTCGTTACCCCTGAACACTTGGAGCCGCTGCACCGTGTATTGAAACCGGGCGCGGAATTTCGCGTGGCCACCGACATTCCCGACTATGTGCGCCAGACCCTGGAAGAGGTGCCGAAGGCCGGGTTTGAATGGATGGCCGAGGGGCCACAGGACTGGCGCAAGCCCTGGGGCGACTGGATTTCGACCCGCTATGAGCAGAAGGCATTGCGCGAAGGGCGCAGGCCCCATTATCTGACCTTCCGCCGGGTGTGAGCGGGGGAGCCGCTGCGCGGCACGTTTTGCCCTCTCGCACATTCTGCGAATGTGCTGCCGGGCCGACGCGCTCGCATGCGAGCGCTTGGCCTCCGGCGGGGATATTTTTGGAAAGATGAAAGCGCAGGGCTGGCTTGGCGCGAATGCGTGCGCTATCAGCCGTGTAACTACAGGAGGAACCCCATGTCCGGACACGGCCCCGCCATTCCCATGACCTCGCGCCCTTGCGGCCCCCTGAAAGGCGAGGCCCATGTGCCCGGCGACAAGTCGATTTCCCACCGCAGTCTGATCCTGGGCGCGCTGTCCGTGGGCGAGACGCGGATCGAGGGGCTCCTGGAAGGCGAGGACGTGCTGGCCACCGCCGAGGCCATGCGCGCCTTTGGCGCCAGGGTTGAACACCTCGGTCCGGGCGAGTGGCGTGTGAGCGGCGTGGGCGTGGGCGGCTTTGCCGAGCCCGGGGACGTGATCGACTGCGGCAATGCGGGAACCGGCGTGCGCCTGATCATGGGGACCATGGCGACCACCGGCATTAGCGCGACTTTTACCGGCGACGCCTCTCTGCGCTCGCGCCCGATGGGCCGGGTGACTGACCCAATGGCGCTGTTCGGCGCGCAATCCGTCGGTCGCGAAGGCGGGCGCCTGCCGATGACTATCGTGGGGGCCGCCGATCCGGTGCCGGTGCGTTATGTCGTGCCGATGCCGTCTGCGCAGGTCAAATCCGCCGTGCTGCTGGCCGGGCTGAATGCCCCCGGCCAGACCGTGGTGATCGAGAAGGAAGCGACCCGCGACCATACCGAACGGATGCTGGCGGGCTTCGGTGCCGAAATCACCGTCGAGGACACGGACGAGGGCCGCGTCATTACCCTGACCGGACAGCCCGAGTTGACGCCGCAAAACATCGTTGTTCCCCGCGACCCGTCCTCGGCCGCCTTCCCGGTCTGCGCGGCGCTGATCGTGCCCGGCTCGGACGTTCTGGTGCCGAATATCGGGCTAAACCCGACCCGCGCCGGCCTGTTCGACACGCTGCGCGAGATGGGAGCGGATCTGACATATGAGAACATGCGCGAGGAGGGCGGTGAACCGGTCGCCGACCTGCGCGCCAAATACAGCCCCGACATGAAGGGCATCGAGGTGCCGCCGGAGCGCGCCGCCAGCATGATCGACGAATACCCGGTGCTGTCGGTGGTGGCGGCCAATGCCTCTGGTCAGACCGTGATGCGCGGCGTGAAGGAGTTGCGGGTGAAGGAAAGCGACCGGATCGAGGCGATGGCCTCGGGCCTGCGCGCCAATGGTGTGACCGTCGAAGATGGTGCGGATTGGTGGATCGTTACCGGGCTGGGTGCAGGCAACGTGCCCGGCGGCGGGACCGCCGCGAGCCATCTGGACCACCGCATCGCCATGAGCTTCATGTGCCTTGGCATGGCGTCGCAGAAGCCGGTCAGTGTGGATGACGGCGGGCCGATCGCCACCTCCTTCCCGATTTTCGAGCCGCTGATGCAGGGGCTTGGCGCGCAGCTGGTACGGTCGACCGCATGAGCCTGAAACGCGCCTTTTGGGTGGTCTTTGCCCTGACGGTGGCGAACTACCTGGCCATGCTGTTCTGGTCCCTGCCGCGCCTGGCGGTGAATGGCATGTTCCCTTTCGACCTGCGCTCGGCGGGCTATTCGGGTGATGAGGCACGCGCCTACCTGTCGGCCCTGGGAACAGATCAACGTGCCTTCTATTCCGGGGTGCAGCACAAGCTTGACACGCTCTATCCCGGTCTCATGGCGGCCAGCCTGGTGCTGGCCTATCACCTGCTCTTCCCGCGTCGGGCTGCCTGGGGTCTCGGCCTGGTGGCCGTGGCGGCTGCGACATTCGACTGGCTTGAAAACGCGTCGGTTTCCGCGATGCTGCGGGTCGAGCCGCAGGCGCTGACCGATGCGATGATTGCGACCGCCAGCGGCTGGACGGTTTGGAAATCCTCGACCGTGCCGGTGGCGCTGGGGATCCTGATCGTGGGGCTGGTGCGGCGCTGGTGGCTGAAACGGAGGGCAGCATGACATTTCAGGCGGGCTTTACGGTGGCCATCGACGGGCCGGCCGCGGCGGGCAAGGGCACGGTTTCAAAGGCGGTAGCGGCGCATTTCGGGTTTGCTCATCTGGATACGGGGCTGCTCTATCGCGCGGTCGGGGCCAGGGTGCTGCGCGGCGCCGACCCGGTCGAGGCCGCGCGCGGGCTGACCCCTGACGATCTGGGTGGCAAGCTGCGCACCCCCGAAGTTGCCCAGGCCGCCAGCCGGGTGGCCGTCATCCCCGAGGTGCGCGCGGCGCTGGTGGATTTCCAACGCAGTTTCGCCGCCCGCGATGGCGGCGCGGTGCTGGACGGGCGCGACATCGGCACGGTGATTTGCCCGAATGCGCAGGTCAAGCTCTTCGTCACCGCCTCTGCCGAGGTGCGCGCGGAACGGCGCTTTCTGGAGCTGACCGGCCAGGGGCACGACACCACGCGCGCGCAGGTTCTGGAAGATGTGGTGGCGCGCGACCGGCGTGATCGGGAACGCGAAGAGGCCCCGCTGAAACCCGCCGAAGACGCGGTGACAATCGACACCTCCGGGATGTCGATCGACGAGGCCGTCGCGGCGGCGGTGGCCGCGGTCGAGGCGCGGCGGGGCTAACCCGCCACCGCGCCCGCGTTCATCTCGCGCAGCTTGCGGCCCAGATCACGGCTCAGCGCCGCTTCGACCGGGGCCCAGAGCTCCGGCTCCTCGCGTTTCAGGTCGCGCAGCTTGATCGCCGGGACCATCCAGTAGCGCGCTTCGCCGGTCAGGGTAACTGTTGCCGTGGCCGGGCCAGCTTCGAGAAGCGACAGTTCCCCGATGAAATTGCCGCTGTCCAGGAGGCCGACCTGCTGGCCGTCAAGGACCACGTCGGCCCCGCCACTGGCCAGCCAATAGAGGTAGAGCACCGGTTTGCCCTGTTCGGTCAGCGTGGCACCCGCTGTGCCGGTTGCCCAATTACCCAAGGCCAGCAACCGCCGCATATTCTGCGGCGGCAGGTCCGGCAGGGCGTTCTGGCGAAAGGCGTGTTCCTCCGGGGAGAAACCGCCTTCGCGCCGGGCACGCAGCGTGCGCGAGATCATGTAGAGCGACACCACCAACAGGGCCACCTGCCACAACAGGTCGGTCGGATCCTGGACCCAGATCAGCGCGTGCAGTATCGCAAGGGCCGCCGAAGCCGCCACCATGCCGCGGACCCGCCACACCGACCGCTGCAGCATTGCCAGAACCAGAAAAAGGTAGGACAGGTTGCCAACAATGCTGGCGAGGCTCAAATCTACGCCCATGGGTTCCCCTTTGCTTTGCCTCGCCGACTATAGGCGGCACCGGCGCGAGGGGGAAGCGGGGCCTTGCCGTCCCGTGTGCCGGAAGCCGAATCCCCTTGTCTTGTTGGGCAAAACCGTCTACACGCCCCCTGTCGACAAGGCGAAAATGCCGCGATGCAGGGAAAATCGAGCAGGGTCGGAACCATCCGGCCCTCTTTGTTTTGCGTCTGGCTTGTCGGCCAAATGAAACCTGAAAGACCTGCGGAGACAACCGCATGGCCCGAAAAGCGACTATGAAGGATACTGAACTGTATGTGCGCTAAAGCAACCATGGAGGAATTCGAAGCCCTCCTGAACGAAAGCTTCGAAATGGACACCCCGACCGAAGGGTCGGTTGTCAAAGGCAAGATCATCGCCATCGAGGCCGGTCAAGCCATCATCGACGTCGGCTACAAGATGGAAGGCCGCGTTGATATCAAAGAATTCGCGAACCCCGGTGAAGCGCCCGAGATCGCCGTTGGCGACGAGGTCGAAGTCTACCTGCGCGCCGCCGAGAACGCTCGTGGCGAAGCCGTCATCTCGCGTGAGATGGCCCGCCGCGAAGAAGCCTGGGATCGCCTGGAAAAAGCCTATGCAGACGAAGAGCGCGTCGAAGGCGCCATCTTCGGCCGCGTCAAGGGCGGCTTCACCGTCGACCTGGGCGGTGCCGTGGCCTTCCTGCCCGGTTCGCAGGTTGACGTGCGCCCCGTGCGTGACGCCGGCCCGCTGATGGGTCTGAAGCAGCCGTTCCAGATCCTGAAAATGGACCGCCGTCGTGGCAACATCGTTGTCTCGCGCCGCGCCATCCTGGAAGAATCGCGTGCCGAACAGCGCGCCGAGGTTATCGGCAAACTGGCCGAAGGCCAGGCCGTGGACGGTGTCGTCAAGAACATCACCGAATACGGGGCCTTCGTGGACCTGGGCGGTGTCGACGGCCTGCTGCACGTCACCGACATGGCATGGCGCCGTGTGAACCACCCGTCGGAAATCCTGTCGATCGGTGAGACCATCAAGGTTCAGGTCATCAAGATCAACAAGGAAACCCACCGCATCAGCCTTGGCATGAAACAGCTGCAGGACGATCCGTGGGATCTGGTTGCTGCCAAGTACCCGCTCGAAACGACCCACACCGGTCGCGTCACGAACATCACCGACTACGGTGCGTTCGTCGAGCTGGAGCCGGGTGTCGAGGGTCTGGTCCACGTGTCCGAAATGTCCTGGACCAAGAAGAACGTGCACCCCGGCAAGATCGTGTCGACCTCGCAGGAAGTCGAAGTCATGGTGCTGGAAATCGACAGCGCCAAGCGCCGCGTTTCGCTGGGTCTCAAGCAGACCATGCGCAACCCGTGGGAAGTCTTTGCCGAAACCCACCCCGAGGGCACGGAGGTCGAAGGCGAGGTCAAGAACATCACCGAATTCGGTCTGTTCATCGGCCTCGACGGCGAGATCGACGGCATGGTTCACCTGTCCGACATCTCCTGGGACCAGCGTGGCGAGGAAGCCATCCAGGAATACAAGAAGGGCGACGTGGTTCAGGCCGTGGTCTCCGAAGTGGACACCGACAAGGAGCGTATCTCGCTGTCGATCAAAGCCCTGGGCGGTGACAAGTTCGCCGAAGCCGTGGGCGGCGTGAAGCGTGGTTCGATCATCACCGTCGAAGTGACCGCGATCGAAGATGGCGGCATCGAGGTGGAATACGAAGGCATGAAGTCCTTCATCCGCCGTTCGGACTTGTCGCGCGACCGTGCCGAACAGCGCCCCGAGCGCTTCGGCGTGGGCGACAAGGTCGATGTGCGCGTGACCAACGTGGACTCGAAGTCGCGTCGTCTGGGCCTGTCGATCAAGGCCCGCGAGATCGCCGAAGAGAAAGAGGCCGTGGAACAGTACGGCTCCTCGGACTCGGGCGCTTCGCTCGGCGACATTCTGGGTGCGGCTCTGAAGGGCGACAACTAAAACGGTTCGGGGGCCTGCTCGCAGGCCTGCCGAAGCGCCCTGACACGTGTGACGGGCGCAACGTTTTCAGTCCCCAGCGCCGCTCAGGTGACATGATGAACGGCCCCGTGCGTCGCGCGGGGCCGTTTTTACGTGCCGAATCAATGGGTGTTCCGGTCCGGCATCGCCTGCCTGCAGAGGCGGTCAAAAGGTCGACCCCCGGCAGCATCCCGCCCATTTGCGCAGAAAAAACAGCACTTTGGGCGAAAAAAAACGGAACTTTCCCATCCGCCACAGTTTCACGGTCGAAATTATGCCCCTATAGTTGAGCGGAACGGCGTGTTGTCCAGAAGGCGCCGAAACAGGTCGAATGGGGGGAATGGGATGATCCGGTCGGAACTGATTCAGAAGATCGCGGACGAGAACCCGCATCTCTACCAGCGGGACGTCGAGCGTATCGTGAATACGATTTTCGACGAAGTCATCGAAGCGATGGCCCGCGGTGATCGGGTCGAGCTGCGCGGATTTGGCGCCTTTTCAGTCAAGAAGCGCGATGCTCGTATCGGGCGCAACCCGCGCACCGGCGAGTCGGTCCAGGTCGAAGAGAAACACGTGCCCTTCTTCAAGACCGGCAAGCTTCTGCGGGATCGTCTGAACGGCAAGTCGTAAGAGGCATTCCATGCGTTACATCCGTTATGCTTTCCTGGCCGCCCTGGCGGTCTGTCTGATTACGGTCGCTCTGGCCAATCGCGGGGCGGTGACGCTTCAGCTGCTGCCCGAGGGGCTGACAGGGTTCCTGGGCTTTTCCTGGACGATCACCCTGCCGCTGTTCATCATCATCTTCGGCGCGATCATTGCCGGCGTGCTGATCGGCTTTGTCTGGGAATGGCTGCGCGAACACAAGCACCGCGCGGAAGGCGCGCGGGCCAAGCGGTCCGCCGCGCAGCTGGAGCGCGAGGTCAAGGCAATCAAGACGCCCGAGAGCAAGACCGGTGACGATGTTCTGGCGCTTCTCGAGGAAGCGCGGTAAACCCCGCTCATGGCGGATGTTTCAGTCAAGATCTGCGGGTTGACCCGCCCGGACCATGTCGCGGCCGCGGCCGGGGCCGGTGCGCGCTATGTCGGTTTCGTGTTCTTTGCGAAAAGCCCGCGCCATGTGACGGTGGAACAGGCGGCGGCCCTTGCGCTCGACGTGCCGATGGGCGTGGCCAAGGTCGCGCTGACCGTCGACGCGGATGACGCCACGTTGGACGAGATCACCGCGAAGGTGCCCTTCGACATGTTGCAGCTGCACGGGCGCGAGAGCCCGGAACGCGTGGCCGAGGTCAAGGCGCGCTACGGCCTGCCGGTAATGAAGGCGGTGGGCGTTGCGGAACCTGCGGACGTGGCCGCGATCGACACCTACGCGGCGGTTGCCGACCAGGTGCTGGTCGACGCCAAGGCGCCGAAGGGCGCGGTACTGCCCGGCGGCAACGGGCTGGCCTTCGACTGGACCCTCGTGGCGCGCAAATACTGGCCCTGTCCCTGGATGCTGGCCGGCGGGCTCACCCCCGACAACGTGGCCGAGGCGATCCGGCGCACCGGCGCGCGGCAGGTCGATGTGAGTTCAGGCGTGGAAAGCGCGCCGGGTGAAAAGGACGCCGATCTGATCGCGCGGTTCGTGGCGGCGGCACAGGCTGCGCGATGACACCGCCACGCCGAGCCCGCGCCGCCCCGGCGATGCCCCTATCCGATCCGGGGTTCCCATGATGCGATTCATGCTGGTTGTCCTGGCCCTGACGCTGGCCGGCGCCTTTGTCACCAAACCTTCAGGGGCGGATGTCGACCGTATGTTGCGCGAACGAATCGCGGCCGAGATCGACCGCGGTGCGGGGCTTGATCCCAATGACCCGGCAGCGCAGATCGCGCTGGGTCTGTGTCGGGTGAACCAGGCCGCCTGTGTCGACCTCCTGCGCCAGGTCCTGCGCGTGGACTATGAGGACGAGCTGTTCTACGCCCGGATCGAGGCCGATCTGCCGGGCAGGGGCAAGCGGACCTGTATCGGCGCCTTTACCCGGGTGGTCTGCCCGGGCTTCCTGAACGACTGACCCCGAACAGTCCCGCGCGGGGCCTTTACAGGCTGGCGGAAACGGGGCAGAACCGTCCGGCCCACAGGCCCCAATGGCCCCTTGGCTGCGAGGACAAGCGATGAACGACCTTTTCAACTCCTTCATGAACGGCCCCGACGAAAAAGGCCGGTTCGGCGATTTCGGCGGGCGGTTTGTATCCGAAACCCTGATGCCGCTGATCCTGGATCTCGAGGCGGAATACGAAAAGGCCAAGACCGACGACAGTTTCTGGGCCGAGATGGATGACCTCTGGACCCATTACGTGGGCCGTCCCTCGCCGCTCTATTTCGCCGAGGGGCTGACCAGGCAACTGGGTGGGGCGAAGATATACCTCAAGCGCGACGAGCTGAACCACACCGGCGCGCACAAGATCAACAATGTGCTGGGCCAGATCCTTCTGGCGCGTCGCATGGGCAAGACCCGCATCATCGCCGAGACCGGCGCGGGCCAGCATGGCGTGGCCACCGCAACGGTCTGTGCCAAGTTCGGTTTGAAATGCATCGTCTACATGGGCGCCCATGACGGGGAACGTCAGGCGCCGAACGTGTTCCGCAAGAAGCTGCTGGGGGCCGAGGTCATTCCCGTAACCAGCGGTCGCGGCACGCTGAAGGACGCGATGAACGACGCGCTGCGCGACTGGGTAACGAACGTGCGCGACACGTTCTACTGCATCGGTACGGTTGCGGGCCCGCACCCGTACCCGGCCATTGTGCGCGATTGCCAGGAGATAATGGGCCAGGAACCGTAGGCGCAGATGCTGTCCGCCGAGGACCGGCTGCCCGACACGGTGATCGCCGCGATCGGCGGCGGGTCGAACGCCATGGGTCTGTTCTTTCCGTTCCTGGACGATGAAAGCGTGCGCATCATCGGGGTAGAGGCCGGCGGCAAGGGCGTCAACATGAAGATGGAGCACTGCGCCTCGCTGACCGGCGGTCGCCCCGGCGTGCTGCACGGCAACCGCACCTACCTGTTGCAGGACGAAGACGGGCAGATCCTCGAAGGCCACTCGATTTCAGCCGGTCTGGACTATCCCGGCATCGGGCCGGAGCATTCCTGGCTGCATGAGATCGGCCGCGCCGAATATGTCGCGATCACCGATACGGAGGCGCTTGAGGCGTTCCAGCTCTGCTGCACCACCGAGGGCATCATCCCGGCGCTCGAACCCTCCCACGCGCTGGCCCATGTCATGAAGATCGCGCCGGAACTGCCCGCCGATCACATCATCTGCATGAACATGTGCGGGCGCGGCGACAAGGACATCTTTACTGTCGCCAAACACCTCGGCGTCGACATGATCGAAAGCGACTGATCGAATGGGGCCGGGGAACCGGCCCTTTTCATTTCGGCCCGACCCGACACATGAACATCACCGCGCTCAAACACCGCGATTTCCGGCTCTATTTCCTGGGCAATGCCTTTGCCCTCAATGGGCTGTGGATGCAGCGGCTGACGGTGGGCTGGCTGGCCTGGGAGATGACCGGCGCGCCCAGTTTCGTGGGGCTGGTGGCCTTCCTCAGCTTTGCGCCTTCGATGATCACCGGACCCTTCTTCGGCGTGCTGGTGGACCGGGTGCGCGTCAAGCTGGCCGCGCTTGCCACGCAGGGTTCGATGCTTCTGCTGTCCAGCCTGCTGCTTTTGTCCTGGGTTTTCGGAGTGATCTCGCCGCCTCTGCTGGCCGTGATCTCCTTTGCCCATGGCGTCGTTGCCTCCGCCCACAACCCGGTGCGCATGTCGCTTGCGCCGCGCCTGGTCCCGCCGCCTGCGGTGCCGTCGGTGGTGGCGCTGGTGGCGATCAATTTCAACATGGCGCGGCTGACCGGCCCGGCGCTGGCGGGGTGGATTATCGCGACCTGGGGGATCGGCACGGTGATGATCCTGCAGGTGCTGTGCTACCTGCCGTTTCTAGGGGCGCTGAGCGCATTGCGACCGCGTGAAAAGACCCGCCGGGGACAGAAACCACCCTTCCTCCGGTCGCTTGCGGACGGCATCCGCCACGCCGCCCGGGAGCCACATATTCGCGACGCGATCCTGGCCACCGGCATTTTCGCCTTCGTCATTCGTGGCGCGCTGGAAATCCTGCCGGTGGTGGCCGATGGCATCTTCTCGAAAGGCCCCGCCGGGCTGGGCGTTCTGACCGCCTGTGCCGGGGCAGGAGCGCTGGCAGCGGGCTTCATCAAGGCGCTGACCCCGGCCCAGACCGAGGGGCAACTGCCGCGTTGGGCCCTGACGCTCACGCTCATTGGCATGGGCGCGGTCATGCTGATGGGGCAGTCCGGCAGCTGGGCGCTGACCCTGGCCATCGTCACCGGGCTTGGGTTCGCCAGTTCGGTGTCGGGCATTTCGATGCAGACCACGGTGCAGATGGGGCTGGACGACGACCTGCGCGGCCGGGTGATGAGCCTCTGGGCCATGGTCGGCATCGGCGCGGCCGCGGCCGGGGCAGGGGCCCTTGGTGTGCTGGTCGAACTGATCGGTTTCCCGGCCACCCTGGGTCTGGCCGGTGGCGCAGGTGTCATGGCCTTGGGCAGCCTGATGCTGCGCCTGCGTTGACGCCCGGCTATTTCAAGGCGTCGAGCAGCGCCAGGGTCGGCACCCCGGTTTCGCGCAGGCCCCGGCTCGCCTCATAGGCGCGGATCGCCGCGCGGCCCTTCTCGCCGATCACCCCGTCCGGATTGCCCGCGTTGAAACCGGCCGCGTTCAGGTGGCGTTGCAGCTCCATGCGCTGGTCGGTGGTCATGCCCCAGGGCCTGTCGGGAAAGCCGGACCGGATCGGCCCGCCCCCGGCAATGCGGTCCGACAGGTGCCCGGCCCCGATCACGTAGCTGTCGGCATAGTTGTATCCCTTCAGAACCTGGAAATTCTCCCAGATCAGGAAGGCCGGTCCGCGTGGTCCGGCGGGCAGGATGACCCCGCCCTTGCCGTGATCCGGCAGCGCCCCGCCACCGGCCAGGCGCAGGCCCAACCCGGTCCAGTCCTTCCGGCTGCGTTTCAGAACCCGGCCCGTGAGCCCCGGGTCGAACCCGTCCGGCAGGGACACTTCGACACCCCAGGGCTGGCCCTTCTGCCACCCCAGCGCCTTCAGGTAGGCCGCCGTCGAGGCCAGGGCGTCGCGCGGATCCTCGCCCCAGATGTCGCGCGACCCGTCGCCCGTGCCATCCACCGCATGGGCCAGGTAGGTCGAGGGCATGAACTGGGTATGCCCCATCGCGCCCGCATGGCTGCCGATCATCTGGCTGGCCGTGGCCTGACCCTGCTGGATGATTTTCAGGGCCGCGATCAGCTCGTCCTCGAACCGTCCCGCGCGGCGCCCGTCGAAGGCCAGCGTGGCCAGGACCGAAATGACGGGCTGCGCGCCGCGAAACCCGCCGAAACTGCTCTCCATGCCCCAGATCGCCACCACGAGCGCACCGGGCACGCCGGTGCGGTTTTCAATCCGTCTCAGCGTCTGCGCGTGGTTGCGCAGTGCGCGCTGCCCGCCCCTGATCCGCGCCGCCGACGCCGCCGAGGCCAGGTAGTCCTGCATCGGTTTGGCCACCTCTGCCTGACGCCGGTCCAGGTCGATCACCTTGGGAAGGTAGCGCGCGTCGGCCAGGGCTCTGTCCAGCGTGGCCCGGCGCAGCCCAGCCTTGCGCGCGCGGCTGCGAAAGCCGACAAGCCAGGCGTCGAACCCCGCCTGTGCCCAGAGCGGATCGGCCAGGGCCAACCCGGCCCCCGCCAGGCTGCCCACGATCAACTGCCGCCTGTCTACCCACATGGCTCGGCCTCCTTCATTGCGCGCAGCTTAGGCAAGATCGCGTTTCGGGGACAGGGGGCGAAGCCGGCCCGCCCGCCGTGAGCAGGGAATTGCGTGATCCAAACGCCCGTTTTTTCCCGCATCCACGCACACGGGACGAAGCGCGCTGCAAAAAATTTCGCCTTCCTTGCCCGAAAAATTCTTTGTGAACGATTTTTTTGACCGGTGTTCGCCCCCCCTTTCGCGCCCCGTCCGGCAGTCCGAAAACCTGCGGAAATCCAGCCCTGCCTGAGGCGCACACAGACTGTGCACAGAGGCACAACCCCCTGTCCGAAAAGCCGTTTTTCAAGTGCACAATCCTGTGCAAAATCGCGAACTGCCTGTGAGTTTGAAACCGAAATCGGCGTGCCTAGTTTGTCTGGTGTCGGGCAGACAGCCCAACGCAAACCACACTCCCACGGGTCATGTGACCCACACAAAAAGGAACTCTGAAATGAAACGCATCATCGCCACCTCCGCCCTTGCCGTCGTCACCCTGGCGGGCGCCGCCCAGGCTGCTTCGGTCTCCTCGGCCGACCTGAACGCGATCAGCAACTACGTGCCCAACGGCGTTGCCGTCGAGACCTTGTCGGAAATCCAGGTACGCACAATTCTGAACGCCATCCACTCAGGCGACAGCGAAGGTGAGAAACGCCAGGCCGTGGGCGCCTTGCTGAAGTGACCGCCAGTTACCTCCCACCACGCGCCTTTCTCCCGGGCGCGTGGTGAACCCGGCGGGGCCGCCCGGTCAAGAGGGGCGGTCTGTCGCCTTGCTGGGGGCTGGCCCCTTGCAGTTTTGACCGGAGAAATTGCCACGCCCAACGCGGGACACGCATCGTTGGTGCAATGGCCCCGGGGCGGGAGCCCACGATCGGCGAAAACTCAGCCCCCGGCGGGCGCCATCGCCATCAGCGACCGCAGGATCGCCTTGGCGCTGTCCGAGTTCCAATCCGCATCGCCGACCATTCGCGCGACTTCCTCCCCTTCGCGGTTCAGCAGCACCGTGGCGGGCAGGCCCAGAACCCCCATGTCACGCGCCAGCTTCTGACGCGGATCCAGCAGGATCGGCAGGGCCGAGACCCCGGCCTCGTCAAAGAAGGCGCGGATCGCGGGCAGCTTGTTGCGCCCGGTGGCGATGGTCACGACCTGGAAATCCTCGCCGCCCAGTTCCCGTTGCAGCGCGTCCAGCGCGGGCATTTCCTTGCGGCAGGGGGCACACCAGGTGGCCCAGAAGTTCACCACCACGACCTGGCCCCGATACTCGGCCAGCCTGTGTTCGCCGCCCTCGGGATCGGTAAACACGGCTGTGCTTGCCGGTTTCGGCGTCGAATGAAAGCGCAGTTTCTGCATCGAACCCTCGCGCAGGGCTTGCAGGGTGTCGCTCTCGGCCACCGCAGCATTTGCACCCAGCACCAGCGCCGTATAAAGCAGAACGGAACGAATGAACGACATGTGACCTCCGAAAGAAACGCCATGACTGACACCAAACAAGCCGCAAACGCCCCGTCCAACGCGATGTGGGGCGGCCGTTTCGCCGCCGGACCCGATGCGATCATGGAAGCGATCAACGCCTCGATCGGGTTCGACAAGCGCATGGCCAGACAGGACATCGAAGGCTCGCGCGCCCATGCGGCCATGCTGGCCGCCCAGGGCATTATCACTGATACCGATGCGGAAGCGATCCGTGAAGGGCTTCTCACGGTCTTGTCAGAGATCGATAGCGGCAACTTCGCCTTTTCCACCGCTCTGGAAGACATCCACATGAATGTGGAGGCGCGCC
The DNA here is from genome assembly GCF_030148435.1 of Aliiroseovarius sp. Taxonomy (GTDB): domain Bacteria; phylum Pseudomonadota; class Alphaproteobacteria; order Rhodobacterales; family Rhodobacteraceae; genus JASBTN01. Next base: position 24,508 of record NZ_JASBTN010000051.1, read on the forward strand.
TGAAGGAGGTGATCGGAGAGCCCGCAGGCCGTTTGCACACAGGACGTTCGCGCAATGATCAGGTGGCCACCGACTTCAAATTGTGGGTCCGCGATCAGCTCGATGCGGCCATTTCCGGGCTCGAGGCGCTGATCCGCGCCCTGTTGTCGCAGGCCGAGGCCGGGGCCGACTGGGTCATGCCCGGCTTTACCCATCTGCAGACCGCCCAGCCCGTGACCTGGGGCCATCACATGATGGCCTATGTCGAGATGTTCGGCCGTGACATGTCGCGTTTCCAGGACGCCCGCAAGCGCATGAACGAAAGCCCCCTGGGCGCCGCCGCGCTGGCCGGGACGGGGTTCCCTATCGACCGCCACATGACCGCAAGCGCACTGGGCTTCGACCGCCCCGCCGCCAACAGTCTCGACGCCGTATCGGATCGCGATTTCGCGCTGGAATTCCTGGGCGCCGCCTCGATCTGCGCCATGCACCTGTCGCGTTTCGCCGAAGAGCTGGTGGTCTGGTCCTCGGCCCAGTTCCGGTTCGTCGCCCTGTCGGACCGTTTCTCGACCGGGTCGTCGATCATGCCGCAGAAAAAGAACCCCGACGCCGCCGAGCTGATCCGCGCCAAGGTCGGCCGGATCATGGGCGCCAACGTGGGCCTGATGACCGTGATGAAGGGCCTGCCGCTGGCCTATTCCAAGGACATGCAGGAGGACAAGGAACAGGTCTTCGACGCCGCCGATTCGCTGATGCTGGCGCTCGCCGCCATGACCGGCATGGTGTCCGACATGCAGGCCAATACCGAAAGCCTGGAGGCCGCGGCCTCGTCCGGGTTCTCGACCGCCACGGACCTTGCCGACTGGCTGGTGCGCGCGCTGAACATGCCGTTCCGCGACGCCCATCACGTGACCGGATCCCTGGTCGCCATGGCGGAAGCGAAGGGCTGCGACCTGCCCGACCTGAGCCTCGCCGACATGCAGTCGGTGCACGCCGCCATCACCGATGAGGTCTTCGGCGTGCTCGGCGTTCACAACTCGGTCGCCTCGCGCACCAGCTACGGCGGCACCGCGCCGTCCGAAGTGCGCAAGCAGGTGGCCCGCTGGCAGGAGGCGCTGAAATGATCCGTGCCGTCCTGATCCTGTCCTTCCTGGCGCTGGCGGCCTGCGGCGCGGATGGTGAACCGATCCCGCCCACCGCTGAAGCAGGCCAGTAACATGTCGCCGCTGAGGGTTGCCTATCTGGTCCTGGCCCTCGCGGGCGCGGTGCTGCCCGGCCTGTACCTGGTCGAGCATTTCACCACCCAGGGCTGGAGCGTTCCGGGTCTGATCGAGGCCTGGCGGGTCAACCCGGCGGGCAAGGCAGCGGCCTGGGATCTGCTGATTGCCGGGGTGACGCTCACGCTCTGGATCGGGGCGGAAACCTGGGTGCGCAGGAACTGGTCCGCGCTCTGGGCCATCCCCGCGACCCTGTTCATCGGGGTGAGCTTCGGGCTGCCGCTGTATCTGTTTCTCAGGACGCGACCTGTTTAATTCCCATCAAGCGTCAGCGAAGATGACTGTTGGGCACGGCCGCAGGCCGGGCCACGCCCGACCCTCCCCACGGGAGGGCGTCTTGCATCGTTTCAACGAACACTGGCGTTGGAGCCTCTTGCGTCGACCTGCATCACGAAACCGTCCCGAAACGCCCACCCAGGGCCGGGCGTGGCCCTTATCGTTTATTGAAATCCTTCGGCGCTCTGCTATAGCGCGTTGAACCACAAGACGACAAAGGCCCGCCCCCCATGGACCATTTCCTCTACCGCGACGGCATCCTGCATGCCGAGGATGTTTCGCTGACCGATATCGCTGCCCAGGTCGGCACGCCCTTCTATGTCTATTCGACCGCCACGCTGGAACGCCATTTCGGCCTGTTCACCGAGGCGCTGTCGGGCATGGAGCATCTGGTCTGTTTCGCGGTGAAGTCGAATTCCAACCTCGCCGTGCTGAAACTGCTGGGCGAGATGGGCGCGGGCATGGATGTGGTATCCGGGGGCGAATACCGCCGCGCCATTGCCGCCGGTGTGCCCGGCGACCGCATCGTCTTTTCCGGGGTCGGCAAGACCCGTGAGGAAATGCGCCTGGTGCTGAGCCAGGGCATTCGCCAGTTCAATCTGGAAAGCGAGCCCGAGATGCGCGCCCTGTCCGAAGTCGCGACAGAGATGGGCGTCACCGCCCCCGTCACCGTGCGCGTGAACCCGGATGTGGACGCCAGGACCCATGCCAAGATCGCCACCGGCAAGAGCGAGAACAAATTCGGCATCCCGATCTCCCGCGCCCGCGAGGTCTATGCCGAGATCGCCGCTCTGCCGGGGCTGGATGCGGTGGGTATCGACGTGCATATCGGCAGTCAGCTGACCGATCTGGAGCCCTTCCGTCAGGCCTATACCAAGGTGGCCGAGCTGACCCGCGAGCTGCGGGCCGACGGACATGACATCCGCCGCCTCGACCTTGGTGGCGGGCTTGGCATTCCCTATGAACGCTCCAATGATGCGCCGCCGCTGCCGATCGAATACGGTCAGGTGATCCGCGAGACCGTGGGCGACCTGGGCTGCGAGATCGAGATCGAACCGGGCCGGCTCATTTCCGGCAATGCCGGCATCATGGTCACTGGTGTGATCTATGTGAAGGAAGGCGAGGGGCGCGATTTCCTCATTGTCGACAGTGCGATGAACGATCTGGTCCGCCCGGCCATGTATGAGGCGCATCATGACATCGTGCCGGTGGTGGAACCCGAACCGGGCGTCGATCAGGCGCGTTATGACATTGTTGGCCCGATCTGCGAGACCGGCGATACTTTCGCCAAGGCGCGCGACATGGCCCCTCTGAAGGCGGGCGATCTGGTCGCCTTCCGTTCGGCGGGCGCCTACGGCGCGGTAATGGCGTCCGAGTACAACTCGCGCCCGCTGATCCCCGAAGTGCTGGTGATGGGGGATCAATTCGCTGTCATTCGCGAACGTCCCACCTATGAAGAAATGCTGGAACGCGATACCATCCCCGCATGGTTGTAATACCGTGATGGAGGCACATGTCGCGTCCCACCCTGCCAGCTGACGCCGCCCGGCGGCTCGCATGGCCCCTGCGTCTGACGGCGACAGGGATGGCGGTGGAGCGCCTGTGGCGCGCCTTCTGGCCGTTGGCCACGGTGCTTCTGGGTGCGCTGGCGCTGCTGGGTTCCGGGGCACTGAATGCGCTGATCCCCCCGTTCTGGGTCGCCATGGCCGCAGGAGCGGTCGCCCTTGCTGCCTTTGCCCGCGGAGTGCGCCGCTTTGCCTGGCCCACGCGGCCCGAGGTTCTGGCGCGGATCGACGCGGCCCTGCCGGGACAGCCCATCGCCGCCCTTCTGGATCAGCAGGCCATCGGCCGCGCGGATGCGGGCTCGCAGGCGATCTGGGCCGCCCATCAGGCCCGGATGGAAGCCCGCCTGTCCGGTGCGCGCGCGGTCGAACCGGACCTGCGTGTCGCGCGGGCCGATCCCTATGCCCTGCGCTTCGTCGTGCTCATTGCCGCGATCATGGTGGCCGGGTTCGGCTCGCTCTCGCGCGTCGTGGACGTCACCCTGCCCACCGGCCCCGCCGCCCAGGCCGCTCTCACGGCCAGTTGGGAGGGCTGGATCGAGCCGCCCGCCTATACCGGCAAGCCGAGCCTCTACCTGAACGATCAACCCGCCGGCCCGCTCGCGGTGCCAACAGGCAGCCGCGTCACCCTGCGGCTCTATGGCCAGCAAGGTGTTCTGGGCCTGACGCAGGACGTGGCCGAGGCCCCGATCGAGGCGGGGCTCCCCTTCGAAATCACCCGGAACGGCCAGATCGAAGTCACTGGCCCCGGCGGCCGCCGCTGGCGCATAACCGCGATTGGCGATGTTCCCCCGGCGGTGCGCCCCGGCGGCCCGATGGAACGCGCGCTGGACGGCACCATGAGCCAGGCCTTTGTCGCCACTGACGATTACGGCGTGGTGGCGGGGCGGGCCGAGTTTACCCTGGACGCGGGCGCGCTTGACCGCCGCCACGGCCTTGCCGCCGACCCTGAACCCCGCGATCCCATCGTGGTCGATCTGCCGATGCCATTCCGCGGCGACCGCGCCCTGATCGAAGAGGTGCTGCACGAGAATTTCATGCAACACCCCTGGGCCGAGATGCCGGTCACAATGCAGCTCATTGTCGAGGATGCCGCCGGGCAGGTGGCGCAGTCGCAGGTGCATGAGATCCTTCTGCCCGGCCGCCGCTTCCTGACCCCGCTGGCGCAGGTGCTGATCGAACAGCGCCGCGACCTGCTCTGGACCCGTGCCAACGGGCCCCGCGTGGCCCAGGTGCTGCGTGCCGTCGCCCATAACGCGGATGAGGACCTGTTTCCCGGCGCAGGCCCCTACCTGAAGCTGGGCCTGGCGATCCGTGAGCTTGAATCGGCGCTGGCGCCTGAACTGACCGGCGAGGCCCGCGACCGCATGGCCCGGGTGCTCTGGGACATGGCCGTGGCGATCGAGGAGGGCAGCCTGGGCGACGCGCTGGCCCGCCTTCAGCGCGCGCAGGAGCGACTGGCCGAGGCCATGCGACAGGGCGCGTCGCCCGAGGAGCTGGCCGAGCTGATGGACGAGCTGCGCGAAGCGATGCGCGACTATATGAACCAATTGGCCCAGCAGGCGCCCCAGGGCGAACAGCCGCCGATGGGCGACAACATGATGACGATGACGCCGCAGGATCTGGCCGACATGATGGCCGAGATCGAGGAACTGATGCGCCAGGGCCGCATGGACGAGGCAATGGCCGCGCTGGAGATGCTGCGCCAGCTGATGGAGAACATGCAGGCCACACAGGGCCAGCCCGGCCAGGGGCAAAGCCCCGGCGAACAGGCGATGCAGGGGTTGCAGGAAACGCTACGCGACCAGCAGGGCCTGTCGGACGAGGCCTTCCGCGACCTGCAGGAACAGGGTGGCGCGTCCTCTTCGGCCGGGGAAAGCAGCGACAACGAGGGCCGCGATGGGGGCCAGGGCCGCGGCCAGGCTCACAGCGGTGAAGGCGGCGAGGGCGAAGGCTCGGATGGCGAGGATGGCCAGCAGGGCGATCTGGCGGGACGGCAGGGTCAGCTGCGCGATCAACTGGAGGCGCAAAGACGCGGCCTGCCCGGCGCGGGCACCGAGGAAGGCCAGGCGGCGCGCGACGCTCTGGGCCGTGCCGGGGACGCCATGGACGGCGCCGAAGAGGCGCTGCGCGAGGGGGAATTCAACGAGGCGCTGGACCGCCAGGCCGAGGCAATGGAGGCGATGCGTGAAGGCATGCGCAACCTTGAAGATGCCATGCGCCGGGAGCAGGCGGCCCGCCAGGGTCAGCAGGGCACGGCGGCCGGCGAACCGGGCGCACGGCGCAATGACCCTCTGGGCCGCGAGGCCGGCGCGGGCGGCATGACCGCCGACCAGGGTCCGCTTGCTGACGGCGAAGACGTTTACCGCCGTGCCCAGGAGCTGATGGAAGACATCCGCCGCCGCAGTGGCGAAGGGGACCGCCCGGAGCTCGAACTGGACTACCTGAAACGCCTGCTGGATCAGTTCTGACCGTGGTCGGACAGGGCGGATTCTCCCACCAAAGGCGATGCAGAATTCTTGAAAAAACCCGCGCGGCGGCAGCCGGGCGGGTCAATTCGCCTGGTCGTACCGGGGCTTAGCTCTCACCCGGGCCCTGCATCTTGTCGATCGCGCCCTGCAGCAACGTGTCCAGCGCCGCGCGCGCCTGGTCGATCAGGGCGACATAGGCTTCAAGGTAGGGGCCGGATCCCGGCACCGTCTCGGCCAGTTTCGGCGCGTAGACATAGAGCAGCGCAATGATGGCGGCCAGCAGCAGCATCATCAAAAAGCCGCGTCGGAACCCACCCCGTCTGGCCGGGGCAACGGTGGCGTCCGGCGGCAGGTTGCCCGGATCGACATCGTCGCCATCCAGGCTCGAGCTGATTTCTTCGATATCCGGCAGAAGATCGCGCCGCGCGCCGCTGTCCTCATCCGCCTCGTCAGGCATCTCGTCAAGCCCGCGCAGGCGGGCCATGCGTTCCTGCACGGTGCGGCGGCGGGCCTCTTCCGGGTCGATCTCGTCCAGCCCCAGCTCCGGCTGGCTTTCCAGCTGCCCATGATCGTGGGCGCGCTGTTCCATCTCGAATTCGGCTTCCTGTCGCAGGATGTCGCGCACCCCGTCGTCCAGCCCTTGCGGGGACGGGGCGGGGCGCAGCTCCGGCTCCGTTTCAGGTTCCGGTTCTGACACCGGTTCGAAGTCCGGTTCCGGCACGGGGTCAGGAGCGCTGTCCGGGTCCGGTTCCGGGGTCTGCTCGGCGACCGTTTGAGCCTCGGGCTCGGCCTCAGGCAGCGGCGTCCCCAGCTCCTCAGCCAGTTCCGCGTCCTGATCGGGATGCCTCTGGAACCAGCCAAAGCCGCAGTTCGAACATTGCACATCGCGCCCGGTTTCGGGAATAACCCGGTCGTCAACTTCGTACTGTGCCCCGCAATTCGGGCAAACAAGTCGCATCTCTGCCCCCGTTTCGTTGCCTGTGTGGCTTGCCTCACCAATATTTTGTCCCGAGTATGAGGTCAAACAGGTGGAAAATCAAACCTTTGCAATGGGTGCATTGAAACAGGAGGTAAGGTGAGGCAAAACGGTCCCAAGACCGTCCGAAAACTCCGCGACCGAGGCCCAATTTGATCGAGCTTGACGATGTTTCCTACGGCTATGGCAGCGGCACGCTTCTGACCGGGCTGTCGCTGACCCTGGCGCCGGGGTCGTTCCATTTCCTGACCGGACCGAGCGGTGCGGGCAAGACCACGCTGATGAAACTCTGCTATGGCGAACTGATTGCCACCCACGGTGCGGTGCGCCTGTTCGGCCAGGATGCGGGCGCCATGACACGCGACGATGTGGCGATGATCCGCCGGCGGGTGGGGGTGGTGCATCAGGATTGTCAGTTTCTCGACCACATGAGCCTGGCCGAAAACGTGGCGCTGCCGCTCACCGTATCCGGACGGGCCGTGGACACGGGAGAGCTGTCGGAACTTCTGAAATGGGTCGGGCTCGACGCGCAGGCAGGCGCCCATCCGCCCGAGCTGTCCGGCGGCGAACGTCAGCGCGCGGCCCTTGCCCGCGCCGTCATCATGTCGCCCGAGGTGATCCTGGCCGACGAACCCACCGGCAATGTGGACTGGGAGATGTCGCTGCGCCTTCTGACCCTGCTGGTCGAGCTGAACCGGATGGGCAAGACGGTGCTGATCGCCACCCATGACATGCATCTGATCCGCTCGGCCAAGGCGCAGGTGCAGGCACGTGTGCTGCGCATTTCCAATCAACGGCTGCATTCGGCGGGGGCGGATCTGTGAAGACAATGCTGTCGAAAACCCTGCATTTCCTCGGCGGTGACGCCCAGGCTGACCGTGTGGTGCCACCCACGGGTTTCACCGCCCGCCTGACCGTCTTTGCGGCCGCGGCCATGGCCTTCCTGACCGTCTTTGCGCTTGCCCTGTCGCTCGCCACCGGGCGTCTGGCCGATCGCTGGGGGGCGGAGCTGGGCAAGAGCTCGACCATTCGCGTGTCGGCCCCCGAAGAGCAGCTCGACGCACAGGTCCTCGCGGTGATGGAGGTGCTGGTCACGACTCCCGGCGTGAAGGACGCCCGCCCGCTGTCGGACGAGGAACAGGCCGCCTTGCTCGAACCCTGGTTCGGCCCGGACCTGCCGTTCGACACCCTGCCGATCCCGCGCCTGATCGAGGTGATCGAAGACGCCGAGGGCTACGATGCCGACGGCCTGCGCGCACGTCTTGCAGGCGAGGCGCCGGGCGCGGTGCTGGATGACCACGCACGCTGGCGCGAACCGCTGGTGAACGCGGCCAGACGCCTGCGCGCCCTGGGCCTGCTGTCGATCCTGCTGATTGCCGCGACCACCGGCGTGATGATCACCCTTGCCGCCTCCGCCGCGCTCAACGCCAATGCCCAGGTCATCCGCGTGCTGCGCCTTGTCGGCGCCCGCGACGCCTATATCGCCCGCGCCTTCGTGCGTCGCTATACGCTGCGGGCCCTGGCCGGTGCCGGCGTCGGCACGCTTCTGGGCATGGGCGCGGTGGCCGCTCTCCCCGCGGCGGATGCGGCGGGCGGCTTCCTGACCGGGCTTGGCTTCCGGGGGCTGCACTGGCTCTGGCCGCTGACCATCCCGCCACTCGCCGCCGTGGTCGCCTTTGCCGCCACCCGCAATGCCGCCATCACCACCTTGAAGGAGCGCAGCTGATGCGAACCACCGTGCAATGGGTCCGGTCCCTGGCCTTCAATTTCCAGATGTATCTGGCCATGGCACTGATGGCCCTGGCCTTCGCCCCCCTCACTTTCATAAGCCGCCGCTGGGTTTTCAGGGCCGTGCACAGCTACTGTAACTGGGTGCGCTGGACCGCGGGCTGGATGGTCGGGCTCAAGTCGGAAATTCGTGGCGAGGTGCCCGATTTCGAAGCCATCGTCGCCTCGAAACACCAGAGCTTCTTTGACATCATCATTATCGTCAGCGCCGTGCCCGAGCCGAAATTCATCATGAAGAAGGAAATCCTCTGGACCCCCTTCGTCGGCTTCTATGGCAAACGGCTGGGCTGCATCCCGGTGGATCGCGGCAAGCGTGGCCAGGCGATCAAGAAGATGGTCGCGGATGTGAAATCCGGGGCCTCCGCCTTTGGCCAGCTGATCATCTTTCCCCAGGGCACCCGGGTCGCGGCCGGGGCGCAGAAGAAGTACAAGATCGGCGCCGGTGTGCTCTACACCGAAACCGACCGCCCCTGCGTGCCCGCCGCCACCAATGTGGGCGTGTTCTGGAAGCGCCACGGCGTCATGCGCCACCCCGGCCTTGCGGTTGTTGAGTTCCTGCCCGCCATCGAACCCGGACTTGGGCTCGACGCCTTCATGGCCGAAATGGAAGAGGCGGTAGAAACGAATTCCAACCGTCTGATGCAGGAGGCCGGCCTTGAACTACCTGAAAACACCTGACGCGCTCGAAGCGCTCTACGGCTCCCCGGGCGAGGCGAGCCTGGCCAAGGTGGTCGGGCGCCTGACACCCTGCACCCGTCGCTGGATCATGGCCAGCCGCTTCTGCATCCTCTCGACGGTGGGGCCCGAGGGCACCGACGCCAGCCCGCGCGGCGACGATGGCCCGGTGGTGCTGGAGCTCGACGACAAACACCTTGCGCTGCCCGACTGGCGCGGCAACAATCGCATCGACAGCCTGCGCAATATTCTCCGCGACCCGCGTGTCTCGCTCATGTTCATGGTGCCGGGATCGAACAACGTGATGCGCCTGAACGGGCAAGCCCGGCTGACCGACGACGCAGACCTGCGCGCCCGCTTCGCGCGCAACGGAAACCAGCCCCGTACCGTGATCGTGATCCGGATCGACGAAATTTACAGCCAATGCGCCCGCGCGGTCATGCGTGCCGACCTCTGGTCCCGCGACGATGCGGACGGCCTGCCCAGCGTCGGAGACATGCTGCACGAGGCCACTTCGGGGGAATTCGACGGCAAGGCCTACGATGCGGACTGGCCCGCCCGCGCGGCCAAATCCATGTGGTAGACCGCACAAGCGTCAGGTCCACCCTCTTTATCTTGCTGAAAATATCCTGGGGAGTCCCGGGGAACCCGGGACGGGGCAACGCCCCACTCCGAGGCGCAGCCGAGGCAACAGGCGCGGCGCAGCCGCACCTTCTGGTTACGCGGCCAGACCTTTGGAGCCCATCTTCAGAAACTTCTCGCGCCGCGCCTTCAGCAGGGCGTCGCCCTTGGCCTGTTTCATCAGCGCCTTCAGCTCGACCTCCAGCGCGCGGCCCACGGCGGCGATGGTCTCGTCCCGGCCCCGTTGCGCGCCGCCTACGGGTTCGGTGATGATCCGGTCGATCACGCCCAGCTCCTTCAGGTCCTGCGCGGTCAGGCGCAGCGCCTCGGCGGCTTCACGCATCTTTTCCGCGTCCTTCCACAGAATCGAGGCGCACCCCTCCGGGCTGATTACCGAATAAATCGAATGCTCCAGCATCATCACCGTGTTTGCGGTCGCCAGCGCCACGGCGCCGCCCGAGCCACCCTCGCCGATGATCACCGAGACCACCGGGCTCTTCACGTTCAGGCTGCGTTCGGTCGCCCGCGCAATCGCCTCGGACTGGCCACGTTCCTCGGCGCCCTTGCCGGGATAGGCGCCGGGCGTGTCGACCAGCGCCACGATCGGCAGGCCGAAACGGTCGGCCAGGTCCATCAGGCGAATGGCTTTACGATAGCCTTCCGGGCGTGCCATGCCGAAATTGCGTTCGATGCGCGACTTGGTGTCATGGCCCTTCTCCTGGCCCATCACCACCACAGGTATGTCACCGATCCGGGCCAGGCCGCCCATCACCGCATGGTCATCGGCAAAGTTCCTGTCACCCGCCAGCGGGGTGTATTCGTCGAACAGTGCCTCGATATAATCGCGGCAATGCGGCCGGTCCGGGTGGCGCGCGACCTGGCATTTGCGCCAGGCGGTCATGTCCGTGTAGAGCTCGGACAGCAGCGTCTCGGCCTTCTTGTCCAGCGCCGAGGCCTCCGCCTCCACGTCCATTTCCTCGTTCGCCCGGGCAAGGGCGCGCAGCTCCTCCGCCTTGCCTTCGATCTCGGCCAGGGGTTTTTCGAACTCGAGGTAGTTGGTCATGGGGCACTCCGGCATTTGTCCTGCGCCGATATATGGACCTGACTGCGGGTCAATGCAACTCGTTGCCTGCGATGGCCGGATGTGACGGCAGGATGCGACGGAATGTCGAGGCGCAGGCGTATCACCCCTGTCGCCACCGCACAGGAGCCCGCCATGTCCACCCGTCCCGATCCCCGCCCGCCACGTGCACTGAGCATCGCCGCGCTGCTGGTGCTCTTCGCGCTTTGCCTCGGCATCGTCGCCACGTCACAGTCGATGTGGTCCGGTCCGGCCCTGGCGGCGAAGTCGGGGCTCTGACCCCGGCCTGCCCCTGACCCCAATCCCCCGCGCAAATCTTCTGAACCGACCCGGCAGAAGTTCCGTTTTGACAGCCGGTCCCCCAGCCCCCAAGAAAGGGGCCGGAGGTGCCGCGAATGGACAAGATGCAGGACAACCTGAAGGGCGCGGCCTGGATGGTAGCGGCCATGGCGGGTTTCGCGGTCGAGGACATGCTGATCAAACTGGCGGCGCAGAACATGCCGGTGGGGCAGGTCGTGCTGATCTTCGGTCTCGGGGGCATGGTGGTTTTTGCCGCTCTTGCCGTGCGGGCGGGGCAGGGGCTCTGGCACCCGGCGATGCGCTCGCCTGCCATGGTGGCGCGCTCGGTCTCCGAGGTGGTGGGACGGCTGTTCTTTGCGCTGGCAATCACCCTCACCCCGCTCAGTTCGGCCTCGGCGATCCTGCAGGCCACGCCATTGGTGGTGGCGCTGGGCGCGGTGCTGTTCTTCGGCGAACGGGTTGGCTGGCGGCGCTGGTCGGCCATCGTGGTGGGTTTCGTCGGGGTGCTGATGATCCTGCGTCCGGGGCTGGACGGGTTCGAGGCCCTGTCGGTTCTGGCGGTGATCGCCACGCTGGGCTTTGCCGGGCGCGACCTGGGCTCGCGCGCCGCGCCACCGGGGATGTCGAACCTGCAACTGGGGGTGCTGGGCTTTGCCATGCTGGCCATTTCGGGCGCGGTGATCCTTGCGGTCTCGGGCGGGGTGGTGATGCCGACCGGACGCGACGGGGCGGTTCTGGCCGCAATCATGGCCGTCGGTGTCTTTGCCTATAACGCGTTGACCAAGGCCATGCGGACCGGAGAGATCAGCGTCGTTGCGCCCTTCCGTTATTCGCGCCTGATCATCGCGATGGGGCTGGCGGTGGCGGTGTTTGGCGAACGCCCCGACCTCTGGACGCTGGCGGGCAGCCTGGTGATCGTCGCGTCGGGGCTGGTCCTGATCAAGCGCAGCTGAGCGGTGTCGCATTCGCGGCGCTTGATGCGCACCGCCCGTTGGGGCGGTGCCGTAATGTGAGCGGAGGTGCCCGCGCTCAGCTGTTCGCGATCAGCTCGGCCTGGGCGACGATCACTTCGGCCTGTTTGATCGAGGCAATATCCACCAGACGGCCCTTGTAGACGGTGGCCCCTTCGCCGTTCGCCTTGGCCTGTTCCATCGCGGCGAGGATTTCGCGGGCTTCGGTGACGGCTTCGTCCGACGGGGTAAAGACCTCGTTGGCCAGCGCGATCTGTTTCGGGTGGATCGCCCATTTGCCGACCATGCCCAGGGTGGCGGAGCGTTTCGCCTGCGCGATATAGCCCTCGTCATCCGAGAAATCGCCGAACGGACCGTCCACCGGCAGCACGCCATGGGTGCGGCAGGCGGCGACGATGGCGGCCTGGGCCCAGTGCCAGGGGTCGGACCAGTGTTTCTCGCCGTCACGCAGCATGTAGTAGTTTTCCTGCGTACCGCCGATACCGGTGGTCTGCATGCCCATCGAGGCGGCAAAGTCGGCGGCGCCCAGCGACATGGCGGCCATGCGCGGGCTGGCGGCGGCGATCTCTTCCACATGGGCGATCCCGGCGGCCGATTCGATGATAACCTCGAAGCTGATCGGCTTGCTGCGGCCCTTGGCGCGTTCAATCGCAGTAACCAGGGCGTCGACCGCATAGATGTCCTCGGCGCAGCCCACTTTCGGGATCATGATCTGGTCCAGCCGGTCGCCGGCCTGCTCCATCAGGTCCACCACGTCACGGTACCAGTAAGGCGTGTCCAGCCCGTTGATCCGCACCGACAGGGTCTTCTTGCCCCAGTCCACGGTATTGATCGCCTCGATCGCATTGGCCCGCGCCATGTCCTTGTCGGACGGCGCCACCGAGTCCTCGAGGTCGATGTTGATCACATCCGCGGCCGAGGCGGCCATCTTGGCAAAGAGTTTCGTGTTCGAGGCCGGGCCGAACAGTTGGCAGCGGTTCGGGTGGGCCGGGGCGGTGGGTTGGATGCGGAAGGACATGGGCTCTCCTGGCAAGAAAATTCCGTTTGCGTTGCGCCCTGCGATATTAAATTGCGCGCTCGGTCGCAAGGAGATTCTGCGCCCGCGAAAGGAAAACGCCGCGTCGCAGAAGGCTTTCGCATGGTCCGGAAGCGACCTCCTGGTCGGAAACGGAAGCGCGCTGGGCCGTTTCCCGCCGTAGCCGGGAAACATGAAAGGCGCATTTCTGGACAATTGGGCCCTGTTTCTGGGCATGACCTTGCTGATGGTGGCCAATGGGCTGCTGGTCACGCTTCTGACCGTGCGGGGCGCGGGGTTGGGTTTTTCGGACCTCACCATTTCGCTCATGCAGGCCTGTTACCCGGCGGGCGCGCTTCTGGGCACGGCGATGGCACCACGGCTGGTTGAAAGGGTTGGGCATATCCGGGCTTTCTCGGCGCTGGCCTCCCTGGTCTCGATTGCGGCGATCCTGCACCTGCTGACCTCGGACGCCTGGATCTGGGGAGGGATGCGGCTCCTGTCCGGTTTCTGTTATCCGGGCATGTATGTGATCACCGAAAGCTGGTTGAATGCCAAATCCTCGAACCGCATCCGCGCGCAGGTGCTGTCGATCTATTTCATCATCTGGCAGGCGGGGCCGGCGCTGGGCACGGCATTGGTGGCGCTGCCTGATCCCACCGGAAACATGCTGTTCGGCCTGGTGTCGATCCTGATCTCCCTGTCGATCGTGCCGCTGCTGTTGTCGAACAACAAGGCACCCGACTATGAGGTGCCCGACCGAATGCCGGTGCGCCGGCTCTATCGTACCTCGCCCATGGCGGTGATCGGTATCCTGATCAGCTCCGTCGGGGTGGTGGCCTGGTTCATCACCCTGCCGCTTTACGGCCTGTCTCTCGGCCTGAGCGAGGCGCAGGCCTCGGGGATGCTGGTGGCGGCGATGCTGGCGGGTGCGGCGGTGCAATATCCGGTTGGCTGGCTGTCTGACCGGACCGACCGGCGAAACGTGATTCTGGGGCTGAGCGTGCTGTCGGCGCTTGCGAGTCTGTGGATGCTGGTCGACACCTCGCCCGCCCGGGTCACTCTGGGCTTTGCGGTGATCGCGGCGACCGGGCTGCCGATCTATTCGCTCTGCGCGGCCCATGCCAATGACCAGCTGAAACCGGGGCAGGTGGTGGCGGCGGCAGGTGCGATGCTGTTTCTTCTGAACCTGGGTCAGGTGGCCGGCACGCTCATCGGCCCCAACGTGGTGGCCCTGGGCGGGGGGCGCGGCCTGCCGGCGCTTCTGCTGGTCTGCTCGGTCGGCGTCGCCCTGGTCGCCTTCGCCCGCCGGGTGCGCGAAGAGGCGCCCGAAGACACCGGCACGCTGCAGGCCTGGGGCGGGGGCGTCGCGCCACAACCCGGCGTCATACAGGCCGAAGCGTGGGTATCTGACGAAGAATCTCGCGAGGAGTGAAGAATCTTGCGTCCTGTTGGCAATATGACGAAGAAATTCCCATTCGCCTGACGGATTGACGCAGCATTTCGTCGGATCGTGGAGCGGCCGGGCCCTATCAATGGGTCAACTCTTCTTACAGACCAAATCACCCACTCGACCCGCCTGGAGGCCGCCATGATCAAGACCCCCTACCTGCTGTTTCTGGGCGACGCGCCCGACCAACTCGCCGCGAAAGTGGCCCAGGGCATCAAGGACTGGCGCCCGGAAAATGCCGTTGGCCAGTTCCGCATGGAGGGCTGCAAGGCCGACCTGGGCCTGACCGACATGAGCCTGCAGGAGGCCAAGGCCGCAGGTGCCAAGACGCTGGTCATCGGCGTGGCCAACCGCGGGGGGATGATCTCGCAAGCGTGGAAGAAGGTACTGGTCATGGCGCTGGAGGAAGGGTTCGATCTGGCCTCCGGGCTGCACAACCTTCTGCGGGATGAACCCGATCTGGTCGCGGTGGCCGAGGCCACCGGCCAGGAGCTGCATGACGTGCGCATTCCCGAGGTCGATTATCCGATCGCGAACGGCAAGAAACGCAGCGGCAAACGCTGCCTGGCCGTGGGGACCGACTGTTCGGTCGGCAAGATGTACACGGCGCTGGCGATGGACAAGGAAATGCGCGCGCGGGGCATGAAGTCGACCTTCCGCGCCACCGGCCAGACCGGCATCCTGATCACCGGCGACGGTGTGCCGCTGGACGCGGTGATCGCCGATTTCATGGCCGGGTCGGTGGAGTATATCTCCCCGGACAATGACGACGATCACTGGGATCTGATCGAGGGGCAGGGCAGCCTGTTCCACGTCTCCTATTCCGGCGTGACCATGGCGCTGATCCACGGCGGTCAGCCCGACGCGCTGATCCTGTCGCACGAACCTACCCGCGAGCACATGCGCGGCCTGCCCGAATACCAGCAGCCCACGCTGGAAGAGCTGCGCGACATGGCGCTGATGCTTGCCAGGGTCGCGAACCCGGCCTGCCAGGTGGTCGGTGTCTCGGTCAACACCCAGCACATGTCCGAAGAGGATGCCGCAGCCTATCTGGCCAAGGTCGAGGCTGACATGGGCATTCCCGCCACCGACCCGTTCCGCTTTGGCGCGGGCAAGCTGGTGGACGCGCTGGCGGCGGTGTGATCTGAAAGGGCGGATTGGGGGCTCTGCCCCCAAACCCCCGGGATATTTCCGGCAAGATAAAGAGGAGAGCGCCGTGCGTATTACGGTAACACCCGACACGTTCAAACTGGCGCAGGTCTTTACAATTTCGCGCGGGTCGCGGACCGAGGCGAAGGTGCTGACCGTGCGCATTTCGGATGGCGCCCACGAGGGCTGGGGCGAATGCGTGCCCTATGCCCGATATAACGAAACGCTGGATTCTGTGACAGAGGAGATCCTGTCGCTGCCCGGCGACGTGACCCGTCAGGCGCTGTTTGACCTTCTGCCCGCGGGCGCCGCGCGCAACGCGGTGGACTGTGCGCTGTGGGATCTGGAGGCCAAACGCACGGGCAAGCGGGTCTGGGAGCTGGCCGGGCTGAAGGCGCCGGGGCCGGAGATCACCGCCTATACGCTGTCGCTGGCCGAGCCCGCCGAGATGCAGGCACAGGCAGCGAAACACGCCCATCGCCCCCTGTTGAAGATCAAGCTGGGCACGCCCGATGACATGCCGCGTCTGGAGGCCGTGCGGGCAGGCGCGCCGAAGTCGCGCATCATCATCGACGCGAACGAGGGCTGGTCGGCCGGGGTCTATGCCGACCTGGCCCCGCATCTGGTGCGGCTGGGGGTGGGGCTGGTGGAACAGCCCTTGCCGGCCGGTGAGGATGAGGCGCTGATCGGCATGGAGCGCCCGGTGCCCGTTTGCGCCGACGAAAGCGCGCATGATCGCGCCAGCCTGCCCGGGCTGCGCGGCAAGTATGACGTGGTCAATATCAAGCTCGACAAGACCGGCGGTCTGACCGAGGCGCTGGCGCTGAAGGCCGCCGCCCTGGCCGAGGGCTATGAGGTCATGGTCGGCTGCATGGTCGGCTCGTCGCTTGCCATGGCGCCGGCCACGCTGGTCGCGCAGGGCGCGGTGGTGACGGATCTGGACGGGCCGCTTCTGCTGGCCGAGGATCGTGACCGGCCGCTTCTGTTCGACGAGGCCGGGGTGCATCCGCCGACGGCGGCGCTCTGGGGATGAGGTCGGCGGGTCAAGCCCGTCCGGCGACCTGGGTCAGGAACACGCCGGCCGCCATCACCCCGATGCCACCCGCGCGTGCCAATGTCAGCGGATGCTGGGACGCACCGAACAGCCCGTAATGGTCGATGATCGCGGCCGAGATCAACTGGCCGATCAGCACGAAGAACACCGCGTTGCCGACGCCGAACGTGGGCGCCACCCAGGTGATCGTCAGCACGTAGAAGGCCACCAGCGTGCCCGCCAGGAACAGGTGCGGGGGCGCCGACAGGGCGCCCTTCAGGGACGCGCCGGAGAAAAGGAACACAACGCCGGTCGTGGCCAGCGCGACCAAAAACAGGACCACCCCCGCCCCCACCGGCGAGCCCAACCGCTGCCCCAGCGCCGCGTTCAGGGCGGCCAGGACCGGAATGCCGATGCCCGCGGCCAGCATGATCAGGGCGGAATTGGTGGATGTCATTGGGCGCTCCTTTGTCACTGCGGCCAGCAAGCCGCAAAGCCCCGCGCGGGTCAACGCAGAAGGTTGGTGCCTTCGCTTAACTTTTACTGCCGGTGGCCTCGTGGTTGATTGGCGCCCGAAACCCGACTATGCCCGAGCCCGGGCGTCACACAGGAAAGGAACCGACATGAGCCGCATCGTTTACGTAAACGGAGAATACCTGCCGGAAGAGGACGCGAAGGTCTCGATCTTCGACCGCGGCTTCCTGTTTGCCGATGGTGTCTACGAAGTGACCTCGGTGCTGGACGGCAAGCTGATCGACTTCGACGGCCATGCGGTGCGGCTGGAACGCTCGTTGAACGAGCTGGACATGCCGAACCCGATTTCCAAGGACGATCTGCTGGAGGTGCACCACAAGCTGGTCGCCGACAATGACATCACCGAGGGGCTGGTCTATCTGCAGATCACCCATGGCGCGCCCGCCGACCGTGATTTCGTCTTCCCGAACCCGGAACAGACCAGGCCGACCGTGGTGCTGTTTACCCAGAACAAGCCGGGCCTGGCCGCGAGTGTGAAC
>NZ_JASBTN010000036.1 GCF_030148435.1 Aliiroseovarius sp.
GCCCTTGAACGGATTACCGCGCGGCGCTATCGCGCCCTGGCCGCCGAAAACCCGGTCCGCCTGTCCTTTTCCGGATCGCTGTCACCGTCTGACAATGTAAACGGCGGGTCCAGCGAGCAGCTGGCATGGCTGAATGTCGGCGGCCAGCTTCTGCCCTTCGCCATTCCCGAGGAAAGCCAGGAACTCGCGGGGTGGAAAATGACGCTCAGCACGGACGTGGATTACCGCCTGTCGCAAGGCGTGTCCCACCTGACCCGGGTCAGCGCCGGCCTTGCGGCCACGCGCCTGTACTTCCCGCAGAGGGTGTTGGACGACGTGCCCGAACTGGACGCCCGCAGCCTTGGCAGCACCACCGCCGAACTGCGCCTGTCGCACCAATGGCGCCAGGCCGGTTACACGCCGGTCTGGAGGGCGGGGGTCTCGGTATCCCGTGGCTGGCAAGGCGGCGCGGACCATGCCGAAACGCTGCGCGGCGACCTGGGGGTCTACCTGCCCGATGCCGGACCGGGCAGCCTGGACCTGTCGATCACCGCGCAGGGGCAATCGCGCCTCGACAATGATCTCTACTCCACGGTGGTCTTTGGCGCGCGGCTTGCCTATGCGCTGCCGGTCGGGGAAAACCGGCTGACCCTGTCGCTGGGCGCCCGCGAAGCAATCGGGCGCAGCGAAACGCAGGATTACAGTGCGGTTCTCATGGGGGTGCGCTATGACCTCGGCGGGCCGGTGTTTGGCGGGCTGGGTCTGGGGCTTGGCCTCGACTGGGAGGACCGCCGGCATGACACTTCGCCCTACGCGGGCGGCAGCGCGATGTGGATCGACGCCCTGACCGTCAGCGCCGAGGCCACGCTGGACGGTCTGTCCGTCATGGGATTTGCCCCGGTCGTGACCGTGAGCCATGGGCGAAAACGTTCCAATGCCTCGATCTATACCAGTGACCAGACCAGCCTCTCGCTTGGCGTGCGCTCACAATTCTGACCCTTCCCTTCACCGCGCGGCCTGATAGGCTCGGCCCCGGAATGCCATGGCACCACATCCACTCGAGGGGAGAGCAGAAATGGAAATCAGATATTTGCACACAATGGTCCGGGTAAAGGACCTCGAGGCCTCGATGCAGTTCTTTCGCCTCCTGGGGCTGGAACAGATCCGGCGCACGGACAACGAAGGCGGGCGATTCTCGCTGATCTTCATGGCGCCGCCGGGTCAGCCGGACTGCCCGGTCGAGCTGACCTGGAACTGGGACGGCGACGACGGGTTGCCCTCGGACAGCCGCCATTTCGGTCATCTCGCCTATGAGGTCGAGGACATCCATGCCATGTGCCAGCACCTCATGGACAATGGCGTGGTGATCAACCGCCCGCCGCGCGACGGGCGCATGGCCTTCGTGCGCTCGCCGGACAATGTCTCGATCGAGCTGTTGCAGAAGGGCGGGGCGAAGGAGCCGCAGGAGCCATGGGCAAGCATGGAAAACACCGGCCATTGGTAGGGCGTCGGCCCGCCGGTCGGGACGGCGCGGCCATGGGGGGCTGCGCGGCAAAGCCGCCACGCGCGCGGTGCCGGGGCGTCGCCCGGGCGATGGCGGCCGCCGGCCTCCTGCCCCGGCGTGGCCGTTTCCCCCCCGGCGCCGGGCGGCTGTTGCGGACCCTGGCGGCGGTGTGCCTCGTGGTCCTGCCGCTGCCCCTGGCAGCGCAGAGCGCGCCCTGCCGACAGGCGCTGGCGCTGGGGCTGGATGTCTCGGGTTCGGTCAGCGCGGCGGAATACCGGTTGCAGCTGGACGGGCTGGCCGCCGCCCTGACCCACCCGGACGTGCGCCAGGCCCTGTTGTCCGTGCCCGACCTGCCGGTGCGTCTGCTGGTCTATGAATGGAGCGGGCCGGAGGATCAGCACATTCTGGTGAACTGGACCGACATTCCCGACACGGCGGCCCTGACCGCGATTGCCACCCGCCTTCGCGCCACCACCCGCAGCCCGGCCAACCCGGCCACCGCCCTGGGCACCGCCATGGTCTTTGGCGCCTCCCTTCTGAAACCTCAGGAGAGCTGCTGGAAGCGCACGCTGGATATATCCGGCGACGGCCGTTCGAACACCGGACCGCGGCCGCAAGACGTGAACCACGAACCGGCGCTGGAGGGCCTCACGATCAACGCGCTCGTGATCGGATCGGACCGGCCGGACGGCGGTGTACCCGCAGACGAAATCAAGGCGCTCAGAGCCTATTTCGAAGAGCTGGTGATCCGCGGCCCCGGCGCCTTTACCGAGGTGGCGCTTGGATTTGCCGACTATGAATACGCCATGGTGCGCAAGCTGTTGCGCGAGACCGAGGGGCTGGCGATCGGCCAGCTATCCCGCCAGTCCCGTCAGCTCCACCCAGCTCAGTAGATATAGCGGATCTGGTCGGTCCAGTAACGCTCGACCCGTTTCAGTGCCATATTGATCTCTTCGATCCCGGTCGCCGACAGCACCCCGCGCGATTGCAACCCGTCGGCATGGCGTTCGAACAGTGCGGCCACCACGTCGCGGATGTGGCGCCCCTTTCCGGTCAGGCGCACCCGGACCGAGCGGCGGTCGATCTCGCAGCGCTGGTGGTGCATATAGCCCATCTCGACCAGTTTTTTCAGGTTGTAGCTGACATTCGAGCCTTGATAATAGCCACGCGATTTCAGCTCGCCCGCCGTAACCTCATTGTCGCCGATATTGAACAGCAAAAGCGCCTGTACCGCGTTGATCTCCAACACGCCGACACGTTCGAATTCATCCTTAATCACGTCCAGCAGAAGCCGGTGCAAACGTTCCACCAGGGCCAGGCTGTCCAGGTACTGCCCCACGAAGCCCATGGCCGCGTTCTGCTCTATCGGGGAATGAATGCTCATCGGTCTCTCCACATCTAGTCTTGAAGGGAGAGTGCGGCGAGAAATCAGAACATTCAGTTAAATGCGCCGGAGAATTGCAGAAAATTTTCACGGTCGCGACGTGAGGGACGCGCGCAACCGTTCAGCGCGCTCCGGCATGGGTCGCGATCACCTCGATCAGCGCGGCGAATTCCTCGGGCGCGGAGACCTGGCCAGTGACCCACTGGTAAAGATCCTGATCGTTCTCGCTGAGCAGCCGGTCGTAGAGCGTCAACATCTCGTCATCCAGCTCCTCCAGGCTCGCATCCGCCCAGTTCTTCAGGATGATGTCCATTTCCTTGATGCCCCGGCGCATCGAGCGCATGGACAGGCGTTTCAACCGGTTCTCGCGGCTTTCCCCGGCCCCGCCGGGGGTTTCGTACAATCCGGCCCCGCTCACAGCGCGCCCTCCTCGAGCTTTCTTCGCAGCGCCTTTTCCAGCTTGCCCAGCCGGTCGACCTGCGCGGTCATCTGCGTTTTCAGCCCGCGGATTTCAAGAAGGATATCGCGCACTTCCGGGGTCAGCACCACTTCGCTGTCGGGTTCGTCCACCCCCTCGCCCTCGCCGGTCAGAAGCCAGACAAGCGAGACATTCAGCACGCCCGACAGCATCTGAAGCTTGTTGGCGCGGGGTTCGGACAGGTCCTCTTCCCAGCCTTTCAGCGTCTTCAGCTTGACGCCCAGACGCCGGGCGAGCTGCGTCTGGCTCATGCCCTCATATTCGCGCGCACCGGCAAGGCGGTCGCCGAAAGTCGCCGTATCATTCGAATACCAGCCGTCGTCTTCCATTATCCTGCCTTCCCGCTTGATCGCCATTCGGGCGCACCCTAAGACGTTCCGGACGCAGATACAAACAAGAGGCCGACATGACTTTCCTCTCCGCGACACTTGACCGCGTGAAACCCTCGCCGACCATTGCGGTGTCCAACCTGGCGGCCGAACTGAAAGCGGCCGGCAAGGACGTCATCGGCCTTGGCGCGGGCGAGCCCGATTTCGACACGCCCGACAATGTGAAGGCCGCCGCCGTGGCCGCGATCGACGCGGGAAAAACCAAATACACCGCCGTCGATGGCATTGCCGAGCTGAAGGCGGCGATCTGCGCCAAGTTCGCGCGCGAGAACGGGCTGACCTACGAGCCCGCGCAGGTCTCGGTCGGCACCGGTGGCAAGCAGATCCTCTATAATGCGCTAATGGCCACGCTGAACCCGGGCGACGAGGTGATCATCCCCGCGCCCTATTGGGTCAGCTACCCGGATATGGTGCTGCTGGCAGGCGGCGAGCCGGTGGTGGTGGAATGCGGCATCGAGGACGCCTTCAAGATGACGCCCGAGGCTCTGGAGGCCGCGATCACCCCGAAGACCAAGTGGCTCATCTTCAACTCGCCTTCGAACCCGACCGGCGCCGGGTACAGTTGGGACGAGATGAAGGCCCTGACCGAGGTGCTGATGCGCCACCCGCATGTCTGGGTCATGACCGACGACATGTATGAACACCTGGTCTATGGCGATTTCACCTTTTGCACCCCGGCCCAGGTGGAACCCGGGCTTTACGACCGCACCCTGACCTGCAACGGCGTGTCGAAAGCCTATGCGATGACCGGCTGGCGCATCGGCTATGCCGCCGGGCCGAAAGAGCTGATTGCTGCCATGCGCAAGATCCAGTCGCAATCGACCTCGAACCCCTGTTCGGTCTCGCAATGGGCCGCGGTCGAGGCGCTGAACGGGCCGCAGGATTTCATCGAGGGCAACAAGGCGGTGTTCCGGCGCCGCCGCGACCTGGTGGTCGAGATGCTGAACGAGGCCACCGGCATCACCTGCCCGGTGCCGGACGGGGCCTTCTATGTCTACCCGTCGATCGCCGGCTGCCTGGGCAAGACCTCGGCCGGTGGGGTGAAGATCGGGGATGACGAGGCCTTCGCCAAGGCGCTGCTGGAAGAGAAAGGCGTGGCTGTGGTGTTTGGCTCGGCCTTCGGCCTCAGCCCCAACTTCCGCGTCTCTTACGCCACTTCGGACGAGGCGTTGAAAGAAGCCTGCGCCCGTATCCAGGCCTTCTGTGCCGAACTGAGCTGACACACTGGCTTCACTTGCCCGGCGCTGCTAGGTTGCCGGGCAAGACCAGCGATCCAGAACGGACAAGAGCATGAGCGCCGACCTGCCCGAATACTATTTCCGCGTCCGCGAAAACGGCGCCTTCGTCTTTCGCGTGGATACGGAGAACCGCCAGCGCCGGATCGAAATGGATCAGATCGCGGTGGTGAACATCAGGAACGGCGAGGTCAAACCCCACGGCGACCGCCTCCTGTCCGAGGCGGAAAGGGCGGCAATATCCGACTGGATGGAAACCCGGCGCAAGGTGCTGGCCGAACGCAGCGTGGATGACATCCTGCGCACGGTGGATCACCTGAACCTGACCGCCCACTGGGCCCAGACCAAGGCCGAGGATGACCAGTTGGAAGCGATCACTGATGCGCTTCTTCTGGCCATGCATGACCTGCGCACGGTGCTGGTGCGCAAAAAGGCCGACCGGCTGACGAAGGGCTGAGGCCGGGGCCTTGCCGCAGTCACCCCTGCGCGCAACCTGGGTGCTCCCGCCCCTCGCCCGCGCCCCTGCGGGGCTTGCCGAGCGTTGGGCGTAGCGCGTTTTGCCGCGCAAAACGCGCGAAGGTCGACAGCGGTGACAACAACCACGAGAATTTGGTGCTCTGCGGAGGGCGAAAGACGGAGGGGGCTCTGCCCCCAGGTGACAAGACCTGTCCGGTCCTGTCACCCTCCCCCGGGATACTTTCAGCAAGGAAAAGAGAACAGGCCCGTTCCTGCCCCGCAACGGCACGCCTGCGGCTGGGCCGAAGGTCCGGCGGTGACATGGTGTTGATAGATGGCGGGGATGGTCGAAACTCATCACGCGGCGTCCCCCCGGTTCCGGCGGGTGGAACAACGCGCCAATTGCGCGGGGGCGGAAGCCGTGCCGGGGGCACAGTCCCGCGCCTCAGCCCAGCGAAATCCGCGACGACCGTGTCCAGAAACGCCAGCTCATCAGCGCGCCGGCCAGCACCAGCCCCAGCACCAGCCCCAGCCAGACGCCCTCACCGCCCCAGCCCCAGCGAATGCCCATGACATAGCTCATCGGCACGCCGACCACCCAGTAGCTCACCGCGGCGATCACCATCGGCACGCGGGTATCCTGCACGCCGCGCAGCAGCCCCAGGGTCATTACCTGTGCCGCGTCGGCGAACTGGAACAGCGCGGCCACCGCCAGGAGGCTGCGGCCAATCGCCAGGATCTCGTCCTTCAGGGGTTCGGCCGGGTCCAGGAACAGCCCGATCATCAGGCCCGGAATGGCCAGGAACATGAGCACCGCAACGACCGCGAATCCGACCGACAGGCCCAGGATCGCCCCCGCGCCCTTGCGCAGCCCCTCTTCGTCGCGCCGCCCCAGCGCGCGGCCCGCCCGTACCGTGCCCGCGTTGGACAGGCCGACATGGACCATGAAGAACAGGCTGACGATCTGGATTGCGATGCCGTGGGCGGCCAGTTCCAGCGTGCCGATCCAGCCCATGATCACGGTCGAGGCGGAAAACAGCCCCGCCTCCGCCAGGCTGGTCAGGCCGATCTGCAGCCCCATGCGGGAGACCTCGCCCAGGGCCTCCCAATCCGGGCGCCACACCCGGGTGAACAGCGCATGTTCCGGCAGCACCCGCACGGCGTAAAGCGCCAGCACCCCCACGCTGACCAGTTGCAGCGAGAGGGACGCGATCGCCGCCCCCCGCACACCCAGTTCCGGTGCGCCCCAGTTGCCGAAGATCAGCATGTAGTTCAGCACCGCATTCAGTGCCGCCGCCGCGATCGTGGTCCAGAGCACCACGCGGGTCCGTTCCAGCGCGGCCAGGTAGCTTTTCAGCACCATCACGATCAGCGCCGGAAACATGCCCCAGCCGGCAATGCGCAGATATTGCTGGGCCAGTTCGGCCAGCTCCGGTTCCTGCCCGATGGCGCGCAGCAGCGGTGCCGAGAAAAACAGAAGCGGCAGCACAGCCGCGCCAACTCCGCCCGAGATCCACATCCCCATGCGCGTGACCCGGCGCACGCGGGTGTCGTCGCCTTCTTCCGAGGCCGCGGCCACCATCGGCATCACCGCCCAGGCAAAACCCGAGCCCATGATGAAGAGGATGAAGAAGAAGGTGCCGGCCAGGACCACGGCGGCCAGCTCCTCGACCCCGTACCAGCCCAGCATGATCGTATCGACCACCTGCACGGCAAACTGCGCCAGGTGCGAGCCGATCAGCGGCAGGCCCAGCACCAGGGCGGCGCGGGCGTGCTGGCGATATGACGTCGGAGTGCTCATCACGAAGTCGTAGGGCAGCGGCGCACGCCCGTCCAGCGCGAAGTCCGCTTGCCCCGGCAGAGGGCCCGCAGAACGGGTGTTACCCCGCGCCACATGGGGATCAGCGGGGGGGGCAGCGGGGCGGGTTCTGCGGGCGGGTTCAGCGGGGCGCGACCGCGCTTCGGCTCACGCCGGTTTGCGGGCCACCAGGTCGATCAGCGCCGACATTCCCGCGTGGCCGGTTCCTTCGTGGATCTCCGTATCATAGCCTTTCAGCCGCAAGATCTCGAGATCCGCGAAACTGCTCGTAAGCAATTGTTCCGTATACATGAAATCCGCATTCGGCGGGCCACCCGTGGCATAGTCAAGCTGCTCGGGCCGGTAGCCGTGCAGCAACAGTACTCCGCCGGGCGCCAGCGTGCGCTTCATGCCCTCGAAGACCTTGGCCCGCGCGGCGGGGTCAAGGAATTGGATGAAGACGGCGACAACCAGATCATAGGCGTCCGGGCGCCAGTCCCAGCAGGTAATGTCGCCGTGGTGATAGCCCACCTCGACATCGCGCGCGGCGGCCAGCCTGCGCGCCTTGTCAAGCGCCACGGTGGAGCCATCCATCGCCGTGACATTCAACCCCTGCTGGGCCAGGTAGACTGAATTGCGCCCTTCTCCGTCGGCCACCGCCAGCGCCCGGGCGCCGGGGATCAGATACTCTGCCCGAGCGCGCAGGAACCCTGTCGGCTCGGTGCCATAGACATATTCCTCCGTCGCGTATTTTTCGTCCCACATGGGTATCTCTCCTGTCAGTCCCTGACAGGTAGGTATTCGGACGGGCTTTGCCAAATTTGCATTCTGCCGCATCATGGGGCATGGATGACGATATGCTCGGAACGGCACGGGGCTTTCTGACCCGGCTGCGTGACAACAACTCCCGCGACTGGTTCCAGGCGCATAAGGCGGATCACGAAGCGCAGGTGAAACGCCCGGCCGAGGCGCTGCTCGACCGGCTCTCGGACCCCCTTTCGGCGCTGGCAGGCGCGCCGGTCAAGCCGAAACTCTTCCGCATCCACCGTGACCTGCGCTTTGCCCGGGACAAGACCCCCTACAACACGCATCTGCACCTCGGCTGGAGCGCGCCGGATGGCACCGCGTGGATGTTCGGCCTGTCTCCCGACTATTGCTGTGCCGGGGCGGGGGTGATGGGGTTCGACAAGGCCGGGCTGGTGGCGTGGCGGGACCATGTGGCGCAGCGCGGGTTTGTCGACCTCACCCGCTGGCGGCTCGACCCGCCAGCCCTGAAACGGGTGCCCCCGCCCTATCCGCAGGACCACCCTCATGGCGACCTGCTGCGCCGCAAGGGGCTGCTGGTCTGGCATGACCTCGATGCGAGTGAGAGGGCCGACCCCGGACCTGCCCTCGCGGGGATTTTCATCCGGATGGAGCCGGTACGCCTGGCCCTCGCCGAGGTGCTGCGCCCGTGATCGGCCGCGGATGCGATTGGGGACGCGGTTGGGGGGCTTTGCCCCCACGCCAAAGCCCGAGGGGCTTCGGCGGCGCCCAGGATATTTTTTGAAAGATGAAAGGGGAGTGGGAAGGGCTGCGGGTCGTCTTATCCGCGTAGATGTTGTAAAAATGCAAGCGAGGGCACGCCATCCGCTGGCAGTCCCGCTGCGCGCTGATAGCTGCGGATCGCGGCTTCGGTACCTTTGCCAATCACCCCGTCCACCGCGCCCGCATCATGCCCTCGCGCCGTCAGTTGGCGTTGCAGCTCTTTGCGTTGAAGCAGTGTCAGACCGTGTTCATCCGGGCCGAACCCCTGCACCAATGCCCCTGCTCCGGACAGGCGATCCGCCAGGTGGCCGACCGACAGCGCGTATTTCTCGGAGGCGTTGTATTTCAGCAGAATGTTGAAATTGTGAAAGACAAGGAAAGCCGGCGTGCCCGCGCCCTGGGGCTGGATCAGCCCGGCGGCTCCGCCTTGGGGCAGCGGTCCGCGCGTTGCCTGCACGCCCGCGGACCGCCAGGCCGCCAGGCTGCGGGTCGCGCGCCGCCCGAAGCCGCCCGAATAGCCGTCCGGCACGCCGGCTTCCACCGCCCAGGGCTGTCCCGGGCGCCAGCCCGACGCCCGCAGATAGGCCGCCGCCGAGGCCAGCGCATCACCGGGATCGTTCGCCCAGATATCGCGCCGCCCGTCGCCGTCGAAATCTACCGCATAGGCGTTGAACGTGGTCGGGATGAACTGGGTATGGCCCATGGCACCGGCCCAGCTGCCGGTCATGCGGGCGGGGGTGACATCGCCCTGCTGAAGTATCTTCAATGCGGCCATGAGCTGGTTTTCAAAAAACCGCCCCCGCCGCCCGTCATAGGCCAGTGTCGACAGGGCCGAGATCACCGGCACTTCGCCGCGCCGGGTGCCGAAACGGCTCTCCACCCCCCAGATTGCCGCGATCACTTCAGCTGGCACGCCGAACTGTGTCTCCACCCGCGCCAGCACCCGCCCTTGGCGCGCCAGCGCCGCGCGGCCCAACGACAGGCGTTCATCCGAGGTGGCGATGGCCAGGTAGTCCTCCAGAGACCGGCGGTCCTGGAACTGGTTGCGGTCCCGTTCGATCACGGCGGGGATATAGCCCGCGCCACGGAAGGCGGCCGCCAGCGTACGCGCCGGGATGCCCCGCGCCGCGGCCCGGCGGCGAAACCCGGCGACCCAGGCCTGCCAGCCCGCATCGGGCACCCTGGGCCAGGCCGCCGAAGGGCGCACGGCCAGCCCTGTCCCGCCCGCCTGACAGCCCGCCAGACCGACTGCGGCCAGTCCCGACATGAAACCCCTGCGTGAAACCTGCCTGCCCGCAAACCCCATGGCGCCCTCCGCTGAACCAATGGGCCCAGCCTAGCGTACCGGCCCCACAAGACAACGCCAAAGCCGCATATGAAAAAGGCGCCGGGTTGCCCCGACGCCTTTTCCGTCCCCTGTCGCAACCCTCAGGAGCTGCGGCGGTGCTCCGGGTGCAGGCTTGCCCCCAGAATATGTTCCGATCCGTGGATCACCTGGCTGGCATGGCCGATGATCAGCGGGTCGGGTGCCGTGGCGATCGACAGGTCCTTGTCCGGGTAGTCCAGGGTGGACAGGACATAGCGCATTGCCTCCAGGCGGGCGCGTTTCTTGTCGTTCGACTTGACGATGGTCCATGGCGCGTCGGCGGTGTCGGTGTAGAAGAACATCGCCTCTTTCGCCTCCGTGTAGTCATCCCATTTCGACAGCGAGGCCACGTCCACCGGCGACAGTTTCCAGCGTTTCAGCGGGTCCTGGCTGCGGCTGTCGAAGCGGCGTTTCTGTTCGTCCTGCGTGACCGAGAACCAGAACTTGTAAAGGCGGATGCCCGAGCGCACCAACATGCGTTCCACCTCCGGCGTCTGGCGCATGAATTCGAGGTATTCGTTGGGCGAGCAGAAGCCCATGACCCGTTCCACCCCCGCGCGGTTGTACCAGGAGCGGTCATAGAAAACCATTTCACCGGCGGTCGGCAGATGCTGGACATAGCGCTGGAAGAACCATTCGCCCCTTTCCTTGTCCGAGGGCTTGTTCAGCGCGACCACGCGGGCCTCGCGCGGGTTCAGGTGCTCCATGAAGCGCTTGATCGTGCCGCCCTTGCCGGCCGCGTCGCGGCCCTCGAACAGCATGACGATCTTTTGGCCGGTCTCGCCGACCCATTTCTGCACTTTCAGAAGCTCCGCCTGCAACTGTGCCTTCTGGGCCTCGTAATCCCTGCGGCCCATCTTGCCTTCATAGGGGTATTCGCCGTTCTCGAAGGTCTGTCGAATCTTGTCGGACGTCACCTGCGGAAACTGCGGTTCGGGCGCGGATGCCCCGGCCACCTCAGCGTCGGGCGCTGCGGCTGGTTTCACGCTGTTGGTGGCAGCGGGTTTCTTGGTGGCAGCGGCGCTCCGCGTCGAGGGTGTAGCCATGCAAATTCTCCTTCTATCCAATGTTGTTGTCATTGTAACGAACTTGCGGCAGAGACGCCTTGATCCACATCAGGAAATCCGCATAAACAGTGATCCGGACCGGGCCAGATTGTCGCCAGACGCTTGCTGAAACGGATTTTTTACCCCTGTCCCGTCATGATCTTGCCCAATTTCACCGCCAGAAAACCGGAAGGCACAGGGAAAGGACCAACCATGACGCTTCTTGCCTCAGTTACCGCCGACCAGATCGTTATCAGCCTGATGGCCACCATCGCCCTGCGCGAAGCTCTTATCCTGGTATTGCCGGATCGGATCGCCGGGCCGCAGGGGTGGCTCATCGTCACCGAAGAGCAGGACTGACCTGGCAATGTCGCGCGCCGCCCGTGGCGCGGACAGGCGCAACACCCGGACGGGTCGCCCCCGTCCCCGCCCCGCCATGCAAGACGCCCCGACCGACCGGCCGGGGCGCTTTCGTTTCCAAATCCCTGTGAGTATCAGACCGGCTTGTCCACACGCACCGTCAGGCGCACCTTGCCGCGCACCGGCTCGGGCCATTTCAGCTGCACGTATTTGTACTCTGTGCCCGCGTTCGGCACCACCGCCGGGGTGTAATACACGGCCGTGCCCGAGCCGTTCAGGATCTCGCCTTCGGTCACAACCCCGACCACTTCGCGCGCATTGCCGCCAAAGGGCAGGTAGGCGCTGGGATCAAGCGTCCAGGTCGTGGCGTTGGTATTCTGTTCGAACTCCAGGCTGACCGGGCTGATCGTGCGTTGCGAGACACTGGCGAAGGTGTTGCGCTCGAAGGTCACGTTGCGCATTTGCCAGTAGTCGAGCCCGGCAAAGCTGTCGTCCACCCCCTCGACCCGGTCGATATTGCCCTTGATCGCCTTGAACGTATTGCCGTTCACATGGAAATCGGACAGGAAATGGCCGCTGCCATAGGGTTTGATCACGATCCAGTTGTGCCAGCTGGCCACGTCCTGGGCACGGAAGATGTTGCCGGTGATGGTCATGCCACCGAAGCTGAACTCGTTGGCAAAGTCCGGGGTGGCGTCGTGTTCGTTGGTCCATTCGATGATATTGTTGTCAATGTAGTTGCCGGTAATGACCGTCGACACATTCTCATAGGTAAAGACCATGCCCGGCACGCGCGGCCCGTCCGGCACCTCGTCGCCCTGAAACCAGTGGTTGCCGACCAGCAGGTGGCTTTCGCCATGCATGACGGCGGTCAGCCCCATGCGTTGGAACCGGTTGTCGCGGATCTTGGCGTCATTGGCGTTCACGTTGAACCCGACCGAGACCCGGTCGGTCGCCGCCAGCCCCTGCTCGTTCGAAATGAACTGGGTGCGGTCCAGGTGGAAATCCTGGCAGCCGCGACCGGGACTGGTAATGCCCTTGTTTCTGGGCTTGATGACGAAACAGTCCTTCACCATGAAGTTCTCGCCGGCCGGCGACAGCAGGATGGAGTTCGACCGGCCGTTGTTCTGGAACTCGATGTCCGACAGGGTCATGCGGTTGATCTGGGTAAAGCCGCTGAAATCCAGCATGTATTTGTAGCGCGTGAACGTATAGCTCTGCGTCGCTGCGGGACCGTAGAGCGGCTGGCTCAGCGTCAGGCTATTCGCCCCCACGTTCACGTAGCGCACATAGACCTCGCGCCCGACCCCGGTCCCGGTGATCTGGCTGCCCGGCTGGATATTGGCGATATTGGGCACATTGGTCAGCTGATAGGGGTTGGCCGGGTTGTATGAGCCGTTCGACGTGACCACGTCCGGGTCCCAGTTGGCGCTGTCCAGCGCATAGAACTGGCCGTTGCGCACGACCCGGCGCACCAGGAAATCGGTCTGGTTGTTCACCGCCGCCTGCAGGTCGATCGGCCCGTCCAGCTCGACCCGCCGCCCGCACATGTCGAACGCGTCATGGTCCGAGTAGTTCAGAAGCGCCTGAAAGCCCTTCCTGAAGGCCAGCACCTCGTCGCCGAATGCGTCGATATAGCTGTCCAGGTCGAAATTGCGGATCAGGGCCAGGCGCGCCGTATCCGGCATCGTGAGGGTGCCCTCGAACCGCACCGGGCTGTCCACGGTCAGGTTCGACGCGATGCGAAAGGTGCCGCCCGGCACCAGCACCACACGCCCGGCCGCCGCCGTGTCAGCCGCCTCGAATGCTGCGGTGTCATCGGTGACACCATCGCCCACCGCACCAAAGTCGCGCACGTCCACCACGCTGATCATGTCGCGCAGGAAGGCCGAGGTAATGTCCTCGATGGTGAAATCCTCCACCCGCACCACGCCGCCGTTCGACCCGGTCAGATCCAGACCGAAATGCCCGTAGGCGACCTCCGGCGTCCAGACCATGTCGACCCCGCCGCGGTTGCCGGTGCCGACGATGGCCGAAACCTCGATCACCTCGCCATAGCTGTCCAGCACGGTCTCGGTGCCAAGCTCGATCAACCCGGTGACAGGGGCGTCCGACGCGTTCAGCGGATAGCCCGCGATGCGCACGTTCGGAAAGCTGCCCGACAGCACTTTCACCCTGGTCGAGATGCGCAGGTAACAGCCCGGAAGGATCGGCGTCTGCCCCATCCAGCGCAGTTTTGTCGTGGTCTGGGTCTTGAGGATTTCCAGGCAGCCGCCGAAATCCTGATCCGCCGGCACGAAGGCCGCGTTGACCGCATTGTCATAGGTGGCCGAGCCCGGCGTGCCGTTTTCGCTGGACCAGACATCCAGCCCGTCGACGAACGCAGGGGGCGTCAGGACCAGCCCCTCGGTAATTGCCTTGTTCATTCAATTCCCTTTCAGGTCACAAATTCTCGCACGTCCCGGGCCCGGCCGTATCAGACCAGCCACGCGCGCAGGCTTTCCTGCCGCGCGGGAAAGGCCCACGGGTGCACAACGCCAAAAGGGGTAGCAAAAGGGGGTTAACACGCGTTAAGGCCTGCGCGCGGTGGGGCCGGACAGGACCGAGACACCCCGGGGTCCGACCCCGGGGACGGTGAATGGCCCTGCATATCCGATGTGCGACACAGGCACCCGGCCCGCCACCGCCTGTCCGGCCTTCTAGGCGCCCAGACCGGCGGCGCCCAGATACAGCACCGCGTCTATGCGCCACGGCGCACCGGGCCAGCTGCCGCTTTGCACCATGCGATAGTCCAGCAGATGGTAGAGCCCTTCGCCGTCCAGAACCCGGACCCGTTGCCACAGCGCGCGATCCCTGAACCGCAGTTCCAGCAGTTGCACCTCCCCCGGCGCCCAGACCATCGGGTAGCCATGGCGCACCATCGCGCCGAACCGTTCCGGGGTCACGAAAATACGCCGGATCCCGTCCGAGGCAAAGCCGAACGCGCCTTCCACATCCTCGCCGCGAAACGCCTGCATCTGGCCGCGAATGGCGGTCTCGATGCCGGCCGGATCAGCCCGCGCGGGGGCTGTCGCCCCGGCAAGGAATAGGGCCAACCCCAAAATCATTCCCTGGGCCGGCCCGATCAGAACATGTCTCATGTCACACCCTCCCGGGGGACAGGGTAGCATGAAATGGACGAGACCCGCGCCCTACGACTTCACAAGTCCGCCATCCGACCAAGCGCAGCGGGGCTGCGCCTGACCCTGGGTGGGCGCCCGCAACCAACAATGGGAGGCGAACCCGCCGCCTTAGACGAAACCCTGGTTCGGGTTGAAACGTAGCAAAAGCGCCCTCCCGTGGGGAGGGTCGGGCGCCCCGCCCAGTTCAGCCCTACGACTTCACAAGTCCGCCATCCAGCGCCTGATCGATCAGCCCGGCGGTCTCCTCGACCCCGTAAAGCGCCGCAAAGCCACCGAAACGCGGC
>NZ_JASBTN010000058.1 GCF_030148435.1 Aliiroseovarius sp.
ATTATGATGCAACCCGGTTAAAATGGCGGCTCTGTCGGCGGTGATGTCGAGCGTAAAAAGCCGCAGAAGGTCGCGGAATTTCCTCTCCGAAATTCTCCCCCGAAACAGATACCGGTTTTTCTGAGCCATATGAGCACCTTAACATAGGTTCTCCGATGCTCAGCTGTGGTAGACCCTTTCGGCAAGATAAAGAGATCAGTCGGCGAAAACCCTGGCGGTCTGGCGGCCGAGCCCTTCGATGGTCAGGGTGATTTCGTCGCCGTCTTTCAGGTAGGTCGGCGGGGTCATGCCCATGCCCACCCCCGGCGGGGTGCCGGTGGCGATGATGTCGCCCGGGTGCAGGGTCATCATCTGGCTGAGATAGGAAATCACATGGGCGACGGAGAAGATCATCTTCGACGTATTGCCTGTCTGCATGCGCAGGCCGTTCACCTCCAGCGCCATGTCGAGCCCCTGGGGGTCGGGAATCTGGTCAGGCGTGACCAGCCAGGGACCGATGGGGCCGAATGTGTCGCAGCTCTTGCCCTTGGTCCACTGACCTGCGCGTTCGATCTGGTATTCGCGTTCGGACACGTCATTGACCAGCACATAGCCCGCCACGTGATCGAGCGCCTGCGCTTCGGAGACATATTTGGCAGGTTTGCCGATCACCACGCCCAGTTCGACCTCCCAGTCGGTCTTGTGCGAGCCGCGCGGCAGGCGGATGGCATCGTTCGGGCCGCAAATGGCCGAGGTGGCCTTCATGAAGAGGATCGGTTCCGGCGGGGCGTCCATGCCCGCCTCTTCCGCGTGGTCCGAGAAATTCAGCCCGATACAGAGGAATTTTCCCACCCCCGCGACCGGCGGTCCGAGACGCGGGTGGCCCTCGACCAGCGGCAGGCTCTCGGGATCCACGCGCGGCAGATCCGCCAGCGCATCCCCCGACAGGTCATCCACCACGCCCGACAGGTCGCGCAGACCGCCCTGCCCGTCCAGCACGCCGGGCTTTTCCGCCCCCTCTGCCCCAAATCTCACGAAACGCATCACAGGCTCCCTTTTGCGCCGACCCTAGCCGCTGCCCCGGCGATTGCAACCGCTCCGCCTGCATCCTATGTCTTGGCGAACAGATAATTTCGGAGCTCCCATGAACCGTGCCTTTCCCTCGCCCCTCTTCGATGCCAATGCCAATGCCGGGGGCCAGCCCCTGGGCGATCTGCCCGAATGGGATCTGACGGACCTTTACGCCGCGCCGGATGCGCCGGAGCTGGCGCGGGATCTGGACTGGCTGGACCAGGCCTGCCCCGAGTTCGCCGCGACCTATCAGGGCAAGCTGGCCGGGCTGGACGCGGCGGGCATGCTGGCTTGCATCGCGGCCTATGAAAAGATCGACATGACCTCGGGCCGGATCATGTCCTACGCCGGGCTGCGCTATTACCAGAACACCACCGATGCGGAACGCGCGCAGTTCCTTCAAAACTGTCAGGAGCGCATTACCGATGCCTCTGCCGCGCTGGTGTTCTTTACCCTGGAGATCAACCGGATCGAGGACGCGGCGCTGGACGCGCTCTTTGCCGCCGATGCGGCGCTGGCCCGTTTCAAGCCCATCTTCGACCGGCTGCGCGCCATGCGCCCGCACCAGCTGTCTGACGAGCTGGAACAGTTCCTGCATGACCAGTCCACCGTCGGCGCCGCCGCCTGGAACAAGCTGTTTGACGAAACCATCGCGGGGCTCCTGTTCGAAATCGACGGCGAGGAGGTCAACCTCGAAGCCTGCCTGAACCAGCTGACCGAACAGGACCGGTCAAAACGCGAGGCCGCCGCGCAGGAACTGGCCCGTGTCTTCGGCGAGAACGTCAAGACCTTCGCCCGGGTGCACAACACCTTGGCCAAGGAGAAGGAGATCGAAGACCGCTGGCGCAAGATGCCCACACCGCAGACCGGACGCCACCTGTCGAACCACGTCGAACCCGAGGTGGTCGAGGCGCTGCGCAATGCTGTGGTCGCGGCCTATCCCAAGCTCTCGCACCGCTATTACGAGCTCAAGCGCAAATGGCTCGGGCTGGATGTCATGCAGGTCTGGGATCGCAATGCGCCCCTGCCGATGGAAGACGACGCGGTGGTCGACTGGGACCAGGCCCGCGCGACGGTGATGGAGGCTTATGGCGCCTTCGACCCCGAAATGGCCAAACTGGCCAAACCCTTCTTCGACAAGGGCTGGATCGACGCAGGCGTGAAGCCGGGCAAGGCCCCGGGCGCCTTCGCCCACCCGACCGTGACCGACGTGCACCCCTATGTCATGTTGAACTACCTAGGCAAGCCGCGCGACGTGATGACGCTGGCCCATGAGCTGGGTCACGGCGTGCACCAGGTGCTGGCCGCCGACCAGGGGGAGCTGCTGTCCTCCACGCCCCTGACCCTGGCCGAAACCGCGTCGGTGTTTGGCGAAATGCTGACTTTCCGCAAGCTGCTGGACGCCGCCGAAACACCCGAACGGAAAAAGGTTCTGCTGGCCGGCAAGGTCGAGGACATGATCAACACGGTGGTGCGCCAGATCGCGTTCTACGACTTCGAATGCAAGCTGCACGCCGCCCGGGCGGAAGGCGAGCTGACACCGGATGACATCAACGCGTTGTGGATGTCGGTGCAGGCGGAAAGCCTGGGTGAAGCGTTCGAATTCATGCCCGGGTATGAGACCTTCTGGGCCTATATCCCCCACTTCGTGCACTCGCCCTTCTACGTCTATGCCTATGCGTTCGGCGACGGGCTGGTGAACGCGCTCTACGCGGTCTATGCCGAGGGCGACCCGGAATTCCAGGCGAAGTATTTCGAGATGCTTCGCGCAGGAGGCTCCAAGCACCACTCGGAACTGCTGGCCCCGTTCGGGCTGGACGCCTCGGACCCGGCCTTCTGGGACAAGGGGCTGTCGATGATCTCGGGCTTCATTGACGAGCTGGAAGCGATGGAGGGGTGAACACCCCCCTTGGCACCGGGCCATCTTGGTCCGGTGTCCGAAATGCGGGACAAGGACGAAACCGCTCTCGCGGTATTGGTGTTTGTGGCGAGTGCTGCGCGCTGATTTGAGCGCTGTGATTTTGTTAACTGACGCACCTGTCTGACGATTGGGACCTTCTCAATCTGATGACAGGAGGTTCCGATGACGGACCAATATGTGCCGAAGTTGCGCCAACGCTTTCTTGAAGACATGCGGATCAAGGGGCTGCAGCCCAAGACGCAGAC
>NZ_JASBTN010000064.1 GCF_030148435.1 Aliiroseovarius sp.
GAACGCCAGGCTGACCGCCACGCCGATGGCAGACAGGAAGGCCATGACCAGGGTCAGGCGCGTGTTGGGAAAGGAGGGCTGGTTGGGGGCCAGCGCGTGAGACACGACCCGGCTATCAGCCACCTGTACCAGCGCCTGGGCCTCGAGGTCGCGCAGCCGCGACAGAAGGTTGGAGTATTGGCGCTGGGCGATTTCGGCACCCGCCTGCAGTTCATAGAGATAGGCCAATGTTGTCGAGGACAGGTTGCTTCCCAACACCGCTTCGCGCAGATCGTCGTTCAGCGCATCCCCCCGTGCGTCAAGCATGCCGATCTCGTCCCGCAATCCCTGTATCGACAGTGCGGCTCCGTCCTTCAGCCGGGTTTCCAGTTGCTCCAGCGAAGCGCGCAAACCGAAGGCGCTGTCGCTGTCTTGCGTCACGCCGGCCAGCCGCGCCTCCAGTTCCCGGCGTTGGGTGTTCAGCGCGGCCAGGGCCTCGTTCTGCAGATTGTCGCTCAGGGCAGCCCAATTCCCAGCATCCAGCGCCGCCTGGCTTTCCTCCAGGCTGGAGACAACGCGGCGGCGTGCGGCGTTCAGGGTCAGCAGACTGCTCTGCAGGTCGCGCAGCTCGGCGTCATCCGTTTCGGAGATCAACTGGTCAAGATTGTCGCGCAGGTATTGATCAAAGGCGTCATTCGAAGCGGCAAGTGCAGTGCGCGCCGATGTGACCTGTGCCAAAAGAAGATCACGAGCGGCCTCGACCGATTGCTTTTTCGACCTGATCTGCATGTCGATATAGGTCTGGGCCATGGCATTTGCCAGGGTCGCGGCCCGATCCGGATTGTCCGCGGTCACGGAAATCTCGAACACATAGGTCAGACCACGGCGCCGCACCGTGGTGGCGCTTGCCAGCTTGCGCAGCGTGTCGTTCAGCAGATCCTGTCCCGGGGGCGGGTCGGACATCGGCAGGCCGATGGCCGCGCGCAGCTTGTCCGTGGCCGGGATCGACGGGCCGAATTCTGGGTCGGTGACAAGGTTCAGCGTCTGCACCGTGGCCAGCAGAATCGCACCGGATCGGGCGATCTCGATCTCGCTATCGACTCGGGCACTTTCGGTCGCGCCGCTGGACTGGCGGGCTTCGTCAGGCGCCAGCAGGTTCTTCTGGCTGGGATCGACCAGCAACAGCGCGGTTGCCGTGTACCTCGGCGAGACCAGCAGCAAGATACCAAGGGTGATGGTCAGGACGGTCCCGATGGTGAACAGGATCAGGCGCAAGCGGCGGCGCAGGATCGCCACAACATCTCTCGGTCCGAACTGGGCGGTTGCATAAGAATGAGAAGTCATGTGAACATATTCCGCTTAACGGTTCTAACTCCTGTCTCATACAACCTATGATAGGTCAACCATCGCGACGCCCCCGGGACCGGCGCGGTGCATGCCGTACGGCACTGGCCATGGCCATGAGCACAATGAAGAGCAGCATGTTGGCCTGCATCTCCATGCTGAAATCGACCAGCGAATGCAGCGCCACCTGAAGTCCGACACCCAATCCCGCAATTGGCAGGGCAGCATGCGCCTGCACCCGAATGGCGGCGCGCAGGATGCGCCACAGAACCAGCGCCGCGGCAATCAACGGGAGCGATCCCAGCAGCACCCCGGCCTCTGCCCAGAGCGTCAGGTAAGTGGAGTGGGGCAGGTTCCATGTCACCGCACCGGACAGGGGGGCGGCGTGGTAGAGTTCGAAAGCAGGGGCAAACCCGTCCCAGCCGAACCCGGTCAGCGGCCGGTCGGCAATCATGCCCAGCACCTGACCCCAGAGCGTCACGCGGGCATCGGAATCACCGGCAATGAACAGCAGCCGTTCGAACCCGCCACCGCCGAAGCCCACCATCCCCGTCACCAAGGCAAGTGCACCGATCATGATTGCCTCCGATCCAGCGCGCGTGCCGCTGACGCCCCCTTTCACACGCATGGCGACATAGGACAGGAGCCCCCCCGATAGCGTGGCCACCAACCCCATGCGGGACTGGGTGCCGATCAGTGCCAGAAAGATCACCCCCAGTCCGGCGCACAGGAAAGACACCTCGGCTAACCCCATGCGGGGCATGGCGGCCCCATCCGCCTGGCGCGCCCCGGGTTCATTGAAACGGTCCAGGACCAGGGTGATCCCCAGGATCAGCCCCATGCCAAGGAAAGTGGCGAAGGAGTTGCGGTTGATGAATGTCCCTGTGACTACGCCGCGATAGGCGACCTTTTCGCCCCAGGGCGCGATATCACCCAGAAAACGGAACGCGATCAGCGCCCAGGCGGCATGGGCGGCGATGCCGAGCACCAAAAGCCCACCCATCCGCGCCAGTCGCGCCCCCCGCGCCGACACTTCGACGGCAAGCGCGAAGAGTGAGACATAGGCCAGGGCCCGGATCAGCCCAAGCTGACTGGCCTCGGGGACAAGGCTGATCTGGCCCGGGCGCGGCATGGCTTCGCCCAGCGCGCCGGGCAGGGATGCCAGGTGATCCGGCAAAGCGCCAGGCAGGGGCACCACTTGCAGTACGAGCCCGGCACAGAACACGAGCCCGATGACGGGCGCGATCCATTGGCGCTCGCGGCGTATGTGCAGGGGCGTTTCGGGGGCGATATGCGAAATCAGCGCAAGATGGGCGGCGTGGAGCGCGAAAACCACGCCGGACCAGAGCATCCAGGGCACCGGCCGGTTCGACCCCGCTGGCAGCGCGGCAAGCAGAATCAACAGCACTATGGCGTAGCCCGTCAGGTCGTTCAGGAGTTCCGAACGATGCCGTTCACGGTGGACCGCGCCCCCCTTCCCCCCCCCGCCTGTCGCGGCAGCTTCGACCACCAGTTGCGACTTGTGCACGCGGGTCGCCGTGCGGGCCGGGCGGTCAAACCGGACATTGCCGGTGGTCTGAAGGGCGTCCCCTCTGCCCTGGGGCATTTCGGCGGGCGCGCCGGGCTCAAGCGTGCTGTGGCTCTTTTCACTGTGCGTCATCGTCACTTCCGGGCCGGGCGGCCTTGGTCCGCAGCCGGATCGCGTGAAGAAACCGTTTCTGCGCCGCTTCCGGCGCCCGTTCCACCCCGGCCAATATGACCTCCCGCCAGGCAGGGTACTTTTGGTAATAGGACACAATCCCGTCCCGCGACGGCAGTCCACGCGTCAGCAGAGCCAGGTCCGCGGCAAGTCCGGGATCCCTCGCGAAATCCCCTGGCGTGCCGAGACGCACCGCAAGGGCCAGACGCCATTCGGCCTGCCAGCCTTCCTGAGGCGCCAGGCGGCGCGGCAGCGAAAGCGCCTCGGGCAGGATCGGAACCGCGCTCAATTGCGCCTCGGATTGCAGCTGCACCAGGCGGGCCGGGGCAAAACCCGGCCATTCCTTCACGGTCTGACTGGCGAAATCCAGGCAATTCCGGTTCAACCCAGCGGTCCAGGTCGATGGGAACAGCCGCAACATGTCCGTATTCTGTGCCTCAAGACAGGCCAACATGACATCGGTGCGCCCGCGGACCGATCGGGGCAGCTCCCGCGGCATATCCCCACCCTGCAAGTGGTAGGTCTTGGTATCCACCTTCTGTAGCGACAAGGCAAAGGCCTGCATTTCGACCGGCAATTGCAGAAACGAAAATCCCGAAAGCGCCAAAAGCAGCACCGTGACGATCCAGCGCTTCAACGGCATCGCACATCACTGTCGTTCAAGCCGCGTCGGCCTGTCCTGTTCTTTTCGGTCGGTGCCATCCGCACATTGTCCTTTCATACGAAAAACGGGCCAAGAGGGCCGAACCAGCAGCGCAGGCCGCAGGCCTGGCCCGGTGATAGTTACATTTTCCTTTCATAAACGCACAAGGTTGATTATGAACAGGTAGAAACTCTTTTACCGCGAGTAGGTG
This sequence comes from Aliiroseovarius sp., assembly GCF_030148435.1. GTDB lineage: Bacteria > Pseudomonadota > Alphaproteobacteria > Rhodobacterales > Rhodobacteraceae > JASBTN01. The sequence continues at coordinate 3,877 of NZ_JASBTN010000064.1, forward strand.
TTTTATGAGGCGTATCGGAATTTCCATCCTTGTCACGGCGTCATTTTCGCTGTTTGCGGCGAATGGGCCGGCGGTGGCGCAGAATATCAGCTTTGATCCCGGCGCTGTCCGAAGCGCCTGCAGCGGGGACACATGCAGCGATGCGGTGCTGGCTGCGGTGTCGGCCATTCAAGGCTCGGGCCTTGCGGCCGCACAGATGAACGAACAGTTGGGCGTTCTGGCCGCCGTTCTGGTTCAAGTGGCACAGACCACCCCCTCGGCGCGTCAGTCCGTGGCGCGTGAACTGTCGCGCGTCGCAACGGTTTCGACCGACAGGGCCCAGCGCAGCACGATCGAAAGGGTCGCGTCGCGGGTGGCCGACGCTTCGAACGACATCGGAACCATCGAAACCTCTTCACCGATCGGGGCCAGCCCGGGGTAATCTTGCCCCCACTTGAATTGATCATGAATAGGGCATCGCTTTGAGCTTGCCCGGGCCGGGTGCTTCCGACCTTGATACGCGGCCAGTCACGCAACTGACCTCAGGCGCAACGCTGGATGCCCATCTGGATCAGCTCTCGGCCCGAAATGCGGAGGAAACCCATCGTCGTGTTGCGCGCCTCGCGCAGGAACCAGTCCTGAAGTTGCCGGGGATAATGCGAAGCCATCACCCGGGACCAGTATTCGAACTCCTCCGGCGGCAGGGCGATGCCGTAATAGGGCGAACTTGGCCCGTGGAACCCGAACACCGTATTGGGCAGAATGCAGGTGTTGCGCAGCCCCAGGTACATGGTGCAGGCGGACATGCAATAGCGGCCACGAATTTCCACACGTGTGCCTTCGCTGCGCAGGCGTGAGATCTGCCTGGCGCGAGTGTCGATATTGCCGCCCCTGTCGTTGCGAATGACCAGCGTTCCCCCGACAGAGGCAGAGGCTTTCGGCAGACCCATCGCGGCTGCGGAAATGATCAGGGCAACCGCGATACGTTTGATGCACTCCCGGACGGGCGAGGCGTTTCTGGTTGTAGGGGCACGGTCCTGCCGAGCTCCCGCATTGCGTGTGCATTGCTGTTGCATGTTTTCACCCCGGCTTCTTCGCTTGGTCCCACCAATCACGCCCTGATGAGAGCGAAGAGGCGTAAAGAAGCTGTTATCGGAGAGAGCCCAAACACCGCGCATTCTAGTCAAATTGTGGGTCAACCAGCTGGTCGGACAGCAGGTTGGGCAGCGGGTCGTGCACATCTTCCACCGCGGACGGCAGGAGGTTGCCACCGCCCCGAACGTGGTAAATCCACTGATGCGGGGGCCACTCATGGCTACGCAGGACAGAGGGCACAACACTCAACCCAAGGGATATTAACCACAACGCAGGCGCGAATCACTTACGGTACAGGCGGCCACGGAAGCCGCGACGCGACAAGTTTGCGGACGAGATGGCTCGAATTCGGCACTTTCAGGGACCACAATGTAATTTTTTTACGATTTTTTGGGGCGTGAAATTCGGTCGGAATCGGGAGTGGAACCGCGCTGTCCGCGCGCCCGTCGGCTGCGCGCCCGCGTCCGTGTCCAGCGTGCACCGGCAGGGGGAGGTGTTGCCAAATCCGTGCAAACCCGTTGGTTTCGTTAAAGTTTTATGAAATCCAAAATACTCCTCTTAAGGTGGATTGCGCGAAATCCTCCCACATGCGGTCCCCATTTCGGAAACTGCCCCCCCGGGGAAGGGCAAGTTTTCGGGCACTGTTTCGAAGATTTTCAAAACCTTTTCCATCGTTGACAACGGTTTAGGTGGACGATCTCCTGGGATCGTCTTTTGCCGATTGAGGGCTCCATATGATCTTCCCAGTGATCCTTTGCGGCGGTTCGGGGACACGCCTGTGGCCATTGTCACGCAAGAGTTACCCGAAACAGTTCGTGCCCCTGGCGGGCGACAGAACACTGTTTCAGGCATCAACCCTGCGCCTGTCCGGTGCGGCCGACTTCTTTGCACCGCCGGTGGTTGTCACCTCAGCTGATTTCCGCTTCATCGTGACGGAACAGCTGACCGAAATCGGCATCGACCCGGGCGCGATCCTGATCGAACCCGAAGCCCGAAACACCGCCCCGGCGGTGCTGGCGGCGGCGCTACATATACAGGCGCAGGATCCCGAAGGGGTAATGCTGGTTGCCCCGTCCGATCACGCGATCCCGGATGGCGAAGCGTTTCGTGCGGCCGTGGAACAAGGGCTCGAGGCAGTCCGGCGCAGGCGTCTCGTGACCTTCGGGGTCACGCCCAGCCGACCTGAGACCGGCTACGGCTACCTTGAGCTGTCCGCCAGCCCCGACAGCAGCGGCACGGCGGTCGACCTGAAACGGTTCGTCGAAAAACCCGACCAGGCGAAGGCGGAACAGATGATTGCCGCCGACACCTACCTGTGGAATTCGGGCATTTTCCTGTTCCGAGCCGCGGACATCATTTCGGCCTTCAAGAAACTGGCCCCCGGACTGATGGCTCCGGTGAGCGCTGCAGTGGAACAGGCCGAGCCCGACCTGGGTTTTCTGCGCCTTGCCCCCGGCCCCTGGTCCGCGGCCGAGGTTATCTCGATCGACTACGCGATCATGGAACGGGCCGACAAGCTGTCGGTTGTGCCTTTCTGTGGCGACTGGTCCGACCTGGGCGGTTGGGACGCGATCTGGCGCGACGGCGATCAGGACGCGGACGGGGTTGTGACCTCGGGCGAGACAATTGCAATCGACTGCCAGGATACGCTCCTTCGCTCGGATAATTCGCGGCTTGAACTGGTTGGGATAGGCCTGGAAAACATGATGGTCGTGGCCATGAACGACGCGGTGCTGGTGGCCGACAGGACCCGGGCCCAGGACGTCAAGAAGGCCGTCTGCGCGCTGAAGGCCAAGGGAGCGCCGCAGGCGGTGCGGCGAACCACCGACTTCCGCCCCTGGGGCTGGTTCGAAAGCCTGGCCATGGGCAAGCGTTTCCAAGTGAAACGTATCCACGTTCATCCCGGCGCCGCACTGAGCCTGCAAAGTCATGTCCACCGCGCTGAACACTGGATCGTGGTGGAGGGCACGGCCCGTGTCACCGTCGATAATGAGGTCAAGTTGCTGAGCGAAAACGAAAGCGTCTACGTCCGGCTGGGCGCGGTGCACCGGCTGGAGAACCCCGGCAAGGTGCCGATGGTCCTGATCGAGGTGCAGACCGGCACCTATTTGGGTGAAGACGATATCACCCGCTACGAAGACCTCTACGCCCGCAACCGGGAGGTCTCGGGCTGGGCAGGAATGGCCGCATCCGGCGCCTAGGAGAAACGAAGGAGAACCACACAATGAAAAGGGCACTGGTCTGCGGCGCCGGGGGCTTTATCGGTGGCCACCTTGTCAAGCGCCTGAAGCGCGAGGGGGTCTGGGTGCGCGGCGTCGACCTCAAGTTTCACGAACATGCCGAAACCGAAGCCGACGACTTCATCGTCGGCGATCTGCGCGACCAGGCTTTCGTGCGCTCGGTCATCGACCGCAGCTTCGACGAGGTTTACCAGCTGGCCGCCGACATGGGGGGCGCGGGCTATGTCTTTACCGGCGAGAACGACGCCGCCATCATGCAGAACTCGGCGTTGATCAACCTGAACGTGCTGGACGCCTGCCACAAGCGCAACATCAAGCGCGTGTTCTACAGCTCGTCGGCCTGCATGTACCCCGAGCACAACCAGCTGGACCCGGACAACCCGAACTGTGCCGAAGGCAGCGCCTATCCGGCCAAGCCCGACAGCGAATACGGCTGGGAGAAACTCTTCTCCGAACGGCTCTACCTGGCCTATAACCGCAATTATGGCATGGAATGCCGCGTGGCACGGTTCCACAACATCTTTGGCCCCGAAGGCACCTGGGAAGGCGGCAAGGAAAAGGCGCCGGCCGCCATGTGCCGCAAGGTTGCCGAATGCCCGGACAGCGGGTCGATCGAGGTTTGGGGGGACGGACTGCAAACCCGCTCGTTCCTCTATATCGACGAATGCCTGGAAGGTGTGCTGCGCCTGACCCGTTCGGATTTCGAAGGCCCGGTCAATATCGGGTCGGACGAGATGATCGCCATCAATGACCTGGCAAGGTTGGCGATCGAGATTTCCGGCAAGGATATTTCGGTCAACAATATCCCCGGCCCCGAAGGGGTGCGCGGGCGCAACTCGGACAACCAGCTGATCCGCGAGAAACTGGACTGGACGCCGGATGCACCGCTGCGTGACGGCATGGAAAAGGTCTATGCCTGGATTTCCGGCGAGCTGGAACGTCGCCAAAGTCAGAGCTGATCCAGTTCTGTTTCGGGAGGCGCCGCAACGTGATTGGCGCCGCTTCCCCCATTCCGCCCCCATTCCGCCCCCATGTCGGACCCATGTCGGACCCGCATACCAAGTGTTCTTTCCCATGTCCCTCCCTGTCCCGGTAAATCTGCCCTGTGACAACATGCCCTCTGACCAGACGGGCACAGCTATCCCGGTGACTGGTCGTCGCGGGGGG
>NZ_JASBTN010000075.1 GCF_030148435.1 Aliiroseovarius sp.
GCCAACAACGCCCCCATGACGGTGAGTGTTCGGATCATCGTTGCCTCCTGTCGGGTCGTCTGGCGTGCCAGCTGGACGACCGTGGTTTTTGACAAGGGCCATGTGTTTCCGCTGGCTGAAGCATCATCGCCCTTGCTGCGCGTCCCGGCCGGTGGCCCGACTCGGGGTTTCTCCGAATTTCACGCTACGCCGGATGCGCAGCACATGTGTTGCGCACCGGGTTTCGGAGTGTTCGGAAATGTGACGGACTGTGACGCGTCCGTGCCGGGCGGCCTGTTCTAGCTTTTGTCACCGTCAAGCGCGGCCCGGATCCGGTGCGCCAGGTGAGAGGGGTCGACCGGTTTGGGCAGGATTTCAGGAGCCGGGCCATCGACCTGGATTGCGCCGGGGGAGTAGCCGGTGCAGATGATTACCGGCAGGTCCGGACGCAGGGCGCGGGCCTGGTTGGCAAGGGCCTCGCCGGTGATTTCCGGCATGACCATGTCCGTGACCAGAAGGTCGATCCGCCCCGGGTCGGCTGCCAGTTTCTCGGCCGCGACGCGCGGCGAGGTATAGGCTTCGACCCGGTAGCCCAGCCGCATGAGCATCCGGCGCCAGGTGGCGGCAATCTCGGTTTCGTCATCCACCACCAGAATGCGCTCGGATCCGCGCGGGGCCGGAGAGGCATCGCCGGGCAGGGTGCCTTCGGCCTCGGCCAGGGAGGTGCCGGGAAGGTGAATGACAAAGCGCGCGCCTTCGCCGGGCGCGCTGTGTACCTCGATCCGCCCGCCCATTTCCTCGACCAGCCCGGCCACAACGACCAGCCCGAGGCCCGAGCCCTTGCCCAAGGGCTTGGTCGTAAAGAACGGGTCGAACAGGCGCGCGCGGGTTTCCGAGGACATGCCGGGGCCGTTGTCCTGGATCGTCAGGCTGATCCAGCCGTCGGGGCGGTCGGCCAGCCCCTCGGGCGTTGCCCCGGCTGTCCTGGCACGGATGCGGATCAGCCCGTCCCCGGCGCCGATCGCTTCGGCGGCGTTGCGCCCCAGGTTCATGACGATCTGGTGCAGATGGGTGTGGTCGCCCAGTACCATGACCTTGTCCATCGCCCCACAGACATCGATCCTGACGGTTGGCGGCAGCGAAGCACGCAAGAGGCGCGCGACCTCCTGCACCACACCGCAGAGATTTACCGGCTGCGCCTGCCCGGGCTCGCGGCGGGCGAAGGACAAAAGCCCGTGCACCAGGCTCTGCGCCCGTTTCGCCGCGATCTCGATCTGCTCGATCTCGCCCGCCAGATCGCTGTCCTTCGGCGCATCCATTGCCGCCAGGTGAGCCGCGCCGACGATGGTGGTCAGCACGTTGTTGAAGTCATGGGCGATGCCGCCCGCCAGCAGCCCGACCGCTTCGAGCTTCTGCGCGCGGGCCACCTGTTCGCGGGCCTGGCGCCGTTCGGTAATGTCCTCGCCGATGCCGATGAAGTTCTGCACTGTGCCGTCGGGGCCCATCAGCGGCAGGATGCGCGTTTCGGCCCAGTAGGTGGAGCCGTCCTTCTTGCGGTTGCGGAATATTCCGTGCCAATCCTGCCCGGCGGCCAGTGCCCGGCGCAGCTCGTCATAGGTATCGGTCGAGGTGTCGCCCGATTGCAGGAATTTCGGCGTTTGCCCCTTGATCTCGCTTTCTTCCCAACCCGTGAGCTCGCGGAAGCGCCGGTTGGCATAGAGGATATGCGCCGAGGTGTCGGTAATGACGATGGTCGTGGGGCTCTGTTCGACCACGCTGGCCAGACGTTTTTCGGAGGCCTCGGCGTCGCGCCGGGCGGTCAGCTCCCGAGACAGACGTTTCAGCGTGGTCCCCATATCGGTGAACATGATGAAAAGCATCACCCCGATCGCGCCCGCGGCCAGAACCAGCGCCACGATCGACACGAAACCGATGCCGATCAGGGCGCGGCCCTGATAGACTGCGGCGAAGGTACGGCGGGTGGACAGGGTTCGCGCGTCGGTCCAGACCTTCTCGAGGTCGGCCAGGGCCTGTTCGGCGGCGCGGTCATCCACGCGCACCAGCTTGTCGACCTCGGCAATGGTCAGACGCAACCTGACCGCTTCGCGGGCGACGGCGAAATTCATGGCGTATTCGTCGATCGTGTCCTTCAGTGCGAAAAGCGCCTGTCGCTCGCGTTCATCGGTGGTGTGCGAAAGATATAGCTCGACCACCCCACCGAACTGGCGCAACTGTTCCTCGGCCCGCTCCACATAGCTTTCGTCACGCCGCAGCACGTAGTTCTTGAAGTTGTGAATGATCCCGCCATAGCCCATGTAGCCCCGGATCGAGCTGATCCAGACGCCTTTCTGCCCCACGTCGCCGTTGGAATGCGCCCAGGAGGCCTCGATCTCGCCAAATTGGCGGCGGGTCTCGGTCCCCAGATAGAGGCCCAGCAACACCGTGACCACCAGCAGGAAAAACGCCAGGGAACCGACCAGATAGAACCGGTTGGACGACGGAGTCTGAAGCGGGGTCTGAACCTGCATGACGGGGCACCTTGCAACAATTCGGATGTCGCGCCATGTTAGCGACAACGCGCGCAAGGGACTTGAGATGGATCAAACAATCCTCATCATTGATGATGACATGCAGCTGACCTCGTTTCTGTCCAGATTTCTGGCCAAACATGGTTTCAAGGTGCGAACGGCGAGCTCGGGCGCCAAGGCACGGGGGCTTTTTCAGGCCGATGATCTGCGCCTGATCGTGCTGGATCTGAACCTGCCGGATGCGGACGGGTTCGACCTGGTCAAGGAATTCCGTGCTGAGGTCGAGACGCCGATCATCATGCTGACCGCGCGCGATGAGGTATTCGACCGGATCGTCGGATTGGAGCTTGGCGCGGATGATTACCTGACCAAACCCTACGAGCCGCGCGAGTTGCTGGCGCGGATCAAGGCGGTCCTCCGGCGGTTCGAAGTCCCTGCGAACGGGGGGGATGGCGATGAACTCCCCGACAGTATCCGGTTCGAGGGGCTGGAGCTGGACATTGTAAAGCGCCGGTTGCGGCATCTGGGCGACGATCGGGTGATTGCGCTGACCGGGGCCGAATTCACCCTGCTCTGCGCCCTGGTCCGAACGCCCGGGCAGATCGTCAGCCGCGACCAGCTGATGGATGCGCTCTATGGCAATTCGGTTGCGATCACCGACCGGGCCGTCGACGCCCATGTCTCGCGCCTGCGCCGCAAGATCGACCGCGAAGAGGCGCGCAGTTCCCTGATCCAGTCGGTTCGCGGTGAGGGTTACGTGTTGGCCGTGACGGTGGACGTGGATTAGCCCTGCGCCGTGCTAACGGGTCGCCCAGCCCGGCATTTCCGCTTGGCGCGGGGCACACAGCCCGGTATCACCGGTCTTCCAGCAGCAAAGGAAGATTGCCTTGGATCAGATCGCACAGCGTATTGCCCGCACCATCGCCACTGAAATCGGGGCCTCCACCAACCAGGTGGGCGCGGCGGTCGAGCTTCTGGATGGCGGTGCCACGGTGCCTTTCGTGGCGCGTTACCGCAAGGAGGCCACGGGCGGGCTGGACGATACGCAACTGCGCACGCTCGCCGACCGCCTGACCTATCTGCGCGAGATGGAAGACCGCCGCGCGGCCATCGTCAAATCGATCGACGAACAGGGCAGGATGACCGACGATCTGGCCCGGGCCCTTGCCGGGGCCGAGACCAAGGCGGCCTTGGAAGACATCTATCTTCCGTACAAGCCGAAACGCCGCACAAAGGCGATGATTGCGCGCGAAAACGGGTTGGAGCCTCTCTTGCGCGAGATCGAGGCAGACCGCGGCGCCGATCCCGAGGTTCTGGCTGCGGGATACCTGTCGGAGGCCGTGGCGGATGCGAAGGCGGCGCTCGCCGGTGCGCGTGATATCCTCTCGGAGGAGCTGACCGAGAACGCCGACCTGCTGGGTCGTCTGCGCGCCTTCATGATGGAACACGCGAAGATCTCGGCACGGGTTGTGACTGGCAAGGAACAGGACGGGGCGAAGTTCTCGGACTATTTCGACCACTCCGAAGCCTGGGCGAAAATTCCCGGCCACCGCGCCCTGGCCATTCTGCGCGCCTCCAACGAGGGTGTGGTGACGATCGAAATCGCCCCTGATGAAGAGACCGGCCTGCCACGCGCCCTGTCCATGGTCGCTGCCGCCGTAGGCTGCGAGGGTGAGGCGCCAGGCGATATCTGGCTGCGCGCCGCCGCCCATTGGACCTGGCGCATCAAGCTCAGCCTGTCGATGTACATGGACCTTCTGGCCGAGCTGCGCCGCCGCGCCCATGAGGAAGCCATCACGGTGTTTGCCCGCAACCTCAAGGATCTGCTGCTGGCCGCCCCCGCCGGTCCCCGGGCCACGCTGGGCCTTGATCCGGGCATTCGCACCGGTTGCAAGGTGGCCGTGGTCGATGCGACCGGCAAGCTGCTGGAAACCACCACGGTCTACCCGTTCCAGCCCAAGAATGACATTCGCGGGGCCGAGGCGGCGCTGATCACCCTGATCAGGCGCCACGGTGTCGAACTGGTCGCCATCGGCAATGGCACTGCAAGCCGTGAGAGCGAGCGGCTGGTGGGAGATGTCCTGAAACTGCTGCCCGCCGAGGTGAAGAAACCCACCAGTGTGGTGGTGTCGGAGGCCGGTGCCTCGGTCTATTCCGCAAGCCAGCTCGCTGCCGAGGAATTCCCCGAGCTCGACGTCTCGCTGCGTGGGGCGGTATCGATTGCCCGCCGCCTTCAGGATCCACTGGCCGAATTGGTGAAGATTGAACCGCAATCCATCGGTGTCGGCCAGTATCAGCATGACGTCGACCAGCGCCGCCTGGCCCGCGCGCTGGAAGGCGTGGTCGAGGACGCGGTGAACGCGGTGGGTGTGGATCTGAACACCGCCTCTGCGCCGCTGCTGGCGCATGTGGCCGGGCTGGGTGCATCGCTCGCGCGCTCGGTCGTGGCGCATCGCGATGTCAACGGTGCTTTCGGCGCGCGCAAGGCGCTGCTGGAGGTGTCGGGTCTTGGTCCCAAGGCTTTCGAACAATGCGCGGGTTTTCTGCGCATCCGCGATGGCAAAGAGCCGCTGGACGCCTCCGCCGTGCACCCGGAAGCCTATGACATTGCGCGCAAGATCGTCTCGGCCTGCGGGCGGGATCTGCGTGCCATTGCCGGGGATGCCAGGGCGCTGACCCGGCTCAACGCCGAGGATTTCGTCACGGACGACTTCGGTCTGCCCACGGTGCGCGACATCTTTTCGGAACTCGAAAAGCCCGGCCGCGACCCGCGTCCCAGCTTCAAGACCGCGAGCTTCGCCGACGGGGTGGAAGACATCAGGGATCTCAAACCCGGCATGTTGCTGGAAGGAACCGTGACCAATGTCGCGGCCTTTGGTGCCTTCGTCGATATCGGTGTGCACCAGGACGGGCTGGTGCATGTCAGCCAGCTGGCCGACCGGTTCGTCAAGGATCCGCATGAGGTGGTCAAGACCGGCGACGTGGTCAAGGTCCGCGTGACCGAGGTGGACATCCCCCGCAAGCGCATCGGCCTGTCCATGCGCAAGGACGGCGGTGGCCGCCCCGGTGCGCAGGGCGGCGGGCGCCGGGATGGGCCGCAGCGCCGGGGGCCGGGCGGCCCCCGTGGTGGCCCCGGCGGTGGCAATCCCGGTGGCGGAAAGGGGCGCCCATCCCAGGGGGGCGGGCAGGGGGCGCTGGGCGCGGCCTTGCAGGACGCGCTGAAGAAGGGGCGCTGACCACCGTTGCGTGGCGGGCCCGCTGTGCGGCCTATCGAAATGACCGGAGGCCGGGCCAGCGCGGTATTTCCCGCCCAGCAGGCAATGCGCAACGGCGAATGCGGCGGGCAACCGCGCCCGGGGCTCTGTGAACGGGGCAGTGAAGGAAACACGCCTGCCGCGGCCGATTGCCGGGCGGCCGCTTTTTCCGACAACAGCGCCTGCCTGATCTGGTAAGGTCGGGAAAGGGCGTGCCTGTCGTTTCGCTCTCGGATGGCTTTCGGGTCCGGGTTGTGGGTCGGGCGGCGGAGGAAAACGCGCGCCTTGGCCAGATGATTACTGTGAAAGGCTGAGACATGGTGGAATTTGGAACCCTGCCTTCGGGCGAAGTCGTGCACCGGCTCACTTTGACAGGGGGCGGGCTGACCGCGCACCTGTTGACCAGCGGGGCGGTGTTGCAGGATTTGCGGCTCGAGGGGCATGACGCCCCCCTGGTGCTGGGGTTCCCGGATTTCGAGCCCTATCTCAGCCGTTCGCCCTATTTTGGCGCCATCGCCGGGCGCTGCGCCAACCGGGTCGCGAACGGGCAACTGGAGATTGACGGGGCGACATACCAGCTCGATCGCAACTTCCTGGGAAAGCACTGCCTGCATGGCGGGACGGACAGCATGGGCAAGCGGCTCTGGCGGGTAGAAGGGCACGGGCCGCACCACGCGGTCATGGCCGTGACCCTGCCGGACGGGCACATGGGCTTTCCGGGCACGATGACCGCGCGGATCACTTTCCAGCTTCTGCGCGGTGGGGTGCTGGATATTGATATCGAGGCCTGGACCGACGCGTCAACACTGTGCAACCTGGCGCATCACAGCTATTTCGTTCTGGATGACGGGCCGACGATCTCGGATCATCTGCTGAAGGTCGCTGCGCCCGATTACTTGCCGGTGGATGACGAACTGATACCGACTGGCGAGGTGCGCGACGTGGCAGGCACCGGTTTCGATTTCCGCGATTTCGCGCCGGTCGGGCAGGCCCATCCTGTCGATCACAACTTCTGCCTTTCCGATGACCGCACACCCCTGCGCCCGGTGGCCTGGCTGAAAAGCCGACGCTCCGGCGTAACGATGGAATGCCGCACCACCGAACCGGGGCTGCAGGTCTATGACGGGGCCAAGATCGACATCGACCTGCCCGGCCTGACGGGACGACCGATGGGCGCCCATGCCGGCATTGCGCTGGAGCCGCAGGTCTGGCCCGATGCCAACCACCACGACCATTTCCCACAGGCGCTGCTGCGGCCCGATGACCGCTATCACCAACACACGCAGTTCGTTTTCACGAAGGAAGATACATGAGCTTCTTCGGGTGGGAGGCAACGGGGATCGAGCCGGTGGGACATTCATGATCCTGATCACGGAATTCATGGAAGAAGAGGCGGTGGAGCGGTTGAAAGCGGCGCGTCCGACAGCCTACGCCCCCGATCTGGCCGACAGGCAGGAGGACATTCCCGCAAGGATGGCGGGTATTCAGGCGCTGATTGTACGCAACCGCACCCAGGTGACAGAGGCGCTTCTGGCCTCCGCGCCCGATCTTAAAATGGTCGGCGGATTGGGTGCGGGGCTCGACAATATCGACCTTGACGCCTGTGCCGCGGCGGGTGTCGAGGTGATCCCGGCCACGGAAGCGACCACGCTGCCTGTTGCAGAATACGTGGTTGCGAATGCCCTGATCCTGCTCAGGCAGGCCTATCAGTCAGGCCATGCGATGAAGGCCGGGAACTGGCCGCAGGCGGCGTGTTCGGGGCGCGAGGTGTCCGGGCGCCGGTTGGGGCTCATCGGCTTTGGTGCCATCGCGCAGGAAGCCGCGCGGCTGGCGACCGCGCTGGGCATGAAGGTCAGCGCCTATGATCCGCATGTTCCGGTAGACGACCCGGCCTGGGAGGGCGCCACGGCGCGCCATTTCGAAGCAATCCTGGCGAGCTCGGACGTGATCAGCCTTCACGTCCCGCTGAATGGCGCGACGCGACACATGATGAACGCCGAGGCCTTTGCGATGATGCGCGAAGGCGCGGTCGTGATCAATGCGGCGCGCGGGGGCGTGGTGGACGAAGCCGCCCTGGCCGATGCGATGCGCGCGGGTCATATCGGTGGGGCCGCCCTGGATGTGTTCGAAGAGGAGCCCCTGACCGAAGAGGGGGCCGGGGTCTTCAAGGGGCTCTCGAACCTCATCCTGACCCCGCATATTGCCGGGATCACCCGGGACAGCCATACCCGCGCCAGCACGATGATCGCCGATCTCGTGCTGGAGCGGCTTTCGTGAACACGGCTCAGGGAGGAACCATGGCCAAGGAGATGGACAAGCGGATCATCGGCGATTTCGTCGAGAACGGGGTGGATTTCGTCACCTCGGTCCCGTGCAAGCAACTTGCGGGGGTGATCGAGGTGCTCGACCGGACCCCGGCGATCAAACACGTGCCCTCGAACAAGGAAGACGAGGGCATGGGGCTTTGTGCCGGAGCTTACATGGGCGGAATGCGCCCGGCGATTTTCATGCAGAACACGGCGCTGGGGGTTGTGGTGAACACGCTGGCGACGCTCATTCAGTTCTATCAGATCCCGCTGCCGATGCTGATCAGCTATCGCGGTGAGGTCGGCGAGCCGGTCGCCTGCCAGGTCGAGATGGCCCTGCACACCAAGGCGATCCTGAACCAGCTGCATATCCCGACCTATCACTTCCACAGGCCCGAGGACGCCGATGAGCTGCCGGGCATCCTGAACCACACCCGGATGTGTTCCAAACCCGTCGCCATCCTGACCGATGCCAGCTTCTGGAGGGACGCCACATGATCCGCCATGACCTTTTGAAAACGCTGATCCCGGTGATCAGTGACCAGCTTGTGGTCTGCAATATTGGCGCGCCCAGTCAGGAGCTGCACAGCCTCGACGATCAGCCGACGAATTTCTACATGCTGGGCACCATGGGGCTGGCCAGTTCAATCGGGTTCGGCCTGGCGCTGGCGCAGGACAAGCCGGTGATCTCGATCGACGGGGACGGGTCGGTGCTGACCAACCTCGCCACGCTGTCGACCATCGCCAACAATCCGCGCGACAACTTTATCCTGTTGATCGTGGACAACGGCTCCTACGGCTCGACCGGGGATCAGCCAACCTATGCGGGGCGCAGAACCTCGCTGGCGGCGGTAGCCAGGGCCTGCGGCTGCGAGACCGTGATCGAGGTCGCAGCCGAGGACACTCCGCAGGCGCTGGCTGACGCGCTGGCCGCAAAACGCATGACCGTGATCGTGTCCAAATGCGACAGCGGCAACGTCCAGGTGCCGGTCATCACAATGAACCCGATCACCATCCGCGAGCGCTTCATGGCGGCCGTGGCGGAGTGATCCGGGCACTCGCCTGAGCGTTGAACGCCCGCGCGAATCCCGTGCGGGCGTTGACCTTGGGGGCCTCTTCCTCGCGCCCCGGCTCGATCCAATCTGCATATTAAAGGCGCTAACATCGGTTCCTGTGTCCGAAAGGTCGCATATGTTATGGCAAAACCGCGACCCACCCGCTGGCCATTTGCGACATACGCCTCTAAAAGAGCCCCGGGATCCGTTGCGCCGCGCCGACCGAAAATCGGGCGTGGCGCAGCCATATATGGAAGCGTCGATCGAAGGTCCGTGCCTTTGCCTCGGCGCCACGCGGAAGAGAGCAAGAACAACATGCAGAGTTTCAGATTGAAGAAGGGGTTGGACCTGCCGGTCTCCGGCGCCCCTGATCAGGTGATTCACGACGCGCCGCCCGTGCGCCATGTGGCGGTGCTGGGGGCGGACTATGTCGGGCTCAAGCCGCGCATGGCGGTGCAGGAGGGCGACGAGGTCAAACGCGGCCAGCCGCTGTTCTGCCACAAGGAGGCCGAGGCGGCCCAGATGGTCGCGCCGATGACAGGCAAGGTCATCCGCATCAACCGCGGTGCGCGCCGGGTGTTGCAGAGCGTGGTGATCGAAGTGACTGACGCGGCCGACAAGGGTGTCGATTTCTCCGCCGTGGGCAATGCCGATACCGCCGAGGGCGTGACCGAGAAACTCAGTGCCGCCGGGCTCTGGACCGCGTTCCGCACCCGCCCCTATTCGAAAATGCCGGTGCCGGGCAGCCAGCCGCAGGCGATCTTTGTCACCGCGGTGGACAGCGAGCCGCTCTCTGCCGACGCGGGCGTGATCATCAGCGAAGCTTCGCAGGACTTCGCCACCGGTCTTGCGGCCGTGGCCAAGCTGACCGAAGGCAAGACCTACCTGTGTCAGGCCCCGGGCGCCGCGCTGGCCGACGTGCCGGGTGTCGAGGTGGCTTCGTTCGAAGGCCCGCACCCCGCCGGCCTTGCCGGCACCCACATCCACTTCCTGCATCCCGTACGGGCCGAGGACATGGTCTGGACCATCGGCTACCAGGACGTGATTGCCATCGGGCGCCTGATCGGGACCGGCCATCTGGATCCCTCCGTGGTCGTGGCGCTTTGCGGACCGGAAGCGAAACAGCCGCGTCTGCTGCGCACGGTCATGGGGGCCTCGACCGACGAACTGACCGAGGGCGAGATCGCCACCGGCGAGCCGCGCGTCATCTCGGGCTCGATCCTGTCGGGGCGTCAGGCTGCCGGAGCAACCGCCTTTCTGGGCCGTTTCGCCCGTCAGGTCACGGTGATTCGCGAGGACCAGGACCAGCACCCGATGGGCTGGATCCGCCCGATGGGCAAGAAATACGCGGTGCAGCCGGTGCTGGGCTCCGCCTTTGCGCGCAAGCTCTTCCCGCTGACCACGAACCTCAACGGTGGCCGCCGCGCCATGGTGCCCACCGGCACATTCGAAGAGCTGATGCCGCAGGATTTCCTGCCGACCCAGCTTCTGCGTGCGCTGCTGGTGATGGATACCGACCAGGCCCAGGCGCTGGGCGCGATGGAGCTGGACGAAGAGGATCTGGGCCTTGTCGGCTTCGCCTGCCCGGCGAAATACGAATATGGCATGGCCCTGCGCGACAGCCTGACCAAGATCGAGAAGGAGGGTTGAGCCATGGGATTGCGCAGCTTCTTTGACCGCATCGAGCCGAACTTCACCAAGGGCGGCAAATTCGAAAAACTCTTCCCCGTCTACGAGATGGTGGAAAGCTTCCTGTATACGCCGAAGGCGGTGACTTCGGTCGCCCCGCACGCACGGTCCTACGTGGACATGAAACGCATCATGACCTACGTGGTGATTGCAACGATCCCCAGCATCCTGTGGGGCATGATCAACACCGGGTTTCAGGCCAACAGCGCACTTGCGATGATGGGTGACGCGATTGGTACGGGGGCCGCGACCGGCTGGCGCATCGCCATCCTTGACCTGTTCGGCATCTCGCTGGACCCGGCAAGTTATTTCGGCAACTTCGCCCACGGCTTCCTGTATTTCCTGCCCATCTACCTGACGACTCTGGTGGTCGGCGGCATCTGGGAAGTGATCTTTGCCACCGTGCGCGGCCATGAGGTGAACGAGGGCTTCCTTGTCACCTCGATGCTGTACACGCTTATCCTGCCGGCCTCGGCGCCGCTGTGGCAGGTGGCGCTGGGCATCAGCTTCGGCGTGGTGATCGGCAAGGAGGTCTTTGGCGGAACCGGCAAGAACTTCCTGAACCCGGCGCTGGTTGGCCGCGCGTTCCTGTACTTCGCCTACCCGGCCAGCATGTCCGGTGACGCGGTCTGGACCCCGGTCGATGGCTTCTCGGGCGCGACCGCGCTGGGGGTTTCGGCGGCTGAGGGCGTACAGGCACTGGCAGGCCGGGGGATCACCTGGATGGACGCCTTCCTGGGCACCATTCAGGGCTCGTTCGGAGAGACATCGACGCTCGCGATTGCCCTAGGCCTTGTCTTTCTGCTTGTTACCAAGATCGCCAACTGGCGTCTGATCGTGGGCTGCATGGCAGGCATGATGGCCTTCTCGGGTCTTCTGAACCTGATCGGGTCGGACACCAACCCGATGTTCGCAATGCCCTGGTACTGGCACCTGGTTCTGGGCGGGTATGCCTTCGGTCTGGTCTTCATGGTGACTGAACCCGTCTCGGCCAGCCACACGAACACGGGCCGCTACATTTACGGCGCGCTGATCGGCGTCATGGTTGTGCTGATCCGTGTGGTCAACCCGGCCTTCCCGGAAGGCATGATGCTGGCGATCCTGTTCGGCAACGTCTTTGCTCCGCTGATCGACCATTTTGTTGTTCAGGCCAACATCAAACGGAGGGCGCGTCGCCATGTCTGAGCCGATGAACGCAGAAAACAAGGGCGCCATCGCCCGGTTCCTGGCCGCACCGCCGGACACAGTGAGCAAGACCCTGTTCGTGGCCATTGCGGTGTGCCTGGTGGCTTCGATGATCGTGTCCACCGCCGCGGTGATCCTGCGCCCGACGCAGGAAGCCAACAAGCTGCGCGACAAGCAGATAAACATCCTGCAGGTCGCGGGCCTCTATGATCCGGCCATCGACATCTCGGACGCCTTCGAGGCGTTTGAACCACGGGTGCTGGACCTGGAGAGTGGTGAGTTCACCGACGCTTTCGATCCCGCCACATTCGACGATATCGCTGCCGCGGACGACCCGGAGCTCAGCCGCGCGCTGGAGGATGACCCGGCCTCGATCGGCCGCCAGTCGCGCTTCCGCACGGTCTACCTGCTGCGCGACGACGCAGGCGCGCTCGACAAGGTGATCCTGCCTCTGCATGGCTACGGTTTGTGGTCGACGCTCTACGGTTTCATCGCGGTCGAGAAAAACGGCAACGACATTTTCGGTCTGCAATTCTATTCCCACGCGGAAACCCCGGGCCTCGGCGCCGAGGTGGACAACCCGCGCTGGAAGTCACAGTGGAACGGCAAACGCCTGCGCGATGAGGCCGGCACGCTGCAAATCACCGTTGCCAAAACCGCCCCGCCTGCTGGCGCCGACTACCACATCGACGCGCTGGCCGGTGCGACACTGACCACGGCCGGGGTAGACAACCTGGTGAAATTCTGGATGGGCGAAGAGGGCTACGCCCGCTTCCTGGACAAACTGCAAGCAGGAGAGTTCTGATGGCTCAGACCAAACGCGAACTGCTCGTCGACCCGTTGTTCGACAATAACCCGATCACGCTGCAGGTCCTGGGCGTCTGTTCGGCCCTCGCCGTGACCTCGTCGCTGAAAGTCGCCTTCGTCATGTCGCTGGCCGTGATCTTCGTGACGTCGTTCTCGTCGATGTTCATCTCGATCCTGCGCAACCAGATCCCAAGCTCGATCCGGATCATCGTTCAGATGGTGATCATTGCCTCTTTGGTGATCCTGGTGGACCAGATCCTGAAGGCCTATGCGTTCGAGATCTCCAAGACCCTGTCGGTCTTTGTCGGTCTGATCATCACAAACTGCATCGTGATGGGCCGCGCCGAGGCCTTCGCCATGTCCAACCCGCCGGTGGCGAGCTTCCTGGACGGGATTGGCAACGGGCTGGGCTACGGGGTGATCCTGATGATCGTGGGTGTCATCCGCGAGCTGTTCGGCTCCGGCAGCCTGTTCGGCATCACCATTCTAGAGACCGTGAACAACGGTGGCTGGTACGTGCCCAACGGCATGCTGCTGCTGCCGCCCTCGGCCTTCTTCATTATCGGTCTACTGATCTGGGGCTTCCGCACCTTGAAGCCCGAGCATGTCGAAGCCCGTGATTTCAAGATCCAGACGGTGGAGGAGCACTGATGGAAGCGCTCATTTCCCTGGCCGTTAAGGCCGTTTTCGTCGAAAACCTGGCGCTGTCCTTCTTTCTGGGCATGTGTACCTTCATCGCCGTGTCGAAGAAGATCTCGACCGCGCTGGGGCTGGGTATCTCGGTCATGGTCGTGCAGGCGATCACGGTGCCGACCAACAACCTGCTGCTGAGCTATCTGCTCAAGCCGGGTGCGCTGGCCTGGGCCGGTTTCCCGGATGTGGACCTGACCTTCCTGGGTCTGATCAGCTACATCGGCGTGATCGCGGCCATGGTGCAGATCCTCGAGATGATCCTGGATAAGTACTTCCCGCCGCTCTACAACGCGCTGGGCATCTTTCTGCCGCTGATCACCGTGAATTGCGCCATCCTTGGTGGTTCGCTCTTCATGGTGGAACGCGACTACAACTTCGCCGAGGCGACCACCTACGGTCTGTCCTCGGGCTTTGGTTGGGCTCTGGCGATCACCGCCATGGCCGGTGTGCGCGAGAAGCTGAAATACTCCGACGTCCCGGCAGGGCTGCAGGGCCTCGGCATTACTTTCATCACCGCGGGGCTGATGGCGCTGGCCTTCATGTCCTTCTCCGGCGTGAAACTGTAAGGGGCTGCGATCATGGAAACGTTTACGCTTGGCGTCATCCTCTTCACCCTGATCGTGCTGGCCCTGGTGGCAATCATCCTGACGGCCCGTTCGAAACTGGTCTCGACCGGCAATGTGAAAATCACCATCAACGGCGAAAAAACCATCTCGGTCCCGGCCGGGGGCAAGCTCCTGCAGACGCTCGCGGGCGAGAAAATGTTCGTCCCCTCGGCCTGTGGCGGTGGCGGCACCTGCGCGCAGTGCCGGGTCAAGGTGCATTCCGGTGGCGGGTCGATCCTGCCCACGGAAGAGGGCCACATCACCAAACGCGAGGCCGCCGCTGGCGACCGTCTGTCCTGTCAGGTGGCGGTGAAACATGACATGGACATCGAAGTGCCTGAAGAGGTCTTCGGCGTGCAGAAGTGGGAATGCACCGTTCGGTCGAACGAGAACGTGGCCACGTTCATCAAGGCGCTGGTCCTGGACCTGCCGGAAGGCGAGGATGTGAATTTCCGTGCCGGTGGCTACATCCAGATCGAGGCCCCCGCCCACCATCTGAAATACACCGACTTCGACATCGAAGAGGAGTATCGCGAGGACTGGGACCGATTCAACCTGTGGCAATATGAAAGCCACGTGGCCGAACCGGTCGAACGGGCCTATTCGATGGCCAACTACCCGGATGAAAAGGGCATGATCATGCTCAACGTCCGCGTGGCCAGCCCCCCGCCGGGGTCCACGGACATTCCCGCGGGCAAGATGTCCTCCTACATCTTCAACCTGAAACCCGGCGACAAGGTCACGATTTCCGGTCCCTACGGCGAGTTTTTCGCCCGGGACACCAAAAAGGAAATGGTCTTTATCGGCGGGGGGGCCGGCATGGCGCCGATGCGTTCGCATATCTTCGACCAGCTCAAGCGGCTGCAGAACCGCGACCGCAAGATCTCGTTCTGGTATGGCGCGCGATCCAAGCGCGAGATGTTCTTTGTCGAGGATTTCGACGGTCTGGCCGAGGAGTTCGACAACTTCGAATGGCACGTGGCCCTGTCGGACGCGATGCCCGAGGACGAATGGACCGGCTACACCGGCTTCATCCACAATGTCCTGTTCGAGGAATACCTCAAAAACCATCCGGCGCCCGAGGACTGTGAATTCTACATGTGCGGTCCGCCCATCATGAACCAGTCGGTGATCAACATGCTCCTGGAACTGGGCGTCGATCGTGACGACATCATGCTGGATGACTTCGGCGGTTGATCGCCAAGTTCAAATACAAAACCGGACCGGCTCCCTCGGGGGCCGGTTTTCTTTTGGACCGAGCGTAAGCCGGGTCTTCGCCGACTGCCGCCGCTACCATCAAAAAAGGCCGCCCCCGAACGGAGCGGCCCGATGCCTTGGCGCATACGCCGGTCAGCCCACGATCATCATCCGCATGCGCAGGGCTTCGTATTCCAGCTCGTTCAGGCGGTAGCCCACCACGTCGCCGACTGTGATGATGCCCACCATCGCGTCATCCTTCATCACCGGCATATGTCGGAACCTGCCTTCGTTCATGTGTTTCAGCACCTCGAACAGCGGATCTTCGGGGTTGCAGACCTGCACCTCGCGGGTCATCAGGTCCTCGACCTTCTGCGGCAGGGTGCGGCCCGGCGTGTCCGCCAGCCGCCGCACGATGTCGCGCTCCGACAGGATGCCAACCACGGCACCGTTCTGATCCGTCACCACCACGGCACCGATGCGCTTGTCGCGCAGAGTCTCGACTACGGTGCCGATCGTGTCGGAGGGGCGCACGGTCACGACATCGCTTCCCTTCTGTTCCAGGATATTGGCCACCGTGCTCTGTGAATGGGACAGGTTCGACTCCGCACTCTGGCTATAGGTGTGCTTGTCTTCCTTGTCGCCGACATGGGGAGATTGGTATGAGGTGGGGGCCATGGTCTTCTCCTAGTTCTGCGCGCCTCTTGAGCCCATCTTAGCGCGCTTGCGCCTGCTGACCAGAGTAGAAAACAATTGTTGAAGGACGCTGAATGCCCGAGCTCTACCTGACCCCGACCACCGGCATGATCCTGGTCTTTATCGTGGTGGTCTGCGGCCACCGGTTCCGCAAGGCCTGGAAGGAGCAGGAAGAGGGCTGGCAGCGCCGCGCCTGGATCTTTGGCGTGCCCGCGTTCCTGGGGCTTCTGGCGCTCGGTTTTCTACCGCTGGAATACTAAGGCGTTTCTACTTGAACCCGAGACAGGTTTGAGCGGAAACGCCATGAAACCTATCAATATTGTAGGTGTTTCGAGCAAAACCCGTGAGTCAGGTTTTTCTCGAAACGCTTTAGGCGCGACCACAGGTCGGTTTGACTCGTTTTTTCCCCTGTGCCATAGCTCCCCGCGACTTCAAGGAGCCCGCCTTATGCGCCGTCTGATCCTGCTTGCCCCGCTGCTTTTCCTGACCGCCTGCCTGTTCGACAAGGACCCTGAAATTGTTCGCTTGTCGGGCGAGACCATGGGCACGACATTCAACATCACCGCCATCGGCGAGGACCTGGACGAAAAGGCCCTGTCGGCCCGCGTGGATGCCGCGTTGGCTGCTGTGAATGCCAGGATGTCGAACTGGGATCCGAATTCCGAAGTGTCGCTGTTCGCCGCCTCGGACAGCACCGATCCGCAGCCTGTCTCGCCGGAGTTTGCCAAGGTGATCGCGGCCGCAAACGAGGTGCACGCGCAGTCCCGTGGCATGTTCGACGTGACCCTTGGTCCGCTGATCCAGCTCTGGGGTTTCGGTTCGCGTGAGCCCGCCGATCCGATCCCCGCCGATGACGCAATCGCCGCGGCGATGGAGGCAATCGGCCAGGCGCGCCTGTTGAGCCTGGACGAAAACGCGCTGACCCTGGCCAAGGGCCGCCCGGACACCCAGGTTTTCCTGGCTGCCATCGCCAAGGGTTACGGCATTGACGCCGTAGCCGCCGAGCTGGCCGCCGAAGGGGTTGAAAGCTACATGGTCGAGATCGGCGGCGATCTGGTCACAAGGGGCACCAATGCCGAGGGCCTGCCCTGGTCGATCGGGATCGAAACGCCGGAGCCTGGCGCACAGGGACAGGTCGAACTGGTGGTGCCGGTCAGCGACCTGGGCATGGCGACCTCGGGCGACTATCGCAACTTCTTTACCCACGAGGGCCAGCGCTATTCCCACATCATCGACCCGACCACGGGTCGTCCGATCACTCACCTGACCACTTCGGTCACGGTGCTGGCCGAGGACGCGATGATGGCCGATGCCTGGGCCACCGCCATGCTGGCCCTGGGCGCCGAACGTGGCCTGGAAGTCGCGGCCGCCAACGATATCGCAGTTTTTTTCATCTCGCGGGGTGCGCCCGGCGGGGATGAGACCTATATCACTTCGCAGAGCGCGGCCTTCACCGCCGCCACCGCCAACTGACCTGCCAACTGATCCCGGAGCCCTGACATGAGCACCTTCATTCTGGCCTTTATCATCCTCATGCTGGTCGTGGTCGGCATGAGCCTGGGCGTTCTTCTGATGGGCAAGACCATCAAGGGCAGCTGTGGCGGTCTGAACGCGATCTCGGGCTCGGACAAATGCGTGGTCTGCTCCAAGGACGTCGATCCCGACAGCCCGCTGCGCGACAAGCTGATGTGCAAGCGCAAACGGGAAATGCTGGAGCGCATGGAAGCCGAGGGTGAAGTCGAGACAGGCTAACCCCGTCCGGGTGGATCGAACGCCTGTAGCCCTATAGCCCCATTTCTTCAGGCCTTGGCGGAGCACAGCGATCCCCTCGTCCATGAGGCCCCGTTTGTCCGGTGCCGGACCCGAAGGCCCGGCACCGCGCGTGTTCAGGATCCAGAGGCTGTAAGGCCCGGCTTCCCGTAACTGGCCTTCCTAGAAGAACCCCAGCTTGTTCGGGTTGTAGCTCATCAGGACGTTCTTGGTCTGCTGGTAGTGGTCCAGCATCATCTTGTGGGTCTCGCGCCCGATCCCCGACTGTTTGTAGCCGCCAAAGGCCGCATGGGCCGGGTAGGCGTGGTAGTTGTTGACCCAGACACGGCCTGCCTCGATCGCGCGCCCGAAGCGGTAGCAGCGGTTGGCGTCGCGCGTCCAGACACCCGCGCCCAGCCCGTACATCGTGTCATTGGCGATCGCCAGCGCCTCTTCCTCGTCCTTGAAGGTGGTCACGGACACGACGGGGCCGAAGATCTCCTCCTGGAAGACGCGCATTGAATTGTCGCCCTTCAGGATGGTCGGCTGGATATAGTGACCGTTTGCCAGCTCGCCGTTGAACCGTGCCGCGTCGCCGCCGACCAGCACCTCGGCGCCTTCTTCGCGGCCGATGGTGAAATAGGACATGATCTTGTCCTGCTGCTCCTGGCTGGCCTGCGCGCCGACCATGGTCTCCATGTCGCGCGGGTCGCCCTGCTTGATCGCCTTCACCCTCTCGATGCAGCGGGCGATGAACTCGTCATAGATGTCCTCCTGGATCAGCGCGCGCGACGGGCAGGTGCAGACCTCGCCCTGGTTGAAGGCGAACAGGACGAAGCCCTCGACCGCCTTGTCCAGGAAGGCGTCATCCTGCGCCATCACGTCGGAAAAGAAGATGTTCGGGCTCTTGCCGCCCAGCTCCAGCGTGACGGGAATCAGGTTCTTGGTCGCGTGCTGCATGATGATGCGCCCGGTCTCGGTCGAGCCGGTAAAGGCGATCTTGGCAATCCGGTCCGAGCTGGCCAGCGGGCCGCCCACATCCGGGCCCATGCCGTTGACGATGTTCAGAACCCCATCGGGCAGGAGATCGGCGATGACCTCCATCAGGACCATGATCGCAGCCGGCGTCTGTTCGGCGGGTTTCAGCACGATGCAGTTGCCGGCGGCCAGCGCCGGAGCCAGTTTCCACGCCGCCATCAGCACCGAGAAGTTCCAGGGGATGATCTGCCCGACCACGCCCAGCGGCTCGTGGAAGTGATAGGCCACGGTGTCCGCGTCGATCTCGGACATATTGCCTTCCTGGCTGCGTAGAACCCCCGCGAAGTAGCGAAAATGGTCGACCGACAGCGGAATGTCCGCGGCGGTGGTTTCGCGGATCGGCTTGCCGTTGTCCCAGGTCTCGGCGGTGGCGATCAGGTCCAGGTTCTCTTCGATGCGATCGGCGATCTTGAGCAGGATATTCGAACGCTCCGCAGCCGAAGTCTTGCCCCAGGCGTCTTTCGCGGCATGGGCGGCATCCAGTGCCAGTTCGACGTCAGCCGCGCCCGAGGCGGCGCATTCGCAGATTTTCGCGCCGGTGATCGGTGTCACGTTGTCGAAATACCTGCCTTCGACCGGGGGCACGAATTTGCCGCCGATGAAATTGTCATAACGTGCCCTGAAAGGCGAGGTATAGGTGCCGCCCTGGGGTTGGGTCATTTCGTTCATGGTGTTTCCTCCTATGGTCCGGCTCCTCCAGCCGGGGTGAGGGGACCATGACGGGGCCAGCGCCGGGAATCACCCGGTCCGAAACTGCCACGCGCCCGATGTGTCTCACCGCTGAGACAGGTCAAGTTGCGAAACCTCGTTCCTTTCATCTTTCCTGAAATATCCCGGGGGTCCGGGGGCTGGCCCCCGGCGCTGCCCCGTCGTCGGACGCGTCGGCCCGGCGGTGTACTCAGTCGCCCAGACCCAGCCGTTTCATGCGGCGATAGAGCGTGGCGCGGCCGATTCCCAGGGCGCGGGCGGCCTGGCTTACATTACCCTCGGCGCGGGCCAGGGCGCGGATGACGGCGGCGCGTTCGGCCTTTTCGAATCCGGTCGGACCGTCCTCGCGCCCCAGGATGTCGGCAGCGGGACGCGGAGTCAGGGCGCCCTGCATGTTCAACCCGAAGGCGCGTCGGGCTTCGCGCGTGGCACCGATAACCAGGTCGTGGTCGTCGACGGCCAGAAGGGTCGCGGCTTCGGCATCCTCGCTTTCCGCCACCACGATGCGGGCGCCCGCGAAGCTGGCGCGGAAGTTTGCTTCCTCGATGGCGCGGGCTGTCTGGGCAACCTGCGCGCCGATCAGCCGGTTGAACCCTTCGGTCTGGTCCGCCCGGGCCGAGGACACGTCGAGCGCGGCTAGGATCTGCCCCTCGGCGCCGAAGATCGGCGCGTCGATGCAGCTCATCGCGGTGTTGCGGGCAAGGAAGTGTTCGTCGCGGTGGATGATCACCCGGCGCTGTTCGGCCAGGCAGGTACCGATCCCGTTGGTGCCCTCGCGCGCCTCGCTCCAATCGGCACCAACAGACAGGCCCCAAGCCGCGAAGACCGGCGCGTCCGCTTCGCTGAAACGCTGGTCCAGGATCACGCCGTCATTGTCGGTCAACAGGACCGCGCAGCCCGACTGACCGACGAGGCCGAACAGCCGGTCCAGCCGGGGGGATGCGACAGTCATGAACTTGTCGAACTGTTCCAGCCGATCGCGCAGGTGGCTGCCCTCTACCCGCTCCGGCCCCCGGTTATGGGCCGGGTCCAGACCGTGCTTGTCGACCGAGCGCCGCCAACTGGCCGCCAGGCGCGAGCGCGCGGCGGCGGATGGCGAGCTGGTCACTTCCATGACCTTTTCGATATGGGCGCTGGTGCGCGGCATGGCCTCCTCCGATCCTCCTCCGGATTGCGGCGACCTTAGCCCGGTGGCGCCGCGCAGGTAAACCCGGATGGTGTTCGGGCGGTGATGCCCCTGTTGCTGCTCCCGAGACGGGGAAGAGGCCGGGTCATCCCTGCCAATCCCGTGCGACCGGCGGAGCCAGGCGCAGAAGGTCCACCGCCCGGGCGGCAATCTGGTCTATGACGGCATCCAGGCTGTCGGGATGCAGGTAGAAGGCCGGCACCGGCGGCAGGATGATGCCGCCCATTTCCGTGACTGCGGTCATGTTCCTGAGATGCGCCAGCGTCAGCGGCGCCTCGCGGGTCAAGAGCACCAGCGGGCGGCGTTCCTTCAGCTGCACTCCGGCGGCGCGGGTCAGCAGGTTGTCGTCCAACCCGTTCGCGATGGCCGCCAGCGACCGCATTGAGCAGGGCGCGACGATCATGCCCGCCACCGGGGCCGAGCCCGAGGCGATGGTGGCGCCGATATTGCCGCGTGCGTGCAGCGTGCCCATGGCGGTCAGTTGGTCGAGTGCTCCCGGTCCGCATTCCTCGGCCAGGGTGCGTTCGGCGGCGGCGGAGACTACGAGGTCGATCTGCGCGCCCAGCCCCGACAGGCGCCGCGCGCAGGCCAGCGCCAGCGCCGCGCCCGAGGCCCCCGCGACGCCCAGAACGACCCGGGCCGTCATGCCAGCCCTCGTTTCGCAAGCAGATCGGCGGCAAAGGCCACGTCCTGAGGTGCGGTCTTCATTACCGTTCCCCATTCGCGCGAGGTTTCCGCCCCCAGCTTGGTGGTGGCGTCGATGCCGATCTTTCCGGCCAGCCCCGGCTCGGGCGAGGCAAAATCGAGGTAGTCCATCGGCGTATTCTCCAGCATCATCACGTCGCGCGACGGGTCCATGCGCGTGGCCAGCGCCCAGGCGATGTCATCCCAGTTGCGCGGGTCGATGTCATCATCCACGACAATGATCATCTTTGTATAGCTGAATTGCGGCAGCATGCCCCAGAGCCCCATCATGACCCGCCGTGCCTGACCCGGATAGCGCTTGTTGATCGAGATCACCGCCATACGGTAGCTGCACGCAGCCGGTGGCAGCCAGAGGTCGCGAATTTCCGGCATCTGGTCGCGGATCACCGGCAGGGCCAGCTGGTTGAACACCTCGCCGATGATGGCGGGCTCATCCGGTGGCCGGCCGGTGTAGGTGGACAGGTAAAGCGGGCTTTCCCGCGTGGTCAGGGCGCTGACCGTCATGACCGGAAAGGGCTCGGCGGGATTGTAGTATCCGGTGTGGTCGCCGAAGGGCCCTTCCGGGGCTGTCTCGGTGGGATCGACCCAGCCCTCGATCACCATCTCGGCATCCGCGGGCACCATCAGCGGCACGGTCTTGGCCGGCACCAGCCGGGGCCGCGCGCCGGAGAACACCCCGGCGAAGGTCAGTTCGGACACGGTTTCGGGCAAGGGCAGCGCGGCGGAAAGCAGCGTGGCGGGATCCGCGCCCAGCACGATCGCCACGGGCATCTTCTCGCCCGCCGCCTGCCAGCTCCGGTGATGCGCCGCACCCCCGCGATGCTCCAGCCAGCGCATGATGATCTTGTTTCGCCCGATCACCTGCGCGCGGTAGACGCCTGCGTTATAGCGGTTCACGTCGGCGGCGTCGGAGCCATGCGGGCGGGTCAGGACCACGGGCCAGGTGATCAAGGGGCCGGCATCGCCCGGCCAATGGGTCTGGATCGGCACACGGGCCAGATCCGGTGTCTCATCCACCACGGTCTGCACCGGCGCCTTGCGCACCACTTTTGCGCGGGTCGACAACGCCGCTTTCAGCATCGGCCAGCGCGACAGGGCATCGCGCATGCCCTCGGGCGGGGTAGGGGTGCGCAGCGCGGCGAGGAACGCGCCCAGATCGTCCAGCCCGTCCAGCCCGACACCGAGCCCGGCGGCCACCCGTTCCGTGGTTCCGAAGAGGTTCACCACCACCGGCGCCTCGGACTGGGTGCCATCTGCCAGGATCGGCGCGTCGAAACGCAGGACCGGCCCGCCTGCCTCCAGCACCTGACGGTGCACGGCGGTCATCTGGTGCTTTACCTCCACCGGGTCGGGCAGCGCGGCCACCTCTCCGCGGGCGTCGGCCCAGTCCAGAAAGGCGCGCAGGGTGGGGAAGGGGGGCAGGCTGCGCATGCGGGCTCCTATCACGTCAACCCTCGCGCCATATCATGCACACCCCTGCAAAAATTGACCATCGTCAAGTCGCGCACCGTGAAAGCCGCTAGGACAGGTCCGATGCAGGGCCTCGATCCGGGCCCGTACGCGCCTGAAAGGACCCCGTCTTGCACGATCACGCTGTCGAGCTTCCCCGTTTCCCGCGCCTGCCCGCGCTGGCCCTGAAGGGGCTGCCGCTCGCACCGCTCTCGCTCACCCTGTCCGCCTTTGCCCGCCGCATGGCGTCGCGCCACCCGTCGATGTTCCGCCGGCTGGGCGAGCATGCGAAGGCCCGCTTCGTGCTGGACCCGACCGACCTGCCGATCTCGATGGCGCTGGAGCCGGCCGAGGGGCGACCGCGACTGGAGCTCTCGCGTGGCCCGCTTGACGGGGATGCCCGCATTGCCGGGCCACTGGCGGCGCTTCTGGGCATGGTGCACGGGGCCTATGACGGCGACGCGCTGTTCTTTTCCCGCGACCTTGTGATCGAAGGCGACACGGCGGCCGTTCTGGCCCTGCGCAACGCGATGGATAATGCCGAACTGGACCTCGCCGCCGAGGCCGAGGCCATTTCCGGCCCGCTGGGTGCCCGGGTGCGCCGGCTGATCGACTTTGCAGAACGCAGAACCGGCGTGGCCCTGTCGCGCCAGGAGGACTTGTACGAATGGTAATGGAAATCGTTTGCCCCGCCGGCACCCCCGCCTCGCTGCGGGCCGCGGTGAAGGCCGGGGCGCACACGGTCTACTGCGGCTTTGCCGACGAGACCAACGCGCGCAACTTCCCCGGGCTGAACTTCGACCGCGAGGAAATGCGCGAGGGCGTGAAATTCGCTCATGACCACGGCGCCAAGGTGCTGGTTGCGATCAACACCTATCCCCGCGCCGGCGCCGAGGCCCTGTGGCACCGTGCCGTGGCCGATGCGGAACGCTGCGGGGCGGATGCGGTGATCCTGGCCGACCTGGGCCTGCTGGCTTATGCCGCCAAGAACCACCCCGGGCTGCGCCGTCACCTGTCTGTTCAGGCTGCTGCCGCCAATGCCGACATGCTGAACTTTTACGCCGCCGAGTTCGGCGTGAAACGCGTGGTCCTGCCGCGCGTTCTTTCGGTGCCGGAAATCGCCGTCATCAACGCCGAAACCGAGGTTGAGACCGAGGTCTTTGTCTTCGGTGGCCTCTGCGTGATGGCCGAGGGGCGTTGCTCGCTGTCGTCCTATGCAACCGGGGAAAGCCCGAACATGAACGGCGTCTGTTCGCCTGCCTCCCACGTGGAATACCAAGAGGATCAGGGCGCGCTGTCGGCCAAGCTGGGCGGCTATGTCATCCACAAGGTCGGCAAGGATGAACCCGCCCCCTATCCGACACTCTGCAAGGGCTGTTTCAGCGCCGGGGAGGAGACAGGACACCTGTTCGAGGATCCGGTCAGCCTGAATGCCGAGAAGCTGATCCCGGCGCTCGCCAAG
>NZ_JASBTN010000081.1 GCF_030148435.1 Aliiroseovarius sp.
ACGATGCTGGTCGTGGCCAGCGCGACCAGAAACAGGATCACCCCCGCCGCCACCGGCGAGCCCAACCGCTGCCCCAGCGCCGCGTTCAGGGCGGCCAGGACCGGAATGCCGATGCCCGCGGCCAGCATGATCAGGGCGGAATTGGTGGATGTCATGGGGCGCTCCTTTGTCACTGCGGCCAGCAAGCCGCAAAGCCCCGCGCGGGTCAACGCAGAAGGTTGGTGCCTTCGCTTATCTTTTACTGCCGGTGGCCTCGTGGTTGATTGGCGCCCGAAACCCGACTATGCCCGAGCCCGGGCGTCACACAGGAAAGGAACCGAAATGAGCCGCATCGTTTACGTGAACGGAGAATACCTGCCGGAGGCGGACGCGAAGATCTCGATCTTCGACCGCGGCTTCCTGTTTGCCGATGGTGTCTACGAAGTGACCTCGGTGCTGGACGGCAAGCTGATCGACTTCGACGGCCATGCGGTGCGGCTGGAACGCTCGTTGAACGAGCTGGACATGCCCAACCCGATTTCCAAGGACGACCTGCTGGAGGTGCACCGCAAGCTGGTCGCCGACAATGGGATTGTCGAAGGGCTGGTCTATCTGCAAATCACCCGTGGCGCGCCAGCCGACCGTGATTTCGTCTTTCCGAACCCGGACGAGACCAGGCCGACCGTGGTGCTGTTTACCCAGAACAAGCCGGGCCTTGCCGAGACCGTGAACCCGGTGAAGGTCATCTCGGTCGAGGACATCCGCTGGGGCCGTCGTGACATCAAGACGGTGCAGCTTCTGTACCCGTCGATGGGCAAGATGATGGCCAAGGCCGCCGGGGCTGACGACGCCTGGCTGGTCGAGGACGGTTATGTGACCGAAGGCACCTCGAACAACGCCTATATCGTCAAGGACGGCAAGATCATCACGCGGGCCCTGTCCACTGACATCCTGCACGGCATTACCCGCGCTGCCGTGCTGCGTTTCGCCAGGGAGGCGCAGATGGAAGTGGTCGAGCGGTCGTTCACCATCGCGGAAGCCCAGGCCGCCGACGAGGCCTTCTTTACCTCTGCCTCGGCTTTCGTCATGCCGGTGGTCGAGGTGGATGGCGCCCAACTGGGCGATGGGAACCCCGGCCCGGTCATGACCCGCCTGCGCGAGATCTATCTGGAAGAGAGCCTGAAAAAGGCGGTCTGATTCCGCCCCGCAGGTCGAAATGGAAACCCCGCGCCAGCACGCGCGGGGTTTTCGTTTCAGGGTCGGTAGTCGTAGCGGATGCAGCCACTTCCTGCGTCGAACTGGCCACCGCCAACCCAGGCCCTGTTCGCGTGGTCGTCACCCAGTTCAAGCGCCGGGCAGAGCTGGAAACTGCGCGCATCGAACTTTTCATAACCGACCGGCGCCCCGGTAAACGGGTCTTGCAGGCTGTCCCCGGGATCGCAGGCGGTCTGATCGGTCAGGGTTTCGGGCAGCGTGTCGCCAGTGGCACGGGCAAGGCAAAGCACGTGGTTGCGGGCCGTTTCGATCTGGCCAATCCTCAGCGCATCGCGCTGCTCCACCTTGCCGCGTCCGGGGCCACCGGCAACGGTCAGCCCGACAGCAACGGCAACCAGGGCCAGTCCGGCTATCGCACCGGGCAGGAGCAGCTCACGCGGCATCGTCATCCCTTCCCACTTGGTCGCGGAAATAGGCAAAGATCGCCCCGGCCACCCCGGCCAGCACGGCGGATTTCAGCGTGATCTGAAGGGTCAGGTCGCCGTCCAGCAAGCGATAGATCAGGTGCACCAGATCGCCCAACACCGTGGTTGCGGCCAGGAACATGGCCAGATAGCCCAGCCATTTGCGCACCGGCGAGCGGCGTTTGCCCGGCGCGCGGGAGACGTCTCGGCTGACGCGCATGTGCAGCCACAGAAACAGCGGGGTTGTCACGATCAGCGAGGCAATCGAGAAGCGCATCCAGTCGCGCTCCCATCCGGTAAACTCGTCACCCGGTTTGGGCACCAGAACGTCCACCGCCTGGAACAGCAGGCTGGTCACGTGCCAGGCGGTCCATCCCAGGGCGCCGAAGAGCAGCAGGTAGAAAAACGCCTCGCGCGCCGACAATTGCGGGCGCGGGCGGGGGATCGGCGGGGTAAAGGGTCTGTCGACCCAGGCCGCCAAAGCCTCCTCGAC
This sequence comes from Aliiroseovarius sp., assembly GCF_030148435.1. Taxonomy (GTDB): domain Bacteria; phylum Pseudomonadota; class Alphaproteobacteria; order Rhodobacterales; family Rhodobacteraceae; genus JASBTN01. The sequence goes on from NZ_JASBTN010000081.1 coordinate 2,152, forward strand.
CTCGTTTCGCGCCCATCCCGCCTCGCAAAGCGCCTGGGAAATCTCGTCGCGGGACCGTCCCGCCTTCAAAGCCTCGCGGGCAAAATCCGCCAATTGATCCGATGGGCGCATGGAAGCCTCCTCTGCGTCTGCAATGGAGGTCATATGGGTTTTGAACGTTGTTCATTCAACCCGTGCCGCCGGATCAGTCTCCGCGCCTTACCCTGGCGCAGCCGGTCGAGGGGTCGAACTCTCCGCGCCCGTACCATTGATCGGCCACCCGTTCGGGTCTGTCGAAGCTGGCACAGACCTCGTAGGTCAGCGCGTTGATCTTGCGATAGCCGTAGGGCGTTCCGGTGGCCGGATCGGCCAGGCGGGTGTCACGGCCACAGCGGTCGAACGGGGCCAGTTCGTCGGGCAGCGTGCCGTCGTTCAGGTCGGCGGTGCAATAGACGAATCCGGACAGGTCGCGCAGGTCGGCCATGCGCGCCTTGTCGCTGCCCGAGGCCCGGCCCGCGCTGTTCTGAGCCATCAGGAAGGCCACCAAAACGACCCCCACCAGCACAATGACGATTTGGCGTGGCGACATGTCAATCCTCGTCCTTCAGCACGTTTTCGCGGAAGGCGACTTCGAATTCCGCCTGTTTTTCGGGGCTTGCGCCGGTCTGGTGCTGCGCCTTCCACTCGGAATAGGGCATGCCGTAGAAGGCCGTGCGCCCCTCGTCCTTGTCCATCTCGATGCCGCGTTCATTGGCGGCCTCCTGGTACCAGCGCGACAGGCAGTTCCGGCAGAACCCCGTCAGGTTCATCATGTCGATATTCTGCACGTCCCTGCGGTCTTCCATCAGGTGTTTGCGAAGGCGGCGGCCTCAAGCTCGATGCGGGTCTGGTCGTCCATGGTCGGTCCTTGGCTGTGTTCGCGGGGTCGGGCGCATTGGACCGTGGGGCGCGGGGAAGGTCAAGCCGGGTGCGCCGGGTGTGTTGGGGCGTGATCCTTCACCGAAACCACGCTGAAACGGCCCTTCACAGCCCGGTGGCGTCCAGCACTTCCTCGAGGATCGGTGCCAGCCGCCTGGCCCAGGCATATTGCTGCGCGTCGGTCTCGATCAGGTCGTTGCGGATCTCGATCAGCACGTTGGCGCGGCCCGGCTTGATGGCGTGGCGGTCGACGCTGTCGCCATCCAGATGCCCGCCATAGGGTTCGTTTTCACCGACGCAGAGATCCGGTTCCGCCTCCAGCCGGCGGATCAGCGGTTTCGCCAGCCGGTCGTCGCGCCCGTAAAGAATGCCCACATGCCAGGGCCGCGGCTGCCGCCCGCGCAGCTGGCGCGTGTAGCTGTGGATCGACAGCAGAACCGTGTCCTGCTGCCGTGCTGCCAGCCGGGCCTGCGCCTTGTGGTAAGGGCGGTAATAGGCCTCCAGCCGGCGTTCGCGTTCCTCCGGGCCCGCGTGTCGGTTGGCGGGAATGATCGTGCCGTCATAAAGCTTCATCAGCACGGTCGGGTCATCCTCGCCCCGGTTCGGGTCGATCACCAGGCGCGAGAAATTGGACAGGATCGCCGGGGCGTTCAGCATCTCGGCCAGGGCCAGGGTTACGCCCGCCGCGCCCGGGTCGAAGGCAATGTGACGCGCCATATCTTCCGGCGAAAGCCCCAGGTCGCCGCCGTTTACCTCCTGCGGCACCGTATTGGCCGCGTGGTCGCAGGTCACAAGCCAGCGGGCGGGGCGGTCTTCGCCGAAAACGTGAAAGGGCAGATATGTCATGGTCGTGTTTCACTCCGGGTTCAGACCCATTTATGCGAGCAAATCGGAAAGCGCCAGTTGTCACGTCGGGCGAATTGTTGCATAGAGCAGGTGGCCCACCGAAAATGACGAATTGCAAAGGGGAGAAGTGCGCGATGAGACGCCTTCGAAACGTCAAGATCGTGGCCACGCTGGGCCCCGCATCAAGCGACTATGACAGCATCCGGGCCCTGTTCGAGGCCGGCGCCGACGTGTTCCGCCTGAACATGTCCCACGGCACCCAGGACGAACAGCGTGCCCGCCATGACATCGTGCGCCAGGTCGAAAAGGACATGGGGCGCCCGATCGCCATCCTTGCCGACCTGCAGGGACCGAAACTGCGCTGCGGCACCTTTTCCGCCTCCGCCGCCGAACTGGACGAGGGCAATCCGTTCCGCTTCGATCTGGACGAAACCCCGGGCGAAGGCCACCGGGTCTGCCTGCCGCATCCCGAGATCTTCGCGGCGCTGAAACCCGGTGCGACCCTGCTGGTGAACGACGGCAAGATCCGCCTGCGTGTTCAGGACTGCGGCCCCGACTTTGCCGATTGCATTGTCGAGGTGGGCGGGACCATCTCGGACCGCAAGGGCGTGAACGTGCCCGACGTGGTGCTGCCGCTGGCCGCCCTGTCGGACAAGGACCGCTCGGACCTGGAATTCGCCTGCCAGCTGGGTGTCGACTGGCTGGCGCTGTCCTTCGTGCAGCGCCGCCAGGACATGGACGAAGCGCGGCAACTGGCCCAGGGCCGTGCTGCGGTGCTGGCCAAGATCGAAAAACCCGCCGCTGTCGATGCCTTCCCGGAGATCCTGGATGCCTCGGACGGGATCATGGTCGCGCGCGGTGATCTGGGCGTCGAACTGCCGGTGCAGGCGGTCCCGCCGATCCAGAAACGCCTGATCCACAGCTGCCGCCGTGCCGGCAAGCCGGTGATCGTCGCCACCCAGATGCTGGAAAGCATGATCGAAAGCCCGGTGCCCACCCGTGCCGAGGTCTCGGACGTGGCCAACGCGATCTATGACGGGGCCGATGCGGTGATGCTGTCGGCGGAATCGGCCGCGGGCTCCTACCCGGTCGAGGCGGTCACAACCATGGACAAGGTCGCGATCGAGGTCGAAAGCGACCCGACCTATCGTGAACAGATCGAGGCCAGCCGCGTGGCGAAACGCTCGACCGTCGCTGACGGTATCGTCGCCGCGGCACGCGAGATCGCCGAGACCACCGACATCAAGGCGATCTGCTGCTTTACCCAATCGGGCACCACCGCCGAACTGACCGCGCGCGAACGTCCCCGCGTGCCGATCATCGCGCTGACCCCGCTGGTGGGCACGGCGCGGCGCCTGTGCCTGTCCTGGGGCACCAACTGTTTCGTGACCGCCGGCGACGTGGAGCGGTTCAAGGCCGCCGTGGTTTCTGCGGCGCGGGCGGCCCGGTCGGGGGGCTTCGCCGAGGAGGCCGACCAGATCGTCGTCACCGCCGGCGTGCCCTTCAATGTGCCCGGCACGACCAATATCCTCAGGGTTGCGCCCTGCGCGGAACGGTTGATTTACGCAACTGACCCGGAGTAAACTTCCTCGCATTCCCTTACCGGTTGTTTCCGGAATTCTGTAAAGGTTTTGCGAATGACGAATGACCTGTATCTGGTGATCGGGGTCGTGGTGCTTGCGCTGTCGATCCCGCCTGTTCTGGGGGCGTTGCTGGACCACCGCGCGCCGCGCGTGCCTGCGATCATGATCCTGATCGGCGGCGGGCTGGTGACGCTGGCCGTGACCCAGCAGCCCGGCGGCTATACGCTCGAGGATATTCCCAACGCCTTTGTCCGGGTGATCGGCCAGTTCATCCGCTGAATTCCCGGCCCGCTGGCTTGCGCGACCGGGCGGCACCGTTCATAGGGGCACTGGTGGCGCCGCGGTGGCCCTCCCGCAAGAATTCCCGCCCGAATCCCCTTGCCTGTGTCCCCGATCCCGACTATACGGCGCACTTCAACTGCGCGGCCGGCTCGAGAGGCATGCCGAGTCGCGTCTGTACCGAACTCAAGAGGAGACGGAAATGCCCAAGATGAAGACCAAATCGAGCTGCAAGAAGCGGTTCAAGGTGACGGCGTCGGGCCGCGTGAAGGCCGGTCAGGCCGGCAAGCGCCACGGCATGATCAAACGCACCAACAAATTCCTGCGCAATGCGCGCGGCACCACGCTGCTGTCGGCCCCTGACGAGAAAATCGTCAAGGGCATGATGCCCTATTCGCGCTAAGCAGGAGGATCAGACATGTCCCGAGTTAAAGGCGGAACCACCACCCACGCCCGTCACAAGAAGGTCGTCAAGGCCGCGAAAGGCTATTACGGCCGTCGCAAGAACACCTTCAAGGTTGCACGTCAGGCCGTCGACAAGGCCAACCAATACGCCACCCGTGACCGCAAGAACCGCAAGCGGAACTTCCGCGCTCTGTGGATCCAGCGCATCAACGCCGCCGTGCGTGCCCATGATGAAAGCCTGACCTACTCGCGCTTCATCAACGGCCTGAACACCGCCGGCATCGAAGTGGACCGCAAGGTCCTGGCCGACCTGGCCGTGCACGAGCCCGAAGCGTTTACCGCCATCGTCGAAAAGGCGAAGGCCGCGCTCGCGTAAGCCCACCGGGCAAACGATATAGCGGAGCAATCCCAGGAAAAGTGGATACCGGTTTTCCGGTTCGGGATTGCGACCACTAGAAATGAAGCCGCGGACCTTTACGGGTCTCGCGGCTTCTTGCTTATTTGCGCCTCATTTCGTAGCAGGGGCATGACGTAATCCAAGGGGGTCCAGATGGACGATCTGAGGCAGAAATATATCGACGCGGTTGCCGGGGCGGCAGACGAAAGCGCGCTGGAGGACATCCGCGTGCAGGCCGTGGGCAAGAAGGGCGAAGTGGCCCTGAAAATGCGCGAACTGGGCAAGATGACGCCTGAGGAACGCCAAGTCATGGGCCCCAGGCTGAACGCGCTGAAGGACGAGATCAACTCGGCCATCTCCGCCAAGAAATCCGCGCTGGCCGATGCCGCGCTGGATGAACGCCTGCGCACCGAATGGCTGGACGTGACCCTGTCCGGCCGGCCCGAGCGGCGCGGGACCATTCATCCGATTTCCCAGGTCACGGAAGAGATCACCGCGATCTTCGCCGACATGGGCTTTTCCGTCGCCGAAGGCCCGCAGATCGAAAGCGACTGGTACAATTTCGATGCGCTGAACATCCCGCCGCACCACCCGGCCCGGCAGGAGTTTGACACGTTCTACATGCACCGCGACGCGGGCGACGACCGCCCGCCCCACGTGCTGCGCACCCATACGTCACCTGTGCAGATCCGCGCGCTGGAGGCCCACGGCGCGCCGATCCGCGTGATCGCTCCGGGCCGCGTCTATCGCTCGGATTACGATCAGACCCACACGCCGATGTTCCACCAGGTCGAAGGGCTTGCGATCGACAAGGACATCTCGATGGCGAACCTGAAATGGTGCCTCGAAGAATTCTGCCGCGCCTTCTTCGAAGTGGACAATGTCGAACTGCGCTTCCGCGCCTCGCATTTCCCCTTCACCGAACCCTCCGCCGAGGTCGACCTGCGCTGTTCCTGGGCGGGCGGCCAGCTGAAGGTCGGCGAGGGCGACGACTGGATGGAGATCCTGGGCTCCGGCATGGTGCACCCGAAAGTGCTGCAATCGGCGGGCGTCGACCCCGACAAATGGCAGGGCTTCGCCTTCGGCCTCGGCATCGACCGGCTGGCCATGCTGAAATACGGCATCCCCGACCTGCGCGCCTTCTTCGACAGCGACCTGCGCTGGCTGCGCCACTACGGGTTCAGCGCGCTGGACGTCCCGACCATGCGCGGGGGGCTGTCACGCTAATGCCGATCTGGATGAATGTTAGTGTGGTCTTGCTGATGGCTCTGGTTGTCCTTTGGGGCGTCAGGGGCCTGATCCGGGAAATTGACCACTCGATGGAAAATTCGGACGCCGAAGACGGCTCCGAACCGGAAGAAACGACCGCTGATGAGGATCGGGGCGACCGCTAGGACGCGCGGCCCGGACCTCTGCCAACCAGCTGACCGAGGAAATGAACATGAGATTCACACCCTCCCGCCTGAAAGACCACCTCGACACCACGGCTTCGGTGGGTGAGATCGCCGAGGCGCCGACCGGTCCGGGCCTTTACGGTGTGACCTTGACCAACGCCACCGGGCAACAGGGAGCCTGATATGAACGACGACATGGAAGACCTGCAGGTCACATATCCCGGCGCGGGGACGTTCAAGTTTGGCGATACGGCCAAGCTGTCGGCAAAGCTGCTCAAACGGGTGCGCGCGGGGCAGAAACGGGCGATCTCGGGCGCGCTTTCGGATTTCGCCGATGATCCGGCCTCGATGCCCAAGGTTGGCCGCTGCGATATTGCCGCCAACTGGGATGGCACGCCTGCGCTGGTGATCCGAACGAAATCGGTCCAGCAGGTCCGGTTTTGCGACGTGACCGAGGAACTGGCCCAGGCCGAAGGCGAAACGCTGGAAGGCTGGCAGCGCGGCCACAAGGCCTATTTTGAACGCAACGGTGGGTTTGACCCCGAAATGATGCTGCTTTTCGAGGTATTCGAAGTGGTTGAGGATCTGGCAAGCCGTCCGGCGATGCCGACGAAGGACAAGACATGAAATTCACACTCTCCTGGCTGAAAGACCACCTCGACACCACCGCTTCGGTGGACGAGATCGCCGAGGCGCTGACCGATCTGGGCCTCGAGGTCGAGGACATCATCAACCCCGCCGAACGGCTGGGCGCCTTTACGCTGGCGAAAGTCACCTCGGCCTCTCAGCACCCCGATGCCGACCGGTTGCGCGTCTGCACCGTGGCCACCGACGAAGGCGACAAGCAGATCGTCTGCGGCGCGCCCAATGCGCGCGAGGGCATTACCGTGGTGCTCGCCAAACCCGGCGACTACGTGCCCGGGATTGATGTGACGCTCTCCGTGGGCAAGATCCGCGGCGTGGAAAGCCACGGCATGATGGCGTCCGAGCGCGAGCTGGAGCTCTCGGACGAACACAACGGCATCATCGAGCTGCCCTCGGGCGAGATCGGCCAGAAGTTCACCGACTGGCTGGCGGAAAACGACCCGGCCAAGGTCGATCCGGTGATCGACATCGCCATTACGCCGAACCGTCAGGACGCGCTGGGTGTGCGTGGCATCGCGCGCGACCTCGCGGCCCGTGGTATCGGAACGCTGAAACCCGCCCCCGAAGCCAAGGTTGAAGGCAGCTTTGACAGCCCGATCACCGTCACCATCGACGAGGATACGCGCGACGACGCCCATGTCTTCATGGGCCGCCTGATCCGTGGCGTGAAGAACGGCCCGTCGCCCCGGTGGCTGCAGGACCGCCTGCGCGCCATCGGGCTGCGGCCCATTTCGGCGCTTGTCGATATCACCAACTTCTTCACCTATGACCAGAACCGCCCGCTGCATGTGTTCGACGCGGACAAGGTCAACGGCAACCTGCGGGTGCACCGCACCAAGGGCGGCGAAACGCTGGTGGGGCTGGACGAGAAGGAATACACCTTTCCCGAAGGCGCCGTGGTGATTTCGGACGACCATGAGATTGAAAGCATCGCAGGCATCATGGGCGGTCTGCGCACCGGCTGTACCGAGGAGACCGTGAACGTCTTTCTCGAGGCCGCTGTCTGGGACACGATCCAGATCGCCAAGACCGGCCGCGCGCTGAAGATCAACTCGGACGCGCGGTATCGCAACGAACGCGGAATCGACCCGCAGTTCAACGCGCCCGCGATCGAGCTGGCGACCCGGATGATCCTGGACTTCTGCGGCGGCGAGGCCTCGCATGTCGTGACCGCTGGCGAAGTGCCTGACACGTCGCGTGCCTACAAGCTCGACACCGATCGCGTGGTCAGCCTGGTCGGCATGGAGATCCCGGCGGATGAACAGCGCGCAACGCTGGAAGCCCTGGGGTTCGTGATGGACGGTGACATGGCCCGGGTGCCCAGCTGGCGCCCGGACGTGCAGGGCCCGGCCGACCTGGTCGAGGAGGTCGCGCGCGTGGCCTCGCTGACCAAACTGGTCGGCAAACCGCTGGCCCGTGTCGAGACCGGCGTGCCGAAACCGGTGCTGACCCCGATGCAGAAACGCGAAGGCATCGCGCGGCGCACCGTTGCCGCGCTGGGCTACAATGAATGCGTGACCTACAGCTTCATCGACGAAGCCAATGCGGCGGCGTATGGGGGCGTGGACGCGAACCGGCTGGAAAACCCGATTTCCAGCGAGATGAGCCATATGCGTCCCTCGCTTCTGCCCGGCCTGCTGGCCGCTGCTGCCCGCAACCAGGCGCGTGGCTTCATGGACCTGGCCCTGTTCGAGGTCGGCCCCGTCTTTCACGGCGCCGAACCGGATGAGCAGGAAACCCTCGTGACCGGCATCCTGGTCGGCCACACCGGGCCCAAGGACCGTTTCGGCGCGCGTCGTCCGGTCGACACGTTCGATGCCAAGGCGGATATCGAGGCGGTGCTGTCGGCGCTCGGCGCGCCGGCAAAACTGATGCACCTGCGCGACATGAACGCCTGGTGGCACCCGGGCCGCTCGGCGAAACTGTCGCTCGGGCCGAAGAACGTGCTGGGCGCCTTTGGCGAGCTGCACCCGAAAGCCATCGAGGCCGCCGATGTGAAAGGCCCCGTCGTTGCCTTCGCGGTGCATATCGGCAAGATCCCCTTCCCCAAGAACAAGGGGGCCACGCGCGCCGCTCTGGGCGCCAGTGATCTGCAATCGGTCGAACGCGATTTCGCCTTCGTGGTGGACGCGGACGTCGAAGCGGTGAACCTGGTGAACGCCGCCCAAGGCGCCGACAAGGTGCTGATCGACGAGGTGCGCGTGTTTGACGAGTTTATCGGCGGCTCGCTGGGCGAAGGCAAGAAATCCCTTGCCATCACCGTGCGCCTGCAACCGCGCGACGCGACCCTGACCGAAAAGGACATCGAGGCGGTCAGCGCCAGGATCGTCCAGAAGGTCGAGAAAGCCACCGGCGGCATGCTGCGCGGCTGACACATATTCTTTCCGAACGCCCCGCCACCTGCGGGGCGTCTCCATCTGTGAGGTTCCCATGACCCTGAACGTCTATCTTTCCGGCGAAATCCACACTGACTGGCGCGAGCAGATCATCGAAGGCGCCAAGGGGCTGGACGTCAGCTTTGCCGCGCCCGTCACGGACCATGACGCCTCGGACGATTGCGGCGTGGCGATCCTGGGCGCCGAGGACAACAAGTTCTGGCATGACCACAAGGGCGCGAAAGTGAACGCCATCCGCACCCGCCGCCTGATCGAGCAGGCCGACGTGGTCGTGGTGCGGTTCGGCGACAAGTACAAGCAGTGGAACGCGGCCTTCGACGCTGGCCAGGCGGCGGCGCTGGGCAAGTCGCTGATCGTCATGCACGGGCCCGACCACCAGCACGCGTTGAAAGAGGTCGATGCCGCCGCGCTTGCCGTGACCGAGACGCCGGAGCAGGTGGTGGAGATTTTGACCTACGTGCTGACCGGGGCGCTGCCGGGCTGAGGCAAACCGGTTTCTTCGAAAAATTCCGGCACCACCAGTCGTTAACGCATGGTCAGCATTCCCTGCCGCGCTTTTCCCCGGCTAGGCTGCGGCCATGGAATTCGATTACGTGATCGTGGGCGGCGGTTCGGGTGGGGCCACCCTGGCAGGCCGCCTGTCCGAAGACCCGAAAGTCACCGTCTGCCTGCTGGAGGCGGGCGGCAAGGGCGACGGGTTCCTGATCCGCGCGCCCGCCATGGTGGCGGCCATGGTGTCCGGCCGGCCACGGCTCAACAACTGGGCGCTGAAAACCACGCCGCAGCCCGGGTTGAACGAGCGGCGCGGGTTCCAGCCACGCGGCCGCGCGCTGGGCGGATCCTCGGCGATCAACGCGATGCTCTACGTGCGCGGGCACCGCAGGGATTACGACGAATGGGCCGCCCTTGGCGCCAGGGGCTGGGGCTGGGACGATGTGCTGCCCTGGTTCCGCAAGTCCGAGGGCAATGCGCGCGGCGCGGACGGGCTGCACGGGGCGGATGGCCCGCTGCAGGTCGGTGACATCTCCGAGCCCCATGCCATCAGCCCTGCCTTCGTTACCGCAGGGAAACAGTGCCAGCACCCGGAAAACACCGATTTCAACGGGTCTGCACAGGAGGGTGTCGGCCTCTACCAGGTCACACAGTTCGGTGACGGTCCCAAACGCGGCGAGCGCTGTTCGGCTGCCGCCGCCTACCTACTGCCGCACCTGAACCGCCGCAATCTGCATGTGATCACCGGCACCCAGGCCCATCGAGTGCTCTTCGACGGGCACCGCGCGGCCGGCGTGATACATGACAGGGGCAGGCTGAGGGCCCGGCGCGAGGTGATCCTGTCGGCAGGAGCCTTCCAGACCCCGCAGCTGCTGATGCTCTCGGGGATCGGTCCCGCCGCCCACCTGCGGTCCCACGGGATTGAGCTGCGTCACGACAGCCCCGAGGTCGGCCGGAATCTGCAGGACCACCTGGACCACGTGATCAGCTACCATTCCCTGCGCCCCGACACTGTCGGCCTGACCCCGCGCGGGATTTACAACATGGCGAAGGCCGGGGTGAAATGGGCGCGCACCGGGCAGGGGCTGTTTGCCACCCCCTTTGCCGAAGGCGCGGGGTTCCTGCGCTCCGAACCGGGGCTGGATCGCCCCGACCTGCAATTGCATTTCGTCGCAGGCATCGTCGACCAGCACATGCGCCGGCTGCATTTCCGCTTCGGCTATTCCTGCCATGTCTGCGTGCTGCGCCCGCATTCGCGCGGACAGGTCACGCTGAAATCCACCGACCCCCGGGCCACGCCGCGTATCGACCCGGGATTTTTGTCGGACGGGCGTGACCTCGACCTGATGGTGAAAGGCGCGCGCCTGACCGAGACGATCCTGGAGGCCCCGGCGCTTGCCCCCTGGCGCGGCCGCAGGCTCTATCCCCATGACGGAACCGACGAGGCCATTCGCGAGGACATCCGCAACCGCGCCGACACGATCTATCACCCGGTTGGCACTGCCCGCATGGGTGGTCCCGACGCGCCCTGCGACCCGCAGGGGCGGGTGCGCGGGGTCGATGGTCTGCGCGTGGTCGATGCCTCGCTCATGCCGCGCCTGATCGGCGGCAATACCAATGCGCCCATCATCATGATGGCCGAAAAGATTTCCGATGGGATGCGCGCAAATTGAGACCCCGGGCGGAATTTTCCCCTGAACGATCCGGGGCAAACATGCCAATCTGAGGCAGGATCTGCGAACGAAGGCCATTCGCGAGCAGGCAGGACAGTAGAGGTGAGGACACATGCTGCAGGAATTCAAGGACTTCATCGCCAAGGGCAATGTCATGGACATGGCTGTCGGCATCATCATCGGCGCGGCCTTTACCGCGATCGTCAAATCCATGGTCGGCGACCTGATCAACCCGTTCGTGGGCCTGTTCATGGGAGGGGTGGATTTCACCAACCTCTATGTGGTGCTGTCGGGCGAGGTGGCCGCGGGCGCCAGCCTGGAGGCCGCGCGCGAGGCCGGGGCAGCGGTCTTCGCCTATGGCGCCTTCATCATGGCCGTGATCAACTTCCTGATCATCGCCTTCGTCGTTTTCATGCTGGTGCGCTACGTGAACAAGGTCAAGGAAGCGGCTGCCAAAAAGGAAGAAGAGGCCCCGGCCGAGGAAGAGGCCCCCGCCGGCCCCACCGAAGTCGAGCTGCTGACCGAGATCCGCGACGCCCTCGCGGCCAAGTGAAAATGCGCCCCTGCTGGGGTGCGCATCAGGGCCGGTGCCATGCGGCGCCAGCCCTTCCGGTTGCGTCCCGCTGACAGGGGCGGTGTTTTGTGCTATACTTATTTCATTGATATCCGGTCTGAAAATTGGAGATCAGTGATGAGATTGCCATTTGCCTTCGCCATTCTTTGCGCCTCCATCGGCTCGGCGGCTCTTGCCGACGGGCCGCAGGATGTGATCGACCATGCAACTGCTGCCAGCCCCTATGCGCCCCTGCCCGGCAATGTCTACGACTGGAGCGGGCCCTATCTGGGCGGTCTGGCGGTCTATGGCGGTGGGAATATGCGATATGCCTCGCCGGATGCGCAGTTCCGGATCGAGGATGATGCGGGGTTTGGCGGCTTCGCCGGATACAACTGGCAACGCGGCCAGGCTGTCTTTGGCGGCGAGCTGTCGGTGCTGGATTTCAACGCTGTGCCGCCTGCATCCCCGGGCGAGGATTTCGGCATGCTGATCGACCTCAAGGCCCGCGCGGGCGTGGCCGCCGGCCGGACACTGGTTTACGGGTTCCTTGGCTATTCCTTTGGCGGATACGAGAGGCCCGCGCCCTTCGGGAACTGGGACGTGGAGGGGCCGACCTACGGGTTGGGCGCCGATGTTGCCGTGTCCGACAATGCTTTCGTAGGGATCGAATATTCGCGCCGCGAGTTGGACGGGCTGGTCGGAAATGGCGGCGGCCAGACCCAGGCCATCGACCTGGACCTCCTGCAATTGCGCTTCGGCTGGCGGTTCTGAACCCATTCCCCGCACAGTTCGCCAGGCTACGCTTTTTTTGCCCGCAACAGGGTGTTTTTCGTTTGACACCGCCCCCGGTCGGCAATAAATCAGCCTCCTGTGAATGGCGTGGTAGCTCAGCTGGTTAGAGCACAGCACTCATAATGCTGGGGTCGGCGGTTCAAGTCCGCCCCACGCTACCATTCACCTGCCGGGCCTGATGGCCGTGGACGACCCCGCCTCTGGTGGGGTTTTCTTTTTTCGCGACAGGAAATCGGGCCGCACAATTCAGCCAACCCGCCAGCGTGATCCGGTCTGTTTTCGCCGCTCCGCGTGCCGGTCTCCTCGGCCCGGCGGACTGCGGGGCCACAGGGGATTTCGTGCCCGGACGGGCGATTGTGAACCGCCCGGTAAATTTTTTGGTGCAAATCGCCGCATGCAAGCAATTGATTTTACGCGAAAACAATCCCTAATTGAATTATGTATGTGTGAAATATCGAAAAATTGATCTGCGTCAAAATGACCCAGGCATGAACCGTCTAAGGTGGCAGACCTCAGCCAAGGAGGGTTCCAGATGCTCGATATGTCGTCCTGCGCCACAACAGAGTTTCCATTGCTCCACCGCCTGTCCGACCACGTTGCCCGCTGCCTTCTGTCGCGCGGGGTGGAGCGGCGATATGCCCGTGGCGAAGTGATCTGCCTGCAAAGCGAACCCGCCCACACGCTCAAACTGATCACCGGGGGGTGGGTCAAGCTCTATCGCGTGACCTGCTCGGGCGACGAGGCCATCCTGGCCACGCTGAACCGCGGCGACAGTTTCGACGAGGTCGCCGCCCTGCGCGGTGGCAGCAGCAAGCTGTCGGTCGAGGCAATGACCGACTGCACGATCCTGCATTTCGACCTGAGTGCGATCTGTTCCTGCGCAGGGGCAGAGGCCGAAATTTCGGCGGCGGTGCTGCGGGCGGCTTCCGACAAGATGGACGAGTTGATCACCCAGCTTGAAGGGCTGAAGATCAAGACCGGGATCCAGCGGCTCTGCGAATTCCTGCTGGAGCTGGCCGGGGATACGCCCAAGGCTGCGCAGTTGGAACTGCCCTTCGACAAGATCATCCTGGCCGGCAAGCTGGGCATGCAGCCCGAAAGCCTGTCGCGCGCCTTCAAGAAGCTGAAGCCGCAGGGCGTGCAGAGCAACCGGCGCGACGTGCGTATCGACAATGTCACGGCGCTGCGCTGCTTTGTCGAGGATGAAGCCCTGGTGGCTTGACCCGGGCAAGCAACCACTTCCGACAAGAAAAAAGCCCGAGGCGCAGGCCTCGGGCAGTCATGTCTCCGGGAGGAGGGATGCGACGCGCCGAAGGGACAGGCGCGCCGCGAGGAGGTTATTTCTTCAACGCCAACGCCGGCGAGATCACGTCAAGCCCCAGCGCCTTGCCGACCGCGTAATAGGTCAGTTCGCCGGCATGCACGTTCAACCCGTTCAAGAGGTGCGGATCGTCCTCGCAGGCCTGTTTCCAGCCCTTGTCGGCCAGCGCCAGCATGAAGGGCATCGTGGCGTTGCCCAGCGCAAGCGTCGAGGTGCGGGCCACCGCGCCGGGCATGTTGGCGACGCAGTAATGCATGATGCCGTCCACCTCGTAGACCGGATCGGCATGGGTGGTCGCGCGCGAGGTTTCGAAACAGCCGCCCTGGTCGATGGCCACGTCGACCAGCGCCGCGCCCGGCTTCATGGTCGACAGCTGTTCGCGGCTGACCAGCTTGGGCGCCTCGGCACCGGGGATCAGAACCGCACCGATCACCATGTCGGCGGTCTGGATCAACTCGGCGGTGGCACCGGCGGTCGAATACTGGTTCTTGAATTCACGCCCGAACACGTCGTCGAGGTACCGCAGACGCGGCAGCGACCGGTCGAGGATGGTCACGTCCGCGCCCATGCCCGCAGCCACCTTGGCCGCGTGGGTGCCGACCACGCCGCCGCCGATCACCACGACCTTGGCCGGGCCCACACCGGGCACGCCGCCCATCAGCACACCGCGGCCACCGTTGGCCTTCTGCAGGGTCCAGGCGCCGACCTGCGGGGCCAGACGACCGGCCACCTCGGACATCGGGGCTAGCAGAGGCAACCCGCCGCGGTCATCGGTCACGGTCTCATAGGCAATCGCGGTGCAGCCGCTGTCCAGCAGGTCGCGGGTCTGCTCCGGGTCCGGGGCCAGGTGCAGATAGGTGAACAGAAGCTGGCCTTCGCGCAGCATCTTGCGTTCGACCGCCTGGGGTTCCTTCACCTTCACGATCATCTCGGCCTTGGCAAAGATCTCTTCCGCCGTGCCCAGCACCTCGGCGCCGATCGCGCGGTAGTCATCGTCCGAGAACCCGGCACCGGCGCCGGCGTTGGTCTCGACGATAACCTTGTGGCCGCGGGCAATGGCCTCGCCAGCCGCGTTCGGGGTCAGGCCGACCCGAAATTCCTGGGGTTTGATTTCCTTTGGGCATCCGATCAACATTTGCGCGCTCCGTTCCCTGTGTTTTCGTAAGCTGCCTCAATTTTGGGCAAGGCCGGGCGCAATTGCTTTGAATTCTTCGCGCAGGCTGCTAGGTCTTGTCGAAGGATTTCCCGCGTCCGGGAAGAATTGCGCAAGGAACGTGTGCGGACATGGAGCTCGACAGCATAGATCGTCGCATCCTGGGGGTATTGCAGAAAGCCGGACGGATCTCGAATGCCGAGCTGTCCGACCGGGTGAACCTGTCGCCCTCGGCCTGTCACCGCCGGGTGCAGCGGCTGGAGGCGGAGGGGTTCATCAAGGATTATGTCGCTTTGCTGGACGCGCGCAAGATGGGATGTCCGACGACCGTGTTCGTCGAGATCACCCTGTCCGGCCAGGCCGACGAGGTGCTGGAGGCGTTCGAGCGCGAGGTGGCGCTGGTGCCCGACGTGCTGGAATGCCACCTGATGGCAGGCAAGTCGGACTATCTGTTGAAGGTCGTGGCCGAAAACACCGAGGATTTCGCCCGCATCCACCGCCAGTACCTGGCCCGCCTGCCCGGGGTGCAGGGCATGCAGTCGAGCTTTGCCCTGCGCACGGTGTTCAAGACCACCGCGCTGCCGGTCTAGGGGGCGGGGGCTCCCGCCCGTCGTTGGGGCCTTCGGCCCCGCCTCCGGTTGGGCGTGGCCGCGCTTCGCGCGGCGGTTTCTTGCCTCCGGCGGGGATATTTTCGGAAAGATGAAAGGGGAAGGCGGTCAGGCTGGTCGCGCCGCCAGCGGCTGTTCCTTCACCGGCAGGTGCACGATGGCCGAGAAGGCGCCGACCCCCACGCCGATCCACCAGACCATCGTGTAATCGCCAAAGGCGTCATACATGCGGCCACCCAGCCAGACGCCCAGAAAGCTGCCCAGCTGGTGCGAGAAGAAGACGATGCCGTAGAGCGTGCCCATGTACCTGAGCCCGTAGATATGCGCGACCAGGCCTGAGGTCAGCGGCACCGTGGCCAGCCAGAGCGAGCCCATGGCGATGGAGAACAGGATCACCGACATCGGTGTGATCGGCATCAGGATGAACAGGGCGGCCACCAGCGTGCGCCCGGTATAGATCGCTGCCAGCAGATATTTCTTGGAATAGCGCTTGCCCAGGTAGCCCGCGTAGAGCGTGCCGGCGATGTTTGCCAGCCCGATGAGCGAGATCGACACCGCCCCCAGCGCCGAGGTGGTCGTGACCCCGATCGAGGCCAGAGGGCCCGAGGGGTCGATTGCGCCGCTCATCTCGGTCACGAAGGCGGGAAAATGCGCGGTGATGAAGCCCAGTTGGTAGCCGCAGGAGAAGAAGCCCAGGAAGATCAGCGAATAGGAAGGGTCGCGGAAGGCCTTTTTCAGGACCGCGCTCAGGCTTTCCTCCAGCTCTGCCCTGGTGGCGACGGTGTCGCTGCGCATCATCGGCAGAAGCAACAGAACCGCCAGGATCGCCACCGCAAACAGGCCGAAGACTGTCTGCCAGGGCATCAGCGTCAGCATCCATTCGGCCATCGGCGCGCCGAAGACCTGACCTGCCGAGCCCGCCGCGGTGGCAATCGCCAGCGCCATTGAGCGGTTATCGTCCGAGGCCGCGCGGCCGACCACCGCCAGGATCACGCCGAAGCCGGTGCCGGCGATGCCGAAGCCCACCAGGATCTCCAGGACCTGATGCGCGCCGGGGGTGACGGCATAGCTCGAGGCCACCAGCCCTGCCGCATAGGTCAGAGCGCCCAGGATGATCGCCTTGCGGTCGCCGATCTTCTCGGCGATGGCGCCGAAGATTGGCTGGCCGAGGCCCCAGGCCAGGTTCTGGATCGCGATGGCCAGGCTGAACTCGGCCCGCGCCCAGCCGAATTCTTCTGCGATGGGGATCTGGAACACGCCGAAACTGGCCCGGATCGCGAAGGACACGAGAATGATGATGCATCCGGCCATCAGGACCGGAGTGATGAGGGGCGCGCGCGTTTCGGTCATGGCGCGCAGGGTCGCGCAAATCCGGCCAGACGGTCAAATCATTGTTTCTGATGTCTTGCACCATGATTTCTTAACTGCGCGACAAGTGGGGCCACGTCGGACGGGGGAAGATGAATGTCCCGCCCCGTCGCACCCCCCCTTTTCTTAACCGCCGGGCCGGTCTATCCCATCCTCATGAGCACGTTGAACAAGATCTATCACGACCGGGTCCGCGCCGGCGATATTCATGCCGATCCCGCGCAGGAATCCGTGCTTCCGATCCTGGAAGACATCCGCCACCACCTCGAAACCACCCGGCAGAAGAAACGCGGCATCCTCGGTGGCCTTTTCCACAAGCCCGAGGAAACGCCGATGGGCCTCTACCTCTGGGGCGGGGTCGGGCGCGGCAAGAGCTTCCTGATGGACCTCTTCGTCGACAATATCGCGATCGAGGGCAAGCGCCGCGTGCATTTCCACGCGTTCATGCAGGAGGTCCACGCGGGCATGCACGAAGCCCGCCAGCAGGGGGTGGATGACGCGCTGGCCCCGGTGGCGGCCGAGATCGCCAGGGACGTGCGTCTGTTTGCCTTTGACGAGATGCAGATCACCGACATCACCGACGCGATGATCGTCGGCCGCCTGTTCGAGCTTCTGATGGAAGCGGGCGTGGTCATCGTCACCACCTCGAACCGCACTCCCGACGATCTCTACAAGGACGGGCTCAACCGCCAGCTCTTCCTGCCCTTCATCGACCTTTTGAAGGCGCGCATGGCGGTGCACGAGCTGATCAGCCCGAACGACTATCGCCAGAACCGTCTGGAGGGCGAGCAGGTCTATTTCACCCCCCCGAATGCCGAAGCCCGCGCGGCGGTGAACGCGATCTGGACCGATCTCACCGGTGGACAGGCCAAACCGCACACCATTACCGTCAAGGGCCGCGATGTCATCCTGCCCGCCTTCCACAACGGCGTGGCGCGGGCGGGGTTTCACGACCTCTGTGGCGCGATGCTGGGGCCGGGCGACTACCTGGCCATTGCCGAAACGGTAAAGGTGTTGATCCTCGACAACATCCCCGCGCTGTCACGGTCGAATTTCAACGAGGCAAAGCGTTTCGTCACGCTGATCGACGCGCTTTACGAGGCCCGGGTGCGCCTGATCGCCAGCGCCGCCGCCCAGCCCGAAATGCTCTATATCGAGGGCGCGGGGAGCTTCGAATTCGAACGCACCGCGTCGCGCCTGCGTGAAATGCAGGACAAGGATTGGGGCCGGGATACGGACTGACCCCCCCTTTTCATCTTTCCCCAAATGTCCCCGCCGGAGCCGAAGCCGAGAGATCGAGCGCGCCGCAGGCGCCCCTTTTGACAACAACGCAAAAGAAAGGGCCGCCCGGTGGGCGACCCCTTCCTGCCTCGACTGGTGCGGACGCGCCGGGCTGTTCCTGAATACCCGTGTCACGTGAAGGTCAACTGCTCGTATTTCCACTATATATTGAGCCATCATGCGGAATTCGTCAATATTCAGTAGCGTTTCATAGGGGCACCCGGAGTGGGCGGAAAAAGTGAGTCCTTTCCGCAGCTTGAGTCGGCCACGAGGGGGTCTTGCGTGGGGAGGGCCGAAAAATCTTTGCTCGACCGGTGGTAAAAAGGCGGGGAAGGGGCAAATCACCCCCGTCACCAAGGCACGGGTGAACCCCTGTCAGCCGTTTTGTTTCAGCACGTCGCCCGCCAGGTAAAGCGAGCCGCAGATCAGGATGCGCGCGCCGGGGTGGTCGGCGGTGATCTTGCGAATGGCAGCCTCCACATCCGGGGCGGTGGTGGCGCCCAGGCGCACTTGCTGGGCGAATTCCGCCGTATCCTCGGCCGGGATCGTATTGGGCTCCCCCGGGATCGACACGGCCGTGAGACTGTCGGCCACCGCCGCCAGCGGGCGCATATAGCCGGTCACATCTTTGGTGTTCAGCATGCCGCAGATCAGGTGGGTCGGTTTCGGCGGTAGCCCGGCCAATACATCGGCCAGCATTTCGCCGGCCGCCGGGTTGTGCCCGCCATCCAGCCACAGTTCGGCCTCGCCTGCCGCCGCGACCAGCGGGCCGGTCTTCAGCCGTTGCATGCGGGCGGGCCAGGTGACGTTTTCCATTGCCGCCACGCAGGCTTCCTCGCCGTATCCCAGAGCGCGCAGGGCGACCACGGCAGCGGCGGCGTTTTCCATCTGGTGACGGCCGATCAGCGCCGGTTTCGGCAGATCGAGAAGCCCGGTTTCATCCTGCACCACCAGACGGCCGCGTTCCTCGTGAAAATGCCAATGCTGCCCATGCACCAGCAACGGCGCACCCAGCCGGGCCGCGCGCGCCTCGATCACGTCCAGCGCCTCGTCGGGCTGCGGGCCAACCACGCAGGGCACGCCGCGCTTCAGGATCCCGGCCTTTTCGCCGGCGATCTTCGCCAGCGTGTCGCCCAGGAACTGCACATGGTCGATCGAGATCGGCGTGATCACCGTCAGCGCCGGTTGGTCCACCACATTGGTGGCGTCCAGTCGGCCACCCAATCCGGTCTCCAGCAGGGTATAATCCGCAGGCGTTTCCGCGAAAGCCAGCAGGGCCGCGACCGTGGTGATCTCGAAATAGGTAATGTTCTCGCCGCCATTGGCCCTGTAGCAGCGGTCCAGCACCTCGGTCAGGGCCGGTTCCGAGATCAGCGCGCCCGCCAGGCGGATACGCTCGTGAAACCGCGCCAGATGCGGCGAGGTATAGGCATGCACGGATTTGCCCGCGCCTTCCAGCCCCGCGCGGATCATCGCCTGGGTCGAGCCCTTGCCATTGGTGCCCGCCAGGTGGATCACGCCGGGCAGGCGGCGCTCGGGATGGTCCAGAGCGGCCAGAAGGCGCCAGACCCGGTCCAGCGTCAGGTCGATGATCTTCGGGTGCAGCGCCATCATCCGGTCGAGGATGACGTCCGATGTCGGCGCGCTCACGCCTTTTCGGCCTTCTCGGCGGGGTCCGCCGGGGCTTCGACAGGGGTCTCTTCCACCATTTCCGGCGCGGGCAGGTCGCCCTTTACCGCGGGCGGCTGGCCGGTCAGCATGCGCAGGATCGTCACCAGCTCGTCCTTCATGTCGCGCCGGTGGGTGACGCGGTCCAGCATGCCGTGGTCCAGCAGGTATTCGGCGCGCTGGAACCCTTCGGGCAGTTTCTCGCGAATGGTCTGTTCGATCACGCGCGGGCCTGCAAAGCAGATCAGCGCGTTGGGCTCGGCGATATGCACGTCGCCCAGCATCGCGTAGGAGGCCGTGACGCCCCCGGTGGTCGGATGGGTCAGGACGACAATGTACGGCAGCCCGGCCTCTTTCAGCATCTGCACGGCCACGGTGGTGCGCGGCATCTGCATGAGGCTCAGGATGCCTTCCTGCATGCGCGCGCCACCGGCGGCGGAAAACAGCACCAGCGGGCGGCGCGTCTGAACCGCCCGCTCGGCGGCGGCGATGATCGCATTGCCCACATACATGCCCATGGAGCCGCCCATGAAGCTGAAATCCTGTGCCGCGGCCACGATGGGCGTGCGGCCGATCTCGCCTTCCGCCACCAGCATCGCCTCACGCTCGCCGGTTCCCTTGCGGGCGGTTTTCATGCGGTCGGGGTATTTCTTCTGGTCCTTGAAGCTCAGCGGGTCATCGACCGGTGCGGGGACCTCGACCTCGGTAAAGATGCCGCCATCGAACAGCGCGCCGAAACGCTCACGCGGGGTGATCGCCATGTGGTGGTCGCAGCTGGTGCAGACATTCAGGTTCTCGGCCAGTTCGCGATGAAACAGCATGGTGCCGCATTTATTGCACTTGGTCCAAAGGTTCTCGGGCACTTCGCGGCGCGAGAAAAGCGAGTTGATCCGGGGGCGGACGTAGTTGGAAATCCAGTTCATCGCCGAGTCCTTGGTTTACGTTGCGCAACTATCTATGCCTCAGCGGCAGGATTTGCAATCGGCCCGTGGCGGTTCTTGACCGCCACCTGGTTCTATAGTGTGGCGGTTCTTGACCGCCACCCGGTTCGATAGTGGGGCGGTTCTTAACCGGCACCCGGTTCGGGCGTCTTGCGGTCCATCCAGCGCCACCAGGCAATGAAAATTCCGACGCTCAGCACGATGACAACGGTAAAGGACCAGGTCATGTAGCCACTTTTCGGCGTCACCACGAGGGCAAAGAGCGTCAGCCCCGCCATCTCGCCCTTTACCCCCATCACCAGAGCCAGCAGGTTGTTGGCGAAATGCAAGCCCGCCGCGGCTCCCAGATTTCCGGTGCGCAGAGTGACCATGCAGGCGATCACCCCCACCAGCGTCGTATTCAGCACATACATGTAGGCGTTCACGCCCCAGGTGGCCGGGGCGAAATGCAGCACCCCGAACAGGGCCGAAGGCAGGACGGCCGCAATCCAGAGCGAGCGGAACCTTGCCCGGAGCTGGCCCAGCAGGTAGCCGCGAAAGACCAGTTCCTCGGCGAGGCTCTGCATGAAGACGACCGGGATCACCAGCGGCAGCCAGAGCAACCATTCCCCCAGCGGGCGCAGCTGCACGATCTCCGGCGCGCCCGGCCACAGGATCTGCTCCAGCCCCGTCACCAGGAATCCGGCCAGGGCCAGCACTCCGATGGCGGCCATGCCATGGCGGAAATGGCGCAGGTTCAGGCGCAGGCTGGGGCCGAACAGGCTGCGGTATCCGCGCCGGTGCAGCAGCGGCAGCACCAGCGCCAGGCCGATGTGCAATCCCAGGAATGGCAGGAAGATCATCAGGGCGGTTGTCGGCGTGGCGGCCAGGGCGATCCCCTGGCGGGTCAGGCCGAACACCGCCACCATGACGATGATCAGCCCCATGGCGACCAGGGCGAAGATGGCCCAGGTCAGGACCAGCCCCAACAGGGTGCGCCAGAGCTGTGGCCGCGCAAGGGCCGGTTGCCAGAACGGAGGCTGTGTCACGCGAAACTCCTGTGTCGTTTCCGCACCTTGGCCCTTCCGCGCTGCGCTGTCCACCAGTCGCCCTGCTTGTCTGGCCCGGCCCGCCCGGCTATGTCGTGGCCAAGGGAGACGGCAGACGTGATTTCCAGGTATCAAACGCGGGCGGCGCTTTGGGCCGTCGTCATGGGGGTGAGCCTCGCAGGCTGTGTGGGCACGGGCATGTTGCCGTCCCTGGGCGGCACACAGGGCGCGCGGGCCGCGCAGAGCATGATGGTGGCCGGCGGGACGCTGCGTGTGAAGGGGCCCGAGGGCTATTGCGTGGACACCGGTGCCAGCCGGACGGGCGAGGCGGACGGCTTTGTCCTGCTGGGTTCGTGCCGGGCGATCTCCCATCATCCCCGCGATCCGCATCCGGAGCGGCCGATGGTGCTGACCGTTGCGGTTTCCGCCCGGGCCGGTCAAGCCCCGGCCGATCCCGAGGCGCCCCCCGCGCGTGACCTGGCCGGGCTCGAAACCTATCTGCGCTCCGACACCGGCCGCCAGGCGCTCAGCCGCACGGGGGATGCGGACAGCGTGCAGATCGCCCGTGCCCTGCAACAGGATGGCGTGCTTTACCTGCACATCACCGACGACAGCCCGAACCCGATGGGCGCCGTGACCGGAGCCTATTGGCGCGCCTTCTTTGATCTGCGGGGCGCGGCGGTCTCCGTGACCGTGACCGCGCTGGCCAGCCAGCCGGTTGATGAAGGCACCGCCCTGGCCCAGATCCAAAGGGCCGTCGCCGCCCTGCGCGCGGCCAACCCCGAGCGTGGAACAACCGCGGGAAGGGCCCTTGCAGGCCTGGCTGATCGTTTCCTTGGGCGAAACAACTCCGGGGCCGGGCCGGCGGACACCCCCGCGCCGATCCCGGGGGCATCCGCCGCAGCACGTTGATTTCCGGCGAAAATGCGAGATTTCTTAATTCAATCGCAGGAAAAAACCCACTAAGACTGGAAACAATGGACACCTCGAAGGCGACTGGTTACAGGCATCCCATGGCAAAAGGCGTAAACGGCATTCTGGATCGTATCCTGCATCGGCGGGTCATGCGCCGCTGGGCCAGGGTGGGGGATCGCGCGGCCACGCTGGACCTGGCCACGCTGCGCCAGCTGCGCGCCCGTGCCCGGGGGCTCCGGCGCCAGATCGACCGGCTGCTCCATGTTGCCGATGGCCGTCTGACCCTGCCGCTGGTCGGCTCCAACGCCTTTCAGAAACCCCTGCATTCCGACTGGGGCTGGCGCCCGCAGCTCTGGCGCGGCCCGATTTCGCCGCCAGGCGCCTCGGCGGTCGAGACCAAGGCGATGTTCGGCGACGAGGTCACGCTGTTTCACGACTGCCGGATTTCCGAACTCACCGTGCGCCAGCTGCGCAACACCCGCGCGCAGGATCTGGCCCCCTTCGGGCTGCGGATGGACGTGTTCCGCTTCGACGGTTCCTTCCTTTCCCTGGTGATCGACCTGCCGGACGAGGCGGTGGCGGGGCTGAAACGCAAACACCTGGTGCGGCTGTCCACCGTGGTCGAGCTGGAAAAGCCGCTGGAAATCTTTGCACGGCTCAACATCAGGCACGGGCCCAACACCGAACAGGTGGTGCGCGAACTGCCTCTGGACGAGGACGAGGTCATGGTCGAGTTCGACCTGGCCTATACCAAGATGAATGAAAAGCGTGTCGAAAGCGCCTGGGTCGACCTGATCTTCGAAAACCCGGAGATGAGCCAGGTCGTGCTGCGCGACGTGACATTCAGCCGCCGCCCGCGCGCGGAAGTGTGAAGTGCAAAGTGTGAGGAGGGCCTGATGAGCACCGAACTGACCCTGACGAAAACCCGCATCCAGGCCGGTGTCTGGGAAGGCGAACTGCGGGTTGCGGGCACGCGCACCGAACCGCGGATCGAGGTCAGCCACCTGACCCAGCCGATCGACGGTGTCGAGATCGCCGAGGACCCCGAAACACCCGGCCGCTTCATCCTGCGCGTGCCGATCCCGCGTGAGGTGCTCTATGACGGGGTGCAGAGCTTCGTGATCACCGAGGCGGTGTCCGGTGAAAAACTGGGCAGTTTCACCATAGTGACCGGCCAGCCGCTGGAGGATGACGTGCGCGCGGAAATGGCGCTCCTGCGCGAAGAGCTCGACATGCTCAAACGCGCCTTCCGCCGCCACTGCCTGGAAACCACCTGACGGGGGCGGGAAATGCGGCTTGAGGACATCTGGAAGGACTACAGCGCTGGCCTGCGTCGCTATCTCTCGGCCCATCTGGCCGACCCGGATGATGTCGAGGACGTGCTGCAGACCGTGCTGATCAAGACCCATGCCAATCTTGACCGGCTGGGCGAGGTCGCCAACCTGCGCGGCTGGCTCACCCGGGTTGCCCGCAACGCCGCCGTGGATTTTCACCGCCGCAAGGGCCGGGTGGTGCCGCATCCCGACGACCTCTGGTACACGGATGACGAGACGCCCGACGACTCCAGCCTGGACCGCTGCGTGCACCCGTTCCTTGACGCGCTGCCCGCCAGTCAGGCCGCGCTGCTGCGCGCAATCGACCTTGAGGGGCAAAGCCAGAAAGTCTATGCCGCCGAACACGGCCTGGTCTATTCCACAGTCAAATCCCGCGTGCAGGCCGCCCGCGCTGCCCTGCGCCGCGTGTTCGAAACCTGTTGCGCGCTGAAGATCGACGCCCGCGGGCGGGTCATCGAAACCACTCGCAAATCAGGCTTTTGCGGCGATTGTTGAAAAAATCTCGTCCCTCTCAGGCCCCCTGCGTCTTTTCTGTGTAACCGTCAGAAAGGACAAACTCGATGATCAAAGTCATCTCCTTCACCATCTGCCCCTTCGTCCAGCGCGTCACCGCCTTGCTCGAGGCCAAGCAGCTCTCCTATCAGGTCGAGTTCATTTCGCTCTCGAACAAGCCCGGCTGGTTCCTCGACATCTCGCCCAACGGGCAGGTGCCGGTTCTGGTGACAGAAGGCGGCGTGGCCCTGTTCGAAAGCGATGCCATCGTTGAATATCTCGAAGAGGCCTACCCGCCGCTGATCCCCGGCCTTGCCCCGGAACAGAAGGCGCAGGACCGCGCCTGGGCGTATCTCGCGACCAAGAATTACCTGGTGCAATGCGGTGCGCAGCGCAGCGCCGATCTGACCACGCTGAAGGAACGCGGCGCGAGGTTGGGCACGGCCTTCGACAAGATCGAAGCGGCGCTGGCCGACCGGCCCGGCCCGTTCTTCGCGGGCGACACGCCGGGTCTGGTGGACCTCGCCTGGCTTGTGCTCCTGCACCGCGCGGCAATCATCGAGGCGCGTTCGGGCTACGATTTCATCGGCGGGGCACGGCCTCGGGTCAAGGCCTGGCAGGCGGCGCTGATGGGCACCGGTCTGGCCGAGGCCTCGGTCGCGCCGGAGTTCGATGCGGCCTTCACCGGCTTCTACCTGTCGGATCAGACCTACCTCGGTCGCGGCTGCGACGCGGACAGCGATTGCGCTGATCAGGCCTGCGGTTCGGGCGGCTGCTGCTGATCGCGGCGGGGCGGTGTTTTTCGCGCCGCCCCCCTTTAACATCTTTAAAATCGGCCCCCGCGCCCGGCTGGAAACTTTAAAGTATGTGGCGTTTGACCCTTTAAACCTTTTAACATTCCGTGACGCGACGTTCTTTACGCGCACGTCACCTTGTTGACGCGGCGTTCCGCGTGACAAGCTCCTGCCCCCCGCGCAACATCCCCCGATACCGCAGGAGGCCCTTATGACCAGCTACCCGAAAATGCTCGCCCCGCTCGACCTGGGCTTCACCACGCTGAAGAATCGCGTGCTGATGGGGTCCATGCACACGGGGCTGGAGGAGCGCGGCGACTGGGATCGCGTGGCCGAGTTCTATGCCGCCCGGGCCCGCGGCGGGGCTGGGCTGATCGTCACCGGCGGCATGGCGCCGAACCGCGAAGGCGGGGTTTTCCCGGGTGCGGCGGGGCTGTATTCCGACCAGGATATTGCCAACCACAAGTCCGTCACCGACCGGGTGCATGAGGCCGGCGGCAAGATCGCGATGCAGATCCTGCACGCGGGCCGCTACGCCTACGGGCCGGACTGCGTGTCGGCCAGCCCGGTGAAATCGCCAATCTCCCCCTTCCCGCCGAAAGAGCTGGATGAGGAGGGAATTCGGAAACAAATCAATGACTTCGCTACCTCCGCCGCGCGCGCCAAACAGGCCGGATATGACGGGGTCGAGGTGATGGGGTCGGAAGGGTATTTCCTCAACCAGTTCCTTGTCACCCATACCAACAAGCGCGAGGACGGCTGGGGCGGGTCATATGAAAACCGCATGCGTCTGCCCATTGCCGTGGTCAAGGCCGTGCGCGAAGCGGTCGGGCCGGATTTCATCATCATCTACCGCCTGTCGATGATCGACCTCATCCCGAACGGCTCCACCTTCGACGAGGTGATCCAGCTTGCGAAAGAGATCGAGGCCGCGGGCGCCACCATCCTCAACACCGGCATCGGCTGGCACGAGGCGCGCATTCCGACCATCGCCACCTCGGTCCCGCGCGCCGCCTTTACCTGGGTGACAAAGAAGCTGATGGGGCATGTGACCATCCCCGTCATTACCTCGAACCGGATCAACCATCCGCAAGTGGCTGAAAACGTTCTGGAATCCGGCTGCGCAAACATGGTGTCAATGGCGCGGCCCTTTTTGGCGGATGCCGATTTCGTCACCAAGGCCGCTGAGGGACGGGCGGATGAAATCGCGCCCTGCATCGCCTGCAACCAGGCCTGTCTGGACCACACGTTCGGTGGCAAGATATCGACTTGCCTGGTCAATCCCAGGGCCTGCTACGAGACCGATCTGGAGTGGCAACCCGCTGAAAAACCCAAGAAAGTCGCCATCGTCGGGGCCGGGCCGGCGGGCTTGTCCACCGCGCTCGTTGCCGATGAGCGCGGCCATGAGGTGACGCTGTTCGATCGGGCCGAAGAGATCGGCGGGCAGCTCAACATGGCCAAGCAGGTGCCGGGCAAAGAGGAGTTCCGGGGCCTTGTCGACTGGTACCGCACCATGCTGGCGAAATCCGGTGTGACCCAGCGTCTAAATACCGAGGTCACGGCCGACGACCTGCAGGGGTTCGACGAGGTGGTGATTGCCACGGGCGTCACCCCGCGCGATCCTGGTATTGACGGGCAGGACCGCAGTAACGTGTTGACTTATATAGACGTTCTGCGCGGAAAGGTGCCGGTGGGTGAGCGCGTTGCGATTATCGGCGCTGGCGGGATCGGCTTTGATGTGGCCGAATACCTGACCCAGAAAGGCGACAGCCCGACCGAGAACCTGGACGCGTGGCTGGCCGAATGGGGCGTGGCCGACCCGGCCCTTCAACGCGGTGGTCTGGCCCCCGGGGGTCCGCAGCCCGAAGCCCCCGCGCGCAAGGCGGTGCTGATGCAGCGCAAGGCCAAGGCGCTGGGCAAGGGGCTGGGCAAGACCACCGGTTGGATCCACCGCTCGACGCTGAAGATGAAACAGGTCGAGATGGTCGGCGGCGTGAATTACGAACGCATCGACGACCGGGGCCTGCACGTCAGCAGCGGCGAGGCGCGCGAGAACCCGCGCGTGGTGGAGTGCGACACGGTAGTGCTCTGCGCCGGTCAGGTCAGCGAACGCAGCCTCGCTGATGCGCTCGAGGCCAGGGGCATGACCCCCCACGTGATCGGCGGTGCCGACGTGGCCGCGGAACTGGATGCCAAACGCGCGATCAACCAGGGCACGCGACTGGCGGCCGAGCTGTAAACCTTGCGCCCCGCCCCCCGGCGCGATACGGGGGCCTCATGGTATTTGCGGCGATCCTTCTGGGCCTACTGCCCTCGTTCCTGATGGTCGGCCTGGGGGGCCTGGTGCGCAAGCGTCTGTCGGCCAATGCCTGGCAGGGGCTGGACAAGCTCAACTTCGAGATCCTGTTTCCCGCGCTGATCTTCGTCGCGGCCTCGTCGCGACCCATTGAACTTGCGGATATGGCGCGGATCGGACCGATGGTCTGGGCGGTGTTGGGGCTGGGCTTTGCCTTGGGCTGGCTCACCCGCCGCGTGGGGCCCGCGCGCTTCCTGTACTTTGCCGGAGCCTGGCAGACCGCCTGGCGCTTCAACACGGCGCTGGCCTTTGTCGCCATTGCGACCCTGCCCGGCGCTGACGTCGGCCAATTGGCTGTCGCCGTGGGCATGGCCATTCCGGTGGCCAACATCCTTGCGGTCTCGGCCCTGTCTCGTGGACAGGCGATGGGGCTGGGCGCGACGCTGAAAAAGGTCGCGCTGAACCCGTTTCTGCTGGCGTCCCTGAGCGGCGTGACCGTCGGCCTGTCGGGGCTGGTGATCCCCGGCCCGGTGATGGCACCGCTGGAAATGCTGTCCAAGGCGGCCATTCCCATCGCGCTTCTTTCGATCGGGGCAACGATGAACTGGGGCGCTCTGGCACGGCTGGACCGGTTCATGGGCGCGCTGAATGCCATCCGCCTGGTGATCCTGCCCGCGCTGACAATTGCCGCCTGCCTTGCGCTGGGTGTCGGCGGATCTCTGGCGCAGGTTCTGGTGCTGTTTGCGGCACTTCCCACCGCCTCGGCGGCCCATGTTCTGGCCGCCGGGTTCGGTGCCGACCGCGAGCTGGTCGCCACGCTGATCGCGCAGATGACCCTGCTGGCCGCTGTGACGCTGCCTTTGTGGATCACGGCCGCTACCCTGGCTTTCTGAGGCCGGAAACACAGCGTTCCTGCGTTTCCCAGCCAAAAACGATTCGCCAATTACCCCGGTATTGTCGGCATCCTTCCACAGTGCTGCCCCAATTGAACGCGATACAATCCAGACCGAGGGGCGTGGACTGTAGAAAGAACAAGACATGGATCGTTTGACTGAAATGGAAGCTTTTGCCATGGTCGTTGACCAGGGTGGCTTCACCGACGCTGCGAAGAAGATGGGGATTTCCAAATCCGCGGTCTCCAAGCATGTGTCCTCGCTCGAGGCCCGCCTTGGCGCGCGGCTTCTGAACCGCACCACCCGCCGCGTCAGCCCGACCGAGATCGGCCTGGCCTATTATGACCGGGCGCGGCGCGTGCTGAACGACGCGGGCGAAGCGGACGCGCTGGTGACGTCGATGCAGTCGGCCCCGTCCGGCCTGTTGCGCATCAGTGTGGCAACTGATTTCGGCGTGAACCACCTGAGCCCGGTTCTGGGTGAATTCCTGCAGGAATTTCCTGACATTACGGTAAATATGGTGCTGAACAACCGCTATGTGGAGCTGATATCCGAAGGGTTCGACATGGCGATTCGGGTAGGCGAACTCGAAGACAGTTCCCTGCGGGCCCGCAAGTTGACCGAGACCACACGCCGCATGGTTGGCTCACCCGGCTATTTCCAGAAATACGGCCGCCCGACGCGGATCGACGATCTGAACGAACACAAGCTTCTGCACTATTCCAGCCAGTCATCGGGCAATGTCTGGAAAGTGCCCGCCCCCTCGGGCGAGGTGCGCCAGGTGCGCACCGCGGGCTGGCTGTCGGTGAACGACGGGCAAAGCCTTCTGAACGCCGCGATTGCCGGGCTCGGCATCGCCTATCTGCCCAGCTTCCTCTATGCCGACGCGCTGGAACAAGGGCTGATCGAGGACGCGATTCCGGAGCTGCCGGAAGACCGTCAGGGCATCTACGCGGTCTATCCGCCGGGCCGCTTCACCCAGCCGAAAGTGCGTGCTTTCATCGACTTCCTGGTCCACGCCTTCGCCGACAAGGGGCCGAACATCTGGTAAGATTTCCTGATCCACTGTCTTGGGATTGACTGGGTGCCCTCCGATGCGGAGTGGCACCCTTTTTTGTTGTCCCGCTGAACTTCCGAGCCATTCATTCGGTCGTGGTCAGGATCACCTCGACCCGGCGGTTGGCCTCGCGGCCCTCTTCGGTCTGGTTCGAGGCCACGGGGGACAGGAACCCGACCCCGTCCGCCGCCACCTGGCCCGCGCCTGCGCCATAGCGGTCGATCAGCGTCTGTCGCACCGATGCCGCGCGTTCGCGGGAGAGGGCGATGTTGTTTTCCAGGCTGCCCACCGCATCCGTGTGACCCACCAGTGTCACGCGCTTGTCGGGATTGGCGGCTAGGTAGCCTGCCAGCTCGGCAAGAGAGGCAAAATCGGCATCACCCAGAGCGGAGGAGCCGGTCTGGAATGTCAGATCGGACAGCACCGCAAAGCCCGCCTGTTCCATCTGGATGCCAAGGCCCACGGGTGTCACCGCCTCTTCGGAGGCGGGGAAGCCGACCACGGGCGGGGTGCCGGTCATGTCCGACCCCGTGGTGAGCGGCGGGAGCTCTTGTCCCGGCCCCACGCGCAGCACCTGCACATAGCCTGCGCCGGGGCTGCGGCTGACAAGCAGGGCGATGTGGCTGCCCTCCTTGCTGGCGGCAAGATAACGGTAGTCGCCAAGGTCCACATGCATGACGGGTTCGCCGAAGACCAGCGTGGCGAAGCGGAAATCGAATCCGCCACACGTGACCTCCTGGCAATCGAATGTCACCCGCCAGCCGTCTTCGCTGAGCTGTGAGCGGAATTGCTGCATCAACTGGGCGGTGGTCAGGCCCGTGCCCGGCAGGCGCCAGGCCTGACGGATCACCGCGCCATCCACCGAATGGGTCGGCACAGAGCCGTCGACAAATGGCCCGGTGGCGATGGCCAGACTGCCGCGGCGGTCGTTGTCCTCGCCGGTCATGACCGCACCTGCCGGCAGTTCCAGCGCAAGCGCCGGACCGGCCAGAAGGAGCGATATGACGGCGGGGCGCAGCATCAGCGGGCCTGCGCGTGGTATTCCGGGTTGGGCACCATGCCCACGGCCGAGGCCATGCGGTTGGACATCGAATAGAACCCGACCGTGGCGGCAATATCCCAGATGTCGCGGTCGCTGAAACCCGCATCGCGCAGCGCCTGGCGATCTGCCTCGCCGGTCTCGCTCGACGCCTTGGCAACCTGTTCGGAAAACACCAGCATGGCGGTCTGGCGGGCGTCCAGCGGCGCGGCGCGCCAGTTCATCACCATCGCCTCGCCCAGGGCCGGATCGCCGGACAGCGCGCGCACCGCGGCACCATGGGCGACCTGGCAGTACCAGCAGTTGTTGATCGAACTGACCACCACCGCGATCATCTCGCGCTCCAGTTTGGACAGGCCGCTGTCGCCCAGCATCAACTCGTTATACATCGCCATAAACGGGCGCAGCTTTTCCATGTCGAAGGCATAGGCCTTCAGCACGTTCGGCACGAGCCCCAGCTTTTCCTCGCAGATGTCGAAGTATTTCCGGATGTCCTCGGGCAGGGGATCGACCATCGGCAGGTCGAGTTTGGTGACGGGCTCGCTCATGTGTCTCCTCCCTTGATGCGATAATGGTAATGACCCACCAATTGCATACCAAGGGAAGCGTAGAGAGGGTTGGCCGCCAGATTACCCTGCGTCACGATCAGGCTGAGCACCTTCGCGCCCTCGGCCTTGGCCCAGTGGGCGGCGGTCAGGATCATGTGACGCCCTGTGCCCATGCGGCGCAGCGCCGGGTCCACATGCAGGGCGTGGATCATCGCGACGCCATCATGGATGGCGACGAACCCGGCCCCGGCGGGAGTGTCATCGGTGCGGCCCAGGATGCCTGTTTTCGGGGTGCAGGCACGTTCCATTACCGCGCGGCGCCGGGCATGGACACCGCCCTGTTCCCAAAGCTCGGTCATGATGTTCAGGGGCGGCCAGACCGCAAAGCCCGACACCGGCGGCGCGGTCTCGCGGGTGATCTTGTCGACCGCGACGGCCCAGATGTTCACCGGATCGATGATGTCGTAACCATGAGCCCCCAGCATCTTGTCCAGCGCCTCGTCGCCCGGGCGGATCTGGAACAGGAGCGGCTGTTTCAGATCACGCATTGCCGCTTCGGCCTGTTTCAAGTCCGCTTCGGTGGTCGGAAAGTTTTCGGTCGTGGCCGAGGCGCGTTTGCCGCCGCCCGCCCCGTCGCGCACGGTCCAGGCCCCTTTCAACTCGCGTTTGGCCGGCGGCCAGGTGGCCTCGCAGACCTCCATCAGGGTTTCGACCGAGG
Source organism: Aliiroseovarius sp. (assembly GCF_030148435.1). GTDB lineage: Bacteria > Pseudomonadota > Alphaproteobacteria > Rhodobacterales > Rhodobacteraceae > JASBTN01. The sequence goes on from NZ_JASBTN010000081.1 coordinate 33,961, forward strand.
GCAGGGGGGTGATCATGTATCCTCCGCAAAGAGCTGAGACAGAGCGGTCATGGCGGCATCCACCCGGGCGGCATCGGTGCCGCGAATGATGATGTCCGCGCCATAGGCACCGTTGAGTTGGAACGGGTAGGAGCCGACCGACAGGTCGTCGAACTCGGCCGCCAGGCCGCGCAACGGACCGGCGATGTCGCCCTCGCCACGCTGCACGCGCAGGCTTTGCGACAGAAGCGGCGCGCCGCCGGTGAGCATCGGCAGAACGCTGGCCACCATGGCCTGAAAGACCGCGGGAACGCCAGCCATGACATGCACGTTGCGAATGGTGAAACCGGGCGCGATGGAGACCGGATTGTCGATCAGGGTCGCCGTGTCGGGAATACGCGCCATGCGCTGGCGTGCTTCGTTGAACTCGCGCCCGGAGGCGGCGTAGTGGTCGCCCAGCAACTTTGCCGCATCCGCGCGCACGTCGATATGGGCGCCAAAGGCCTCGGCCACGCAATCGGCGGTAATGTCATCATGGGTCGGGCCGATGCCCCCCGAGGTAAAGACCTGGTCAAACCCGCCCGACAGGGCACGCACCGCGGCGACGATGGCCGGCGCGTCGTCCGAGACCACCCGCACCTCTTTCAGGTCAATGCCTGCAGAGGCCAGTTCTCCGGCCAGGTAGTACATGTTGGCATCGCGGGTCCGGCCGGACAGGATTTCGTCGCCGATGACCAGCATGGCGGCGGTTGGATTGCGCTGTGCTCCCATGGTCGACCCTCTGTGTGTCCCAGCGCGGCTGTCCGTTTCCTGCAACGAAAACTGTCCGGAATCGTCAAGAAATCCGGGTCCGCCCGCGAGGGCTGTTTCTTTCCCTGTTCCCGGTATATGCCTCACTCATGCGATTTCCCACCCCCCTTGTCCCTGCGGTCCTGATCCGGCGCTACAAACGTTTCCTGGCCGATTGCCGGTTGGAGGACGGGCGCGAGGTCACGGCCCATTGCGCCAATCCCGGCTCGATGATGGGGTTGAAGGACGAGGGGCTGCGCATCTGGCTGGAGCCCAATGACGATCCGAAGAAAAAGCTGAAATACGGCTGGCGGCTGGTTGAACATGAAGGCGGGCATTTCACCGGCGTTGATACCTCCGTGCCCAATCGGGCGCTGCGGGCGGCTCTGAAAACCGGCGATATCCCCGAGCTGGTCGCGCCTTCCGTGCAGGCCGAGGTCAAATACGGCGAGAACTCTCGTATCGACTTCCTGCTGACCGGTGCCGGGCCGGACAGCTATGTCGAGGTGAAATCGGTCACACTGCGCCGGACGCCCGGCCTGGCGGAGTTCCCCGACAGCGTGACGGCGCGTGGGACAAAACACATGGGTGAACTGGCCGACATGGCCCGCCGGGGCCACCGTGCCGTGGTCTTTTTCCTTGTTCAGCGCACCGATTGCGAACGGGTGACGATCGCGCGTGATCTCGATCCGACCTATGCCCGGGCCTTCGATGCTGCGCGCGCCGCCGGGGTCGAAGCGATCGCCTATGATACGCGGATCACTCCAGAGGGCGTTTGGTTGGGGCAGCGGCGTCCGGTCGTGTGATGGATTGGGGGTAGCATCCCCGCATCCGTGCGATCTGCGCCGATGCCTGTCCCGAGCCGCGCGCACCCTCTGGCGTCTTGGCCCCGCATGGCCTATCTAGGGCCAAAGACAAGAAGGATTGGGCCCTTGGACGACACCCGTGGACGCACCACGCGCGATGGCATTCGCATCTACGAGCCCGGCGACTATGCCGGCATGCACAAGGCAGGTGCTCTGGCCGCCGACATCCTGGACCGCGTCGCGCCCATGGTGCAGCCCGGCGTGACGACCGGTGAACTGGACGCGGCGATCGAGGCGATGGTGGACGACGCGGGCGCCGTGTCCGCGACCATCGGCTACAAGGGCTACAAACATGCCAGCTGTATCTCGCTGAACCATGTCGTGTGTCACGGCATCCCGGGCGAGAAGAAGATCAAGGATGGCGATATCCTGAATATCGACGTGACCGTGATCGTCGACGGTTGGTACGGCGACACCTCGCGCATGTATGTGGCCGGCAAGCTGTCGCGCAAGGCCGAGCGTCTGATCCAGGTCACGCACGACGCCCTGTTCGAAGGGATCAAGGCGGTCAAGCCCGGCAATACGTTCGGCGACATCGGCCACGCGATCCAGAAATACGTTGAAAGCCATCGCATGTCCGTGGTGCGCGACTTTTGCGGTCACGGGCTGGGGCGCGTATTCCACGCCCCGCCAAACGTGCTGCACTATGGCCGCCCGGGCACCGGCCCGATGCTGGAAGAAGGCATGTTCTTCACCATCGAGCCGATGGTGAATCTGGGCCGCCCGGAAACCAAGGTGCTGTCCGACGACTGGACCGCCGTGACCCGTGACAAATCGCTGTCTGCGCAGTTCGAACATTCGGTCGGCGTGACGGCGGATGGAGTCGATATCTTTACCCTGTCGCCTGCGGGCAAGTACCACCCGACCTGGGGGTAGGCGACTGAACCCGCAGGCGCGTCAGGATCAGAGGTTTTAACGTCTGGGCCTTGAGGGGAGCGGTTCCGCTTCGGTCAGATCCCAGCAATCGTAGGCTTCGTTGTGCTGCGGTTCATGCGGGACAGGTTGCACAACGATGCCGCCGAAGCGGGCCGCGCTGACCATTACTGGCTGCCCACGAACAAGGCATCGGACGGAAATGCAGTCGGTCCATTCCCCGGCGTCGCCATACCGCCAGGCCAGGCCACCGGAAAGGCTGGTGTTGGAAAAGGTAATCCGCCTCCCGGTCCCATCGGTGGTGTGCGTCGCGCATTCATGGCAGAAAAGCCAAGAATTGCGTCCGGCGTGTTCTATGAGCTTCCCACAGCCAGGGCAGAAATGGTCCATGCTCAATCCCTTTCGAGAAAAGATATCCTCGTATCCCCGAACTTGCGGCTGTCCAGCAGGCTCACACCCTCGGGCGGGGTGATGGGGGCGCTGTCTTCCCAGACGATGAAGGCCTCGGGGGCCACCCAGCCGCCCGCCAGGGCGGCGGCCAGCGCCGTTTCTCCCAGCCTCTTGCCATAGGGCGGGTCGAGGAAGATCAGGTCATGAGGCTCGCCATCCCCGGTGAATGGGCCCAGCCGGGTTGCGTCGCGGCGCACGATCCGGGTCCGCTCCTGCACCCGGCACTTGGTAATGTTCTCGCGGATGAGGCTTAGCGCCTTGCGCCCGTCATCGACGAAAGTGACTGACGCGGCCCCGCGTGACAGTGCCTCGAGCCCCAGCGCACCGGTGCCCGCGAAAAGGTCCAGCACGCGGGCACCCGTCACCGGGTCGCCGAAACGCCCGCCCGAAAGGATCGAAAACAGGCTTTCGCGCACGCGATCCGTGGTCGGGCGCAGATGCGCGCCCGCGTCGCCCTTGCCGACGGATGCCAGCGCGAGCCCGCGATATTTCCCCGCGATGATACGCATTTACATGAGCGATTTCAGGTCGACGGATGTGTCCGCGACAGAGACCCTGTCCGGGCTTTTACCGCCCTCGATCAGGCGCTTTCCGATCATGTAGGCGCGCGGGTCGTTGGCAGCGTCCACTGCCAGCAGCTCGTCGCCCCTGTAGTACCAGAAGCTCACCGACCCATCCCTGTCGCCCGGACGCGTGACCACCGTGTCATAGCCCGCGTTCAACCCGGCGATCTGCAGTTTCACGTCATACTGATCCGACCAGAACCACGGTTTGGCCACGTAATCCACGCCCTCGCCCATCATGTTGCGCGCGACCACCTCGGCCTGGTCGATCGCGTTGGGCACGCTTTCCAGCCGGATGCGGCTGCCGCGATAGGGGAAGGAGGCGCAGTCGCCCGCCGCAAAGATCGACGGGTCCGAAGTTCGGCCCCGCGCGTCGGTCCTGATGCCGTTGTCCAGCTCCAGCCCGGCGGCTTCGGCCAGGGCCGTGCCCGGGGCGATGCCCACGCCGACCACGACGAAATCAACCGCCAGCGCGGTGCCATCGGTCAATTTCGCCCCGGTGACGCGGGTCTTGCCGGTCAGGTGGTCCAGGCCCACGCCTTCGAGGATTCTGACTCCGTGCGAGCTGTGCAAGTTTCGGAAATAATTCGAAGTCTCCGGCGCGGCCACCCTTTGCAGGATGCGGTCGGCCATTTCGACCAGGGTCACGTCCAGCCCTTTCTTGGCGGCAACTGCCGCGGCTTCCAACCCGATATAACCACCGCCGACGATCAGCACGCGGCGACCCTCGGCAAACTCGGGCTCCATTGCGTCCACGTCGTCCAGGCCGCGCACCACGTGCACGCCCTCCAGCGCGCCGCCAATGGCGGCGGGCAGGCGGCGCGGGGTCGATCCCGTGGTCAGCGCCAGCATGTCGTAGTTCAGCGCCTCACCGCCGATGCTTACCGTCTTGGCCGCAGGGTCGATCGCATCTACCCGGGTGTCCAGCCGCAAGGCAATGTCGTTTTCGGCGTAAAAACTCTCGGGCCGCAGGAAAAGGCGCTCCAGTTCCATCTCGCCCAGCAGGTAGGCCTTGGACAGAGGCGGGCGCTGGTAGGGCGGGGCTTTTTCCTCGCCGATCAGAGTCACCTGACCGTCAAAACCCGAGTTGCGCAGCTTGGCCACCAGGGAGGCCCCGGCCTGGCCGGCGCCGATGACGACGATATGGGTCATGAAGAGCGTTCCTTCCTGTTTCCGGGCGAGCCTAGACCGTTTCGCAGGCGAAGCGAAACAGGAAAAAGCCGGGCAGGGCTTCGGCAAAAACGAACCTGTGAACAGGGCGCGCAGAAAGCGGTTTGCAAGCGCCCCGGGGCTTGGGCAATCTGGGAGCGACCAAGCAGGTAGGAGAGACGAAGATGGCCATTGAAACCGGGCAGCGCCTGCCCGATGCCGTGTTTACCGAAAAGGATGCAGAGGGCATTCACCCGGTCGAGCTGGGCCCGAAACTGGCCGGGCGCAAGGTTGTGATCTTCGGTGTGCCGGGGGCCTTTACCCCGACCTGCGACAGCGCTCATCTGCCGGGGTTCATCCGCAACCTCGATGCGTTGAAGGCGAAGGGTGTGGACGAGGTGATCTGCGTCTCCGTCAACGACCCCCATGTCATGCGGGCCTGGGCCGAGGCGCAGGGGGCCGAGGGGATCACCATGCTGGCCGATGCCGAATGCGCCTTTACCGAAGCGATCGGCATGCGGTTCGACGCGCCGCCGGTCGGGCTGATTGCGCGGTCGATCCGCTACACGATGGTGGTCGAGGACGGGGTAGTCACGCACCTGAACACAGAGGCGCAGCGGGGGGTCTGCGAGTTGACCGCTGCGGAGGCGCTTCTGGATCAGCTCTGACCCGGGCGGCGGAACGGACCCATATTGGCGAGGATCTCGATATCCTCGCCGATGGCCTCGGCCTCGCGGGTGACGAAGTCCTCCACCGCCCCGCGAAATCCAGGATCTGCGATCCAATGCAGCGAATGCGTGGGCACCGGCATGTAGCCGCGCGCGAGCTTGTGGTCGCCTTGCGCACCCGCTTCGACGCGGCCCAGCCCCATCGCCAGGGCGTGGTCGATGGCCTGGTAGTAACAGAGCTCGAAATGCAGACAGGGATGGTGCTCATTCGCGCCCCAGTACCGGCCATAGAGCGTGTCCCGACCGATGAAATTGAGCGCTCCCGCGATGGGTTCGCCACTGCGTTCGGCCATGATCAGCAGGATGTCGTCCGCCATGGTGCGGTGGACCTCGTCAAAGAACTCCCGCGTCAGGTAAGGGCTGCCCCATTTGCGCGCGCCGGTGTCCTGATAGAAGCTCCAGAAGGCGTCCCAATGGGTGTCGTCCAGAGCGTCGCCGGTCAGGGCAATGATCTCTCCACCGAAGCTCTGCGCGGTGGCACGTTCCTTGCGGATGTTCTTGCGTTTGCGGGAACTCAGGCTGGCGAGGAACCCGTCAAAATCCGCGTAGCCATTGTTTTCCCAGTGGTATTGCTGACCGAGCCGGTGGATCAGTCCGATTTTTCCGCCCGCGATTGCTTCGGCCTCGGTGCAGAAGGTCACGTGCAGGGAGGACAGCCCGTTGTCCGCCCCCACCTGCACCGCGCCTTGAACAAGGGCGGCCAGCCCCTGTGCCTCATACCCCGGCCGGGTCAGGAACCGGCGGCCGGTCACGGGGGTAAATGGCACGGCGATCTGCAGTTTCGGATAGTACCGCCCGCCCGCGCGTTCCAGGGCATGGGCCCAGGAGTGGTCGAACACATATTCGCCCTGGCTGTGCCCCTTGGCATAAAGCGGGGCGCAGGCGATCATCAGCCCATCGTGGTGCGCGGTCAGGTAATGTGGCTCCCACCCGGCGCCCTTGCCAACGCTGCCCGAGGCTTCCAGCGCATGCAGGAACCGATAGGTGGTAAATGGATCAACCGGTCGGGCGCTGCCCCCAAGCTGTGTCTCGGGGCAGGCGCAGCCATCCCAGTCTTCGGGCGCAATGGCCTCCAGGCTGTCATGCAGCCGTATCTCGATCCTGTCGTCCATGGTCTGAAGCTAGGGCGTGAGGGCACGCGGTCAAGCCGCGTAGCCCTCGAAGGTCACATTGTCCGCGACCTTGCGGGCGCGGGTCTCTTCCTCGGGCGAGCGGATGGTCCAGCAGAGGATCGACAGGCCCTGTGATTTCAGCTCGGCGACGCGGGGGTTGGCAAGGTCGCGGTGGTCGTGGCTGATGAAACTGGCGCCAACCCGGTCCACATCGGGAATTGTGCGCAGGGTGCGGCAGGTGTCGGCTGGCAGGAGCTTCCAGTCGGCCTCGTCAAAGCCGCTCGTGGTCAGCCCGACCGGTAGGCCGGTGCCCCGGGCGGCGAAGGCCGCGACCGAATGCGGGTTGAAGGACATGACGGCGGCGGGGCCGGTGTAATCCGCCAGGGCCGCAGCGGCGGCCTGTTCCAGCGGGCCCACGGCGGGGCCCATTGCGCCGTCCTGGTCCTTGATCTCGATCAGCAGGGGCACGCGGCCCGAGACCAGTTCCAGAACCTCGGCAAATCCCGGGATCGTCCCCTCCCCACCCGTAAGCGGAATGGCGGCAAGCTCGGCCGCCCGACGCTGGCGAACCGGGCCATCGGCTGCGGTCAGGCGTTCCAGCCCATAGTCGTGAAACACCATGGCCTGCCCGTCTGCGGACAGTTGCAGGTCGATCTCTATCCCGTAGCCGCCCGCGATCGCCGCCTCGATTGCGGCGCGGGAGTTTTCGGGCCGCCCCGCTGTCACATCATGCAGGGCACGATGCGCGATGGGGCGGTCCAGGAAGGCCGCGGGGAGGGTCATTTGACCTGAAAAACTCCTTCGATTTCAACGGCAACGCCGAAGGGCAGCGACGCGGCTGAAACGGCGGAGCGGGCGTGACGCCCGGCATCGCCCAGGGCCTCGACCATGAAGTCCGAAGCGCCGTTGATCACCTTGGGCTGGTCGCCAAACCCGGCGGTGGAGTTCACGAAGCCCACCAGTTTCACCACGCGCACCAGCCGGTCGAGATCCCCGCCACAGGCCGCCTTGACCTGGGCCAGCAGGCTGATGGCGCAGGATCGGGCAGCGGCGGCGCCGGCCTCGGCATCCATGTCCTCGCCCAGTTTGCCCTTGATGAATTCACCCTCTGCCATGCTGATCTGTCCCGAGACATGCACAAGGTCGCCGACCTGTACATAGGGCACGTAGTTGGCTGCGGGAGCCGGGGCGTCGGGAAGGGTGACGCCCAGCTCGGCCAGGCGCGATTCGTAAGCGCTCATATCAGGGTCCTTTCCTGTTCACTCGCGCGGACGCTAGCGGTGAAAGGGGCGGTTGGAAAGCCTCAGTTTTCGCGAAGGGCCCTGTTGGAACGATCCGTCGAGCGCCCGCAGGACCGGGGTGCCGAACAGCGCTGGCGCCGACCCCCGTGAAACTCTTTCGGCCCCTTTTCGCGCTCACCCGCCCTCGTCTTGGCAGAATGCCTTTCCGTTCGCACCTAACGCTTGTATCATGGCCGTTCGGCAGGATGCCGCGTGCAATTGTTCCCATTTGGCCACATATCGGAGCTGCCAACCGGTAAATGGCTGGGCAACCCGTCCTCATCGGTTATGGGAAACCGGACCTGGGCGGAAAGGATGTTTGTTGTGAACTCGATTGGTGTACGAATTGTTGTGACCGCGTCGGCGCTGGTTTTGACCGCATGTGCGCAGGCGCCCGTGCCCGAGGCTGTGTTTGATCCCAATGAAGCCTCCAATCGGAAAATGTTCGCCTTCAACCAGAAACTGGATCGGGCCCTGCTGGCGCCGGCCTCCAGCGCCTATGGCGAAGGGCTTCCGCCCGGCGTACGGCGCGGGGTAAGCAACTTTTCCGACAATGTCGATTTGCCGGGCACGGTGGTCAACAAGATCCTTCAGGGCGAGTTCGAGGATGCGATGCACAACACGGTGCGTTTTGCCTTCAACTCGACCTTCGGTCTCCTGGGGCTATTCGACGTGGCCACCGGCATCGGGTTGGAGGAACGCGACACCGATTTCGGCGAAACCCTGCATCGCTGGGGCATAGCCGAAGGCCGTTATGTGGTGCTGCCGGTCTTTGGTCCGTCAACAGACCGTGACGCGGCCGGGATCGTAGTTGATTTCGTGCTGAACCCGCTTAGCTATGTGGTTCCAAGCCCGGAAAGCAACGTACTGCCCGTGGCGAATGTGGTTTCGCGGCTGGGGGACCGGTATGAGTTCGGCGGGACGATCGACGCGGTCCTGCATGAGGGGGAGGATCCCTATGCAAGCGCTCGTTTGTTCTATCTGGATGCGCGGCGCTATGATCTGGGCGTCGAAGTGGCTGAAGAGGATCTGTATGACCTGTATGAGGAAGCCTATGAGTGAATTTTCGACAACGCGTCGTGTGGCCATGGCGGGTCTGGCTGGCGTGGTGGCCCTGGCGGCGCTTCCGGGGCGGGCTCTGGCCTTTACCACGGCTGAGGCCGAGGCGCTGATCGACAAGGTCGTGCGCGACATCAACAGGATCATCAGCAGCGGCAAGTCCGAGGCCGCGATGATCCGCGACTTCGAGAAGATCTTCGTCGACTACGCCGATGTGGCGCGCATCGCGCTTCTGGTTCTTGGCCCGGATGGGCGCGCGGCCTCGGCCTCGCAGAAAAGCGCCTTTACCCGGGCGTTCCAGGGTTATGTCGGGCGCAAATACGGCAAGCGTTTCCGCGAGTTCATCGGTGGCCGGGTCGAGGTAAAGAGCGCCAGGCCGGTCAAGAGCTTCTACGAAGTGCGCACGATCACCACGATCAAGGGCTACGCGCCCTTCGAGGTGGTCTTTGTCGTGTCGGCACGGAACGGCCGGTTCATCGACATGAAGATCGAGGGCATCAGCCTGGTGAAATCCGAACGCAGCGAGATCGGCGCGATGCTGGACCGGCGCCGCGGAGACCTGAACAAGCTGATCGCCGATCTCAAGACCATCGGCTGACCGCGACCCCGGGCCCGTGGCGCGGGGGCGGGGCAACACCGGGTCTCACCCCGCGCTGTGGGCCCAGTCCCAGTACATTTCGCGCACCCGGCGGGTCATCGGCCCGTGTTGATACATGGTGCCTTCGAACTCGGTTACAGGGGTGACTTTGGACATGTTTCCGGACAGGAAAACCTCGTCGGCGGCACGTACGTCGTCGAAGCTCAGCACACACTCATGCACCTTGACTCCGTCCGCGGTCAGGTTCGCGATATGCCGCGCGCGGGTAATGCCGGACAGGAATGTGCCATTGGCGATCGGGGTAAAGACCTCGCCGTCACGCACGATAAAGACATTGGCGGTGGCGCTTTCGGCGACATTTCCCAGGGCGTCGGCGACCAGGGCGTTCTTGTAGCCCTTGGCGCGGGCTTCGACCAGCATGCGGGCGTTGTTCGGATAGAGACAGCCCGCCTTGGCGTTCACCACCGAGCTTTCCAGAACCGGACGGCGGAAACGGGTGGTGGCGAGCGTCGTGCTGGCCTTGGCGTCCGCCATGCCGATCGCTTCGAGACTGATCGCAAAGCCGGTTGTTTCACCCGAAGGCGGGATCGCGCCGGCACGCATGTCGGCGTCGATTCCCCAATACATCGGTCGGATATAGACCGCCTGATCGGTGCCGAAGCCCTTGAGCCCCTCGCGCACGATCTCGACCATGTCCCCGGTCGTGACCGTGGGCGTCAGCATCAGCGCAGCAGCCGACCGGTTTACCCGCGCGCAATGGGCGTCGAGGTCGGGGGCGATCCCTTCGAACCAGCGGGCGCCGTCAAACACGGTGGTGCCCAGCCAGGCGCCGTGATCTGCGGCGTTCATCACCGGGATGTCGCCCTCGTGCCAGCTGTCGTTGAACCAGGTGCGAATTTTGCTGCCGAATGCCATGCTGGATCCTCCTTGGCGCGGACTGTACCAGCGCTGCGGGCGCTGTCCAGAGCACCTGTTGTCCCATCGGCGGGCAAGGGCGCCAACCGCGCGGAGCCCCCTGTCCGCCCTCGGGTCTCGTCGTGCGGATGTCCGGTGATCCCGCAAGGCGCGGAGAACTGGAACCGAACCCCGGAAGTGCCTATGTTCCCGGTAAGGATTAGAGGAGCAGGCGATTGGGGCTGGGTGATCTTGCCGACGGAATTGCACGTCAGATCGAAGCGGTCGGCGATGCCACGCATGAGGCGCTGTTCGAACCGGTGATCCGGCTGGGTGTCACGGGCCTGTCACGGGCGGGCAAGACGGTATTCATCACCTCGCTGGTGGCCAATCTGATGAACCGCAGCCGCATGGTTCAACTGGTTGCCGCCGCCGACGGGCGTATCCACACGGCGTTCTTGCAACCGCAACCCAACGACACCGTGGCCCGTTTCGAATTCGAGGAACATCTGGCCGCCGTGACCGGACCCGCCCCGCACTGGCCCGAAGGCACCCGCGCGGTCAGCGAGCTGCGCCTGTCCTTCCGGGTGCAGCCCACGGGGGTGCTGGGCGGAATGCGTGGTCCGCGCACGGTGCATCTGGATATCGTCGACTACCCGGGCGAATGGCTTCTGGATCTGGGCCTGCTGGACTTGAGCTATACCGATTGGTCGGCGCAGGTACTGTCGCGCATTGCCCATCGGCCCCAGGCTGCCGGGTTTCTGTCCCTCGCCGATCATGCGGACGCCGAAGCCCCGTTCGAGGAACCCGCCGCCAAACCGGTGGCCGAGGCATTTGCCGCCTATCTGAGGGACGCACGAAAGGCGGGGTATTACGACTGTACGCCGGGACGGTTCCTTCTGCCCGGTGACATGGCGGGCAGCCCGGCCCTGACCTTCGCCCCGCTGCCGAAACCCGCCTCCGCCCCGCGCCGCAGTCTGTGGCGCGAGATGGAGCGGCGTTTTGAAGCCTACAAGTCCCGCGTGGTGAAACCCTTCTTTCGCGATCATTTCGCCCGGATCGACCGGCAGGTGGTGCTGGTCGATGTGCTGGGCGCGATCAATGCGGGGCCTGCCGCGCTGGACGATCTGCGCCGCGCCATGGCCGAGATCCTGTCGGCTTTCCGCCCGGGGCGAAACGCCTTTCTCAGCCAGCTCCTGCTGGGCAAGCGCATCGATCGCATCCTGTTCGCCGCAACCAAGGCCGACCACCTGCACCACAGCCAGCACCCGCGCCTGACCGCCATAACCGAGGCGCTGCTGCGCGAGGCGCGCGACCGGGCGGATTTTGCGGGCGCCAGGACCGCGGCCATGTCGATTGCCGCCCTGCGCACCACCACCGAGGATACGCTGGACCACAAGGGGCGCCGCCTGGACTGCGTGCGCGGCACCCTGCTGGACACTGGAAAGTCCGCTGCCTTCTATCCGGGGGATCTGCCCGAAGATCCGGCCCGCCTGCTGGCGCCCGCCCGGGAGGGGGCGGAGGCCTGGCTCAACGCGGACTATCGCGTCATGCGGTTTGCGCCCGCCCGGATCAGCCTGAAACCCGGCGAGGGGCCGCCGCATATCCGGCTCGACAAGGCGGCTGAATTCCTGATCGGAGACCGGCTGTGATCACGACGCTCACCCCGGTTCCCGCCGCCCCTGAGGACGCCCCGGCCATCGCCCGGATCCTGTCCGACTGGATCGACGCCACCCCCTGGATGCCACGGGTTCACACCCGTGAAGAGGATCAGGGGTTCGGTCGCATGTTGGTCACACGGGGCTGGACCCAGGTTGTGCGAGCGGGAGGCAACGCCGTTGGCTTTCTGTCGCGCGACGGGGCCGAGGTGCATGCGCTCTATGTCGCGCGGACCGCGCGGGGGCGGGGCGTGGGCAAGGCGCTGCTGGACCAGGCGAAAGCCGCGGCGCCCCTCCTGCAACTCTACACGTTCCAGGCCAACACCGCCGCGCAGCGGTTCTATCTGCGCGAAGGCTTTGTCGAGATCAGCCGCACGGATGGTGCCGGCAATGACGAACACCTGCCCGACATCCGCTATGAATGGAGGCACGCATGAGTGACGAAAAGGGACCGGTCCTGATCGAGCTGGACAGCCCGGGTACGGACACGCCGGCCTCCGCGCCGCCGGTGCCCGACCCCGAGGCGCCGGTGCCCACGGGGCAGGCGATGCAGACCGTCGCCACCCTGGCCGCGCGTCCGCCCAACCGGCTGCTGCGTTGGGTTCTGTCGTTGGGCGTGGCGTTGGTGGGCTTCGTGGCCAGCGTGGCGGCCTATGATTTCGTGACCGGGCTGATTGCCCGCTCGCCCGCCCTGGGGGCGACGGCCATGGTGCTGACCCTGGCCTTCGTATTGGCCCTGCTGGGGCTGGCCCTTCGCGAATGGATCGGCTTTGTCCGCCTGCGCCGGGTCGATGGGCTGCACCGCAAGGCCGAAGCGGCCTTGTCGCACAACTCCCTGCCCGAGGCCCGCGATGTTGTGGCCGGGCTGAAACGGCTCTATTCCGGGCGTGACGACGTGAAATGGGGGCTGAGCCGGTTTGCGGACCACGCCGGGGAACAGTTCGAGGCCGAAGACCTGCTGGCGCTCGCCGAGGTCGAAATCCTCGCGCCCCTTGACGCGCAGGCCCGCACCGAGGTCGAGGCGGCCGCGCGCCAGGTCGCCACGGTAACGGCTCTGGTGCCGCTTGCGCTGGCCGATGTGGTCACGGCGCTGACCGCCAATATCCGCATGATCCGCCGGGTGGCGGAGATCTATGGCGGTCGTTCGGGCACCCTGGGCAGCTGGCGCCTGACCCGTGCCGTGATGACCCACCTGGTGGCCACCGGTGCGGTGGCGGCGGGCGATGACCTGATCGGCTCGCTGGCCGGGGGCGGTGTGCTGTCGAAGCTCTCGCGCCGCTTTGGCGAGGGCGTGGTGAATGGCGCGCTGACCGCCCGTGTCGGTGTGGCCGCGATGGAGGTCTGCCGCCCGTTGCCCTTCCGCCGCAAAACACGGCCCTCGGTTTCTGCTTTGGTCAGCCGCGCGCTGGCGGGGTTGTTCGGGCGTTGACGCGGCACCGGTTCCGCCGCGAGCCGGTTCGCCCATCGTCCTGCGGACCCCGCGGCCGATCCGGCGGGCAGGGCAGGGGAAAACCCGCGCACTGGACGGCGCCTGCCCCCCGGCCTATAAGGCGCTCATGATGTTTGCTCAGGCCATCATTATTCGAATTATCAGCCCGGCGCTCTGACGATACGAGCCGCCGGGACAAGGCGTATGGAAAACCGCGTCGCCCCATCCAAAGTCAAGAATTCCCCTGAAAAGGACCGGACAGATGTGTTCCGACACCCCCGACTACAAAGATACTCTGAGCCTGCCTCAGACCGATTTTCCCATGCGCGCGGGCCTGCCCAAACGCGAGCCCGAATGGCTGGAGCGCTGGGAGAAGATCGGCGTCTATGACCGCCTGCGCGAGAAAGAGGGCCGCGCGCCCTTTACCCTGCACGACGGCCCGCCCTACGCCAACGGCCACCTGCATATCGGCCACGCGCTGAACAAGGTGCTGAAGGACATGATCGTGCGCGCGCACCAGATGATGGGCTTCGACGCGCGCTATGTGCCCGGTTGGGACTGCCACGGTCTGCCGATCGAATGGAAGATCGAGGAACAGTATCGCAAGAAGGGCCGCAACAAGGACGAGGTCAATGTCGTCGATTTCCGCCAGGAATGCCGCAAGTTCGCGGAAGGCTGGGTCGACATCCAGCGTGAGGAATTCAAGCGCCTGGGCGTGACCGGAAACTGGCCCGATCCCTACCTGACGATGGATTTCCACGCTGAACGTGTGATCGCCGAGGAATTCATGAAGTTCCTGATGAACGGCACGCTCTACCAGGGCTCCAAACCCGTGATGTGGTCGCCGGTCGAAAAGACCGCGCTGGCCGAGGCCGAGATCGAATATCACGACCACAAGAGCCACACGATCTGGGTGCCGTTTTCGTTTGCCAATGCCGGAGGCGACCTGACTGACGCCCGCGTGGTGATCTGGACCACGACCCCCTGGACCATCCCGTCGAACAAGGCGGTGGCCTTCAACAACAAGGTGGCCTACGGGCTCTACCGCGTGGAGGCGACCGAGGAGGAAAGCTGGACCAAACCGGGTGATCTGTACCTCTTCGCCGACACCCTGGCCGAGGACGCGCTGCGCAAGTCGCGCGTGACCGGGTTCACCCGGGTGCGCGACGTGGCCGCGTCCGAATTCGAAGGGCTGGTTTGCAAACACCCGTTCCACGGGCTCGACGGCGCGGACGGCTTCTGGGACTACGACGTGCCGATGATCGACGGCGACCACGTGACCGATGACGCGGGCACGGGTTTCGTGCACACCGCGCCCAGCCACGGTGCCGACGACTACGAAGCCTTTGTCGCGCGCAACTGGATCGACCGCATGACCCACAATGTGGGCGAGGAAAGCGAGTTCCTGCCCCACGTGCCCTTCTTCGCAGGGCTTCAGGTCTTTGACCGCAAGGGCAAGGAAGGCAAGGCGAACAATGCCGTGATCGCCAAGCTGGTCGAGGCCGGCGGCATCATCGCGCGCGGGCGGGTGACGCACAGCTACCCGCACAGCTGGCGCTCGAAGGCGCCGATCGTGTTCCGCAATACGCCACAGTGGTTTGCCAGCGTGGATCGCGAGGTCGGCGACGGTCAGGACGATCTGGGCAAGACGATCCGGGAACGGGCCCTGACCGCCATCGACCAGCAGGTCAAATGGCATCCGCAGACCGGTCGCAACCGGCTCTACAGCATGATCGAGGCACGCCCGGATTGGGTGCTGTCGCGTCAACGCGCCTGGGGCGTGCCGCTGACCTGTTTCGTGAAGAAAGGCCTGCTGCCGACGGATGAAGGCTTCCTGCTGCGCGACCCGGACGTGAACGCCCGCATCGCCGAGGCTTTCGAGGCCGAGGGCGCCGATTGCTGGTATGAGGATGGCGCCAAGGAACGCTTCCTGGGCAATGGCTACAACGCCGATGAGTGGGAACAGGTCTTTGACGTGCTGGACGTGTGGTTCGACTCAGGCTCGACCCACGCCTTCGTGCTGCGCGACCGCGCGGACGGGACCGAGGACGGCGTGGCCGATGTCTATCTGGAAGGCACCGACCAGCACCGCGGCTGGTTCCATTCGTCGCTGTTGCAGGCTTGCGGCACCAAGGGTCGCGCGCCCTACAAGAACGTGGTGACGCACGGGTTCACGCTGGACGAGAAGGGCATGAAAATGTCCAAGTCGCTCGGCAATACCGTCGCGCCGGAGCAGGTGATCAAGCAGTACGGCGCGGATATCCTGCGCCTCTGGGTGGCGCAGTCGGATTACTCGGTCGATCTGCGCATCGGGCCGGAGATCCTGAAAGGGGTGGCCGACAGCTACCGCCGGTTGCGCAACACCATGCGCTTCATGCTGGGCAACCTGGACGGGTTCGCGGATGCCGAGCGGGTCGAACCCGCCGACATGCCCGAGCTGGAGCGCTGGGTGCTGCATCGCCTGGCCGAACTGGATCACGTGGTGCGCGACGGCTATGCCAAGTTCGACTTCCAGGGCGTGTTCTCGGCCGTGTTCAACTTTGCCACCGTGGATCTGTCGAGCTTCTATTTCGACATCCGCAAGGACGCTCTGTACTGCGACGGGGCAGACAGCCTCGAGCGCCGTTCGGCCCGCACGGTGCTGGACGTGCTGTTCCACCGCCTGACCACCTGGCTGGCACCGGTTCTGTGTTTCACCATGGAAGATGTCTGGCTGGATCGCTTCCCGGGCGAGGGCAGTTCGGTGCACCTGGTCGATTTCCCGGTTACGCCTGCCGACTGGCTGGACGAGCCCCTGGCGGCCAAATGGGTGGGTATCCGCCAGGCGCGCCGCGTTGTCACCGCAGCCCTGGAAATCCAGCGCCGCGACAAGGTGATCGGCGCCTCGCTGGAGGCCGCGCCGGTCGTGCATGTGCGCGACGCCGGGGTTCTGGACGCGCTGAAATCGGTGAACTTCGCCGATGTCTCGATCACCTCGCAGGTGGTGCTGACCGGCGATCCGATGCCCGCCGAGGCCTTCCGCCTGCCCGAGGTCGAAGGCGTGGGCGTGGTGTTCGAGAAGGCCGCAGGCGACAAGTGTCAGCGCTGCTGGAAGATCCTGCCCGACGTGGGCAGCCACGATCACGCCGGCACCTGTGGCCGTTGCGACGACGCTCTGGGCTGATCTGCCCGAAAGCGCGGGAAATGGAACGCCCCGGTGGTTTGCACCGGGGCGTTTCGTGTTTAGGCTCGCCCCATGATAGTTGCGGTTCTGGATACGCCCGTGGGGCGGCTGGGCGTGCGGGAGGACGCAGGTGCGATCACCCGTCTGACCTGGGACATGGAGGCGGAGGGAGAGGTGACACCCCTGCTTTCCGAGGCACTGTCCCAGCTCGCGGCTTATTTCGACGGGCGGCTCCGGGATTTCGACCTGCCCCTGCGGGTCGGCGGGTCCGATTTTCAGCGCGCGGTCTGTGCGGCCATGTCCGCCATCCCCCTTGGCGAGACACGGACCTATGGTGAAATCGCCAGGGCGGTAGGCCGACCGGCCCAGGCGGTGGGGTCGGCTTGCGGAGGCAATCCGATCCCGATCATAATTCCCTGTCACCGGGTCCTGGGCGCGGGGGGCAAGATGGTTGGATTCTCGGGCGCCGGCGGTGTTGAAACCAAGGTATGGCTCTTGCGCCACGAAGGCGCGGCAGGGTTGTTGATATGAGCTTGATCACCTTGCTGGCCGTGCTGGGGGCGGCCCTTCTGCATGCCAGTTGGAACGCGCTGATCAAGACCGGGGGCGACAAGCAGATTGCGATGCTGATGCTGACCCTGGGCCACGCCGCGATCGGCGCAATGGTCGTACTGTTTCGCCCCTTTCCCGCGACCGAGGTCTGGCCCTGGCTGATCGCCTCGGGGGCCATTCACACGGCCTATCAGCTGTTCCTGGCCTATGCGTATGAACACGGCGATCTCAGCCGGGTCTATCCGATTGCGCGCGGGGGCGCCCCGCTGATCGTGGCGCTGGTCGGGGCAGTGGTCCTGGCCGATGTGATCGCTGCAATGGAATACCTTGGGGTATTGGTGCTGGGATTGGGTATCCTGCTGATGGCGCGGGGGGTGTTTCAAGATGGTGAAAGCCGGCGATTGTTGCCCTTCGCGCTGGGCTCGGCGGTGGCCACGGCGGGATACTCTCTGGTCGACGGGATGGGCGCGCGACTGTCCGGTGACGCGGTGGGGTTCGTGGCCTGGCTGCTGATCATGTCGGCCCTGTTCTATACCCCCGTGGTGCTGGTGCAGAAGGGGACGAAGGTGCTGCGCGCCCCGGCGAAGTCCTGGGCTTTCGGAGCCGTTGCCTCGGCGGCGTCCTATCTGGCCTATGCGGTGGTGGTCTGGGCGATGACACAGGCGCCGATCGCCCTGGTCACGGCCCTGCGCGAGACCTCGATCCTGTTCGCGGTGCTGATCGGGCGCCTGTTCTTTGGCGAGCCTTTGCAGAATGGCAAGCTGCTGGCGGTGGGGCTGATCGTCACCGGTGTCGTTCTGACCCGCCTGTAGGCGGGGCGTCACTCTTGTGAGCGGGCCGGGACGATCTGCTGCGCAATGCCTGCCAGAAGCAAGTAGACCGAGGTTGCCGTCAGCCCCCAAAGCGCCCAGCTTTCCGGGTGGAATTCGACCCAGGCCGCCCAGCCGGCGAAGCTGGTCCAGGCAAGTGCCACGGGCAGCGAGACCGCGCGCCAGCGCTCGGTGCGCACCGGGTGGATGAACTTCAGTGGCGTGAACATGGCCACGGCCAGGGCCACGACGATTCCCAGCATCAACCAGAAATTGGGTTCGGTGGCAAACAGCACGATGATCACCATGTTCCAGCAGCCTGGAAAGCCGGAAAATGAATTGTCCTTTGTTTTCATCCGTGTGTCGGCGAAGTAGATGACACTTGCATAGGTGATGACGATGATCGCCACCCAACCCGTCCAGCCGGGCAGAAGTCCCGACTTGAACAGGGCATAGGCCGGAATGAATACATATGTCAGGTAGTCGATGATCAGGTCCATCAGGACGCCATCGAATTGCGCGGCGTTGGTCTTGACGTGATAGCGGCGTGCCAGCGGCCCGTCGATTCCGTCGACAACGAAGGCGACGACCAGCCAGACGAACATGAGCCCCCATTTCTCTTCCACTGCGGCGAGCGTGGCCAGCATGGCAAAAACGGCGCCGGTCGCGGTGAAGAGATGGACGGCCAAAGCTTTCGTCTGAATGTTCATCCCGGCTTTCTGCCGTAAATCCGGTCCGGGGGAAAGCGAAAACCCGGAGGCGGCCACGCGCCGGGATCACATGCGGTCCGCGAGGACCGAAGCTCCAGCCGGTCAGTCTGCCCGGGACTTCGTCCTGGCGCGGGGATGGGCGGCGTCGTAAATGTCCATCAGGCGGGCGGCATCCACGGCGGTATAGGCCTGTGTGGTCGACAGGCTGGCATGCCCCAACAGCTCCTGAATCGCGCGCAGGTCGCCACCGGCGTTCAGCAGGTGGGTGGCGAAACTGTGGCGCATCGCGTGCGGTGTCGCCGAGGCAGGCAGGCCCAGTTGCAACCGGCTTGCTTCGACCGCCTTCTGCACCTGTCGCGCGCCCAGCGCACCGCCGCGCACACCCCGAAACAGCGCCACGTCGGCCTCCATCGGGTGGGGGCAGAGCGAGACATAGGCCTCGACCGCTTCACGCGCGACAGGCAGGACCGGAACCATCCGCACCTTGCCCCCTTTGCCGGTAATGCGCAGGACCTCGGGCAGGGGCATGTCTGCGCCGGTCAGACCCAGCGCTTCCGAGACCCGCAGCCCGCAGCCGTACATCAGAGTTACCACCGCCATGTCGCGCGCGCCGACCCAATCCTGGCGCGCCTGCACGCCGGTGGTCTCGATCACGCGCATGGCGGCATCGGCGGCCAACGGACGGGGCAGCTTGTTGGTGAATTTCGGGGCGCGGGTGGACAGGACGGCGGTGGCGTCGAAATCATCGTGGTCCGACAGCCAGCGGTAGAAGTTCTTCACCGCCGAGAGCTTGCGCGCCAGGGTGCGGGCCGAGCTTCCCGCCGCACGTTCATGGGCCATCCAGGCGCGCATATCCCTCAGAACAACGCCAGCCAGCGCCCCGCGCCCCTGGGGACCGCCCAGGTGCTCCCCCAGGAAGGTCAGAAAGCCAACCAGATCGGTCTGATAGGCCTTGAGCGTATTCTCGGCGGCGTTGTCCAGCGCGCGCATATGGTCGATCCACGCGGAAAGGGCCGCGCGGGCCCCGTCCGAGATCGCCAGGCTCACGACAGCCAGCGGCGCATCGCGCGTTCGAATACGCCGCCGAAAAAGGCCAGAAGGTCGGTGCCCTGGCCCGGTTTGAATTGATGCGGATCCTCGGCGCCCATGACCAGCATGCCGGGCAGGCGGCCGTCGCCCAGATCAAGGCGCAGGCAGGCTTCGGAGCGGACCCAGAACGGGGTTTCGCCATAGATGCGCCGCTCGGGTTCCTGCACCTGGCGCAGAGTGACCGGACGGGCAAAATCACGGCTCTGGGTAAGGTATTCGTCGATGAAACCGGGTTCGGCGGTCGCCAGCACCGCGCCCAGGTTGCGCACCGCCGGGTTGTTTTCGGTCTGCACGGTTTCCAGCACCAGCCGCACGCAATCGACGCGCAGGATCTCGGCCACTTCGCCGTCCAGGTCCTTGAGGAAGTCAGCGAAATCCGCCGGGTCCATCATGCGCAGGATCGCCTTGTGGATCAGATTCATCCCGGCGAGGTTTTCATAGGCTGCGGCGATGACGCTGCGGTGGGTTTCTTCAAGCCGGTCGAGCCGCGCCTCGAGCCGCTCCATCGCCAGTCCCCGCATGTCCACGATATTGGTACCCATGGATTTGTCATTGGCGGTGATCAGGGCGTGCATCAGCTCCTGATCGTCGAGGATCAGTTCCGGCTGGGTCTTGATCTTGTCACGCAGATCGCTGCCGATCGGGGCGGGAATGCTCATGTCTGCCTCGGATGTTTTTTGTTTGTTGTCGGACAGTATAGCGGGGGTCGAGCGGGAATTCAGCAGCTTTTTGGCAACAGACGAGGGGGAAACCGCTCGTCAGGCGCATGCGATGGCGC
Source organism: Aliiroseovarius sp. (assembly GCF_030148435.1). Classification (GTDB taxonomy): domain Bacteria; phylum Pseudomonadota; class Alphaproteobacteria; order Rhodobacterales; family Rhodobacteraceae; genus JASBTN01. The sequence goes on from NZ_JASBTN010000081.1 coordinate 54,489, forward strand.
CGATCCACGCCCCGCCGGGCTCACGGCCAAAGGAAAGCCCCCACGCCGGATCGTGGCTCACTCCGGAATATGGGACATAGGATGGCCCTGCCGATTTTTTCCGCGGGGCCTCTTGATTGATTTGGGCAAAAAAGTGGTGGCCGCCCCTGAAAGAGCTTGGCGGTTTCTCATGTCTTTGGATCCACTCCATCCATCTCAAACAGGCTTTCGATGATTGGGCAATCAGGCACGTCGCCCTTGGCGCACTCGGAAGCCATATCCTGAAGCGCGCGTTCAAGAACCTGAAGGTGAGTAATCTTGGCGCGCACTGTGCCCAAATGCTGCATCGTCAGGCGATGGACATCGCCGCAGCACACATCCTTCTGATCGACCATGCTGAGCAATGCCCTGATTTCGTGAATGCTGAATCCCAGATCACGGCTGTGCCGGATGAAAGATAGTCGCTTGAGATGGTCTTGTGAGTATTGACGATTGCCGCCCGAAGTGCGCCCGGGGTCCGGCATCAAGCCGATTTTCTCATAATATCTGATGGTTTCGATAATGACCCCGGTTTCCCGCGACATTGCTCCGATGCCATAGGCTCGCGTGTTCGTGATCCCGGTCATGCCAAATCTTCCTTGCATCTGTAGCCACTACAGATCCCAGATTATCAATCATCAGACAACGAAACGAGGGTTTTCATGGCCGAGACCGTTGAACATGTTGCGAGCGATGACCGCAAAACCGCCGGGTTGATGGCCCTGGGCGGTGTCCTTGGCGCGATCGGAGCATCTACTTGCTGCATCGTGCCGCTGATCCTGTTCAGCCTCGGTGTGTCTGGTGCCTGGGTTGGCAACCTGACGGCCATGGAACCCTACAAGCCGATCTTCATCATCTTCACGCTCGGATTTCTCGGCTATGGCTACTGGATGGTCTATCGCAAACCAAAGGCCTGCGCCGAAGGCGAGGCTTGCGCGCGCGCCCTTCCCAACCGGCTGGTGAAGTCCGCTCTTTGGGTTTCGACCGTCCTGATCCTCATCGCACTCTTCTGGAACTGGATCGCCCCTGTTGTGGCCCCGATCCTGCTTGGACTTTGAAAGGAATGACATGCAACTGAAACCCCTTCTTGTTGGCGTGATGCTGGCCGCTTTTTCGCCACCCGCATTTGCCGCCGAGCAAACGGCCACTTTTTCAGTGCCGGGAATGAACTGCGCCAGTTGCCCCTTCATCGTGCAATCGGCCATGTCCGCTGTTGAGGGTGTGCAATCGGTTGAGACAAGTCTTGAGGACCGCACCGCTCGTGTTGTTTTTGACGACGCGCTGACTGCGGCCGATGCAATTGCCCTTGCTTCAACCAATGCCGGATATGCGGCTGAGTTGATCGAAAACGGCGGCGACTCCTGAGAGCTGGCCTTGTCGCGCAGATCCTCCAGCAAACTGCTGACCACCGGCATCGTCGGCACGGTGGTTGCCGCTGTTTGCTGTTTCACTCCTGTGTTGGGCGTGTTGCTGGGCGCGGTTGGGCTGTCCGCATTGTTGGGATTTCTGGATTTTGTCCTGATCCCGGCGCTTCTTGCCTTCTTCGGCATCACGATCTTCGCCCTGGTTCGCCGACCAAATATCAGTTCCCCACCAAAAAGCGGCTCCAAAGAAAGCTGACCTCATGTCCGATTGCTGTTCCTCAGGCCCGACCGACACATTTGACCTCGCCGTCATCGGCGCAGGGTCTGCCGGGTTTTCCGCCGCGATCACTGCTGCGGATCAGGGCGCGCGTGTGGCCTTGATCGGGGGTGGGACGATCGGCGGCACCTGTGTCAATGTCGGCTGCGTTCCCTCAAAGACGATGATCCGGGCTATGGAAGCGGTGCATTCGGCGGCCGCAGCGCGTCGGTTCGACGGCATCGAGGTATCCTCTCGGATCACCGACTGGGGCGCAGTCGTTCGCCAGAAACAGGCGCTGGTCGAAGAATTGCGGGCGGCCAAATACACGGATGTCCTGCCAAACTACAACGCCATTTCCTACATGGAGGGCGCTGCCGCGTTTTCCGATGATGGCGGTTTGTCTGTAGCTGGCAAGGCGGTGCAGGCGCGCAAGACCATCATCGCAACCGGCTCGCGCCCGCATGTTCCGGGTATTCCGGGTCTGGACGGCGTACCCTTCCACGACAGCACGTCGATCCTTGAGCTTGAGGCGCTCCCCGCTTCGCTCATCGTCATGGGTGGCGGCTATATCGGCGCGGAGCTGGCCCAGGTGTTTGCCCGTGCTGGTGTGAAGGTGATGATCGTCTCCCGGCGCGGCCTTCTGCCAGAGGCTGAGCCCGAGATTGCCACCGCTCTGACCTCGTATTTCGAAGCAGAGGGCATCGTTGTTCGCTCGCAGCTGCAATACGAACGCGCTGATCAAGACGGCGACGGCGTGGCCCTTAGGATTTCCGCCCCCGCAGGCAAGGAAATCCTTCGCGCCGAGGCATTGCTCTTGGCGACTGGCCGAGTGCCCAATACGCAGGGTCTGAACCTTGATAGGGCCGGTGTGCGGACCAACGCAAATGGCGGCATCCATGTCGATGCAGCACTCATGACCAGCCGCGAAGGCGTCTATGCGGTGGGAGATGTCACCGGACGCGACCAGTTCGTCTATATGGCCGCCTACGGCGCCAAGCTGGCGGCGCAAAACGCCCTGAATGGCAACACGCTGTCCTACGACAATTCCGCCATGCCTGCGGTGGTGTTCAGCGATCCGCAGGTGGCCAGTGTGGGCATGACGGAAGCGCAGGCCATTGCTGCGGGACACAGGGTGAAAACCTCTGTACTGCCGCTTGAGCATGTGCCGCGCGCCCTCGCTGCAAGAGACACGCGCGGCCTGATCAAGCTTGTCGCGGATGGCGCAACCAGGCGGCTTCTGGGCGCGCACATTCTTGCACCGGAAGGCGCCGACAGCATCCAGACCGCCGCGATGGCCATTCGCGCGAGGATGACATACGAGGAGTTGGGCGCGATGATCTTTCCCTACCTGACGACTGTCGAGGGCCTGAAGCTGGCAGCACAGACCTTTGAGCAGGATGTAACGAAACTGTCTTGCTGCGCTGGGTGAATATTTTGCAAAATCAAAGCCTTTGGTGGGATTCCTGGTTCAGATATCGCGTCTCGAACTTCCCCCACACCTGCACGAAATCGTCGGTGCCGGTAAGCTGCCATCTTCCTCTGCTGTGCTCCCGGTCCCTTGAAAGTCGGCAATGAGAAATCCGCGCCACACTGAAGTTCCCACGATCCGGATCACCACAGGCGTTCAGGTCATTTTGGATGAAATGGGAGGATACACTCCCTCCAACGACAGTTTCGGAATACTCTTGACCATCAGACCTTCCCGTTCTGTGAGCCATCAAGATGGCCTCAGTGAGCCGACTGTTGTACTGGCCAAAGCTGGGAAATCCGAAGCTCTGGCATGCATTTTTTCCGAAAGTGTTTCCGAGGGATTTTTCTCCCTCGGATTCCGCCCGTTCTCTAACTTTTTTCTTCCCGAAAAATCAAACGCCTACCGAGAAAAAATCTCGATAGGCGCGTTCTTTATGTCCCGCTTTCCGGAATGAGCCAGCCGGATCGACGCGGGGGCTTCAGTTCTCGGGAAAGGCGTGGTCCTTACAGGATCTTGATATCCGCAGCGGCGATGTCCGCCAGGAAGGCATCCAGGCCCTTGTCGGTCAGCACATGCTTGGCCATGGCCTGGATCACCGACGGCGGCGCGGTGGCCACGTCGGCGCCGATCAGGGCCACGTCCTTCATGTGGTTCACGGTGCGGATCGAGGCGGCAAGAATTTCGGTCTCGTAGCCGTAGTTGTCATAGATGGTGCGAATGTCGGCGATCAGCTCGGCGCCATCGAGGTTGATGTCGTCCAGGCGGCCGATGAAGGGCGAGATGAAGGTCGCGCCGGCCTTGGCCGCCAGCAGCGCCTGGTTGGCCGAGAAGCAGAGCGTTACATTGACCATGGTGCCGTCATCCGACAGCGCCTTGCAGGCCTTCAGGCCGTCCCAGGTCAGCGGCACTTTCACGGCGATCTTGTCGTCGATCCTGGCCAGCTTGCGACCCTCGGCGATCATGGTTTCGGCGTCGGTGGCGGTCACTTCGGCGCTCACCGGCCCATCGACCAGATCGCAGATTTCCTTGGTGACTTCCAGGATGTCACGCCCGGATTTCTTGATCAGCGAGGGGTTGGTGGTGACGCCATCGACCATGCCAAGGGCGTTCAGCTCGGCAATGGCTTCGATATCGGCAGTATCGGCGAAGAATTTCATGGCAGCGGTCCTGTGTCAGACGGGTTCATGTTGGCGGTCTCATAGCCTAAACAGGTTCCAGCAGAAACCCCAAAGGAGTCGCCCGTGAGCGTCAGGTTCTACAATGCAGGGGAGCGGGTGGGGGTGCTGACCACCCAGCCGCTGGACCGCATCCTGACCTATCGCGCGCCGGAAGGCGGCTGTTGGCAGGGCGCCTATGTCGAGGTGCCGCTGGGGCCGCGCAAGGTGATGGGCGTGGTCTGGGGACCGGGCGAAGGGGGCTTTGACGCCTCGAAACTGCGCAGCGTGATCCGGGTGCTGGACCTGGCGCCGATGCGGCCCGAGATGGCCGAGTTCCTGACCCGCGTGGGCGACTATACCCTGACCCCGATGGAGCAGATGCTGCGTCTGGCCACACGCGCACCGGGTCTGACCGACCCCCCCGGCATGCGCAAGATCTACCGCCCGGGCGGGCCGCGCCCGAACAAGATGACCGATGCGCGGGTGCGCGTGATGGATGCGCTGGACAGCTACGGCGGGCTTGGCTTCACGTTGAAGGAGCTTTCCGACCTCGCCGGGGCGTCCCCCTCTGTCGTGAAGGGGCTGGTGAAGCTGGGGGCGATCCGGGAGGAAGATACGCCACGCGACGTGGGCTATCCCCATCTGGACGCCGCGCTGCCCGGAAACGAGTTGACCGAAGACCAGCAGGCTGCGGCGCAGGTGCTGCGCGACGGTGTGCGGTCGCGCAAATACGGCACCACGCTGCTGCGCGGCGTGACCGGGTCGGGCAAAACCGAGGTCTATATGGAGGCTGTCGCCGAATGCCTGAAACAGGGGCGCCAGGCGCTGGTGCTGCTGCCGGAGATCGCCCTGACCTCGGAGTTCCTGAAACGGGTCGAGGCGCGGTTCGGCGCCCGTCCCGCCGAATGGCACTCCGGCGTGACCATGACCGAACGGCGCCGCTGCTGGCGCATGGTGGGAGAGGGCGAGGCCTCGTTGGTGGTTGGCGCCCGGTCCGCGCTCTATCTGCCCTTCCGCGAGCTGGGTCTGGTGGTCGTGGATGAGGAACACGACAGTTCCTACAAGCAGGAGGACGGGGTTTTGTACTCCGCCCGCGACATGGCGGTGATGCGCGCAAGCCTGTGTGACGCGCAGGTGGTGCTGGCCTCGGCCACGCCGTCGCTGGAGACCTGGGCCAATGCGGAGGCCGGGAAATACAAGAGGCTGGAGTTGAAAAGCCGGTTCGGCCCGGCGGTTCTGCCGGAAATGCGCACGATCGACATGCGCGCGCAGGAGCTGCCGTCGAACCGCTGGATCTCGCACACGCTTCGCCGCGCGGTGAATGAGCGGATCGAGAGGGGCGAGCAGAGCCTCCTGTTCCTCAATCGTCGCGGCTACGCCCCGGTGACTGTCTGCCGCGCCTGCGGGCACCAGATCGGTTGTGACCACTGCGACGCGCGCATGGTGGAACACCGGTTCCTGAAACGGCTGGTCTGTCACCAGTGCGGCGAAACGAAACCCATTCCGGACGCCTGCCCGAGCTGCGAGGCCGAGGGCAGGCTTGCTCCGGTCGGGCCCGGCGTGGAGCGTCTGGACGAAGAGGTGCGCGAGACCTTTCCCGATGCGCGGGTGGCGGTGCTGTCCTCGGACCTGTTCGGATCGGCGCGGGCGCTGAAGGAGCAGGTCGAGCTGATCGCCGCCGGCGGCGCGGATATCATCATCGGCACGCAGATGGTGGCCAAGGGGCACAACTTTCCTCTGCTGACGCTGGTGGGCGTGATCGACGCGGATCTTGGCCTGCAGGGGTCCGACCTGCGTGCCGCCGAACGGACCTTTCAGCTGATCCGGCAGGTGGCCGGTCGGGCCGGTCGGGCCGAGGTGCCCGGGGTGGCGCTTTTGCAGACCTGCCAGCCGGAACATCCGGTCATCCGCGCGATCGTGGCGGGCGACGAGGAAGCCTTCTGGCGCGCCGAGGCGATGGAAAGACGCGGCGCGGGTGTGCCGCCCTACGGTCGGCTTGCGGGGATTGTTCTGAGTTCGCCGGATGTGCAGGAGGTGTTCGACCTTGGCAACGCCATGGTCCGCAACGATGGTCCCTTGCGCCAGATCGGCGCGCAGCTCTTCGGCCCGGCGCCTGCGCCGATTGCCCGCATCCGGGGGCGGCATCGCGTGAGGCTACTGGTCAAGGCCGACAAGGGCGCGCCGTTGCAGCCAGCCCTGGCGCGCTGGCTCAGGCAGTTTCCGGTGAAAGGCGAGCTGCGGATCTCGGTCGATATCGACCCTCAGAGTTTCTATTGAACATTCCCGTAGTGAGTACCTGCGGCAGACTTGATGTCTCGCCGGGCGGTGGCCCGGGTCGGGATTGGTGCATGCGGCGGGTGATACGCGCGAGGGGGTACGGGTTGGACGGGTTGGGCTGATTTTCTGAAACGTGGCCGAACGGCAATCGTACCGCTCAATACACCCTGCTCAATTTGGGGCTGATCCACCCCCGCCTCACACGGTGGCGGGTTGGCCCTTGCGTTGATCCACCAGCGCATCCGTCACAATCGCGCCGATCCACATGCAGATCAGCGCCACCCACGCCGTGCCGACGAAGATCGAACCGCCGGTGACGCCCGCGCCAATCGCGCAGCCGCCGGCCAGCATGCCGCCAAAGCCCATCAACACCGCGCCAGTCATCGAACGGCGCATCATCGCTTCGCCCTCGAACCCCTGCCATCTGAACTCGCGCGACAGGTAGCTTGCGGCAAAGGCGCCGATCACCACGCCGGGGACCAGGCCGATGTCGAACTCCAGCACCGGGTCGGGGATCAGGAAGAACATCAGCGTATTGGCCGAGGGGCCGGTAAAGGTGGCCGAGGTCACGGTGATCGGATCAAATGCCACCTGGGAGAGGTTGTAGGTCAGCACCCAGCCAAGGGCGACGGCAAATCCCACGCCGGAACCGAACACCAGCCGTTTCGCCCCCAGCTCCGCCTTGCGGGCGATCAGCAACGCCAGCACCGCGCAGACCACGCCCAGGGCCAATCCGCCCCAGTCCGGCAGGTTCAGCGCAGTCAGCAGGTTCACGTTGGTCCCGCCACCGGTCATCCACAGTCGCGCCAGCCAGTCGCGGGTGGGGGCGAGCCATCCATGCAGGCTCATCTGCGCGACCACGGCAAAGATCATGCCCGACACGACCGAGCGCAGGTTGCCGGTCGCCGCCAGCACCAAAAGCCGCCCGGAACAGCCCCGCGCCAGCACCATGCCGGCGCCGAAGATCAACCCGCCGATGATCGCGCCCGACCAGCTGCCGGTCACGGCCATCATGCGCGCATCCTCGGGCCGCATCAGCCCCAAGAGCGATGCCCCCTGCACCCAGACCAGCGCGGTCGAGAAACACAGAAGCCAGACCGCGACCGAACTGTCGAGCATGCGGCGGGCGAACTCCACCGTCGCCGCGCGCAGGCAGAACCGCGACTTTTGCGCTGCCACGCCGAAGACCACGCCGGTGATCAGGCCGAACAGAGCATTGGACGGGGCTTCGCCGATCCGCTCCACGATGGGCAGAATATCCATGTCTCTCCTCCCTGCGTCCCCCGCCCGCGCAAGCCGTGCAGGTTTGCCGGGCATTCTCGCACGCCCGGCGGGCTGATCCTTGATATAAATCATATCATATCGAAATGCATGCATATGTTTTGCTCTCGCCCCGGAAGCAAATGAAGCGTATGGCGAAGTCATGACCACGCGACACCACATCCTGACCCTGGCCGAGGCCAAGGGACTGCCGCTCTGGCGCCGCCCGATCACCCTTTTGCTGCTGATGGCAGTGGCGATGCCGATTGCCTTCTCGACCTGGTCGGCGCTTCTGAACAACTGGGTCATCGAGATGGTGGACTTCACCGGGGTCGAGATCGGCTGGCTGCACACGGTGCGCGAGATTCCCGGCTTTCTGGCCATTGGCGTGATTGCCCTGATGATGCTGATGCGCGAGCAGGTGTTGGGCGTGGTCGCCCTGGGCCTTTTGGGCGTGGCCACGGCGCTGACCGCGCAATTCCCCAGCCTGGGCGGGATCCTGACCCTGACCATGCTGAGCTCGATCGGGTTTCATTACTACGAGACCGTGAACCAGTCGCTGCAGCTTCAGTGGATCGAGAAATCCAAGGCGCCGCAGGTGCTGGGCTGGATCACCGCGGTGGGCTCGGGCGCGTCGCTGTTGGCCTATGGTCTGCTGGTGCTGACCTGGAAGACGATGGGGCTGAGCTACAACACCGTCTACATGATCGCCGGTGGCATCACCGCGCTGATCGCTGCCTTCTGTTTCTTCGCCTATCCGCAATTCGAAAGCCCCGAGCCGCAGTTGAAGCAGTTCGTGCTGCGCCGCCGCTACTGGCTCTATTACGCGCTGCAGGCCATGTCGGGTGCACGGCGACAGATCTTTACCGTTTTCGCCGCCTTCATGATGGTCGAACGCTTCGGCTTCGAAGTGCACGAAGTCACGGGGCTATTCATTGCGAACTTCATCGCCAACATGATCTTCGCCCCGCTGATGGGCAAGGCGGTGGCGCGCTGGGGGGAACGGCGTGCGCTGGCCTTCGAATATGTCGGGCTGGTGGTGGTTTTCCTGGCCTATGGCGGGATCTACTATTTCGGCTGGGGCGTGGTGCTGGCCGCCGCGCTCTATGTCATCGACCACCTGTTCTTTGCCCTGGCCTTCGCACTGAAAACCTATTTCCAGAAAATCGCCGACCCGCAGGACATCGCGCCCACGGCGGCGGTGGCCTTTACCATCAACCATATTGCGGCGGTATTCCTGCCGGCGGCGCTGGGCTACCTCTGGGTGGTCTCTCCCGGGGCGGTTTTTGGCCTTGCTGCCGGCATGGCGGGAGTGTCGCTGTCGCTGGCCCTGATGATCCCACGTCACCCGGAAAAGGGGAACGAAACGGTATTCTCACGATTTGTTGCACAGGCGGCCGTGTAGAAAACCCGACCGCGGGCCGCTATCTTTTTTCCAGCGAACAGGGAGGCGCAGATGTTCTTTGCCAGGAAGAAAACGGAAATGGTGACGCAGGACAGGGCACTGCCCGGGCGTGAGGCGACGATTGATTACGGGACAACCCACCATGTTTTTGGCCGTGCCCTGACGCTGGACGTGCCGGAGGGCCATGAGGTCGTGCTGTTCGGCATGGGCTGCTACTGGGGTGTCGAACGCATCTTCTGGCAGCAGCCCGGCGTCTGGCTGACCATGGTCGGCAATGCGGGCGGGTTCACGCCGAACCCGACCTATGAAGAACTCTGCTCCGGCCAGACCGGGCATACCGAGGTTGTGCGCGTGGTCTATGACCCGGCGCAGACCAGTTTCGAGGCGCTGCTGAAACTGTTCTGGGAAAACCACGACCCGACCCAGGGCAACCGCCAGGGCAATGACGTGGGCACGCAATACCGCTCGGCGATCTATGTGACGTCCGAGGAACAGTTCATCGCCGCCCGCGACTCCGCAGAGGCATTCGAGCCGCGCCTGGAAACGGCCGGGCTGGGCGCGATCACCACCGAGATCGCCAAGGCCGGGGCGTTCTACCCGGCCGAGGAATACCACCAGCAATACCTGTCCAAGAACCCGGGTGGCTATTGCGGCATCGGCGGCACCGGCGTGAGCTGCCCGATCGGCACAGGGGCGTAACCCGCCACCCCGACCCGGCGTGCTCACAAGGCCCGGTCGCACCTGCCCACCCCGCTGCGCCATGGGCGGCACCGGGGCCTTTCATCTTTCCGCAAATATCCTCGCCGAAGGCACGAATTCCGCCGAGCGAAGCGAGGCCATCCGCAACGGGCGACAAGCCGAAGGCGACGGCGGGCGGCGGGAGCCCCGGCTGCGCTTGACGCGCTGCCTGCACAGGTCTACGCCCCTTTCAACCACTGAAAGGACACGCCCATGCCCACCTGGACCGCTCTCACCACCCTCTCCGGCAAGGATCAGGCCGAGGCGCTTGGCGCGGCGATGGAGCACCTCACCCCCGAGCCCACCGGCATCGGTGTGTTCGAAGTCGAAGACGACAGCGGCCTGTGGGAAGTGGGCGGTTATTTCACCGGGGAACCGGACGCGGCGGGCCTGGCCCTGCTGGCCGCGATGCATGGTGCCAGGGATTTCACCGTCTCGGAGCTGCCGGAAGTGGACTGGGTCGCCCATGTGAAACGAGAGCTTGCCCCGGTCGAAGCCGGGCGTTTCTTTGTCTACGGCGCGCATGACGCCGACCGGCTGCCCGCCGACAAGATCGGCCTGTTGATCGAGGCCGCCATGGCCTTCGGCACCGGCCATCACGGCACGACGCTCGGCTGTCTGCGGGCGCTGGACCGGCTGGCGCAGGGCGGCTTCCACGGCCATCGCGTTGCCGACATCGGCTGCGGCACCGCGGTGCTGGCCATGGCGGCGGCCCGGATCTGGCCGGAGCCGGTGCTGGCCGGGGACATCGACCAGGTGGCGGTGGACGTGGCAAGGGCCAACGTCGCGGCCAACGGCCTGGAGGGCCGCGTGACCTGTGTCGAAGCGGCGGGTTTCGATGCGCCCGCCTTGCGGGATGCAGCCCCCTTTGATCTTGTCTTCGCCAATATCCTGAAGGGCCCGCTGATCGGGCTTGCTCCTGAGATGGGCCGCTCTCTCCAGCCTGGCGGCTATGCGATTCTCTCGGGCATCCTGAATCCGCAGGCCGAGGAGGTGATCGCGGTTTATGCACGGAACGGGTTCAATCTGGTGCAACGCGAAGAGATTGTTGACTGGACCACGCTAACCTTGCAACGACAGTCCTGAATTGGTTTAGGAAACAATCGGTTTCCTGCGCTTTGCCACATTCCTGCCGCATTTCGCCGTATTCTTGTCACTGTTGCTGGTGGGGGCTAGCAATGGGAGGCGAAGATGGCGGACGCCAACTACGTCAGATTTAACAAACGGCTGCGTGATATCGACCGCAAGCACCGCAAAATGTCGCGGGGTTATGTTCAGCTGGTCGAACGTGACGGACTCCTCGTCCCTGTCTCGCGCCGCCCCGCCCGCCGTGGCTTTCCGTTCCGGGGTCTTCTGTTGATCCTGGCCGGTTTCCTCATATTCAAGGCCATCCTCCTGACCCATCTCGGTCCCATCACCTATGGAGAACGGGTCGAGAAACTGGCAGGTGGCACCGCGCTGGAACAGGCCGGGGCCTGGGTGATGAGGGCGGATCCGGTCACGCTGTGGATCACACAGCAGGTCGAGCTGAAACTCGACGCGCTGCTCTGACAAGAATGTGAATGGACCCGACGGCCTGTCCCCGCCGGGTCCAACCTCTGAAATGAAAGGGCCGCCGCAGGCAATTGCGGCGGCCCTTCGTTCCTCCCGTGCCAGGGCCAGGGCTATTGCACCCCAGGCAGGTCATAAGCCACGAGCCCCAGGCGCCGGGCGCTGTCCATGGTCAGGATGTCCGAGTTGAAGCCGGGCAGCTGGAACTGGCGAATGGCGCGGCGGGTGCGTGCATCCATCTCGCCGGTGATGGCGCCGCGATAGACCCCGCGCACTTCCAGCGCGCGTTGCACCGAGGCGATGAACTCGGGTGTCATCCGGGTGGGGCAGGGGACTTCGAAGAAGAACTCCCGCCGCGCCTGAACGATGCGCTGGCGGGTATCTGTCTGGTAGACCGCAGGCGTGATGATTGCCCCGTCCGCGGCGATCTGCGGCGGCTGCACCAGCACCTGTTCGGTTACGGTTTCGATCACGGCCGGTGTGACGTCCTTGCCGTAGCAGGCACCGTCGGCGGCATCGGGCGGGCCCTCGCCGGGGGCCAGAAGCGTGGCGCCTTCGGGGGCGGTCGGCAAGCCGGGGGCCGCGCAGGCACTCAAGGCGGCGATTGCCACCAGTGGGATCAATGGTCGGAACATTCTGCTCGTACTCGGCTCTTTCTGGGACCGTTTAAAGCGTTCTGCCAAAAATCTGAAACATTGATCTTTGGCAGAACGCACGAAACATCGATATGTTGTGCTGCGCCCCTCCTTATCCCTGCCTCAGGTGTAAGGCAGGACGCTTCGGCGGGACGATAGCCGCTTTCGGCGCGGCGGCCTAGACCCCGGCCGTGTGGATCGGCAGCCCTGTGCCGAAGCTCAGGTGAGGAGGCGCCAGAAGAACACCGCGCTCATGGAAAACCCCACGAGTGCGATCAGCGCGCGGACCAGGGCTTTCGGCAGCGCGCGGGCAATCGGTGCGCCGGCATAGCCGCCCAGGATTGCGGCGGCCATCATGACCAGGGCCAGATCCCACTCGACCAGTCCGCCCACCGCAAAGACTGCGACCGAGATGGCCGAAAGCGCAAAAGACAACCCGTTCTTGAGCCCGTTCATCTGGTGGATGTTCGCCATGCCCCAAAGCGCGAAGAGCGCCAGCAGGACGATGCCCAGCCCCCCGTTGAAATAGCCGCCGTAGATCGACACCAGAACAATCCCGCCGGCACCCTGCGGGGTGATGCCCCGGCTATGATCCGCCGCCCAGGTGCGGAGGCGATCGCCGAACAGGAAGGCCAGCGTGGCGCCCAGCAGCAGGAAGGGTACGACCAGCGAGAACGCCTCGTTCGACGAGACCAGAAGCAGAAGCGATCCGATCAGCCCACCCAGCAGGGTCAGCCCGGTCAGGCGGATCAGCTGGCGCCGGTCAAACCGGGCAAGTTCTTCGCGAAACCCCAGCGCCCCGCCCAGATAGCCCGGAAACACCGCCACCGCGCTGGTGGCATTGGCCGCGACCGGGGGCACACCGATGAAAACGAGGGCGGGAAAGGTCAGGAATGTGCCGCCGCCGGCGATCGTGTTCAGCACGCCCGCGCCGAAGGCGGCGGCGAGAATGAGCAGAATGTCCATGGGGCGTCCTTCAGGTGCGCGTGGTGTCCGCTCCGGCCTATCAGCCTGTCCGGTCGGTTTCCAGTCCACTTTCGGCAGCGGGGCGGGCCAGCTCATCCAGCATGGGCGAGATATCCTCGATCACCTCGGCGATGATCTGCACCACCCCGCTTTCGCGTTGCAGCTTGCCGGTAACGCGCAGGCAGCGCCCCGAGACGACCGCGCGGCGGAACCGCTCATAGGCCTGGCGCCAGACGATGATGTTGGAAATCCCGGTCTCGTCCTCCAGCGTCAGGAAGATCACCCCGTTCGCCGTGCCCGGCCGCTGGCGCACAAGGACCAGCCCGGCCACGCAGACCCGCGCGCCGTTGGGCGGTTCGTTCAGGCGATCATGCGGCAGCGCATGTGGGGGGCGGGGCCAGGCGTGCATGAGAACATTATAGGAACATTTATCGAGGTAACACAACTGCGACATGGCAGGGGTCGCAAATCGGGCTGGCAGGGGTTATCTGGCTTGGCTAGGAAAGGCACAAGCTAAGTTTTGGAGGGAGCCAGATGGCCAAGATCACCTATATCGAGCACAACGGCACCGAGCACGTCGTAGACGTGGCGAACGGCCTGACCGTCATGGAAGGCGCGCGCGACAACAACATTCCCGGCATCGAGGCCGACTGCGGCGGCGCCTGCGCCTGTTCGACCTGCCACGTCTATGTGGACGAAGCCTGGGTCGGCAAGATCCCCGGCAGGGAAGCGATGGAAGAGGACATGCTCGACTTTGCTTATGAACCGAATGCCGTGACCTCGCGCCTGACCTGCCAGATCAAGGTGAGCGACGCGATGGACGGCCTTGTGGTGCGCATGCCCGAGAAGCAGATCTGATGCTTCGCGTGGCGCTCGTCGTTTTCTGGGCGCTGACACAGATCGAGCCGGTCCGGGCAGAGGGCAGCCCGGGCTGTGCCATCTCGATCACGGCCGCCGCCTATGATGGGCCGAGCGACCGCTATCCCCATGGTGCTTTGGGGGATCCACTGGAATGGACGGAACTGCGGTTGCAGGTCACACCTGCCGCCTCCTGTGGGCGCGAGACCACGGCATTGGTTCTGACCCTGCCCGAGGCGCTTGTATTCGAAGACACCGCACCGCGTCTTGCTGATCTTGATGGCGATGGGCTTGCCGAAGTCATCACGGTCGAAAGCCACCAAATGAACGGTGCGCGTCTTGCGATATATGGCGCGGTTTCCGGGTCCGTTGTCCGGATCGCCGCCACCCCCTATATCGGCCGCCGGTTCCGCTGGCTGGCGCCGGTCGGCGGTGCGGATCTTGACGGGGACGGTGCGATGGAACTGGCCTATGTCGACCGTCCACATCTGGCGAAAACCTTGCGGGTCTGGCGGTTTCTCGACGGGCGGTTGTCTGAAGTGGCTTCGCTGGAAGGACTCACCAATCATGCGTTTGGTCAGACTGAAATCCTGGGAGGCATCCGGGATTGCGGATCCGGGCCCGAAGTAATCACGGCGGATGCAGGTTGGCAGAGGATCATGGCAACGCAGCTTATCGAAGGAAGGCTGAGCGCACGAGCTGTTCTGCCTGGGGCGGAACCCGCCCAGTTCGATGCCGCCCTGGCTTGCAAAGACTGAACCCTACTTGTCTGAAATCTCTATACCTGCCACCTTCCGGGGAGGGGGTGGCGAAATGCATTATTCAATCCTGTTGGAAGACGAAAACGGTGTGTCCTACTTCGTGGATCGCGAGGCTGACTTGCCGGAACAGGATTTTGTCCCTCCGGCCACGCCTCTGCTCATATCAGACGTGCTGCCTGCCTCGGGATTCGTTTTCCTGACGCTGCCAGTGGGTTGGAAGGGCATTCGGCACCGCTCTCCTCATCGCCAGATTGCCGCGATCCTGTCGGGCCGGTTCCGGGTCGAGGCAGGTTCGGGCGAGGCGCGCGAATTTACTTCCGGCGATCTGTTCTGGATGGAGGATACTACCGGGGAAGGCCACGCCTCGTCAGCAGAAGGTGGTGAACCGGTTACGATGGTGATCACCCAGCTTTCCTGAATACGGGATTACAGGGCGCGCCAGCCGATATCTGAGCGGTTGAACCCTTCGGGCCAGTCGATCCCCTTGACCATCGCATAGGCCCGATCTCGTGCCTCGCGCAGGCTCTCGCCGCGCGCGGTCACGTTCAGGACCCGGCCGCCGGTGGCGGTGATCCGGCCGTCCTCGGCGGTGGTGCCCGCGTGAAAGACCATGTTCATGCTGTCCTCGGGCAGGGCGTCGAGCCCGTTGATCACGCTTCCCTTTTCATAAGGGCCCGGATAGCCGTTCGCGGCCATCACCACGGTGATCGCGTGATCGTCGGCCCAGTTCACCTGCGCCTCGTCCAGCCGCCCTTCGGCGCAGGCCAGCATCAGGTCCAGCGCCTGTGCGCCCAGGCGCATCATCAGCACCTGGCATTCGGGATCGCCGAAACGCACGTTGTATTCCACCAGGCGCGGCTGGCCGTCCTTGATCATCAGACCGGCATAGAGCACACCCTTGTACGGGCTGCCGCGCCGGGCCATTTCAGCGACGGTCGGGTTGATGATTTCGTCCATCGCTTTTTGGGCGATCTGGTCGGTCAGAACCGGGGCGGGGGAATAGGCGCCCATGCCGCCGGTGTTCGGTCCGGTATCGCCGTCGCCGACGCGCTTGTGGTCCTGGGCGGTGCCGATCGGCAGGGCGGTCTTGCCGTCACAGAGGATGAAATAGGACGCCTCTTCGCCTTCCATGAATTCCTCGATCACCACCTCGGCGCCCGCGTCGCCGAACTCGCCGTCGAACATGTCATCGATGGCCGCCAGCGCCTGGTCCAGTTCCATCGCCACGATCACGCCCTTGCCCGCGGCCAGACCGTCCGCCTTGACCACGATCGGCGCGCCCTGGGTGCGGATGTACTCCTTGGCGGGCTCCGGCGCGGTGAACCGGGCGTAAGCTGCTGTGGGCGCGTTGGCCGCGTCGCAGATTTCCTTGGTGAAGGACTTGGAGGCTTCCAGGCGCGCCGCTTGCGCGGAAGGCCCGAAGACCAGGATACCAGCCTCCTCCAGCCGGTCCGCCACACCGACGGCCAGCGGGGCCTCGGGGCCGACGATGACGAAGTCGATGGTGTTCTCCTGCGCGAAAGTCACCACCGCGTCGCCATCCATGATGTCGATCCCGGCGCATTCCGCGATCTCGTCCATGCCCGCATTGCCCGGCGCCACTATCAGCCGGTCGCATTTCGGGTTCTGCATCACCGCCCAGGCCAGGGCATGTTCGCGGCCGCCGCTGCCGAGAATGAGGATGTTCATGTGGGGAGGCTCCTGCCGAGAAAGTTCCGTTGGGGGTTTCTATGCTGCGTCTGCAGGATTCTCAAGCTTGGTGGCGCCGATTGAGAGCAACGGCGACCGTAACCGGACTACGACCCGCCAATCGTGGGACGGGCCGCCACACTGGCTGGTTTCCCCGGTCACACAAGCCTGAGCCCTTTCCCTTGGCACCTGCCCGCCATAGGATGGGCGGAACCCAGCAGGCAGGTCACACCGGAGCCCCCATGTCCGACTTTTTCGAAGAGCCCGAGACCCCGCAGAATGGCGCAAACGCACCGGAATTCACGGTGTCCGAAATCTCGGGTGCCGTGAAAAAGACCATCGAGGGCGCCTTCGGCCGGGTCCGCGTGCGCGGCGAGGTGGGGCGCGTGTTCAAGGCGCGGTCTGGGCACCTCTATTACGACGTGAAGGACGACCGGAACGTGCTGGCCTGCACCACCTGGAAGGGCCAGGCGTCACGCCTGTCGGTGCAGCCGGAGGAAGGGCTTGAGGTCATCGTGACCGGCAAGCTGACCGCTTTCGGGGCGCAGTCGAAATACAACCTGAACGTCGAAGAGGTCGAGGTCGCGGGCGAAGGCGCGCTGATGGCCATGCTGGAAAAGCGCAAGAAGGCGCTGGCCGCCGAGGGGCTGTTCGCCGAGGAGCGAAAACAGCGCCTGCCTTATCTGCCCGGGGTCATCGGTGTGATCACCTCGCCCTCCGGCGCGGTCATTCGCGATATTCTGCACCGGCTGCGCGACCGCTTTCCGCGCAAGGTGCTGATCTGGCCGGTGGCGGTGCAGGGGGCCGCCTGCGCGCCGGAGGTGGCCCGCGCCATCGAAGGATTCAACCTGCTGACCCCGGGCGGCGCGCTGCCCCGGCCGGACCTGCTGATCGTTGCGCGGGGCGGGGGCTCGATCGAGGATCTGTGGGGGTTCAACGAGGAAATCGTCGCGCGGGCGGTGGCGGCGTCCGGAATCCCGCTGATCTCGGCGGTGGGGCACGAGACCGATACGACGCTGATCGACTATGTTTCGGACCTGCGCGCGCCGACACCGACGGCGGCGGCAGAACATGCGGTGCCGGTGCGGCTGGAACTGATGTCCTGGGTTGAGGATCAGGGTGCGCGAATGAGCCGGGCGATGGGGCAGGGCGTGATGCAGCGCGGCCAGCGGCTGCGCGACCTGGCGAGGGCGTTGCCCCGGGCCGAGGCGCTGCTGGACGGGCCGCGCCAGCGGCTGGACCACGCGGGCCTGCGCCTGCCCACGGCGCTGAAGGGGATGACGGATGCGCGCCGGGTGCAACTGACCCAGGCTTCGGCCGGGTTGCGCCCCCATGTGCTGGCCGCGCGACTTGCGCCGCAGCGCGACCGGGTGGAGGCCGCGGGCGCCAGGCTGGACCGTGCCTTCGCCGCCCTGACGGATGGGCATCGCAAGCGGCTGGATGCCCTGGAGCGGATGCGCCAGACGCTGGGATATACCGAAACCCTGCGGCGCGGTTATGCCGTGGTGCGTGGCGATGGCGATGTGGTGACAACCCGGACAGCGGCGGGCAGGGCCGCGGCGTTGGAGATCGAGTTCGCCGATGGGGTGATTGCGGTGGGTGGGGGCGCTGCCCCCTCGGGCTCCGGGTCGCCGTCCGGACCCAAG
The DNA here is from genome assembly GCF_030148435.1 of Aliiroseovarius sp. Lineage (GTDB taxonomy): Bacteria > Pseudomonadota > Alphaproteobacteria > Rhodobacterales > Rhodobacteraceae > JASBTN01. Next base: position 72,544 of record NZ_JASBTN010000081.1, read on the forward strand.
CCTGCAAAGAAGTCGAAACCTCCCACGCCTGAGCAGGGATCGCTGTTCTGAACCGTCACCGCACGGCGTGTCGAAGGCGCCGGGTTACTTCCGGTGTGGTTTTCCACCCGGTTTTGCACCCAGTTTACCACTTGGTTTGCCACCCCGTCCGGGCCCGGTCGCACGGGGTGTGCCCGGGGCCTTGCCGGCTTTTCCCGCTTTGCCGAAACTGCCTGCGCCGGGTTTGCCTCCCGGTTTGCTACCTGTGCGCCCCGGTTTGCCGGGTTTGCCCGCACCCGCACGGGCGGGGCGTTCGCCAGGCTTTTCAGCGGTGCCACCCCGGCGTGTGCGCACCGGTTTCTTGGTCGGCGTTTCCTCCAGCCCCAGTTGGTCACGCAGCACACGGGGGCGGACCTCTTCGACTTCGCCTGCCTTCAACTCGCCCAGACGGAAGGGGCCGTAGCTGACGCGCAACAGGCGGTTCACGGAGAGGCCGATCGCCTCCATCGCGCGGCGAATTTCGCGGTTCTTGCCTTCGCGCAGGGACACGGTCAGCCAGGCGTTCGCGCCCTGTTGGCGGTCCAGCGACACGCCCATCGGCTGGAACCGCTCGCCGTCGACGGTGATGCCCTTGCGCAGTGGCGTCAGGCTGTCCTCGGTCGGCGCGCCCTTGACCCGCACACGGTACTTGCGCACCCAGCCGGTCGAGGGCAGTTCCAACTGGCGCTTGATCCCGCCGTCATTCGTGAGCAGCAACAGCCCCTCGGAATTCAAGTCGAGCCGCCCCACGGACATCACGCGCGGCATGTCCCCGGGCAGGGCGTCGAACACCGTCTCACGCCCCTTTTCGTCCTTCGCCGTGGTCACAAGCCCGGTGGGTTTGTAATAGAGCCACAGGCGCGGCGGTTCGGGCTCCGCGAGCGGGGCTTCGTCCACCATGATCTTGTCACGCGGGCCGACGTTCAGGGCCGGGCTGTCGATCCGCTTGCCGTTGACGGACACACGGCCCGCCTCGATCATGCGTTCGGCCTCGCGGCGGCTGGCGACGCCGGCGCGGGCCAGCACCTTGGCGATGCGTTCGCCTGGTGTGGTCGGCGTGGGCGATTTCTTTTGATCCTTGCTCATGCCTCCGCATAGCGCGCTGCGGCTCGAAGGGAAAGGCCTGGTAATGGGTTGGCAAAGCGGCGCGGGCAGGGCAACAAGGCTGCATGAGCCCGTTCATCAGCCATATGGCCCCCGCGCTGGAGGAAGCCCACGCCGCCGCTGCCCGTGGCGAAGTGCCGGTGGGCGCCGTGGTCGTGTCCCCTTCCGGCGAGGTGGTGGCGCGGGCCGGGAACCGGACTCGGGAGCTGAACGACCCTTCCGCCCATGCCGAGGTGCTGGCGATCCGCGCTGCCTGCGCGGCAGCAGGCAGCGAACGTCTGCCGGATCATGACATCTACGTGACGTTGGAGCCCTGCCCGATGTGCGCCATGGTGATCTCGGCTGCGCGTATTCGCAGGCTGTACTACGGCGCGGCAGATCCGAAATCCGGCGGAGTGGCACAGGGCCCCCGGATATTCTCGCACCCGCAATGTCACCATGTGCCCGAGATCTATGACGGGCTGTGCGCCGAGGAGGCCGAGCTGCTGTTGAAATCGTTCTTTGCCGAGCGGAGGTAGCCATGGACTATGAAACTGTTTCCGCTGCGGATTTCGGTCGGCAGCTGAGGGGGGTGGGGGTGAACCTCCTGACCCGTGACGTGAAAGCCAAGGTGGCGTTCCTGACCGGGGTCTTCCGGATGCAGGCGCACCGGGTCACGGCGGATTTCGCAATTCTGACTTACGGGGATGCGGTGTTCCAGATCCACGCCGATCACACCTATCACAGCCACCCGCTGCCCGCGCTACTGCCTGAAGCCGGGGCGCGCGGGGCGGGAGTGGAGCTGCGGCTCTATGACAGCGACCCGAACGCGGCTGCCAGCCGGGCCGAGGCGCATGGCGCGACCCTGTTGCAGGCGCCCGAAAACAAGCCGCACGGGCTGCGCGAATGCGTGATCCTGGACGCCGAGGGCTATGCCTGGGTGCCGTCGCGCCCGCTGACGCCGGATGAAGAGGTGTAGACGCCCGTGTCCTGCCAGTTGCCCGGTCTCGCGGCCGTCTGCCTGGCCTGACAATTTCCCTTCGAAGGAAACTGAACCGGTCAGATCTCGATCGCCTGCATTACCTCGGGCTCGATCACATCCACCCCCGGCAGGCCCTGGGCCAGCACTTCGGCGGATTGTTCGAGAAACGGGAAGGTGCGGTAGTGGCAGGGGATCACGGTCTTGAAATCGAAGTAACGCCGCGCCGCATAGGCCGCGCGCGACATGTCCATGGTGAAATGCCCGCCCGCGCAGAGTATGCCGATGTCGGGTGCGTGGATATCGCCCATCCATTCCATATCGGCCATGATGTCGGTGTCGCCGCTTACATAGATCGTTCGACCCTCAGCTGCGATCATGAACCCGGCTTCGGCGCCGGTGTAGGTCGGGCCGTTGCCATTCGCCATCGAGGACGAATGTACCGCGTTCACCATCGTCACCGCCACGTCGCCCAGCATGACCGTGCCGCCCTTGTTGAAGCCGACTGTCGAGATGCTGTGCTTGCCTTCCCACCACTGCATCAGGTCATAGATGCCGACGGCGGGAACCCCCAGCCCGGTGCAGATCGCGGGAGCGTCGCCCGCGTGGTCGCCGTGGCCGTGAGTGATCAGCACATGCGTCGTGCCTGCAATCGCCTCCTGCCGGCGTGATTCGTCAAACATGGGATTTCCGGTGATCCAGGGGTCCAGCAAAAGCACCTGGTTGCCGATCTCGATGCGGAAACTCGCGTGGCCCAGCCATGTGATTTTCATTTGCAATCCTCCCGTCAAATCTTCACCTCACAGTAGCAGCAATTCGGAGCCTGTCACGTGGACCCGACCGCTTCGGTACGCCCGCCGTTCCGATGCGGTGGCCCCGGGGGCGGCCCTACCGCCGCCACATGCTTGCCCATCCGGTCCCCGGACGCTAAACGACAAGGCGAAACTCATCTGGAGCGCCCCATGTCGATCGACATCGAAACCGCACGCAAAGTGGCCCATCTGGCCCGGATCCGGGTGGAGGAAGACCGCCTTCCCGCCCTGGCTCAGGAATTCAACGACATCCTCGGCTTCATTGAACAGCTGAACGAGGTGGACGTGGAGGGCATCGAGCCCATGACCTCGGTCACGCCGATGCGGCTGAAGCGCCGCGCCGATGTGGTGACTGATGGCGACCAGCAGGAGAAAATCCTGAAGAACGCCCCCGATGCCCGCGAGGGCTTCTTTGCCGTGCCCAAGGTGGTCGAATAATGACTGAACTGAACAAACTGACGATTGCCGCCGCGCGTGATGCGCTGAAGGCCGGGGATGTGACCTCGGTCGAGCTGACCCGCGCCTGCCTGACGGAAATCGACGCGGCCGATGCCCTGGGGGCTTTCGTGCACAAGACGCCGGACCTGGCACTGGAACAGGCGGCCGCGGCCGACACCCGGATCAAGGCCGGAGACGCGCCGGACATGTGCGGCATTCCGCTGGGCATCAAGGATCTGTTCTGCACCAAGGGTGTGAACAGTCAGGCGGCTTCGGCCATTCTGAACGGGTTCAGGCCGGAATACGAATCGACCGTCAGCCAGAACCTTCTGGACGCGGGCGCGGTCATGCTGGGCAAGCTCAACATGGACGAGTTTGCCATGGGATCGTCGAACGAGACCTCGGTCTATGGCAATGCGGTGAACCCGTGGAAGGTGGACGGGCGCAACCTGACGCCGGGCGGCTCCTCCGGTGGTTCGGCCAGCGCCGTGGCGGCCGACCTGTGCCTTGCGGCGACCGGCACCGACACCGGCGGCTCGATCCGCCAGCCCGCCGCCTTTACCGGCATTACCGGCATCAAGCCCACCTATGGCCGCTGCTCGCGCTGGGGCATTGTCGCCTTTGCGTCCTCGCTGGACCAGGCCGGGCCGATGACCAAGGACGTGCGCGACGCGGCGATCATGCTGGAAGCCATGTGCGGCCATGATCCCAAGGATTCGACCAGCGCCGACCTTCCGGTGCCGAATTTCGAGGCGATGCTGACCGGCGACATCAAGGGCAAGGTGATTGGCATCCCGCGCGAATACCGGATGGATGGCATGCCCGCCGAGATCGAGAAGCTCTGGTCTGACGGCTCCGCCATGCTGAAGGACGCGGGCGCCGAGATCCGGGACATTTCGCTGCCGCACACGAAATACGCGCTGCCGGCCTATTACGTGATCGCACCCGCCGAAGCCTCGTCCAACCTGGCGCGCTATGACGGCGTGAAATACGGCCACCGCGCCAAGCTGGCCGCCGGTGATGGCATCAATGACATGTACGAGAAAACCCGCGCCGAAGGTTTCGGCGACGAGGTGCAGCGTCGGGTCATGGTCGGCACCTATGTGCTGTCGGCGGGCTTCTATGACGCCTATTACAACCGCGCACGCCGGGTGCGGAACCTGATCAAGCGCGACTTCGAGACCGTCTTTGCCGAAGGGGTCGATGCGATCCTGACCCCGGCCACCCCGTCGGCGGCCTTCGGCCTGGGCGAGATGGCGGATGCGGATCCGGTCAAGATGTACCTCAACGACGTCTTTACCGTGACCGTGAACCTGGCCGGTTTGCCGGGCATTTCCGTACCCGCCGGGCTGGACGCACAGGGGCTGCCGCTGGGTCTGCAGCTGATCGGTCGCCCTTGGGAAGAGGGCGATCTGCTGAATTTCGCCCAAGTGCTGGAGGATCGGGCCGGCTTCGTAGCAAAGCCCGCGAAATGGTGGTAAGCCGCCGGGATCGACGCTGAAATCGAGGGGAAGAGATGCGGGTTCTTTTGGTGACAATTGCATTGGGCGCTCTGGTGGCCTGTGCGCCGACGGTGCCGAATTCGGCAGCCGGGGTGGGTTTCGACGACTATGACCGCGCCCGCACCGGGCAGGGTCAGCCCTCTGCCGCGACGCCGGCCCCCGCGACGCCGCTGGCCGCGCCGGGCACCGTCAGCGCGGAAACGCTGGATGGCGACCCGGCCCCCACGCCAGCTCCGGTCGCTGACGCCGGGGCCGTCGCCGGGGCTCCGCCCGCGCCGCTTCCGACCAGCATCTCGGACGAGCAGGATTTCGGCGCCGTGTCCGGACGGGAGACTATCGAAAGCGACGCGGCCCGCATTGCCGCCAACCGCGCCGCCTATGTCCAGATCGAACCGACCGACCTGCCGCCCCGCCCGGGCGAAACCGGTCCGTCGATCGTCGCCTTTGCGCTGGCCACCAACAACCCGGTGGGCGCGCCGCTCTACACCCGGTCGCGCCTTTCAGGTGAAGCGCGGTTTGCCCGGAACTGCTCGGAATACACCTCCTCGGACCTGGCCCAGCAGGATTTCCTGCGCCGCGGAGGGCCCAAGCGCGATCCCAAGGGGCTCGACCCCGATGGGGACGGTTTTGCCTGTTACTGGGATCCGACGCCCCTGCGTCAGGCCCGTGCGGCAGCGGCGGCTCCTGCCCCTGTTGTGAGCGAGTAAATGCAGCCGATCCCGCACCCCTCGCCGAATTTCGGCGAGCGGCGCGATGGGCTGCGGCCTGAGCTGGTGGTCCTGCATTATACCGCGATGGAGGATGTGCCTTCGGCGCTGGAGCGCCTGTGTTGCCCCGAGTTCGAGGTCTCGGCCCATTACCTGATTGCCCGTGACGGTACGCTCTACCAGCTTGTCGAGGAAGACAAACGCGCCTGGCATGCCGGGGGCGGGGATTGGCGGGGCCGGGGGGATGTGAATTCGCGTTCGATCGGCGTCGAGCTGGACAATCTCGGCGATCAGCCCTTCTCGCAACCGCTGATGCAGACGCTGGAGAGGCTGCTGCCCGGCATCCTGTCCCGCTGGGGCATCCCGCCTGAGGGCGTGATCGGCCACAGCGATATGGCCCCCCGGCGCAAATCCGATCCGGGCAGGCGCTTCGACTGGGCACGTCTGGCCCGGCGGGGGCTGGGGGTCTGGCCGGAGCCACGGGAGGCTGCGCCGAACGAAGCAGAGTTCCTGCAGGCGGCAGAAACCTTCGGCTATGACAGCTCCTGGGGCATCGACGCGGTTCTGGATGCCTTTCGCCAGCGTTTTCGCCCCTGGGCGCACGGGCGGCTTGAGGCGCGGGACATGGGGGAAATGCTCGACCTCGCAGGGCGCTTCCCCATTGACCCCGCCCCCCCCAGCGCCTAGGTCAGACAGCGCGCGGATGGCCGGATGGCCGCGGGTGACTGTCGGGGCTTGCCTCGGCGTGATCCGAGGAAAGTCCGGACTCCACAAGGCAACGGTGCCGGGTAACGCCCGGCGGGGGCAACCCCAGGGAAAGCGCCACAGAAAACAGACTACCTGGCTTTCGCCTGCGAAAGCTCGGGAAAAGGTGAAACGGTGGGGTAAGAGCCCACCGCGCCCCTGGCAACAGGGGCGGCACGGCAAGCCCCACCGGGAGCAATGCCAAATAGGGATCGCGCGGGGTTCGCCCCGGGGCCGCCTTGGCCCCAGCAGATCCGGGTTGGCAGCTTGAGCGTCCTGGCAACAGGCCGCCTAGAGGAATGGTCATCACCGGGGCAACCCGGGACAGAATCCGGCTTACAGGCCGTCCGCGCGTCTTATCTCCCTGTTCTGCGAGTGACTCTGAATAGCGTTATTGATTGTTTATCTTATTGAATTTACTAAATTAAAACTTGCGTCGCCCCAGTTGTTTTTCCGCCATCACCAACTTAGATTCATTCTAAACAGTGATCCGAAGGAAAGCCCATGACCCTGAACGCCAATGTTGCCACCGCGCTGAACAACCAGATCAATGCGGAGCTGAACGCCTCTTATATCTATCTGTCGATGGCTGCCTGGTTCGACAATAACGGGCTGCCCGGATTTGCCCAATGGTTCCGTGGTCACAGCACCGAAGAGACCGAACACGGCATGCGCATCTATGACTTCCTTGTGCGCCGTGACGCTCCGGTCGAGCTTCAGGGCATTGCCGCGCCTCAAGCCGATTACAGCAGTGCCAAGGAGGTGCTGGAGGCTGCCTTGGCGCACGAGCGCAGCGTGACCGCACAGATCAACGCTCTGTTCGAGCTGGCCCAGTCGGAACGGGAGTTCTCGACCCAGAACATGCTGCAATGGTTCATCGAGGAACAGACCGAGGAAGAGGACCTGTTCCGCACCGTTCTGGACCAGGTGGATGCGGCGGGCGACAACCGCTGGAACCTGCTGCTGCTGGACAAGGAAATGGCAAATGGTCTGGGCCGGGATGCAGGGTCCGACGCCGAAGCCTGATCAGACCGGACCCTACAGAAAAGGGGAGGCCGTGGCCTCCCCTTTCGCATGTCTGACGGGCGGGATCAGAAATTTACCTCAGACTTCCACGCCCGCGCGGATCGACGTGCCCTCGTGCATCAGGTCAAAGCCTTCGTTGATCTGGTCCAGAGTCAGCTTGTGCGTGATCATGTCGTCGATCTCGATCTTGCCGTCCATGTACCAGTCGACGAATTTTGGCACGTCGGTGCGGCCCTTGGCGCCGCCGAAGGCCGTGCCTTTCCAGACCCGGCCAGTGACCAACTGGAACGGGCGGGTCGAGATTTCGGCGCCCGCAGGCGCAACGCCGATGATGACCGACACGCCCCAACCCCGGTGCGAGCATTCCAGCGCGTCGCGCATCACCTGCACGTTGCCTGTGGCGTCGAAGGAATAATCCACACCTCCGAACTGATCCTTCTCGGTCTTGGTCAGCTCGATGATTGCTTCGGTGACTGACTGGCCCTCGGGCAGTTTCGACGGATTCACGAAATGCGTCATGCCGAATTTCTTCGCCATCTCCGCCTTGGTGTCGTTCAGGTCGACGCCGATGATCATGTCGGCCCCGGCCAGGCGCAGGCCCTGGATCACGTTCAGGCCGATGCCACCCAGGCCGAAAACGGCCGCCGAAGATCCGATCTCGACCCCGGCGGTGTTGATTACCGCGCCGATGCCGGTGGTCACGCCGCAGCCGATGTAGCAGATCTTGTCGAAGGGCGCGTCGTCGCGCACTTTTGCCAGCGCGATTTCCGGAAGGACCGTGTGATTGGCGAAGGTCGAACAGCCCATGTAGTGGTAGATCGGCGTGCCATCCAGCATCGAGAAACGCGTGGTGCCATCGGGCATCAGCCCCTGACCCTGGGTGCCGCGGATCGCGGTGCAGAGGTTGGTCTTGCCCGACAGGCAGGCATGGCATTCACGGCATTCCGGCGTGTAGAGCGGGATCACGTGGTCGCCCGGTTTCAGCGTGGTGACACCTTCGCCGACCTCCAGCACGACACCGGCGCCTTCGTGGCCCAGAATCGAGGGGAACAGCCCTTCGGGGTCGGCGCCCGAACGGGTGAATTCGTCGGTGTGGCACAGGCCCGTGGCCTTTACCTCGATCAGAACCTCGCCGGCTTTCGGGCCGTCCAGGTTCACTTCCATCACTTCAAGGGGTTTGCCGGCCTCAAGGGCCACGGCGGCACGGGTGCGCATTGGAGATCCTCCTGTTGTTTCGCACAAACTGCGCGAATTGCCGCATGTTTTCAACTTGGGAACGACCTTGCCTTGTCCCCCACCGACAAACATGTTCCGAAGCAGCGATGAAACGGATCCTATTCCCCGCCACCATCGGTCTGAACCCTTGCGGGGGAGTACCCCGCAGTGGAGTTTTGTTCAGATGCGTCCTGAAATGGGGGCTCGCTTTTCAGATCAACCTCGGGGGGCTTCGAACCTGGCGGGAACCTGCTGGCCGGCTCCCTTGATCGTGTCGAGCGCCGCCTTTGCCCGGGCGGTGTCATGGGGTTTTGCGGGTCAAGTCGTGAGCCGACTTAATCCCGAAATGCCTTAGCCGAAGCTGCCCTGACAGAACCAGCCGGGCGAGAGCGCCGCGCCATGGGCGTAATAGAGCCACAGGCGCAGCCCGCAGCGGGTCGTGACCACCCAGTAGTCGCGCTGGCCGGAGCGCCAGGCCTCTTCCTCCAGCCACCATTCGGGGGTGATGCGTTCCGGCCCCGTGGCCCGGGCGACCTCCAGCGAGCGGCCGCGCCAGTGGATCCGGGGCGGGAGGCGCGGGTGTTCCGGCGCGGTAACGGGTTCGGGGCGCCACATCAGCAGCGGGCGGAGCCTGGGGGGCGCATGCCAGTCGCGCGCCGGGCGGGACCAGACGGCGGCCAGCACCTGTTCGGCCTTCTCCGGCGCATGGCTGTCGCCCGGGTGCAGGCGTGTCACCGCCTCCAGCCCCAGCCGGGCACCGATGCGGCCCATCAGATCCTCGATCCCGGTCCCGGTGGCAGTGCATGTCGCGCCTCCTCGCCGGGTGAGAGGGCCACGATGCTGTTCGGGGCGCACCGCCTCATGCACCGGGGCCACCAGGCGCAGCTGATCAAAGCCGAACCCCGCGTCCACGTCGCCCAGTTTCATCGCCAGCAGCGGCCGGATGCGATCGGGATCTGCCGCGGGGCGGGCCAGGGCAACCTCGATCACCTGAAGCCCGTGATCCACCCGCGACAGTTCCAGCCGCACCACCCGCGCGCCGCGCCCCTTGGTGCGCAGCCGGGCGCAGAGCTCGGGCAGCAACCGGTCGACCCCGGCCATCACATCCTCCTCCAGCCCGATCGGTTCGGGCAGGCCGAGGCGCACGGCGAAGCGCAGCGGTGGCCGGGCGGGGGAGACGGGCTCGGGCTCCACCCCCAGCGCCTGATCCAGACGCCGCACCAGATCGCGGCCGAACCGCCGCGCGAGCCCGGCGCGGGGGGTGCCCAGCACGTCACCGATCCGGCGCAGCCCCAGCCGGTTCAGCCCCGCCACCGTATCGGCAGGCAGGCGCAGGGCGGCGAGCGGCAGGGGGGACAGGGCGGCATGCAGGGCGCCGGGCGGGGCGATGCGTGAGGGATCGCTGGCATTGTCGCCATCTGCCCCCTGTCCCGGGATCGGCGCAGGCAGCGCACCACCACGGGTCCAATGGCGGCGCCCACGGCTTGTCCTGGCAGGGGCTGGCCCCTTGGGGCGGCGCGCGGCGCGCGAGCGGGTGGCGCGGGCCTCCTGGTCGATCGCGTCACCGCCCGGGCCGATGTCCACTTCGGCCCCGGCGAACCGGGCCAGTGCCCAGGCCGCGCCCACCGTGTCGGCAATGCCGCCGCGCATGCTCAGCCCCAGGGTGGTGCAGTCGCGGGCGACCTCGTCCAGCATCGCCGCCTCGCCGCCGAACAGATGGGCGCAGCCGGTAATGTCCAGGACCAGCCCGTCCATGCCTGCCACCTCCGCCTTTGTGCCCGGTACCGGCAGGGCGGTGCCGCCCGCCTCGCCCACCCAGGGCGAGAACTTGCCGGCCCAGCGTCTGAGCGTGGTCAGGAAGGCGGCCTCGGCCACCGGGTTGGCACGTTGCGAGATCAGCTCGGGGCACATGGCGCGGGCATCACGCAGGGGCTGGCCGGGGGTAAGACCCGCCTGTTCCGCCTCGAAACTGAGCGAGGTGAGGATCTGCAGATTGCCCCGATCCGCCACCACCGCAAAGGGTCCGGGCGCCAGACCGCGCCGCCCGCGCAAGAGCCGCTCCGCGCCGAGGCGCGGAAACCACAGGGATAGGATACGACGCGGTTGGGGCATGGCAGCAGCAGGAGTGTTCTGGTTTTGTTCATGATACTGCGGGGCGAATGGGGAGTCGAGTCTCCGCCGGTGAGCTGCGGGGAGAGGGGCGGCGACTTCTTGCCTTCGGCGAGGATATTTGGGGAAAGATGAAAAGGGCGCGCGGCGATGGAGGAAGGCCGGCGTGCGCCATTTCCGGCTGCACCGGGTGGGACGGGGGCTGGTGAACGCCCCCGCGCCCCGCACCCTGCGCCCCGGCTGCGGATCAAAGCGCGCGAATGCCGCCCAGGACGATGTCAGTGACCATCTCGGCATACTCCTCGCGGTTCATGCCTTTGCCGGGCCGGTTCCACATGTAGTACCAGTTCAGGATGCCGAAGACCGACATGGTCACTGCGCGCAGGCGGGTCGGATCACCGGCCAGGCCCGGGGCCTCTGCGGCGATCGCGGTTCCCATCATCGCGATCATCGTGCGCTGATGGCCCAGAAGGTGGGCCTGCTGTTCGGGTTCCAGCACGCCCAATGCGTCGAGCTGCAGCTTGTGTTCCGCATCCGCGCCCTTGTAGGCCAGCAGGATCGCGCGCACCAACCCGCGCAACCCGTCGGTTTCGGGCGCTGCCTCGACCTCGGCGACCAGCTCGCTCAGATGAGTGTCGAGTATGTCATAAAGCAGCGCTTCCTTGCTGTCATAATAGTGGTAAATCAGCGCCTTGGACACGCCACAGCTTTTCGCCGCCCCGGTCATCGAGGCCCGGTCGAACCCGTGTTCGGCGAAATAGGCGGCCGCCCCCTTGCGCAGGGCGGTCCGTTTCTCTTCGTGGTCGCGTGCGATCCCGCGCGGCATCCGTCACTCCTTTGGGCGGTTGTCGATGATCCTTACAGCCTTACCCTGACTGCGCTCAACCCCACCCGGTTCGGTCACATTGACCTTCACGGTGACGCCGACATGCGATTTCACCAGCCCCTTGAGGCGGTGTGCGGCGTCGGCCTGGATGTCGGTCGATTGCCCTTCGGCCAGTTCGACATGCACGTGCATCTCGTCCATGCGGCCGGGACGGACCAGTTCGATCTGGAAATGGGGCGACAGTTCCGGCACTTCCATCAGCTGTTCCTCGATCTGGGTCGGGAAGATGTTCACGCCGCGCAGGATGATCATGTCGTCCGAGCGGCCGGTAATCTTTTCCATCCGCCGCATGGAGCGCGCGGTGCCCGGCAGAAGGCGGGTCAGGTCGCGGGTGCGGTAGCGGATGATGGGGAAACCTTCCTTGGTCAGCGAGGTAAAGACCAGCTCGCCCATTTCGCCATCCTCGACCACCTCGCCGGTGGTCGGGTTGATGATCTCGGGATAGAAATGGTCCTCCCAGACGTGCAGCCCGTCCTTGGTCTCGACGCATTCATTGGCGACGCCGGGGCCGATGACTTCGGACAGACCGTAGATGTCCACCGCGTGCATGTCGAACGCGGCTTCGATTTCCAGCCGCATGGCGTTGGTCCAGGGCTCGGCACCGAAGATGCCGACTTTCAGCGGGCTTTCGCGCGGGTCGCGCCCCTTGCGCGCGTATTCGTCCAGGATCGACAAGGCGTAGGACGGGGTGACGGTGATGCCGTCGGCGCGGAAGTCCTCGATCAGGCGCACCTGACGCTGAGTCATACCGCCCGAGACAGGCACCACGGTCAGCCCGTATTGCTCGGCCCCGCCATGTACGCCCATGCCCCCGGTGAACAACCCGTAGCCATAGGCGTTGTGCAGCACGTCACCGGGACGCAGGCCGGAAGCGCGCAGGCTGCGCCCGACCACGCTGCCCCACATCTTCAGGTCACTGGCGGTATAGCCAACCACCGTCGGCTGCCCGGTGGTGCCGGAGCTGGCGTGAATGCGTGCGATCTGTTCGCGCGGCACGGCAAACAGGCCGAAGGGATAGTTGTCGCGCAAGTCCTGTTTGACCGTGAAGGGGAATTTTGACAGGTCCGACAGGGACTTGAGGTCATCGGGATGCACCCCCGCCTCGTCGAATTTCTGGCGGTAGAAGGGTACGTTGTCATAGGCATGGCGCAGCGACCATTTCATGCGGTTAAGCTGTAGTGCGCCGATCTCGTCGCGCGAGGCGATTTCGATCGGATCCAGGTCCTCGCGGCGCGGGGTCAGGTCTTTCATGGTTTTCTCCACGGGGCGCGGGCCCCCGTCTCCTTCTATTGGCCGGGTTCAGCCGGCAATATCTTCTGCGGGTTCGTGTTCGGATTCGTCGAAATTCTGGCCCGTGATCTGGCGGGAATGGCCGCGGAACTGGGCAATCGGGCGCCCGTCCTCGCCGGTGATCAGCACGTCATAGATGCCGGAGCGTCCGGCCAGGGCGACCTCGTGGGCAGTGGCGGTCAGGGTCTCGCCGATCCGGCCCGGGGTCAGGTAGGTGATCGAATTATGCTGCGCCACGACGGATGTGTTGTAGCTGTTGCAGGCAAAGGCAAAGGCGCTGTCGGCCAGGGTAAAGACATAGCCTCCGTGGGCGATGCCATGGCCATTGGCCATATCCTCGCGCACCGGCATGGTGATTGTCGCGGTGCCCGGGCCGATCTCGACCAGAGTCATGCCGGCGTCCTGGCTGGCGCGGTCGCCTGCCCACATGGACGCCGCCGCGCGTTCTGCACGTTCCTGGGGTGTCATTCTCAGGGGCTCCTCCCAAAATCCCTTGAGACTAGGATGCACAAACCCGACCGTGCGGTCAATAGTGTTTCTTCTGGGGGAGGGGGGAGGCCGCGGCAACCCCCGGTCCGGGTTGGTTGTTGACGGCACTAAAACGCGAAAACCCCGCCTGAAGCGGGGTTTCACTTGTAGTTCCGGCGCCACGAACTGGGTGGGGGCTGTACATCGTGGCGCCGGGTGAGCATGTGCTCGCTACAGGAGTTTTGTCGGTTGTGCTGGCGGCAACAGCATGGAACGGCCGTGGAAAACCAGTGGTCATTTCGAGGCGAAATTCGGGCAGGGATTGATTTGTTTACCCTTTGCGGGCAGGCTGAGGGCATGAATATGCAGACACCAACACCCATTCCGGGCCAAGGTTCAGCATCGGGGCAGGGCCAGCAGGTGGCCTTCGACAGGCACGAGTTGGGCACCATCATGGGGCTGTACGGGCGCATGGTCGCTGCCGGAGAATGGCGCGACTATGGCATGAGCTTCCTCAAGGATGTTGCCGTGTTCGACGTGTTCAGACGAACCGCCGAACACCCGCTCTACCGGATCGAAAAACGCCCGGCCCTGCGTCTGAAGCAGGGCCAGTACAGCGTCATCGGCATGGACAGGCAGATCCTGAAACGGGGTCAGGACCTGAAAACCGTGTTACGCGTGCTGGAGCGCAAGCTGATCCGCGCGGTGGAATAGCCCGCGCCTTTGCCCGATGCGTTGCGGGGCTCCGCGAGCTCCCGCAGCCCGCCTGCGCCCCTGCGAGGCTTGCTCGCGAGGGATGGCGTTGGCGGACCATTTCATGGTTTTGAGCGCTAGCGTCACAGGCTCTTGCGGGCCTTCAGGGCTGCGGTGATGGTCCCGTCGTCCAGGTAATCCAGTTCACCACCGATCGGTACGCCCTGGGCCAGCGATGTGACCTTGCAGCGGGTTTCAAGCTCTTCGGCGATGTAATGGGCGGTGGTCTGGCCGTCGACCGTCGCATTCAAGGCCAGGATGACCTCGGTCACGCCCTCGGCCTCAACCCGATTGACCAGTCGCGGGATGCCCAGCTCGTCCGGCCCGATGGAGTCGAGCGCCGACAGGGTCCCGCCCAGCACGTGGTAGCGCCCGGCAAAGACGCCTGCGCGTTCCATCGCCCAGAGGTCGGCCACCTCCTCGACCACGCAGATCTCGCCATTGGCGCGCTTTTCGCTGGCGCAGATTTCGCAGATCTCCGACGTGCCGACATTGCCGCAGGTCAGGCATTCGCGGGCGCGTTCGGCCACAACCTGCATGGCATCGGCCAGCGGGGCCAGCACGAGGCCCCGCTTGCGGATCAGGTACAAAACCGCGCGACGGGCCGAGCGCGGGCCCAGGCCCGGCAGCTTGGCCATGAGCTCGATCAGCTCTTCGATCTCGCGCGGGGCGTCCATCGAGACGGGGAAACCACCCTCAGAAGGGCAGTTTCATATCCTTGGGCAGGCCCATGCCCTCGGTCAGGGCGGCCATTTCCTCTTCGCTCTTGGCCTTCGCCTTGGCTTGGGCGTCCTTGATCGCGGCCAGGATCAGGTCCTCGACCACTTCCTTTTCGTCCGGGTTGAAGATCGACGGGTCGATGTCCAGGCCGGTCAGAACACCCTTGGCGGTTGCGGTGGCCTTGACCAGACCCGCGCCGCTTTCGCCGGTCACGGTCATGGTTTCAAGGCTCTCCTGCATCTCGACCATCTTGCTCTGCATTTCCTGTGCGGTCTTCATCATCTTGGCCATGTCGCCAAGCCCGCCCAAACCCTTCAGCATGTCACGCTCCTTTGCATTCGGTGTTGGGGGTTAGATACGGGGGCGAGCGCGCCACGGCAAGGGGGAGAGGCCGTGGTTACACGGCCTCTTCGGTCAACGCGGGCAGCCAGACGGTGAACTCCGCCCCCCCTTCGGGCCGGTTGCGCGCCGAGATGCGCCCGCCCGCGCGGCGGATCAGGGTCTGGCTGATCGACAGGCCCAGCCCGGTGCCTTCGCCCGGCTTGGTGGTGTGGAACGGGTCGAAAACCCGCGCCAGACTTGCCTCGTCGATGCCCGGGCCATTGTCGGCGACCACCAGCTCGGTTCCCTCCTGCCCGTCGCGTGCGGCCCGGCGCACCGTGATGTCGACGCGTCCCGTGCCCTCCATCGCCTGGATCGCATTGACCAGAAGGTTCACCACCACCTGCTGCAACTCGCCGGGGTGGATGCCGACCTCGGGCGCGTCGCGGAAGTCCGGGAGCAGCGCGACCTCCTGCCGGGACCGCACATGGCCGACGAGCCCAAGGCATTCGCCAGCCACCTGCGCAACCGAGGCCCCCACATCGGATCGGCCGTAGTCAACCGGGCGCGCAAATTGCAGCAGTTTACCGACAATGCCGTCGATGCGCTGCACCTGCCGGTCGATCAGATCGAGTTCGGTCTTCACCGCTTCGGCCTCTGCGCC
The DNA here is from genome assembly GCF_030148435.1 of Aliiroseovarius sp. Taxonomy (GTDB): domain Bacteria; phylum Pseudomonadota; class Alphaproteobacteria; order Rhodobacterales; family Rhodobacteraceae; genus JASBTN01. The sequence continues at coordinate 88,279 of NZ_JASBTN010000081.1, forward strand.
CAGCGAAAGGCGCACCACGTCGACATTGCCCTGGATCACCGCAACCGGGTTGTTGATCTCATGGGCCACCCCGGCGGTGATCTCGCCGATCGAGGCGAGCTTCTCGCTCATCACCAGTTGCTGGAACGTGTCTTCTAGCTTCTGGTTGGTCTCCTGCAGTTCGGCGGTGCGCCGGTCTACCCGGGCGTTCAACTCGTTGGCCCAGTCGCGCAAGGCCTGGTCGCGTTCCTGCACCTGGTTCAGCAGTGTGTCCAGATGGGTGGCCACCTGGCCGATTTCATCCTGCGATCCGACATCGCCATTGCGGGCCGCCAGGTCGCCGCGTTCGACCCGTTTCATCGTCCAGGTCATGCGTTCGAGCGGCGAGAAGATGCCGCGCGCCATGCGCAGAAAGATGGGGGCGGAGAGGACCAGGACGGCGCCAAAGGCGGTCAGCATGTTCAGAAGGGCGGCGCGCTTGGCCCCCGTGAAGGGCGCTTCCAGGAATCCCACATACAACATCCCGACCCGATTGCCGAAACTGTCGATCAGGGGCAGGTAGCCGGAGATGTACCAATCGTTCACCACGAAGGCCCGGTTGAGCCATGTGCGGCCCTCGGTCAGTACGGCGTGGCGGACCTCGGCAGACACGCGGGTTCCCAGGGCGCGCACATCTTCGAACAGGCGCACATTGGTTGAGACGCGCACGTCTTCCAGGAACAAGGTCGCGGTGCCCTGACGCTCGCCCCCCGTGGCCGCGTTCAGGTAGACCAGCGCGTTGACCCTGTCGATGAAATCGAGGTTGCGGTTCAGAAGGATGCCACCGACCAGCACGCCTTCCTGGCCCGAGATGCGGACCGGGGCTGCGGTGTGGATGACCATGCCGCGGTCTTCGGCCATGCGGTCGGTGGGCACGGCGGCTTCGGTGTCGATCAGATCCAGATAGGCGCGGTCAGCGAGTCCCGGAAACCGGGCCAGGACTTCGGCCGGAAAGATGTCGATCTGGGCGGTTTGCTGGCCGGCCAGCGCCTGGGCCACGACCGGCCATCTGGCCTCCTCGCCGATGTCCTCTGCGGGCAGGTAGTAAAAGAAATCAAGCTGCAGCGCTTCGGCTCGTTCGGCCAGAAAGCTCTCGACCGCCGCCTGACCCGCCGCAAGTCGGATGCGCATCTCATCCGAACCCGCCACCGCTTGCACGCGGTCTCCGGTCGAGGTCATGATGCGCCCGAGGTGCTGTTCCGCGATGCGCAGGTCGCTGTCCACCTTGGCGGTCAAAAGGGCGTCGTAATCCGCCGTCCAGCGTGATTGCGCCAGGAGCAGAAGCAGAGGCATCAGCACCATCAGCGGCAGAAGCGCCAGGATCAACAGCTTGAAACGAACCGATTTCATCCGAACTTTTCCCCCTGTCTTCCGCCCGGCTCGCCGATGGTAGGAGCGCACAGGCGCCGTGGCAATGGCGCCCGGCCACAAGACGGATGCGGCCGGACACCGGTCGGTTTTAATACGCGCATCCCGGGTCGTTTTGTCTATTCTGGGCCAAAATGTCCCTTGTGGAAGGGACAATTGAACCAAGCGTGGGTGTTTCCCGACATTCGCGGTTTTTCAAAACCCGCGGCTGTGGCATTGCTTCCGGTCAAGGGAGGGGGCGCCGGGCGCGGCCCCGCAAAGAGGACGCGGTCATGTCGGATCTTCTCGAGGGAGCCTTGCAGGCGTTCTGGCTCGTTTTCGGGCGGGACCCGGTGCTGATCGAGATCAGCCTGCGTTCGCTGCGCGTGACCCTCACCGCGCTTCTGGTCGCCTGCGTCATCGCCCTCCCTCTGGGCGCCTACCTGGCCGTGCGCCGGTTCCGCCTGCGCCGCTATGTCATAGCGGTGCTGAATGCGCTGATGGGGCTGCCGCCGGTGGTGGTGGGTTTGATCGTTTATGTCTTTCTCAGCCGGTCCGGGCCGCTGGGCGTACTGGGCCTGCTGTTCACCCCCACGGCGATGATCATCGCCCAGGTGATCATCATCGTGCCGCTGATCGCCTCGATCGCGCACCAGGCGCTGCGCGAGCTGTGGTCGGATTACCACGACCTGTTGATCTCGATGAATGCGAGCCAGGGGCAGCGAATCCGCGCGCTCCTGTGGGACGGGCGCCGCGCCTTGCTGACGGCCGCCCTGGCGGGATTCGGGCGGGGCATCGGCGAGGTCGGCGCAATCATGGTCGTGGGCGGCAATATCGACCACCTCACCCGTGTCCTGACCACCGCCATCGCGCTGGAGACCGGCAAGGGTGAATTCGCCCTTGCCCTGGCGCTGGGCTTCATCCTGATTGCCATCGCCATCGGTGTGAACCTTGCCATCCACATGCTGTCCGGCACCGAGCGGGAGGGGCGCTGGTGAGCAATCTCTTTCCCCTTTCCGTCGAAGGCGCGCTGACCCGGCGCCGTGGGCGTGTTCTGGTCGGTCCCGTCGATCTGAAGCTCGACCCCACCGGCACCACCATGGTGATCGGGCCGAACGGGGCTGGCAAGACCTCGCTTCTGCGGATGCTGCACGGGATTGCCCGGCTGGGCGCGGGGCGGATCAACTGGGCCTGTGAGGAACATGAAGCGCAGCGCCACCAGGCCTTCGTCTTTCAGCAGCCTGTGATGATGCGCCGCACCGTGCAGGACAACCTGGCCTATCCGCTGCGGCTGAGTGGTGTGAAACGGGCCGAGGCGCGCGACCGGGCGGCGGTCTGGGCGGGCAAGGTCGGGCTGGGGGCGATGCTGACCCGGCAGGCCACGGTCCTGTCAGGGGGCGAGCGTCAGAAACTTGCCATTGCCCGTGCCTTGATCCGCGACCCGGAGCTTCTGTTCCTGGACGAACCCTGCTCGTCCCTCGACGGTCGCGCCACCCGCGAGATCGAAGAGATCCTGCACGGTGTTGCCGAGGTTGGAACCCGCATCATCATGTCGACCCATGACATGGGTCAGGCCCGCCGCCTGGGCACCGAGGTCGCCTTTCTGCTGCACGGCAAGGTGCATGAATTCGCCGCCGCCGATACGTTTTTTCCCGCGCCCGCCACCGCGCAGGCCCGCGCATTTCTGAATGGAGATATCGTCGAATGAAACGTCTGATCCTGGGGGCAATTCTGGCCGCCACGACCGCCACAGCGTCGCTGGCCGAAGCGATGAAACTGGCGGTGACAACCTCGTTTCACAACTCGGGCCTGTCCGACATCCTGCTGCCGCAGATCAAGGCGGACACGGGCATCGAGGTGCAGTTGCTGGTGGTCGGCACGGGACAGGCGATCCGGTTGGGCGAGGCGGGGGATGTGGACGCGATCCTGGTGCATTCGCTGAAAGCCGAAGAGGCGTTTCTGGCGGGCGGCTACGGCACCCATCGGCGCGAGATCATGTACAATGATTTCGTCTTTGTCGGTCCGTCGGACGATCCCGCCGGGATTGCCGGGGCGAACTCCGCTGCCGCCGCGCTGGTGGCGATCGCCGATGCGCGGGCGGATTTCGTCAGCCGGGGCGATGATTCTGGCACCCACAAGAAGGAACTCAGCCTCTGGTCCGCCGCGGGCGTGGTCCCCGAGGGCGACTGGTACAAGGCGGTCGGTGCGGGCATGGGGGCTTCGCTGAACACCGCTGCCGGCATGGGCGCCTATATCATGTCGGACCGGGCCAGCTGGCTGAATTTCGCCAACAAGGCCGATCAGGCCCTGCTGTTCGCGGGCGATCCGGTACTGTTCAACCAGTATGCGTTTCTGCCGGTAAACCCGGTGAAACACCCGCATGTAGAGGCGGAATTGGTGGAAAAGCTGGAGGCCTGGCTGGTCTCGGACACGGCACGGGAGCTGATCAACAGCTACAGGATCAACGGCGAGACGCTGTTCACTTTCAACGCCAGGTGAGGGGGGGGCGGAATTTTCGAAAATTCCGGTCCGTTCAGCGGGAATTCGCTCTCCAGAACGAATTCGCATCCGCTTCACTCTTCGAAGAAAACGGTTGCAGGCGCGGACGTCTCGATCAGTCCTCCACCGACCCGTGCACGGCAAACTGGGCAAGATCCGCCGCCTGCGCCTCGATCTTGCGAAAGCCCTCGCGCACGCCGGCTTCGGTCAGTTCGCGTGCCACGGTCAGCAGCGTGTTGTCCGGGTGCTCGTCGCAAAGTTCGGCCATGTGCGCCAGCTCCTCGGCGGCCACCGGGCGGGCGGCCTCGACACTGGGCGCGCCGTAATAGGTCACGAAATGCCGGGCCAGCGTGTCGGTCAGCGCCTCAAACTCACCGGACGTGACCTCGGCCACGGCGACGAAGGTCACGCGCCCGCCGGTTTCCAGCCCCAGCCAGCCATTGGCGAAAGCCTGGCGCGCCTTGCCGACCAGATCCCCCTCGCTCCAGTTCGAGAATTCAAAGCCCCCGGACAGGCACCATTCGCCGGTGCGCGCCGGTTTGGCAAAGACGTACTGGTCGCTTTCGTCAAGATGGGTTGCGCGGGCGAGTTTCATGTCAGGCCTCCAACAGGGCGGTGAGCGGGATCAGATGGGTGGTGTCGCCCTGGCGCAGGAGCATTCCGAATTCTTCGTCCACACCCAGAAAACTGCCGGACAGGTCGCCTTGGGTGCGCTCCTCGCCCATGCCATGGGACAGGCCGCGCCACTCGGCATGCAGCGCACGCGCGCCCTCGTCCTCCCACCGGTTGATCCAGTTCAGCGTATGGCGTGCCCAGGCTTCGAGCAGGGCCGTCGCGTCCACATCCGCGCAGCCCTCGGCATAGAGCGCGGTGGCATCCGGTGTTTCGCCGGTTTCCGCTGACGGCGGCCAGAGCGGCAGGGTCAGGCCGACCACCAACCAGTCGGGCTTCGCCTCGGGATCGGTATGCGAGGCGGCCACCCGCAGCCCGCCGCACCGCGCGCCGTTCAGAAAAAGCGCCCCGTCCCAGCCCAGGTGCACCGCCACCTCGGGTGGGGCGAGCGCGCCCAGGGCGTTCTGAAAGCCCACGGCGCAGAGCGGCAGCATGGTCATTGCCTTGGCCAGGGACACCTCGGGCGCAAGCACCAGCGCCGCCTGCATCACGTCGGCGCCCAGGTTGTGCACGACCAAGCCCGCGTCGCAGCCCATCGCCGCCTTGGCGCAGGCGCTGTCGAAAGCGTCCATCGCGCCGGTCACGGCAAGGCCGGACATGAGGGGCGGAAAGACGGGGTCGCTCATGCGTGGCCCCCGTCGACCAGTGCCCTGGCGAGGGACTGGAAGGCCGCGGCCTGTGCGCTGTCGGGCTGGCTGACCACCACCGGGGCGCCGCCATCGGCCGCCATACGGATCTGTATGTCCAGCGGAATTTCGGCCAACAGATCCACGCCCAGTTTCTCGGCCTCTGCGGCCACGCCGCCATGGCCGAACGTGTGTTCCTCGTGCCCGCAGTTGGAGCAGATATGGGTCGACATGTTTTCAACCATGCCGACGAGCGGCACGTTCATCTGTTTGAACATGTCGATCCCCTTGCGCGCATCCAGAAGGGCAACGTCCTGCGGAGTCGAGACGACCAGTGCCCCGTCCACCTGCGCCTTCTGCGCCAGCGTCATCTGCACGTCCCCGGTCCCGGGTGGCAGATCAACGATCAGCACATCGAGCGCCCCCCATTGCACCTGCATCATCATCTGCTGAAGCGCGCCCATCAGCATCGGCCCGCGCCAGACCACCGCCTGGTCGTCATTGGTCATGAGCCCGATCGACATCATCGTCACGCCATGGTTGCGCAGCGGCAGGATGGTCTTGCCATCCGGGCTGGACGGCCGCCCGGAGACACCCAGCATGCGCGGCTGGCTGGGGCCGTAAACGTCGGCGTCCAGCAGCCCGACCCGCCGCCCGGAGGCTGCCAGAGCGCAGGCCAGGTTCGCCGAAACGGTCGACTTGCCGACCCCGCCCTTGCCCGAAGCCACGGCGAGGATGCGGTCAACGCCGGGGATCTTCTCGGGCCCCTTGGGTGCCGCTTTCTGCGGCTTCAGATCCGGCGGCGCCTTGGTGCTGTGGGCGGTCATGACGATATTCGCCGTTGCCCCCAGCGCGGTCAGCGCGGCCTCGGCCTTGGCCTTGACGCCCTCATAGGTCTGGGCGCGGGTCGGATCGACCTCCATCACGAAGCGCGCGGTGGTGCCATCCAGGTTCAAGGCCCGCACCACGCCAGAGGATACGATGTCGCCGCCGGCCGGGTCCGCCACGCCTTTCAGCGCGTTCAGAATGTCCTCTCGCGTCAAGGGGTTACTCCCGATCCTTGATTTCGCCCTCGACCACATGGGTCATGCCGAGCTCTTCGATGGTGATTACCGCGCGGGCGGTGAAGCTCTTGCCGGCAGAATCGGGCGCGGTGCGCAGGGCTTCTTCGATTGCCTGCTGCGAGGTCACGCCGACCTGTTTCAGGAACTTGCGCATGGACATATTGAAATCGTCGCTCATCAGTCTCTCCGTTCAGTGGTCGCGCCGTTTGGACAGGTAGTCCTCGGTGGTGCGCGGGCGCGGGCGATCTCCGCCCGCGAAAGGGTTGTCCTTTGCGTGATACTGCGCGTTCACGCGGCAATTGTCACACATCTGGATCATCCGCGCGGCCTCGGGGTTGGCGTACATGGCGTGATTGCCCGCGAGTTTCTCGGTAATCTTCTCGATGGTGGACCTCACGCCAAAGAGCGCGCCGCATTCGATACAGGCGAAGGGTTCTTCCTCGTTCAGCACCTGTTGATCCAGGGCGCTGTCGGCCAGGGTCAGCCGGGGCGTCAGGGTGATCGCCTTCTCGGGGCAGGTTGCCGCGCAGATGCCGCATTGCAGGCAGGCATCCTCCTGGAACCTCAGCTGCGGCAGGTCCGGGTTGTCGCCAAGCGCGCCGGAAGGACACAGGGACACGCAGGACAGGCAGAGCGTGCAGGCGTCGGTATCGACCAATACGCCGCCGTAGGGCGCGCCCTCTGGCAGCGGCAGGGTGGGGGCGTCAGGGTGCAGGGCGCGCGCGGCCTGGCGCGTCACTTGCCGACGGGTGCCCACGGGGCGCACCGGCGTGGCGAGGGGCGTGGGCGTGTCACTGTCATAAAGCACGTCCGACAGGGCGTCCGGATCGGCGGTGTCGATCAGCGTGACCGTGGCTCCGATGGCACGAGCCAGGGTCGCTTCGCCTTCCGCCACCTGCCGGTCGACGCCCGGCGCCATCAGGAGCGAGACATCAGCAAACCCCGCCGCCACAGCGGCCAGTATTTCGGCATGCCCGAACGCGCCGGTGGCGGACATTTCCAGCGGCACCACATCGGCGGGCAGGCCACGTCCGAAGCGGGCGGACAGGCGAACCATCTCGGCCCCGTGGGCATTGACCACCAGCAGGCGTGGGGCACTGCCGCCTGCCTTGTGATAGGCGCTGGCGAGGGTCTGGACCCGGCGCAGGGTCAGGTCCACCGGCGGGGCGTCATAGCTGATCGCCCCCGAAGGGCAGAGCGACGAACAGGCCCCGCAGCCCGCGCAGATCATCGGGTCCACGATGATGTTGTCGCCATCGGGCTGGATCGCGCCGGTGGGGCAGGCGTCCAGACAGCGTGAACAGCCCGGCTGGCCGGCGCGGGAATGGGCGCAGAGCATCGGCTCGGTCTTGACGAAGAGGGTTTTCTCGAACGTGCCGACCATGTGCGAGGCGGCCAGAACCGCGCCGGCCACCGCCTGCGGGCTGCGCGGATCGGCGCGCAGGTAGCCTTCGCGTTTCTCGGGCGAGGGAAAGAGCGGGGTATTGCCACTCAGGTCCAGGATAATGTCGCAGTCCGAGCGCCCGCCGTCACGCGGGGCGGTCAGGCCGGGGGTGCCGCGTCCGGTCGGATCCAGCTGCGACAGCGCGTCGATGGTCACGCCAAAGCCGCCGAACGCCCCGGTGGCCTTGCGCAACCGCCCGCGGATCACGTCGAAGTCGCGGGTCACTGGCGGCTCGACATCATCCGTCAGCAGGACCGTGACGCCCAGGTAATCCTTCAACGCCTCCGCCGCGGACAGGGCCACATCGCCCGCGCCGATTACCAGGCAGAGACCTTCGGATGTCACGTCCAGGGCCTTCTCGATGGGGGCGGGCAGGGTCGCCTCCGCGACCAGGGCGGCCAATTTGGGCAGTTTCGGGGCCGGATCGGCGGACCATCCGGCCCGATCGCGCAGGTCCAGAACCGGGGGCGCAGGGGCGCCGATCTCGGCGGCAAGGGCTTCGAAAAGGCGGCTCTCCTGGCCGCAACAAAAAATCGCATTGCCCCCCCCGATCGCGGTGGCGGCAGCGTCGATCTGCGTGGTGCAGAGCGCCGAATGCACCTTGGAGCAGCTCAGGCCGGTGGCCTGCGAAAGCGCCTCTGCATCCAGGGTCATGGATCCAGAGCAATCACATAGAATCAATGATTTATCCAAGGTTTTCCCCTCCGGTTTTCCGCATGGATTTTGGCCCATTTCGGGGCCGGAACCTGATCCAACTAGACATGATTCGAATCGTGTCTCAACCGGTTTTCCCTGCGAAGACCCGGGCGAAACCGGCCGCGCCGGGGAAGGTGATTCGCCCGCATCGGCGCGGCAATTGAACCCGATGAAAAATATCGGGATAGACAAATGGTCCCTGTGGCCTTCGGCGCGAAAAGAGGTGTCGACATTTTGTCCGGAATGCCGCCAGGGCAGTCCAAACCCCTTTCTGCACGAGGTCGCGCTTTGGCAAGCTCGGCTCAGGGAGGACAGTCAGATCGAAATTCGCGACCCCAACAGGTATGACGCGATGCCAGTCGGTATCGTGCTGCGCCGTCGGCCGGGTGTGACCCGATGGGCGGCCTGGTCGTGGTCAGCCATCGATGCGCTGCCCGGGGCGACGGATGCCTCCTGGCGGGTGCTGCGCGAGGAAGGCGGGTTGACGGATTTCCACGCCGCCACACCGGTGATAGAGCTGCATGGCGCGGACACAGAGGGTTACGTGCACGGGCTGATGGCGCAGGTGCCCTCGATCTATGTGATCCTGCGGGAATGCGACGGGGAGCATCCCCTGGAGGTCGTGCTGGCCACGGTCTCGCCCTACGAGGCGCAGGACTATGCCGACAGCGGCGAGGAGATCATCGAGAAGATCCCGATGCCCGCTCCGGTGCTGGCTTGGGTCGAGGATTTCGTCGCGGCCCATCACCACGAGGAAGCTTTCAAGAAACGCAAGCGCGACCGCAAGGATGTGAGCCTTGTCGAGGACGGCGTCGGTGACGCACGCATTGCGCAGATGGCGGATGTCTATCGCTCGCCCGTGCAGGCCAAGAAGGAGCGGCTGGGATGAGCGATGCCAGGAAAAGTGGGAACCGGTTTTCCGCCCGGCATCGCGACCAAGGGGGGCTCGATTTTTGGGCACGGCGGAAAGCGGCGGTTGAAGCCGAGATGCGCGAGGAGGAACGTCGGGACGAGGCGGCCCAGCGCGCCGAACACGAGGCGGCACTGGCAGAGCGCTCGGACGAGGACATCCTGGCTGAGCTGAACCTGCCGGACCCGGACAGCCTGGGTGAGGGGGACGACTTCAAGGCCTTCCTGCAAGACGCCGTGCCCGCCCGTATCCGGACCCGCGCGTTGCGCCGGTTGTGGCGGGTGAACCCGGTGCTGGCCAATGTCGATGGGTTGATCGACTACGGCGAGGATTTCAACGACGCGTCTTTCGTCGTCGAGAACATGCAGACCGCCTACCAGGTCGGCAAGGGCATGACGAAACACGTGCTCGATCTGGCCCGTCAGGCCACCGAGGAGGCCGAAGACGCGGGCCTGCCGGACGACCAGCCCGACACTCCCCCCGGCACTCCCCCCGACGGTTCACCGCCACCTGCGCCCGAGCCCCCTGTTCTGACCGTGGTCGAAACGGCGCCCCTGCCCGAAGAACCCGAACCCATCCCCCAGACCCAGCGCCGCATGCGCTTTGCCTTCGATCAGGAGGCCACATGAGCGAGGAGACCCAGATGAGTGCCGCCGAAGACATCACCATCGTGGAAGAAGACCGCCTGCGCGCGGATCTCTACAATTTCCTGGGGCTGCTTCTGGCCGGTCCGCCGGACGAGGGTACCCTGACCATGACCGCTGGTCTGTCGGGCGATGACACGCCGCTGGGCACCGCCATCAACGCATTGGTCAGGATTGCCAGATTGACCAAGCCTGCCGGGGTGGAAAGCGAGTTCAACAAGCTCTTCATCGGTCTCGGGCGGGGCGAGCTTCTGCCCTATGCCAGCTACTACCTGACCGGGTTCCTGAACGAGAAACCTCTGGCGCAGTTGCGCCGGGACATGGCCGCGCGCGGGCTGACCCGGGCCGAGAATGCCTATGAGCCCGAGGACAATATCGCGTCGCTGATGGAAATGATGGGCGCGATGATCGTCGGCCGGTTCGGTCAGGCGCAGGACGTGGCCGATCAGAAAAACTTCTTCAATACGCATATCGGCCCCTGGGCCGGGCATTTCTTCACCGATTTGGAAGCCGCCAAGAATTCGGTCTTCTACGCCGCCGTCGGCCAGGTTGGCCGGGTGTTCATGGAGATCGAGGCCGAAGGCTTCCGGATGAGCGCGGAGTGATCCGCATTTCCGGGCGGGCAACCGCCCTCAACGAGAGGAGGAACTCTCATGACCAAGAAAGACAAGGCAGAAACCAGCCGCCGCGACTTTCTGAAACTGGCCGCAACCGGCGCCCCCGTGGCGGCTGTTGCCGTGACGGCCAGCGGGCAGGCCGCGGAAGCGTCTGAGCCCGACCTGCAATCGACCCGTTTGCAGGATACGGCGCAGACCCGCGCCTATTTCGACAGCGCCAGGTTCTGAGGCGCCGTTTTCACGCCAGATGCGACCGGTTGCGATAGGCCCGACAGCAGATGGCATTCTTCAACCCCAGCCAGCCCGAAACGGGCAGCAAGGGAGGTTAACATGCTGAGGAAAAAGACCAACGGGGTTGCGAGACGCCCCCAGCGGACAAGTATCCTGTCAGATGTCGCGGAGAAATCCGTCGACCGCCGCGCGTTCCTGCGTGGCAGCGGCCTGGCCATTGGCGGCCTTGCCGCAATCAGTGCCACGGGCGGAACCGTGTCGCAGGCCTCTGCGGCGACCGCCGCCGAGGGCGCCATCGAGACCGTGAAATCGGTCTGCACCCATTGTTCGGTCGGCTGTACTGTCCTGGCCGAAGTCGAGGACGGTGTCTGGATCGGGCAGGAGCCCGGTTACGACAGCCCGTTCAACCTGGGAGCGCACTGCGCCAAGGGTGCCTCGGTGCGTGAACACGCCCATAACGAACGCCGCCTGAAATACCCGATGAAGAAAGATGGTGGCGAGTGGAAACGCATCAGCTGGGAACAGGCGATCGACGAGATCGGCGACGGCATGATGAAGATCCGCGAGGAAAGCGGGCCCGACAGCGTCTATTGGCTGGGCTCGGCGAAACATTCGAACGAACAGGCCTACCTGTTCCGCAAGTTCGCCGCCTATTGGGGCACGAACAACGTGGATCACCAGGCACGGATCTGTCACTCGACCACGGTGGCGGGTGTGGCGAACACATGGGGCTACGGCGCCATGACCAACAGCTACAACGACATCCACAACAGCCGGGCGATCTTCATCATCGGCGGCAACCCTGCCGAGGCGCACCCGGTGTCGCTTTTGCATGTTCTGAAAGCCAAGGAAGAAAACAACGCGCCGCTGATCGTCTGCGACCCGCGCTTTACCCGCACGGCGGCGCATGCGGACGAATATGTGCGCTTCCGTCCCGGTTCGGACGTGGCTCTGGTCTGGGGCATCCTGTGGCATATCTTTGACAACGGCTGGGAGGACAAGGAGTTCATCCGCACCCGAGTCTGGGGCATGGATCAGATCAGGACCGAGGTCGACAAATGGACCCCGGAAGAGGTCGAACGTGTCACCGGAGCCCCCGGCGAGCAACTGCGCCGCGTGGCCCATACGCTGGCCAACAACCGTCCCGGCACCGTGATCTGGTGCATGGGCGGCACCCAGCACACCAACGGTAACAACAACACCCGCGCCTACTGCATCCTGCAACTCGCGCTGGGCAACATGGGCACCTCGGGCGGTGGCACGAACATCTTCCGTGGCCATGACAACGTGCAGGGCGCGACCGACCTGGGCGTCCTGTCGCACACGTTGCCGGGGTATTACGGCCTGTCCAAGGGCGCTTGGGCCCATTGGGCCCGTGTCTGGGAAGAGGATGCCGATTGGCTTGCCGGTCAGTTCCAGAAAGTCACCGGCGCCGATGGCAAGGAGAAGTCGCTTCAGAACCTGAAGGGCATTCCCGTCAGCCGCTGGATCGACGGTGTTCTGGAAGATCCGGAAAACACCGATCAGCCAGACGCGGTGCGCGCCATGGTTCTGTGGGGCCATGCGCCCAACTCGCAGACCCGCGGCCCGGAAATGAAGACGGCGATGGAGAAGCTGGACATGCTGGTCGTGGTCGACCCGTATCCGACTGTCTCGGCGGTGCTGCATGACCGCACCGACGGCGTCTATCTGCTGCCGGCGGCGACGCAGTACGAAACCCGTGGCTCGGTCACGGCATCGAACCGGTCGTTCCAGTGGCGTGACCGGGTCGTGGCGCCGCTGTTCGAGGCCCGGACCGACCACGAGATCATCGCACGGTTCGCGAACAAGTTCGGTTTTGCCGACCGCCTGTTCCGCAACATCGAGATGGAGGACGAGGTCACGCCGAACGTGGAAAGCATCACCCGCGAGTTCAATCGCGGTCTGTGGACCATCGGCTATACCGGTCAGAGCCCCGAGCGTCTGAAGCTGCACATGGCCAACCAGCACACCTTCGATCGCACTACGCTGCGCGCCAATGGCGGGCCGGCGGATGGCGAGTATTACGGTTTGCCCTGGCCCTGTTGGGGCACGCCCGAGATGGGCCACCCCGGCACGCCGAACCTCTATGACATGTCCAAGCCTGTCAGCGAAGGCGGCCTGACTTTCCGCGCCCGGTTCGGGGTGGAACGTGACGGCCAGAACCTGCTGGCCGAAGGCGTCTATTCGAAGAATTCCGAGATCCAGGACGGCTACCCGGAATTCACGATGCAGATGCTGATGGACCTGGGTTGGGATGGCGATCTGACCGACGAGGAACGCGCGGCGATCGACGCCGTGGCCGGGCCAAAGACCAACTGGAAAACCGACCTTTCGGGCGGAATCCAGCGGGTGGCAATCAAGCACGAATGTGCGCCTTTCGGTAATGCCAAGGCCCGGACAGTCGTGTGGACCTTCCCGGATCCGATTCCGCTTCACCGCGAGCCGCTTTACACGCCGCGTCGCGACCTTGTGGCGGATTACCCGACCTATGAGGACCGGCATGATTACCGTCTGCCGACCCTCTATGCCTCGATCCAGAAGAACGACTTCTCGAAGGAGTATCCGATGATCCTGACCTCGGGGCGCCTCGTGGAATACGAAGGTGGCGGCGAGGAGTCCAGGTCGAACCGCTGGCTGGCCGAGCTTCAGCAGGACATGTTCGTCGAGATCAACCCGCGCGACGCCAACAACCTTGGTGTTCGGGATGGCCATCAGGTCTGGGTCGAAGGTCCGGAAGGCGGCAAGGTCAAGGTGATGGCAATGGTCACAGAACGGGTCGGCGAAGGCGTTGCCTTCATGCCGTTCCATTTCGGCGGGCATTTCCAGGGCAAGGATCTGAGGGACAAGTATCCCGATGGCGCCGATCCCTACGTGTTGGGCGAAAGCTCCAATACAGCCCAGACCTATGGCTATGACAGCGTCACGCAAATGCAGGAGACCAAAGTGACTCTCTGCAAGATCATGTCAGCGTAAGGAGAACGAACCATGGGAAGAGCTAAGTTTCTCGTCGACGCCGAGCGCTGCATCGAATGCAACGCTTGTGTGACGGCCTGTAAAAACGAGAACGAAGTGCCCTGGGGCATCAATCGTCGCAGGGTGGTGACGATCCAGGATGGAACGCCGGGCGAACGGTCAATTTCGGTTGCCTGCATGCATTGTTCGGATGCGCCCTGTATGGCGGTCTGTCCGGTGGATGTGTTCTATCAGACGGAAGAGGGCATCGTTCTGCACTCCAAGGATCTGTGCATCGGCTGCGGCTACTGCTTCTATGCGTGCCCCTTCGGCGCGCCGCAGTACCCGCAGGCGGGCAACTTCGGCTCGCGCGGCAAGATGGACAAGTGCACCTTCTGCGCCGGTGGTCCGGAAGAGAACCACTCGCAGGCCGAGTTCGCCAAATATGGGCGCAACCGTATCGCCGAAGGCAAGCTGCCGATCTGTGCCGAGATGTGTTCGACCAAGGCGCTTCTGGCCGGGGACGGCGACGAGGTGTCGACGATCTACCGCGAGCGTGTGGTCGCGCGTGGCTTCGGCGCTGGCGCCTGGGGCTGGGGCACAGCCTATCAAAGAAAGGCGGGCGGCTGACACCCCCGTCTGACGGGGCGGCCTTTCGGGGCCGTCCCGGTTTCTGGAATTCTGATACAAGGAGGCGACCATGCTGCGCATGGCACTAGCCCTTGTCCTGTCGCTTGCGCTGACCGGTGTGGCGCAGGCGCAAAGTACCGACCGTAGCCAAACAGGCGGGGCACAGACGCTGGAAGACATCATGGCCCGGCAAGAAGGGCTGAAAGTGGATGACAGTTTCCGGTCCGAGGCAACCGGCGACCCCACCCGCGCGGCCCCGATCACGGGACAGCTTGGCACGCTTGGCGGGGTGTCCGACCCCGAACTATGGCGCGCGATGCGATATGACACCGCTGATATCTCGGTCCAGCAACGCGGACCCGCTGCCGCGGTACTGGTGCAGGATGGCGGTATGGTCTGGCTTGACTTCCGCGACGGACCGCTGCGCAGGTATGGCGGCTGGCTGCTCTTGGGCACGCTGGCGGCGCTGGCCCTGTTCTATGTGATCCACGGCCGCATCAAGATCGACGACGGGGCTGCCGGAACCACCGTGACCCGGTTCACGGCGATCGAAAGGTTCGGTCACTGGCTGTTGGCCGGGGCATTCGTCCTGTTGGGCGTCACGGGCCTTCTGGTCCTGTTCGGCCGCCTGTTCCTGGCGCCAACCCTGGGCAAGGAGGTCAACACCGCCCTGCTGATCTGGTCGAAATGGGTGCACAACAACGTGGCATGGGCCTTCATCATAGGGCTGGTGATGATCTTCGTGATGTGGGTGGTGCACAATATTCCGAACCGCACCGACCTGGTCTGGTTGTCCAAGGGCGGCGGGCTGCTGTTCGGCCATGACCACCCGCCTGCCAAGAAGTTCAACGCGGGGCAGAAAATCATCTTCTGGTCGGTGATCCTGTTCGGCGGCTCCATTGCCTTGACCGGCGTGTCGCTGCTGTTCCCCTTCGAATTGCCGCTCTTTGCCAAGAGCTTCGAATGGCTGAATGCGGCGGGCCTGCCGCAGATGGTCGGCTATGGGGAACTCCCCACGGTGCTCGCCCCGCAAGAGGAAATGCAGCTGGCCCAGGCCTGGCACGCCATCCTGGCTTTCGTGCTGATGGCCATCGTGCTGGCGCATATCTATATCGGCTCGGTCGGGATGGAGGGCGCCTTTGACGCCATGGGCTCGGGCGAAGTGGATGAGGCCTGGGCGGAACAGCACCACTCGATCTGGCTTGAAGAGGTGAAAGAGGCCGAAGCCGCCAAGACCCCGGCCGAGTAGGCAGGGTGATTTTCCCGGACCGGCCCATCTGCTAGGATCGGGTCGGACCGCCTTTGCACGGAGAGAAGACAATGAAAGCCATGCTGACAGGGTTCGTGGCCATCGCGGTGATCGCGGTGGGGGCGAATCTGATTCTGGACAATGCGGGGTTCGCGGCGCGGGACGTGCAATCGGGCGCGGCCGTGCGGCTGGACTGAGCCGATGCCGGCAGCCTCCCTCAACGCCCCCCTGCGCGATGAATACGGCGAAAGCCTGGCCGGAGCTTCGATCCTCGTGATCGACGACGAACCGGGCATGCGCCATTTCCTGACCAAGATCCTGACCCCGCGCTGCAAACGGGTGGAGCAGGCGGGCTCGACGGCGGAGGCGGTGGAGATCCTGGACCGCAGTCATTTCGACCTTGTGGTGCTGGACAATGTGATGCCGGGCAAGACGGGGCTGGACTGGCTGCGCGAGCAGCGCAGGGTCGGGTTCTTTTCCGACGCCATCCTGATCACCGCCTATGCGGACCTGGAGACCGCCATCGACGCGCTGCGTATCGGGGTGGCGGATTTCGTGCTGAAACCGTTTCGCGCAAACCAGATCCTGAACGCGGTCGCCCGGGCGCTGGACCGAAAGATCCTGCGCCGCGACAACTCGCTTCTGCGCCATGAACTGCTGGCCGAGGGCAGCCCGGCCAAGGGGCGGCTGTTGGGAAAATCTCCTCCGATCGAGGAAGTCCGGCACATGCTGGGCCGGCTGGCACCGATGCCCACGCCGGTTCTGTTCACCGGCCCCTCCGGTACCGGCAAGGAGGTCGCGGCGCGCACGCTTCACGCCCTGTCCGACCGGGCCGACAAACCCTTCGTCGCGGTGAACTGCGCCGCCGTGGCCAGCGACCGTTGCGCGCAGGAATTCTTCGGTATGACCGACAGGCGTGAGGGCGGCAGTCAGGACGGACTGTTTCTGCTGGCAGACGGGGGTGTTCTGTTCCTGGACGAAGTGGCGCAGATGCCCGAGGTAATGCAGGCCGCGCTGTTGCGTGTTCTGGAAGACCAGCGCATCCGCCCGGTTGGTGCCGAACGCGACATCCCGCTGAATCTGCGTTTCTTCTTTGCGACCAACGCGGACCTCGAAACGCTGGTCGCCCAGGGCAGGTTCCGCGCCGATCTCTACCACCGGATCAATGTGGTGCAGATCAAGATGCCGCCTCTGAAGGAGCGCGCCGAGGATATCGTTGAGCTGGCCGCGCTGTTCATGGACCAATTCGCGAAAACCCTGGCGCTGCCGGGGTTGGAACTGGATGAGCAGACCCTTCTGAAGATCACCCGCTATGACTGGCCCGGCAATGTGCGCGAGCTGCGCAACATGATCGAGCGCTCGGTGATCCTGGGCGCCTTTCCCGAGGAGTTCGCGGGTGCTGGCCAGGTCAAGGGGGCCGAGGCGTTGGAGACTCTGGAGCTGGTCACGCAACGCCACATCATGCATGTGCTGGATGCCTGTGACGGCAATCGCGCCGAGGCCGCCCGCCGCCTTGGCGTGTCGCGCAAGACCATCGACCGCAAATACGCCAACTGGGACATTTAAACGTCCGCGCGGTTCGACGGGGCGGGCAACGGATCAACCGTGCCCGGAGGTCTTTTTTGCGGGGCCTCGGATCACTCTTCCTCGAACGGATCCCACTCGTCCTCGACCTCCTGCAACGCCTCGGCGGCGGCCTCGGCCTGGATTTCGTCGGGAGTTCGGATCGTGTTGATCCTGGCGCCGGGGAAAGAGGCAATTACCGCCTGGACCAGCGGGTGATCCTGGGCCTTGGCCTTCAATTCCAACAGCGCGCCATCGCGGGTTTCGGCAATGGTGAGCACATCGCAGTCATTGACCAGAGTCACCACCCAGCGTACGCCGGTCCAGCCGTGCAGACGCTGCGCCAGCCGCGCGGCCAGGTCGCGCGGGGCCTTGGCCGTGGGGGTGAATTCGATCCGTCCGGGGGCGTAGTTCGCCAGCCGCACGCCGCCTTCCACCTCGACCAGCAGCTTCACGTCGCGCGAGGCGCGAATCAGGTCGACCACGTCATCAAAGCGCGCATAGCTGGCAAGAGAGACCTCGGGGGCCTGCGCGAGTGCTGCTGCCTGACCACCACCGCCGTGCATCCTTGGCGCACCCCGGGGCGGGCCGTCCATACCCATCGGCGTACCGCCCGTGTGGGTCGCCCCTCCGGGCGCGGGGTGACTGCCGCTTCCGCCGCCGCCTGGCAGGGGCGGGGGCACGGGCGCATCCTTCAGGCGTTTGGCAAGTTCTTCGGGCGAGGGGAGTTCGGCCACATGGGTCAGGCGGATCACCGCCATCTCGGCTGCCATCATTGCGTTGGGCGCGCGGCCGACTTCATCGAGCGCGGTCAGCAGCATCTGCCACATCCGGGTCAGCGCGCGCATGCCCAGCCCGTCCGCCATGGTCTTGCCGCGCATCCGTTCGTCGGGCGAGACCGTTGGGTCGTCCACCGCCTCGGGGGTGATCTTGATCACGCTGATCCAGTGGGTCACTTCGGCCAGGTCGCGCAGCACAGCCATCGGGTCGGCGCCATCGGCATACTGTGCGCCCAGCT
The DNA here is from genome assembly GCF_030148435.1 of Aliiroseovarius sp. Taxonomy (GTDB): domain Bacteria; phylum Pseudomonadota; class Alphaproteobacteria; order Rhodobacterales; family Rhodobacteraceae; genus JASBTN01. Next base: position 106,480 of record NZ_JASBTN010000081.1, read on the forward strand.
CGGCAAGGGCGCCCGCCGCGTCGCCCTTCATCACCAGGTCAAACAGGTCCAGCACCCGGCCGCGGTCGGCCAGGCCCAACATGGCACGCACCTGATCGGCGGTGGTTTCGCCTGCGCCGTGGGAAATCGCCTGATCCAACAGCGATTGCGCATCGCGGGCAGAGCCCTCGGCGGCGCGGGTGATCAGAGCCAGCGCGTCATCGGCGATCTCGGCCCTTTCGGCGGTGGCGATGTGCTTCAGCATGGCCAGCATGTCCTCCGGTTCGATCCGGCGCAGGTCGAAGCGCTGACAGCGCGACAGAACCGTGACCGGCACCTGGCGGATCTCGGTCGTGGCGAAGATGAATTTCACATGGGCCGGCGGTTCCTCCAGCGTCTTCAAAAGCGCGTTGAAGGCGCTCTTGGACAGCATGTGGACCTCGTCGATGATGTAGATCTTGAAGCGCGCGGAGGCGGCCCGGTAGTGCACAGAATCGATGATCTCGCGAATGTCGCCGACCCCGGTGCGCGAGGCCGCGTCCATCTCCATCACGTCGACATGGCGGCCCTCGGCGATGGCCACGCAGTGTTCACAGGTGCCGCAGGGCTCGACCGTCGGGCCACCGGTGCCATCTTTTCCGATACAGTTCATGCCCTTGGCGATAATGCGCGCAGTGGTGGTTTTGCCGACCCCGCGAATGCCGGTCATGATGAAGGCCTGAGCGATCCGGTCGCTTTCGAACGCGTTCTTAAGCGTGCGCACCATGGCGTCCTGTCCCACCAGGTCGGCAAAGCTTTCCGGCCGGTATTTGCGGGCCAGAACCTGATAGGTCTTTTCGGTGCTTTCAGACATGGTGCCCCCTGCGGTCGGGCGCGCCACTGCGCCCTGAATCGGTCCCGACCAACCTAAAGCCTTGGGGCTTCGACCTGCAACAGGGAAGCGGTGCGCGGTCAGGCCGGATCAGCCTGCCTGTCGTGCCGCAAGGTGGGCGCGCAGCGACGCCTTTGCACCCTCGATATGGGCACGGGTCAGCGCGCAGGCCAGTTCCGCATCGCGTGCCTCGCAGGCTTCGAGGATGGCCAGGTGTTCGCGATTGGCCTTTTCCATCCCGTCGCTCATCTCCAGTTGTGTGCGCAGGTAACGATCCACCCGGTCCATCGCATTGTCCACGACGCTCAGGTGATAGGGCAGGGCGCAGGCGGAATAGAGCGACCAGTGGAACCTGCGATTCAGATCACCCCATTGCGTCGGATCGGGAGAGGCGGCGAAGTCCTCGCAACAGGCGCGGGCTTCGGCCAGAAGCCCGGCAGACATCTGCGGCACGGCCCGGCGGATCACCTCGCCCTCGACCAGGGCGCGGAACTCGAAGATTTCGGTGGCCTCCTCGATCGACAGCCCGGCCACCACGGCGCCCTTGTAGCGCTGGGACGTCACCAGCCCCTGTTCCTCGAGCCGCGAGATCGCCTCGCGCACGGGAATGCGCGACGTGTTGAAAAGCCGGGCGATTTCATCCTGCCGAAGCGGTTCACCGTCCTGCAATTCGCCCTCGATGATCGCTTTGCGCAGGGCCTCGAACACCAGGGTCGCAGCTGATGCTGTCTGCGCGATATCGACCGATTTCAGTTTCATGAGCTGCCTCCACTTGTCGCCAAGTTACCCGCAGGAAAGGGAAAAATGAAGAGTGTAAATTTTATATTGCATATTGGATCCAAAATACATTACCAGATTGACCGACCCCATCTACGGGGAGAGCAACCGATTCTCACCCGGGCCGCCCCGGTACATGTCTCTGGAAAGGAGCCCTCTCATGAGCGCCGCGCGCATTGCGAACACGATTTTCTCGGGTACGATCCCCGCCCTCATGACCCCCTGCACCGCCGACCGCAAACCGGATTTCGACGCGCTGGTGAAAAAGGGACAGGAGCTGGTCGCCGCCGGCATGTCCGCCGTGGTCTATTGCGGCTCGATGGGCGATTGGCCTTTGCTGACCGATGCCGAACGCATGGAAGGCGTGGCGCGGCTGGTGGCGGCCGGAGTGCCGACCATCGTGGGCACAGGCGCGGTCAACTCTGCCTTGGCCGTGGCCCATGCGGCGCATGCGCAGGACGTCGGCGCGCAGGGCCTGATGGTGATCCCGCGCGTCCTGTCGCGCGGGCCCTCGATGACCGCGCAGCGCCATCACTTCAAGGCGATCCTGGCCGCGGCGCCCAACCTGCCCGCCGTCATCTACAATAGCCCCTATTACGGCTTTGCCACCCGCGCCGACCTGTTCTTTGCCCTGCGCGCGGAACATCCCAACCTGATCGGTTTCAAGGAATTCGGTGGCGCCGAAGACCTGCGCTATGCGGCCGAGAACATTACTTCGGGCAATCCCGATGTGACCTTGATGATCGGCGTCGACACCACCGTATTCCACGGGTTCGTGAATTGCGGGGCCGGGGGGGCGATCACCGGGATCGGCAACGCCCTGCCGCGCGAGGTTCTGCACCTCGTGGGCCTGTGCCAGAAAGCCGCCGGTGGCTGCGCCACCTCGCGCGCCAAGGCACGTCAACTGGACGCGGCGCTGGGAGTGCTGTCCTCTTTCGACGAAGGGCCGGACCTTGTGCTCTACTACAAACACCTGATGGTGCTGAACGGCGACGCGGAATACACGCTGCATTTCAACGAGACCGACGCCCTGTCCGACAGCCAGAAAGCATATGTCGAAAACCAGTATGCCATGTTCAAAACCTGGTACGCCGACTGGGCGGCGCTGGTGTGATGGGCGGGCAGATGGACTATCGCAACCTCATCGCCGGGGGCTGGGTGGCCACGGGTGCAGGCACACCCAATGTGAACCCGTCCGATATTTCGGACATCCTGGGCCACGCAGCCCAAGCTGGCGCGACCCAGCTGGACGGCGCCATCGCCGCTGCACATGACGCGGCGCCCGGGTGGGCCGTTTCCACCCCGCAGCAGCGGTTTGACGTATTGGATTTCATCGGCTCCGAGCTGCTCGCGCGCCGTGACGAGCTGGGCCACCTGCTGGCCCGCGAAGAGGGCAAGACCCTGCCCGAAGGCATCGGCGAGGTTGCCCGCGCGGGACAGATTTTCAAGTTCTTTGCCGGTGAAGCGCTGCGTCAGGCTGGTGACATCCTTCCCTCGGTCCGACCCGGTGTCGGCGTCGAGGTAACGCGCAGCCCGGTGGGGGTCGTCGGGTTGATCACCCCCTGGAACTTCCCGATTGCCATCCCGGCGTGGAAGGTCGCCCCGGCGCTGGCCCACGGAAACGCGGTGGTGCTGAAACCTGCCGAGCTGGTGCCTGGCTGCGCCCATGCCCTGGCCGAGATCATCTCGCGCTCCGGCCTGCCCGCGGGCGTGTTCAACCTGATGCTGGGGCGCGGGTCGCAGCTGGGGCCGCAGCTGATTGCCGATCCGCGCGTCAACGCCATCTCGTTCACCGGCTCGGAGCCTACCGGGCGGGGCATCGCCGCCGAGTGCGGTGCGCGGCTGAAGAAGGTGCAGCTGGAGATGGGCGGCAAGAACCCGATGGTGGTGCTGGACGACGCCGATCTGGATGTCGCGGTCGAGGTCTGCCTGAACGGTGCCTTCTTCTCGACCGGTCAACGCTGCACCGCCAGTTCGCGGCTGATCGTGACCGAGGGGATCCATGACCGTTTCGTCGCCGCTTTGACCAAGCGGATGCGGGCGCTCTCTGTCGGCCATGCGCTTGAGGCGGGTATGCAGGTCGGCCCGGTGGTCGATGCACACCAGTTGGACCAGAACCAGGATTACCTGCGGATCGCGCGTGCGGAGGGCGGCGAGGTGATCGGCGGCGAACGGCTGGCGCGCGCAACCGAAGGGTTCTTCATGGCTCCCGCCCTCGTCACCGATACCACCAACGACATGCGCATCAACCGCGAAGAGGTCTTCGGCCCCGTCGCCAGCGTGATCCGCGTGGCCGACTATGACGAGGCGCTGGCGGTGGCGAATGACACCGAGTTCGGCCTCTCGGCCGGCATATGCACGCAATCCCTGAAACACGCGACCCATTTCAAGGCCAATGCCCAGGCGGGCATGGTGATGGTGAACCTGCCCACTGCGGGCGTGGACTATCATGTGCCCTTCGGCGGTACGAAAGGGTCAAGTTACGGCCCCCGCGAACAGGGGCGTCACGCGGCGGAGTTCTATACCACCGTCAAGACCGCCTATACGGGGGCGTAGGGTGCCGGAGGTCATTGTTATCGGTGCGGGTGTGGTCGGCATTTCGACCGCGCTGGCCATTCAGCGGCGGGGGTATCATGTCACCGTGCTCGACCGCGCCGGTGTGGCGGCCGAGGCGTCGGCAGGCAATGCCGGGGCGCTGGCCTTTGCCGATATCGAGCCGCTGGCCACACCCGGCATCCTGCGTCAGGCGCCGAAATGGTTGTTGGATCCGCTGGGGCCTCTGTCGGTTTCGCCCGGGTATGCGCCCCGTCTTGCCCCCTGGCTCTGGCGCTTCTGGCGGGCCAGCCGTCCGGCGAGGCACCGGGCGGGTACTGCGGCGCAGGCGGTGCTGATGGGCCTGTCGCGAGCCGCTTTCGAGCGACAGGTGGCTGACGTCGGCGGGCAGGGATTTCTGCGTCCCGAGGGGCAGCTGCAGCTTTACGAAGGTGCGCGCCAGTTCCGCGCAAGCCTGCCCGGTTGGGAGCTGCGCCGGACCCATGGCGTGGTCTTCCGCCTGCTCGAAAGCCCCGAGGAAATCGCCGCGCTGCAGCCCGGGATCCACCCCCGCTTCACTCATGCGGGCTTCACGCCGGGCTGGATCAACTTTACCGACCCGAAGCTCTGGGTCGAACATCTGGCTTTACGGTTCACCGAGCGCGGCGGGCGCATCGAGCGCGCCAAGGTCGCCTCGATCACACCTGCCGCCCGGATCATGGTCGAGGCAGGCGCACCATACGCGGCCGATCACGTGGTTCTGGCCGGTGGGGCCTGGTCGCGCGGGCTTGCGGCTTCGCTGGGGGATTCGGTGCCGCTGGAGACCGAACGCGGCTACAACACCACCCTGCCCGCGGGCGCTTTCGATCTGCGCATGCAGCTGACCTTTGGCGGGCATGGTTTTGTCGTCACGCGCATTGGCGATGGCCTCCGCGTGGGCGGGGCCGTTGAACTGGCGGGGTTGAAATACCCGCCGAACTACGCCCGCGCCGACGCGCTTCTGAAGAAGGCAAAAGCATTTCTGCCGAGGCTGAACACCGAAGGCGGAGCGCGCTGGATGGGGTTCCGCCCGTCCATGCCCGACAGCTTGCCGGTCATCGGTCCCGCCCGGGCCGATGCGCGGGTGATCCATGCGTTCGGCCACGGTCATCTGGGACTGACCCAGGCCGCCGGCACCGCCGAGATCGTCGCCGACCTTGTCTCCGGCCGAGCCCCCACCATCGACCTTTCCCCCTACCGGGCCACCCGTTTCTAAAGGCGCACACATGACCCAGTACACATTCCAATGCATCGACGGCCATGCCTGCGGCAACCCCGTACGGGTCGTCACCGGCGGGGCGCCGATGCTCAAAGGGGCCACCATGCTGGAACGCCGTGCGCATTTTCTGGCCGAGTTCGACTGGATCCGCACCGGGCTGATGTTCGAGCCGCGCGGCCATGACCAGATGTCGGGCGCGATCCTCTATCCGTCGACGCGGGAGGATTGTGATGTCGCGGTGCTCTATATCGAGACCTCCGGCTGCCTGCCCATGTGTGGCCACGGTACGATCGGCACGGTGACTACGGCGATCGAACACGGGCTTGTTACGCCGCGCACCCCGGGCGTGCTGCGGCTGGACACGCCGGCCGGTCCGGTGGTTGCCGAGTACCGGCTGGAAGGCCGTTTCGTGGCAGAGGTGCGCCTGACCAACGTGCCGTCGTTCCTCTATGCTTCGGGATTGACGGCAGAGGTCGACGGGCTGGGCGAGGTCACGGTGGACGTAGCCTATGGCGGCAATTTCTACGCCATCGTCGGGCCGCAGGACGCGTTCCGCGACATGGCGGACCATACTTCGACCGAGCTGGTCGCCTGGTCGCCCAGGCTGCGCGCGGCGCTGAACGCGGAATATGACTTCATCCACCCTGAGAAACCCGAGATCGCCGGGCTTTCCCATATCCTCTGGACCGGCGCTCCGACCCGGCCCGGTGTCACTGCCCGCAACGCGGTCTTTTATGGCGACAAGGCGATCGACCGCTCGCCCTGCGGCACCGGCACCTCGGCCCGCATGGCGCAATGGGCGGCGCAGGGCAGACTTGGCGTGAGCGACAGCTTCGTGCATGAAAGCATCATCGGCTCGCTGTTTCATGGTCGGGTCGAGGGCACCGCCCGCGTGGGAGGCCACAACGCCATCATACCGTCCATCGGCGGCTGGGCCCGTGTAACCGGGTTCAACACCATCTTCATCGACCCGCGCGATCCCTACGCGCACGGGTTCGTCGTAAACTGAACACGGCCACAAGGAGAAGAGCCATGCGCACATCGAAAGTGATCCACGTGGTCTCGGCCCATGCCGAAGGCGAGGTGGGCGATGTCATCGTCGGCGGTGTTGCGCCGCCGCCGGGCGACACGGTCTGGGCGCAGCGCGCCTGGATCGCCCGTGACGAGACCCTGCGAAATTTCGTCCTGAACGAGCCGCGCGGTGGCGTGTTTCGCCACGTGAACCTGTTGGTGCCGCCGAAACACCCGGAGGCGGATGCCGCCTGGATCGTCATGGAGCCGGAGGATACGCCGCCCATGTCCGGCTCGAACTCGATTTGTGTTTCTACAGTGCTGCTGGACAGCGGCATCCTGCCCATGTCCGAGCCGGTGACAGAACTGACTCTCGAAGCCCCCGGTGGGCTGGTGCGGGTGCGTGCGGAATGCGCGGGCGGTAAGGCCCGGCGCATTACCGTGCAGAACCTGCCGTCCTTCGCGCAGCATCTGGATGCCACGTTGGAGGTTGAAGGGCTGGGCACGCTAACCGTGGACACGGGCTTTGGCGGTGACAGTTTCGTGATTGTCGATGCCCCGGCACTGGGCTTTGCGATCACCCCGGACGAGGCCGGTGACATTGCCCGGCTGGGGGTGAAGATCACCAATGCCGCCAATGAACAGCTGGGTTTTACCCATCCGACAAATCCGGATTGGAAACACATCAGCTTCTGCAATTTCGTGACCCCGGTGGTTGAGGGGCAGGCGCGTTCGGCGGTGGCGATCCAGCCGGGCAAGATCGACCGTTCACCCTGCGGCACCGGCGTGTCGGCACGCATGGCGGTATTGGCCGCGAAGGGGCTGATGGGGGAGGGCGATGTGATTTCCACCCGCTCGATCATTGACGGGCAGTTCACCGGGCGCATTGCCGGAATGGTCGACCTGAACGGCACCCCGGCGATCATTCCCGAGATTTCGGGCCGCGCCTGGATCACCGGCACGCATCAGCACATGCTGGACCCGGAGGACCCCTGGCCGGGCGGCTATCGCCTGACCGACACCTGGGGTGCCCGGTAGGTGCCCGACGGCTTCGCCATCCACCAGCTGCCCGCCGGAGGCGGATGGCTGGGCATCTGTCCCCTGCCTCGGGCGGGAGATCTGCCGGTGCTGCTGGACTGGGCGCCGGACCTTGTGCTGTCGATGACCGAGATCGAGGAGATGGCGCAGCTTGGTGCCGGTGGTCTTGGCGAAGCCCTGAAGGGCGCCGGGATCCATTGGCGCCACCTGCCGATCCGTGATTTTGGCGTGCCGCCGACCGAGATACAGACCGTCTGGCCGATGGTTTCCGCCCGAGCGCACGAAATTCTTGCGGATGGCGGCAAGGTGCTGGCCCATTGCCGGGGCGGCTGCGGACGCTCGGGCATGGTGCTTCTGCGGCTGATGGTCGAACTGGGCGAGGCGCCGGACGCCGCCCTGACCCGCCTGCGAGCGGTCCGTTCCTGTGCGGTCGAAACCGAAGCGCAGCGGCTCTGGGCCGAACGGGTTTAACCCGCCTCTTCGGCGATCCGCGCCAGTATTTCCATCGCCTCCGCCTCGCGCCCCTCGGGGACGAAGAGGTGATCGTGAAAGAATCCCGACACCGGGTTCACCCCCATGCCATGGCGGGCAAGCTCGGTGGCAATCCGGGCGATGAAGCCGACCGCTTCCAGCGAGGAATGCACATCCAGTGTGATCATGCGGCAGGGAAACTCCCAGGACAGCCCGTGGGCTTCGGCCTCGGATTGCAGGCAGATAAGCGTCGTGCCCTCGGCTTCGCGAAACGCCATGCGCGGGGACAGGCCTGCAGGCAGGCGCCCTTCCGGCAGGGTCACAAAGACATAAGTCCCCTCAACCAGCCGGGCCGAGAGGGTGGCAAGCAATGCGTTCAGATCGGTTTCGCCGGACATCGCGCCCCCCATGAAAAACGCCCGCCAGCGGTGCCGGCGGGCGCCGATATTTACCGCCCCTTGCGCTTGTGGGACTGTTTCACAACGCCTTTGACCATCTTGGCAAAAGCTTTTCCCTTCGCCCGGTTCTGGGCAATCGTTTCGGTGTTGCGGTTGTCCTCGGCCAACAGTTTGCGCCAGCGGTCCAGTCGCTCGGGATCAAGCGACCCGTCCTCCAGCGCCGCCTTGACCGCGCAGCCAGGTTCCGTCTCGTGCTCGCAATTGGTGAACTTGCAATTGGTCGCCAGCTCCAGGATGTCGGCATAGAGCACCTCGATCCCCTCGCTGCTTTCCTCCAGCCGAAGCGCGCGCATGCCCGGCGTGTCGATGATCCAGCCACCGTTTTCCATCCGTTTGAGCGTGCGGGCGGTGGTCACGTGGCGGCCCTTGGCGTCGTCCTCCCGGACCGCGCCGGTGGCGGCATCCCCGCCGGTCAGCCTGTTGGTCAGCGTGGTCTTGCCAACGCCGGAACTGCCCAGCAGAGCGGCGGTCTGGCCGGGTTTCACCCAGTCCGCCATACGCGCGGCGTCGCCTGCGTCCTTGGCATTCACGACCAGCACGGTCAGCATCGGATCCAGGCTCCGCGCCTGACGTTCATAGTCGCCGGGATCGTCGCAGAGGTCCGGTTTGGTCAGTACCAGAACCGGCCAGGCGCCCGCGTCATGGGCCAGCGCCAGGTAGCGCTCCAGCCGCGCGATGTTGAAATCCGCATTGCAGCTCGACACGATGAACAGCGTGTCCACATTGGCCGCGATCAACTGCACCTTTGCTTCGCGCCCGGCGGCGCGGCGGTGCAGCAGGGTCTGGCGATCCAGAAGCGCATGCACATGGTCCTGACCGTTGGCCAACACCCAGTCGCCGACGGCGAAATCGCCGGTCGAGGCACCGGGGGTCAGCAGCACGCGCGGGCCGTCGGGGCCAAGCGCGACAAGGCGGTCATAATGCACCTCGCTGATGCGCAGGGGCGTTAGGTCGGTGGGGTCATGTTGCGCGAATTGCGCGGCGAAATGGGGGGACCATCCAAGGTCCGAAAGAGTCAGGGTCATTGCTCTGCCTGTCTAACATAAAAATCGACACCGCCCGCGCGCTCGCGGCGGGGGTGAGAAGGGGTCAGGCAGGAAATGGGGCTATCCCGTCAGAAACGGCCTGCCCGAAGGGCGGTTGCAACAATCATCAATGGCCCTCCGTGTTTGGCAGCGGGCAGGTGGCCCGGTTTCCTCAAAACAGGCTCTCGTTGGATTCTGCGAATTCAACTGACGCCCGACGCGCATGTGCTGCGCACATGCGCTTGGGTGAGAGGTTGGACATCGACCCAAGCGGGGCTCGTTGTGGCTGCTACCTTCCGGTCCTGACCAGGTTGGCGAGGCGCTTGCCCGCGCCAACCCCTCGCTGCCCATATAGGCCGGGAGTCGCGAGGATGCAAGATAGTGTGCGCGACAGCCCGGCAATCAGAAAGTCAGCCGGAATTGCTGAAACCCGCTCGGCAGCCGGGCCAGGGGGGACAGGTGCAAACCCGCTGCGGCCTTGTCGATCTCCTGCGCCAGTGGCAATGCGCGCGGGCTGCAATCGAGCGTTGCCGTTGTGCCGTGTGCGGCGGTCAGGCGCCAATGGGGGTCGGGTGCATGGTCCGTCACCGGGCCCTCGCGGACATGATCGCGCAGGATGTCGCGAATGCAGTCGCCCGCGCCCAGCACCTCCTCGGCCACGTCGGGCCGAGGATAGCGCCCTCCACCGCTGGCCCGAAAGCCGTTGGTGATCAACAGGAATTCCATATTGTCGCGCACCGGCGTCCCTCTGTGAGACAGGCCCTGAACGCGCCCGGAGGCAGCAGTTCTGCAAAGCGGCGCTCCCCGCGGGGTGTAGAGGGGCGCTCGGGCCAGATCGATCTGGTACTCCAGCCCCAGGACCGTCTCGTGGAGGTAACTGGGTGTGGACGGGTCGATCAGCGGCTGGTCGGGGCGATTCGGGTCCAGCCGGTTGAACACCGAGGCCGCGCGTTCCAGCCAGTCGCGCATCATGGCCCCGGTCACTTTCAACGCAACAAGGTCATTCGGATAAAGGTAGAGGTCCGCAATGGCCCGCAGGGTCAGTTCCCCGGCCGGTACGTCGGTATAGTGGTCCGGTCCGCCAATGCCGCCGCATTTCAGGGCGGAGGCCGAGGACAGGATCGGCAGCGAGGCATGTGGCGTGCCAGTCAACACCCGGGCCACAAAGTCGCGCTGGGCACGCTGCACCAGTTGGACAGCCGCATTGGGGGCGATCAGAGAGAAATAGCTGTGCAACCGCTGCGCGCTCTGCCCGACCGGGGTGCGCACATAGTGCAATGTTCTTGTGTGGTCAGGCGCCAAAGCGCGACGGATGTCCGGGTCTGCGGGGGCCGTCGCCCGAACCTGCCCGTCCGCGCCGCGCTGATAGGTGGCGCGCAGTTCGGCCCGGTCTGCCGCGACCCGCCAGCAATCGCCGTCATGGACCAGATCCAGGTCGATCACACCGAGGTGCGAGCCCCAGAACCCGGGTATGACCACCGGCACGCCGTTGACATGCCCGGTATCCGGCGACACCCCGGAATGTGGAGGGGAGGGCCGAGGACCGGGAAAGACCTGATGGGCGTGACCGCCGACGATGGCGTCGATCCCTTCGACTTCCGACAGGGGAACAAGCGCGTTTTCCTGGCCCGGATGATGCTCTGCCTCGCCAATTCCGGTATGGGCCAGAACCAGGACCAGGTCCGCGCCATCCGCGCGCAGTTTCGGGACGAGCCGTCGCGCGACCTCAACGATGTCGCCGGTTTCGGGAGGGGTTTTCAGCGTATGTCGCGGGCGAATCGAATGGGGTGGCAGAAAGCCGAGAACCCCGATGCGCAATGTGCGGGCGACGCCTTCCGCCGTGTGAACCTGCCGTGTGAGGATCGTGTAGGGCGGCAGGAAGCGGGCCGTGACCCCGTGTCCCGGCGGGCGGTCGAGATTAGCCAGCACAAGCGGAAATTCCGCCTGTTCCAGCACCCGTTCCAACCAGGCGAACCCATGATCGAAGTCGTGGTTTCCCAAAGTGGCCGCGTCATAGCCCAGTGCGTTCATCACCGATATCATCGGGTGCGGTTCGCCGCCCCCGTCACCAGGCCGGGCCATGCGCTGGGCGAATTCGTCGTCCATCGGTGTGCCGGTCAGGAAGTCTCCGTTGTCGACCAGCAGACAGGCGGCGGACACGGCTGCGGCTTCGGCCCGGGCGGCGTGGATCAGGCTGGCGGTGCGGGCAAGCCCGCGTGTCTGGGATGCGCTGTCGGTAAAGTAGTCATACGGCAGAATATGCATGTGCAAGTCGGTCGTCGCGAGAATGCGCAACCTTGCCCGCCCCGCCCCCTCAGCGCCATGCGCGTGATCTGCGTTGTCCAATCGGTCTTTCCCAGTCTTTCAACCTCTCGCGACGGCGGGAGGGTGGTGTATTGCTGTCTCTGCTCAACAGCCTAGCCCGTCTGTATGGGCAACGCCATATCGGGCGAGCAACTTTTGCTGCTTTCCTCTATAGGTTGAATTGAGGTGTAAGGCCCGCCACGCGCCGGTGCTGCGGCCCCGCTGATGTAGAGACAGGTTTACCTTTGGCCCCCGATCGTTAGGCTGCGCGTGAAACACGCAGGACCGCCAGAAGGAAGCCAGCCGATGCGCCATGCAGAAACCGTGACGTTCGGAGGGGGCGGGCTGGACCGCGCCGCCCATCTGCGCGGGCGTCCGGAGGAACTGGCCGCCTATGAGGCGGCTATCATACCGATGTGGAAAGGCCGCCCCGCCTTCCTGCCTGACGGGGGGGACGGGCAACGGCTTGTACGTGTTGCAGCCGGGCACACGGTATTGGGCCCGGCCAGGCAATCGCCTGTTTTTCTGGGTCTTGATGGCAACAAGTCAATGTTTGCACAAGATATTTCTGCCTGGAAGCCAGAAGGCGAGCAACCTGATCCCACATTGTTCTTCGATGCCAGCGAACAGCCGCATCCGGCGCTTCCGGCCGATGCCCGCTTTGCCGAGCTGCGCGGGCGGATGGCGCTGCTGTCACCGCTGGATGCCGAACTGGCCGCCACTGCCCGCTCAATTCTCAGCTGGCACCGCAGCCATCGGTTCTGTGCGGCCTGCGGGCAACCCAGCGATATGGTGCAGTCCGGTTGGCAGCGCGGCTGCCTGGACTGCGGTACACAGCATTTCCCCCGCACGGATCCGGTAGTGATCATGTTGGTGACACGCGGGAATTCGGTCCTGCTGGGGCGCTCGCCGGGCTGGCCGGAGGGCATGTATTCGCTGCTGGCCGGTTTCCTGGAGCCGGGCGAGACGATCGAGGCCGCGGTGCGCCGCGAAGTGTACGAAGAGGCCGGTGTGCAGGTGGGGCAGGTCGGCTACCTCGCCTCGCAGCCCTGGCCCTATCCCTCGTCGCTGATGATTGGCTGCCACGCCGAGGCGCTGGATACGGAAATCACCCTAGACCCCGCCGAGCTTGACCATGCGTTCTGGGTCACGCGCGAGGAGGTTCTGCGGGCCTTCGCCGGAGGGCACCCGGTGGTGCGCCCGCCCAGAAAGGGGGCGATTGCGCATTTTCTTCTTCAGAACTGGCTTGCGGACAAATTGGAATAGGACCAGAATCCGCGCGCCATGGCTGATAAGAGCAGGAAAGAAGTGAGGCTTTCATGAAACTGTCCACCCGCGAGGATATTGCCGCTCCGATTGATACGGTCTTTGCCGAGCTTTCCGATTTCGACGGATTCGAACGCGCTGCGTTGCGGCGCGGGGCCGAGGTTGTCCGCACGGATGGCAGCGGCATGGTCGGCGTCGGCATGACCTGGCGCGCGCAGTTCCCCTTTCGCAGCCGTGAACGTGTGGCCGACCTGACGCTGGTCGAGTTCGATCGACCCAACGGGTTGAAGGTCTTTTCCCAGTTGTCCGGAGTCGAGGCCGAAATCGTGGTTGACCTGGTGGCCCTGTCACGCAGTCGCACCCGCATGGCCATGTCCGTGGACATGCGTCCGAAGTCGATCCCGGCGCGGTTGATGATCCAGTCGATGAAACTGGCCAAGAGCAACCTGACCAAACGGTTCAAGAAACGCATTGCGGATTATGCCACGCTGATCGAGGACCGCCACGCGACCTGAGCCGCGCCTGCCCCTGACATTCCATTTTGAACCCCATGGTGGCCGGTCCCAGCGTGGTGTCAGTGCCGCTTGGGGTCCGCGGGATAGGTGCCCAGAATGTCCATCTGCGAGGTGAAGTAGCTCAGCTCTTCCAGGGCCAGTTGCACGTTGCGGTCGTCCGGGTGCCCTTCGATATCCGCATAGAACTGGGTGGCCGAGAAAGAGCCGTCGACCATGTAGCTTTCCAGCTTGGTCATGTTCACGCCGTTCGTGGCAAAGCCGCCCATCGCCTTGTAGAGGGCGGCGGGAATATTGCGCACCCGGAAGACGAAACTGGTCATCATGCCATGCTCGCCCCCGCGCCGGCGCAAGTCGGGTTCACGCGCCATCAACAGAAAGCGCGTGGTGTTGTGGGCGTGATCCTCGATGTGGCGGGCCAGGATGTGCAGACCGTTCAGCTCGGCGGCCAGGTCCGAGGCCAGGACACCCTCGGTCCCGCTGCCGGAACGCGCCAGTTCCTCGGCCGCGCCCGCACTGTCGGCCGCCGCTTCGCCCTTGATCCCGTATTGCTTCAGAAAGCCCGCGCTTTGCGGCAGCAGCACCAGATGCGCGCGCACCCTCTCGATATCTTCGATCTGCACGCCGGGATTGGCCATCAGGCTGATGTGTACGCGCACGAAGGCTTCTTCGACGATATGCAGCCCGCTTTCCGGCATCAGCCGGTGAATGTCCGCCACACGGCCATAGGTCGAGTTTTCGACCGGCAGCATGGCCATGTCCGCCTCGCCCTTCTGAACCGCACTGATTGCGTCTTCGAAAGTGTGGCAAGGCAGGGGCTCCATGTCAGGCCGCGCGTCGCGACAGGCCTGGTGGGAATAGGCGCCAGGTTCCCCCTGGAAAGCAATTCGTCCGGTCATTTTCGCCCCTCCTCCGGAATGTTTGCGCCGAAAGGCGCGGCTGAAAGCTGTCATACCGCTTGATATTGAGGAACGGAAGCGGCTAGAAGGCTTGGAAAATCTGGACGAGACGGAACGCGACATGTTCGACACAATGACTATCACCAAGCTAGGCGGCGGCGTACTTGGCGCGCTGCTGTTCTTCCTGCTGGGCAACTGGGCCGCCGAAAGCCTTTATCACACGGCTCCCGCCGCGTATGGCGACAAAGAACCGACCATGGGTTATAAAATTTCTACCGGCGGGGATGCGCCCGCCACCGAGGAAGTGGCCGAAGAAGGCCCGAGCTTCGAAGAGTTGCTGGCCGCGGCCGACCCGGCCAAGGGCGAGAAGGTCTTTTCGAAATGCAAGGCCTGCCACAAGCTGACGGATGGCGCCAACACTACCGGCCCGCACCTCTTTGGCATTTTCGACCGCGCCATCGGCTCGGTTGACGGCTTCGGCTACTCCGATGCGGTTGCTGGATTGGGCGGCAACTGGGGTGTCGATGAACTGAATGCCTTCATCGAGAACCCGAAGGGCTATGCGCCGGGCACCAAGATGTCGTTCAAGGGCATCTCGAAACCCACCGACCGCGCCAACCTGATTACCTTCCTGCAGACGATCGGCGGCTGACCGTCACCGGACGCGCCGAAACAGATGTACACTGGGGCCCGTTGCAGAACGCAGCGGGCCCTTCGCTTTTGGAAGGGTTGAGTTTTCCTGCGGGCGGCCAATTGCCGATCTGTCTTCCGGCGCAAGCCGCAATCACGCTTTGTTCACCAATTCGCACCTTGAATGTACGTGGGTCGCGGCTTTAGCTTGGATTAGAACAAAATCACGCGCAAAGCGCATATGACGGAGGAGAGCACATGCGCCAGACGCACCGCGCCACGGCCATTTCCAGGTCTACCGATTTCCGCCCGGTCCTGCTGGGACTGGCCGCCGGGGCGGTTCTCATCCTCTCCACCGCCCTGAGCGCCAAGGCCCAAGGCACCACAATCTCCCATGGCTATTCGAATTTCGGCGCGCTGAAATACCCGGCGGACATGGCCTATCTGGACTATGTGAACCCCGACGCCCCGAAAGGGGGCGAGATCTCGATCTCGGCCCAGGGCACATTCGACAGTTTCAACCTCTACGCGCGCAAGGGCGTGCCTGCGGCGCAGTCGACCATTGCCAGCGAATCCCTGCTGACGGCGACCGCAGATGACCCCTATGGCACCTACTGCATGCTTTGCGAGACGATGGAATATCCCGATGACCTGAAATGGGTCATCTTCAACCTCCGCAAGGATGTGAC
Source organism: Aliiroseovarius sp. (assembly GCF_030148435.1). GTDB lineage: Bacteria > Pseudomonadota > Alphaproteobacteria > Rhodobacterales > Rhodobacteraceae > JASBTN01. The sequence goes on from NZ_JASBTN010000081.1 coordinate 122,200, forward strand.
ATTCGCCGACGGCACGCCGATGACCGCAGAGGACGTGGCCTTCAGCTACAACCTTTTCGTGACCCAGGGCATTGCCGAATACCGCGCCATCGTGTCGGGCGTGGTCGAGAATGTCGAGGTGCTGGGGCCGTACCAGATTCGTTTTACCTTCAACGACAACGTGCCGAAACGCGAGCGGCTCAGCTTTCCGGGTGGCACACCAGTCTTTTCCAAGGCCTGGTTCGAAGAAACCGGCGCGCGACTGGATGAAAGCTCGGACCAGCTGTTCATGTCCACCGGTGCCTATGTGCTGGATGAATACGAGATCAACCGCCGCGTGGTCTACAAACGCAACCCGGACTATTGGGGTGCCGATCACCCTATGCAGATCGGCCGTAACAATTTCGACAGGATTCGGATCGAATATTTCGCCGATGGCACCGCGGCTTTCGAGGGCTTTACTGCAGGCGTCTACACGATGCGGATCGAGAACTCGTCGTTGCTCTGGGCGACGAGCTATGATTTCCCCGGAGTGCAGAAGGGGAACGTGATCAAGGCCGAATTTCCGGACGGATCGGTCGGCACGGCGCAGTCCTTTGTTTTCAACCTCGACCGCCCGAACTGGCAGGATCCGCGTGTGCGTGAGGCCGTGGGCATGATGTTCAATTTCGAATGGTCGAACGAGACCTTGTTCTACGGGCTCTATACCCGGGTCGACAGTTTCTGGCCGGGCACCGATCTGGCGGCCACCGGTGTGCCGACGCAGGAAGAGATCGCCCTGTTGCAGCCGCTGGTGGACGAGGGGCTGATGCCCGCCTCGGTCCTGACCGACGAGGCGCAGGTGCCGCCGGTCCTTGACGGCGATCGCAACCGGCCCGACCGCCGCAGCTTCCGCGCGGCCTCGGCCCTGCTGGACGAGGCCGGGTGGGAAATCGGCGATGACGGCAAGCGCCGCAATGCGGCGGGCGAGGTGCTGACTCTGGACATCCTCAGCGTCAGCCCGCTGTTCGACCGGATCATCAACCCCTATGTCGAAAACCTGACCCGTCTGGGCATCGAGGCCAAGCTCGACCGGGTTGACAACGCGCAATATGTCGAACGCCGCCGCTCGGGCGATTTCGACCTGGTGAACCATGGATTCTCAATGGGATTTGAGCCGGGCATCGGGCTGGAGCAATGGTTTGCCTCCAAGACCGCCGATGACAGCTCGCGCAACCTGATGCGGCTACGCAATCCGGCGGTGGACCGGCTGCTGCCCAAGGTGGTCGAAGCCACGACGCTGGACGAGCTGCGGACCTCGGTTCACGCGCTTGACCGTGTCCTGCGCTACATCGGCTTTACCGTGCCGCAATGGTACAAGGATGTGCACACGGTCGCCTATTACGACATGTTCGGCCGTCCCGAGGCTTTGCCACCGCTTGACCCGGGGTTGCTGGACATCTGGTGGTATGACGCCGAAAAACACGAGGCCCTGAAGGCCGCCGGCGCGCTGCGCTGACCCCGACACGGACAACGACACAGGCAAGGACAACGCGATGGGCGCCTATATCCTCAGGCGATTGCTGCTGATCATTCCGACGCTGATCGGGATCATGATCGCGAATTTCGCGCTGACCCAGTTCGTGCCCGGCGGCCCGATCGAACAGATCATCGCCGAGTTCGAAGGCTCGGGTGACGTGTTTGAATCGATCTCGGGCGGGACCGGCGATGCAGGGTCCGGCGGCAATGGGTCCGGCAGCGACGAAGGCTATCTGGGCGGACGTGGCCTGCCCAAGGAGTTCCTGGACGAGCTGAAGGTCGAAATGGGCTTTGCCCGCATTGTCTGCGAGGACGGGTTCGAGGGTGAACTTGACGTGAACCACGAGGCCTGTGATTTCGAGGATATCGGCGCGGTCGAACGGTTCTTCACGATGATGAGCCGCTACCTGCGCTTCGATTTCGGCGAAAGCTATTTTCGCTCCGTGGGGGTGCTGGAACTGGTGATGGAGAAGATGCCGGTCTCGATCACCCTGGGCCTCTGGTCGACGCTGATCGCCTATTTGGTTTCGATCCCGCTGGGTATTCGCAAGGCGGTCAAGGACGGCTCGCGTTTCGACACCTGGACCTCGGGCGCGATCATCGTCGCCTACGCGATCCCGGGTTTCCTGTTCGCGATCCTTCTGCTGGTTCTGTTCGCTGGTGGGTCCTATTTCCAGTGGTTCCCGCTCAGGGGCCTCACCTCGGACAATTTCGCCGACCTCAGCCCGCTGGGCAAGGTGGCGGACTATTTCTGGCACATTGCCCTGCCGGTGCTGGCCTCGACCATTTCGGGCTTTGCCACGCTGACGTTGCTGACCAAGAACAGTTTTCTGGACGAGATCAAGAAACACTATGTCACCACCGCCCGCGCCAAGGGGCTGTCCGAGGGCAAGGTGCTTTACGGTCATGTTTTCCGCAACGCCATGCTGATTGTGATCGCCGGCTTCCCTGCGGTGTTCCTGGGCGTGTTCTTCGGCAGTTCGGTCATCATCGAGACACTCTTCTCGCTCGACGGGCTGGGGCGTCTGGGCTTCGAGGCGGCGCTGCAGCGTGACTACCCGGTGATCTTCGGCACGCTCTATTTCTTCGGGTTGATCGGCCTGGTGGTCGGCATCCTGTCGGACCTGATGTATGTGTTCATCGACCCGCGTATCGACTTCGAGGCGAGGGAAACATGAGACTGTCTCCGCTCAACCAGCGCCGCTGGCGCAACTTCCGCCGCAACGGGCGCGCCTTCTGGTCGCTGATCCTCTTCGTGGCACTGTTTACCCTGTCGCTCTTTGCCGAATTCCTGGCGAACGAGAAACCGATCCTGGTCAGCTATCGCGGCGAGTTTTACACGCCAATCTTCAAGTTCTACCCGGAAACGCAATTTGGCGGCGACCTGAAGATCGAGGCGGTCTATCGCGACCCCGAGATCGAATGCCTGATCGTGACCGGCGGGGTAGAGGCCTGCTGGGACGACCCCGAGCTTCTGATCGAGGATGCCGGTGACGGCGTGATCGAAGGCGAGGAGATCCACAGGGGCTGGGTAATCTGGCCGCCGATCCGATATGGGTACAAGACCCCGGCCGATCTGGATGTGCCCGCCCCTTCGGCACCCGATGCCGAACACTGGCTGGGCACCGACGACACCGCGCGTGACGTGCTGGCTCGGGTGATCTATGGGTTCCGCCTGTCGGTCTTCTTCACCATTATCGTGACCATCCTGACCTCGATCATCGGCATTGCGGCCGGTGCGGTGCAGGGCTATTTCGGCGGGCGCACCGACCTTATTTTCCAGCGCGCGCTCGAGATCTTCACCGCGATCCCGTCGCTTTACGTGATCATCATCCTCTTCGCCATCTTCGGGCGCAGTTTCTGGCTGCTGGTCTTTGTCACGGTCCTGTTCGGCTGGCCCGCCCTGGTCGGTGTGGTCCGCGCCGAGTTCCTGCGTGCGCGCAACTTCGAATATGTGCGTGCCGCGCGGGCGCTGGGCGTGTCGAACCGGGTGATCATGGTGCGGCACGTGTTGCCCAATGCGATGGTCGCCACGCTGACGCTGCTGCCCTTCATCATTACCGGTACGATCTCAACCCTGGCGGCCCTGGACTTTCTGGGTTTCGGCCTGCCGTCCTCGTCCCCGTCGCTGGGTGAACTGACCCGTCAGGCCAAGCAGAACCTGCAGGCGCCATGGCTGGGGTTCACCGCCTTCTTCACCTTCTCGATCCTGTTGTCGCTGCTGGTCTTCATCTTCGAAGGCGTGCGCGATGCCTTCGACCCGCGAAAGACCTTCCAATGAGCGTACTTGACGTCAAGGACCTGCGGGTCACTTTCCGCCAGGATGGCCAGGAAAACCCGGCCGTACGGGGGGTGTCCTTTACAATCGGGAAAGGCGAGACCGTCGCACTGGTGGGCGAAAGCGGTTCGGGAAAATCGGTGACGGCGCTGTCTACCGTCGCGCTCCTGCCCGATTCGGCGAAGATTGAAGGCTCGGTCAATTACGAAGGCCGCGAGATGGTCGGTGCCTCCGAGGCCACCCTGCGCCAGGCGCGCGGCAATGACATCAGCTTCATCTTTCAGGAGCCGATGACCTCGCTCAACCCGCTGCACACGATCGAGAAGCAGCTTACCGAGTCGATCGAACTGCACCAGGGGTTGCGCGGCGACAAGGTTCAGGCGCGCATTCTGGAACTGTTGAACAAGGTCGGTATTCGTGACCCGGAATCCCGGCTCAAAAGCTACCCGCACCAGCTTTCGGGTGGGCAGCGCCAGAGGGTCATGATCGCCATGGCGCTGGCCAACGGGCCGGAGCTGTTGATTGCCGATGAACCGACCACGGCACTCGATGTGACGATCCAGGCGCAGATTCTAGACCTGTTGAAGGACCTCAAGGATCGCGAGGGGATGAGCCTGATGTTCATCACCCATGATCTGGGCATCGTGCGAAAGATCGCCGACAAGGTCTGTGTGATGAGGGATGGCGAAGTGGTCGAGGCGGGGCCCACGGCCGAGATTTTCGACAACCCCGCGCATGAGTACACCCGCACCCTGCTGGAGGCGGAGGCCACCGGGCAGCCGTTGCCCGTGCCTGCGGACGCGCCCGAGGTCGCCCAAACTAAGGATCTGCGCATCTGGTTTCCGATCCAGCGCGGGCTCTTGCGCCGCACCGTGGGCCATGTGAAAGCGGTGAATGCGGCCACGTTCCGCGTGCGCGCCGGCGAGACCGTGGGCATCGTCGGTGAAAGCGGCTCGGGCAAGACCACGCTGGCGCTGGCCGTGATGCGGCTGATTTCTTCCGAGGGGCCGGTGGTTTTTCTGGGCGAGGACATCCAGGGGCGCAAATCCCGCGCTCTGGCGCCGCTCAGGCGCGACATGCAGATCGTGTTCCAGGATCCGTTCGGGTCGCTTTCGCCACGCATGACGGTCGAGGAGATCATCGCCGAGGGCCTGACCGTGCACGGGGTGGAACCCGGCCGCAACCGGACCGAGATGGTGGCCGAGATCATGCAGGAGGTCGGGCTGGACCCGGGCACGATGCATCGCTACCCGCATGAATTTTCGGGCGGGCAGCGCCAGCGGATCGCCATCGCCCGGGCAATGATCCTGCGGCCGAAACTGATGGTTCTGGACGAGCCGACCTCGGCGCTGGACATGACCGTGCAGGTGCAGATCGTCGAGCTTCTGCGCAAGCTGCAGGCCGATCACGGGCTGGCCTACCTGTTCATAAGCCATGACCTGCGCGTAGTCCGAGCCCTGTCGCACCAGGTTCTGGTGATGCGGGCAGGCGATGTGGTGGAAAGCGGACCGGTTGACCAGGTCTTTGACGCTCCGCAGACGGATTACACCCGCGCGCTGATGGCAGCGGCCTTCGACATGGAAGTGCGGGAAGGGGCGGCGGACTAGGCGCGCCGCCACCGCTGGCCCCCCCGGGTCAGCCCGGGCCGATGACCTTGCAGGACGCGCTGCGCGCTTCAAGGCGGCGGCAGGCCAGTTCGGCGCCGTCTTCGCTCAGCCCGACGAAATTCGCATGCCAGCCGTCGGGCCGTTTCACCACCTTGCGCAGGGCCTCGTCAAGCGTGCCCAGCTCGTTCAGGGCGGTCTTGAGAAGCAGCCGTTCGGCCTGGTAGCGGGTGGTCATGATACCCACGTTCACGCCCCAATGCCGTCCTCCGGAGGTGGACATGCGGGTTACGATCTCGGGCTCGGCGTCTTTCGCCTGCGGAATGTCCAGCGCGGTCAGGGTAATCGTGGCCGGGCGCGGTTGGGGCGTTGGCGTGGTCCGCGGGGCCGAGGCGGTGGCAATGATGATGTCGGCCTCCGCCACGCGGGCCTCTGGCGTTTCGGCGACGGTCGCTTCGGACTGCGGTTCAACAGCCTCTTCCAAAGCTTCGGCCACGCTGGTTTCCAGTTCGGCTATCAAGGTGGCGGGCACCTCGTCAAGCACCGGGCGCGGGATCGGGCGCGGGCTGGTCGTAGGGGCCACGACCACGCGAATGGTTCTGCCGACCGGCGGTTCAGCCGGACCGGAGCCGCCCCCGCCCTGATAGGCGGGGCGCGCCGGTCGGCGCAGTGCAACACGGGTGGGCGCACGGCGGAAGCCCAGGTCCATCAGCTCGGCCACCTTGGCATTGCGCGAGGCGACGCTGCGCCCGCCGAAGACGGTGGTAATGATGCGCTCGCTGCCACGTTCGGCCGAGGCCACCAGGTTGTAACCCGCGGCGCGGGTGTAGCCGGTCTTGATCCCGTCCGAACCGCGATAGCTTTTCAGGAAGCGCGTGTTGGTATGGGCCACGCGTTTCACGCCGGCATTGGCGGTCAGGCGCGAGAACAGATTGTAATACTGCGGATAGTCATAGAACAGCTGCCGTCCCAGCAAGGTCATGTCGCGGGCCGTCGACAGGTGCCCGCTCTCGGTCAACCCGTGGGCGTTTTTGAAATGCGTGCGCGTCATGCCCATCGACCTTGCGGTGCGGTTCATGCGCCGGGCAAAGGCGGCCTCCGAGCCGGAAATCGCTTCACCGATTGCGGTGGCCGCGTCATTGGCGGACTTGATCGCCGCGGCGCGGATCAGATAGCGCAGCTTTATCTTCTGCCCGCGTCGCAGGCCAAGCTTCGAGGGCGGTTCGGAGGCGGCCTTGGCCGAAACCGTGACCAGGGTGTCCAGGCTGATCTCGCCGTTTTCCACCGCTTCGAAGGCGATGTAGAGCGTCATCATCTTGGTCAGGGAGGCCGGGTGCAGCTGCGTGTCGGCATTGCGCGAATGCAGCACCTTGCCGGAGCGCGCATCCATCACCATCGCCGCATAGGGTGCGGCCAGCGCCGCGCCTTGCGTCAGCATTACGCTCGCGCCCAAAATGATCAGGAAAAACCCGAAACGGGCATTTTGCCCCAGACGTTGTATCACGTCGCCACCTGTACTCTGCCTCGAATGTGCCATGGTCTTGCGCCTGGCTGATTTGCCTGAAGCGTAGCACGTGAATTCGGGTGTTGAAAATGGATTGTTTTCAACGGGTTCAAGCGTGGCTGTGACGCCACGCCCCATATCTTGGGGTAGATGGGCGCGCGGACGCTATATCTGCTCGAATTCCGAGATCAAACCGGGCAGGACACCCAAGTGAGAAATTTCGCGAAAGCGGGAATGCGCAAGTGGCGCTTCGGCCTGTTCGTAGGCCCAGGTCAGATCATGCGGCACATGTACGCCCCAGGCGCCGGCGTCCAGTGCCGGAATGATGTCCGATTTCAAGGAGTTACCGACCATCACCGCTGTCTCCGGCCCTGGATCCGCAAAAGCGGTCAGATAGGTCTGCGTGGATTTGTCGGACACTACGTGAACGCCGTCGAACAAGTCTCCCAGCCCGGATTGGGCCAATTTGCGCTCCTGATCCAGCAGGTCGCCCTTTGTGATCAGCAGGATTTCATGCTGCTCGGCCAGCCGGGCGACGGTTTCGGCGGCATGGGGAAGCAGGTGGATCGGATGGGACAGCATCTCCTGCCCCGCTGCGATCAACTCGCGAATGACGCTGGCGGGAACCTGTTCTTCGGTCACGTCAATGGCGGTTTCGATCATCGACAGGGTGAACCCCTTCACGCCGAAGCCATAGTGGCCGATATTGCGCCGTTCGGCATCCAGCAGCCGTTCGGTCAGGTGATCGGGATCGGTGAAGTCGGCAAGAAGGGCTGCGAATCGCTCCTGCGTCACGCGGAAGAACGCCTCGTTCTGCCACAACGTGTCATCCGCGTCGAAAGCAATTGTTGAGACTTTTGTGCCCATTCTGTATGTGCCTTGCAGGTTTGCCCATGGCTGCCCCTTTTCCGGGACGGCTCATGGGTTATATTGTTTTGCCACATGGTGTCGAACACAAGTCCGGAGACGCGCGTGACCCTGAAGCCTTTCATGATGGCCGGAACACCGGATGACGACGGTGATGCCGCTCTGGCAGTGGCGACCAAGCCCAAGACCAAGCGGCCACCGATGTACAAGGTGTTGCTGCTGAACGACGATTTCACACCGATGGAGTTCGTCGTCATGGTGCTGGAGCGTTTCTTCGGCATGGATCACGCTCAGGCGTTCGAGGTCATGCTGACCGTGCACAAGAAGGGCGTCGCGGTTGTGGGCGTGTTCAGCCACGAAATTGCCGAAACCAAGGTGACACAGGTCATGCAGGCAGCGCGCGACCACCAGCACCCGCTGCAATGCACGATGGAAAAAGAGTAACCCTCGTGTCCTCGTCCCGACTGTCCCTGGCGCTGGAAGGTGCCGTATCGCTGCCCGAACAGGGGCGGATCGCCGTCATGGGGGCGCCCGCGGGGTATGACCTGTCGGCCCTGCCGCGTGATCGGCTTCAGGTGGTGCAGCGGTTCTTTCCGGACCATCTGGCCTGGGCGCGGGCCGGATACGACGTCGCGGTGAACCCGGAAGGGGAATTCTGCGCCGCGCTGGTCGTTGTGCCGCGGGCCAAGGCACAGGCGCGCGCGATGATCGCCGAGGCGCTGCGCATCACCGATGGCGGATTGGTGCTGGTCGAAGGGCAGAAAACGGATGGCATCGACAGCCTGTTGAAATCCCTGAAGAAAGAAGTGTCTATCTCGCAGGTGATTTCCAAGTCCCACGGCAAGCTGGCATGGTTCCGGGGCGGCGCCTTGTCCGGGTGGCAGGCTGTCGAGACCACGTTGCCCGGCGGTTTCGTGACCCGGCCCGGCGTGTTTTCCGCCGACAGGATCGACAAGGGCTCCGAGGCGCTGTTGACCGTTCTGCCGGATGACCTCAGGGGCCATGTGGCCGATCTGGGCGCGGGTTGGGGATACCTGTCGCGTGCGATCCTGGAACGGCCCGGCGTGACCGCTCTGGATCTGGTGGAGGCCGATCACGATGCGCTTGAGTGCGCCCGGCGCAATGTTTCCGACGGGCGTGCCCGCTTCTTCTGGGACGACGCCACCACGTTCGAGCCCCGCGCATTGTGCGATGCTGTCGTCATGAATCCGCCCTTCCACACTGGCCGGTCGGGCGACCCGGAGCTGGGCCGCGCCTTCATTCGCACGGCGGCACGCATCCTGAAACCCTCCGGGCGGTTGATCATGGTTGCCAACCGGCACCTGCCCTATGAACAGGAGCTCGCCAGCCGTTTCGGTCTGGTCGAAGAGCTGGGAGGCACGCCGGGTTTCAAGGTTCTGGCGGCTGCAAAGCCACGTCGCCAGCGGCGCTGACTTGAGCTAGGCTCGGCCAGAGAATCAGGAGGCATCCATGTCGCTATCCATCCAGGGCAAGACCGCCATCATCACCGGCGCGGCCAATGGCGTCGGTCTGGCCATCGCCCGCCACTTCGCCGCCCACGGCGCCAATGTGATCTGTGCGGACAGGGATGAAGAGAAGCTGATCGAGGAATGGGGCGAAAACCCGGATCCGGATGCCGAAGAGACCTCGAGTACCCGCTATTTCGCGGGCGACCTGCGCGAGAAACTGACCATCGCGAACCTGCTGTCGGCCACGATCGACGCCTTTGACCGGGTCGACATCCTGATCAACGCCAGCCGCCAGGTCATGACCGCCGATCCCCTGGACAGCGATGACAAGACGGTTCAGCTGCTCTTGGACCAGAACCTGATGACCAGCCTGCGCCTGAGCCAGGCGGTGGCGGCGCGGATGATCAAGCAGGGCGAGGATCTGGACGCGGATGAACAGGACGAACCGCTGGGTGCCATCGTGAACCTCAGTTCGATCGCCGGCACCCGGACGCAGCCCGGACTGATGGCCTTTTCCATCGCCTCAGCTGCGCTGGACCAGATGACCCGCTCGTTGGCGGTGGCGCTGGCGCCGCATCGAATCCGCGTCAATGCGGTCAGCTTTGGCAGCGTGATGAGCGCGAGCCTGATGGACGCGCTGCGCGAGACGCCGGAACGCCGCGTCGACGTGATCGAAGGCACGCCAATGGGGCGGATCGCCTCGGCCGGGGAAGTCGCCGAAGCGGTGCAATTCCTGTCCTCGGATGGGGCGGGGTTCATGACCGGTCACGTGATGGTCGTCGATGGTGGCCGGTCGCTCTGTGACGTTGTGGGCGACCCGGTCCACTGAGGGGCTGCGACCTCATCCTTCGGGATAGGCCTCCGCGCATTGTGCGACCTCACGTTCCAGAGCCGCCTTGCGTATCTCCAGCGCGTTGAGCTTGGCCTGTTCGGCAGCCTGGTCGATACGTACGCGGTGGTATTGCGGCAAGCTCGATCCCGCGCAGAACCGCACGTCGCCCCGGCGTGAGCAGATCCGGGTTCCGAACACGAAGCCTTGATCCCGTTTTACCAGGCTGTACCCGCGCGAGAGGTTGTCTTGGGCCTCGCGGATCTGAAGATTGATGTCATGCAGGTGACTGCGCGTACGGCTCTCACAGGTCTGACGCTCGCTACAGGCTGCCAGAACCAGCGGTAGGATGACGAACGGGTACAGGCATCGCATGAAGCTTCCCCTTTCCCCAGCAGTCTAACCCCGTCGGGCCCGGGTGGGAAACAGCCGTTTCCCTGTGGGTGAATTCCTGCTAATCCGCTGGGAAAACAGGGGGATCGATATGACCGAGATTATGCAGGACGAAAAGGCCCGCGCCAGTGCCTGGTTCCGCCAGCTGCGTGACGAGATCGTGGCGGCCTTCGAGGCGCTGGAGGACAGGCAGGCAACCGGTCCCTTCGCGGATCAGCCCGCGGGCCGGTTCGAAGTGACCGAAACCAGGCGCGCCTCGGATGATGGCAGCGACGCGGGCGGCGGGCTCATGTCTGTCATGCGCGGTGGCCGGGTCTTTGAAAAGGTCGGCGTCAATGTCTCGACGGTCCATGGCACCCTGGGAAAGGCGGCACAGAAGGCGATGGCCGCGCGCGGTGTGCCGGGCATCGAGGATGACCCGCGGTTCTGGGCTTCCGGCATCAGCCTGGTCGCCCATATGCAGAACCCGCACAGCCCCGCCGTACACATGAACACGCGCATGTTCTGGACCCCCGGTGCCTGGTGGTTCGGCGGCGGCAGCGACCTGAACCCCTGTATCGAATATGACGAGGACACCGCGCATTTCCACGCGGTGCAGAAACAGTATCTGGATCCACATGGGACCGACCTCTACCCCGAGCTGAAGGCCTGGGCGGACGAGTATTTCTTTATTCCCCACCGGGGCTGCGCGCGGGGTGTCGGCGGCATCTTCATGGATGACCGCAACACAGGAGACTGGCAGGCCGATTTCGCCCTGACCCAGGACATTGGCCGCGCCTTCCTGCCCGCCTTCCTGCCCGTTGCCGAACGGCGTATGAACACGCCCTGGACCGAGGAGGACAAGGATGTGCAATTGGTGCATCGTGGGCTCTATGCCGAATACAACCTGGTCTGGGATCGCGGCACCAAGTTCGGTCTTGCCACCGGCCATGACGCCAACGCGGTGCTGATGAGCCTGCCGCCGATGGCAAAATGGGTATGAGCATGAAGCTGGCAGTTGTGACCGGCGCCGCCCGAGGGATTGGCCTCGCCACCGCGAAACTCTTCCTTGAGGAGGGCTGGCAGGTCGCGATGATCGACCGGGATGGGCCCGCCCTGGGGGCGGCCTGCGAAGGATTGGAGGGCGTTCTGCCGATCCTCTGTGACGTCTCGCGACCCGATCAAGTCGCGGCGATGGTGGAGGAGATCATGTCCGGTCCCGGCCGCATCGACGCGCTGGTAAACAACGCCGGAGTGGCAGATTTCGGCCCAATCGCCGAGACCGACCTGGCGCGTTGGCGCCGGGTGATGGAAACGAACCTGGACGGGGTGTTCCTGACCTCGCAGGCCTGTCTGGAGGCGCTGAAATCGTCAAACGGCGCAATCGTCAATATCGGCTCGATCTCTGGACACCGCGCCAGCACCCTGCGCGTGGCCTATGGCACGTCGAAGGCCGCGGTCATGCATCTGACCCAGCAGCAGGCGGCAGAACTGGGCGAGTTCGGCATCCGCGCCAACTGTGTCTGCCCCGGCCCGGTGCGCACCAAATTGGCCATGGCCGTGCATACGCAGGACATTATCGACGCCTATCACGACGCCATCCCTCTGAATCGTTATGGTTCTGAACGGGAGATCGCTGAGGTCATAACCTTCCTCTGCTCGGACAGGGCGTCCTACGTTACCGGTCAGATCGTCAGTGTGGACGGTGGTTTCGAAAGCACAGGCATCGGGCTGCCTGCACTCAGGTCATAGAAATTTCCGACCGGCAATTCAGCCCTCGCGTACCGTGTCGATCATGCGTTGCACGTTGTCGGGGTCCGCGTCCGGGGTGATGCCATGGCCCAGGTTGAAGATATGCGGGCCGTTCGACAGGGCCTTGCAAATCCGCCTGGTCTCGTCGACCAGATCCTGACCACCCGTCACCATGTGCGACGAGGCCAGGTTGCCCTGCACACAGCCGTCCACCTGCACATTGGCGGCGGCCCATTCGGCCGAGACCGAGTTGTCCAGCGCGACGCAGTCCGCGCCGGTCGCCTTCGCAAACCCGATGTAACCGTCGCCCGCCTCGCGCGGGAAGGCGATGACGGGAATGCCCGGGTGGCGTGCTTTCAGCGCCTGGGTGATCTCGCGGGCCGGTTCCAGCGCGTATTTCACGAAGGCTTCGCCCTTCAGCGAGCCCGCCCAGCTGTCGAAGATCTTCACGACTTCCGCACCCGCTTCGATCTGCTTGGACAGGTATTCGATGGTGGCCTTGGTCAGCGTGGTGATCAGCGCGTCGAATACCTCGGGGTTTTCTTCGCGCAGCGCATGGGCCGGCCCCTGATCCTTGGTGCCTTTGCCAGCAATCATGTAGGTGGCGACAGTCCACGGCGCACCGGCGAAACCGATCAGGGTGGTTTCCTTCGGCAGCTCGCGCGACAGGATGCGGACCGTTTCGTAGATCGGGTTCAGCACCGCGTCGATCTCGTCGATCGGTTTCAGCCGGGCCAGGCCATCGGCATCCGTGATGGTCGACAGGCGCGGGCCCTCGCCGGTGACAAACCACAGGTCGGCCCCCAGCGCCTGGGGCAATAGCAGGATATCCGCAAACAGGATGGCGGCATCGAAGCCATAGCGGCGGATCGGCTGCAGCGTGACCTCGGCGGCCAGCTCCGAATTGTAACACAGCGACAGAAAATCCCCGGCCTGGGCCCGCGTGGCGCGGTATTCCGGCAGATAGCGGCCCGCCTGGCGCATCATCCAGATCGGAGGCGTGGGCAGGGTCTCACCGGCAAGGGCGCGCAGGATAGTCTTGGTCATGGGGTCGTCCTCGTTCGCGTTGTCTCATGCGTGGTGGGCCACACGTAGCGCGATGTCAAGCCGGGCACTTGATGTAGGTTATGGACAGGCCCTTTTGTCGCGTCTAAACGGTGGCCATGGTGAGCAATCTTCCGACCCCCGCCGAACCCCTGAAAATCGGCACCCGCGGTTCGCCGCTGGCGCTGGCCCAGGCCCATGAGACCCGCGCGCGCCTGATGGCGGCCTTCGAACTGCCCGAGGAGGCGTTCGTGATCGTGGTAATCAAGACCACCGGCGACGACCGCGCGCTGATCGACGCGGACCGCCCGTTGAAGGAGATCGGCAACAAGGGGCTCTTTACCAAGGAGATCGAGGAGGCGATGCTGTCGGGCGACATCGACATCGCCGTCCACTCGATGAAGGATATGCCGGTCGAGCAGCCCGACGGGCTGGTGCTGGACTGCTACCTGCCGCGCGAGGATACGCGCGATGCTTTCGTTTCGTTGAAATACAAGGCGATTTCGGACCTGCCGGAGGGCGCGGTGGTCGGCACTTCGTCGCTGCGGCGCAAGGCGCAGCTGCTCAATCGACGCCCGGACCTGACCATTGTCGAGTTTCGCGGCAACGTGCAGACCCGCCTGAAAAAGCTGGGCGATAACGTGGCCGAGGCGACCTTCCTTGCCATGGCCGGTCTGAACCGCCTGGGCATGGATGACGTGCCGAAGACCGCTATCCCGACCGGGGACATGCTGAACGCCGTGGCCCAGGGGGCCATTGGCATCGAACGCCGCGAGGATGACACCCGCGCCAAGGAGATGCTGACCGCAATCCACGACCACGAAACCGGACTGCGCCTGGCCGCCGAACGCGCCTTCCTGGGCGCTCTGGACGGCTCCTGCGAGACGCCCATCGCGGGGCTTGCCACGCTGGAGGGTGAGACCCTGACCCTCAAGGGGGAAATCCTGCGCACGGACGGTTCCGAAGCACTGGCGGATCAGATCACCGGCCCCACCGCCGACGGCCCCACCCTGGGCCGCCAACTGGCCGAAACCCTGCTGGCGCGTGCCGGCAAAGGCTTCTTCGACTGGAAATAGACCGCTCGCCATGCCGGGGATGCGGCGGGTGTCGCACAGGCCTCCCCGCCGCGTCCGCTGACTGGATGACCCTAAGTGCAGGGCCTTACGGATGGCGGTCCGGCCCCGGGCGAGTTCGTCAAGGCGATTCCCTTCGAAAATTGCCTCTATACGCAAAGGGTGCCTCTACGCCGCAAGGCCCTGCTATCGAATGGATCCTGAGCCCTCCTGTTGCATCCCGGCACGATGCAGCCTTTCATCTTTCAAGAATATCCCCGCCGGAGGCAGAAATCGGAGCGCAAGCGACGCCGCGCGCCTGCGCGGCTCCCCCGTTGCCGTCACGTCAGTCCGGCAGGACTTTACCCGGGTTCATGATCCCCTTCGGGTCCAGGGCCGACTTGATCAGCCGCATTACCCGCAGCGCCACCGGATCCTTTCGGCGTGCCATTGACGGTTTCTTCGACAAGCCGATCCCATGCTCGGCGGAAAAGGATCCGCCAAGCTCCAGCACCACGTCCTCGACCGCCTGCATGACCGCGTCGGCAAGGCCCGCGTCGCTGGGGTAGACCGTGTAGTGGATATTGCCGTCGCCCAGATGCGCCACGCTCAAGGCCCCGGCGCCCGGGTCGATCCCGGGCAGCACGGCCTCCATGCGTGTAAAGAAGGCGCCGACCCGGTCCAGCGGTACCGAGATGTCATTGTTGACCAGCGGATGACGCCCCAGACAGACCTCGGCGGCGGCCTCGCGCCGGGCCCACATCTCGGCCCGCTGGCTGTCGTTCCGGGCAATCACCGCGTCCCGCACGGTGCCTTCTTCCAGCATCTCGCCCAGCACTTCTTCCAGGTGGGACACCACCGGAACCGAACCATCCGGGCCCGGCGTTGCATCACGCGGGGCGGTGGCGCCGGCCTCGACCAGGATGTTGACATCGTGGCGAACGTCAAAAGGCGGACGGGCCCCGGTATGCGCGACATGGGCGTCGATATAGGCGCCGGGCATGTATTCGAACGCCTCGACGGCCCCGCCAGTTGCCTCCTGCAGCCGGTTCAGCAGCGCCAGCGCCTCGCTCAACCCCGGCGCGGCGACCATCGCGGTCGCATAGGCGCGCGGGGCGGGGGAGAGTTTCAGAACCGCCCCGGTGATCACGCCCAATGTGCCTTCGGCCCCGATGAACAGATCCTTGAGGTCGTACCCGGTATTGTCCTTGTGAAGCTCGCTCATCAGGTTCAACACCTGGCCATCAGGCAGCACGACCTCCAGCCCCAGACACAGGTCGCGCGTATTGCCGTATCGCAGCACGTTCGAGCCCCCCGCATTGGTGGCAAGCATGCCGCCCAGCGTGCAGGAGCCCTTCGCACCAAATGTCATCGGAAAGCTCAGCCCATGCCCGGCGGCGGCCTCGTGCAGAACCTCCAGCACCACGCCCGCCTCGACGATGGCCAGCCGCGCCTCGGCCCGGATCTCGCGAATGCTGCGCATCCGGTCGAGTGACAGGGCAATCGCGCCTTCGGCAAACGCCCCTCCCGAAAGGCCCGTATTGCCACCCACCGGCACAACCGGGGTTCCGCTTTCCTGCGCCAATGCCATGACGCGGCTGACCTCCTGGGTGGAGCCGGGCCGCACCACGCAAAGCGGTGCGCCCCTGTACTTGCCGATCCAGTCCGAGGTCCACGGGGCGGCATCAGTGCCGGTCAGGACAAGGGCCGGGTCCAGCACGCCCTGCAGTCGGGTCACGATATCCATGGGGTCTCCCGGTTTTTACACCACGCTATCTTGCTGATACCGCTCTCACAACCGCCCTTCTCCTTGACCTTCCCCGCCCCACGCCCCACTTTGCAACCCACAGAGGCAAGGAGCAGAAATGGCCCGCAGCACAGCCCCCTTTTCCCGCTTCGAGTGGATGATCGCCTGGCGCTATCTGCGCGCCCGCAAGGCCGAGGGCGGGGTCTCGACGATGACCTGGATCAGCCTTGTCGGCATTACCCTGGCCGTCGCTGCCCTGATCATTACCCTTGCCGTGCGCACCGGTTTTCGCGAGGAATTCGTCGATACGATCCTGGGGGCGAACGCCCATGTGACCGTGTTTTCGCAGACATTTATGACCGAGGAGGGGCGGACCGAACGAACCATCCCCGATTTCCGGGGCTGGGCCGAGCGCATCGCCCAGGTGCCCGGCGTCACCCGCGCCGCGCCGCTGGTCAAGGGGCAGGTCATGGTCAACAAGGGGCAGGTCAATGCGGGGGTGGAGGTCTATGGCATCGCCTATGACGACCTTCTGACCATCCCGCGCATCGCCCAGCCGGAACGTGCCGTGGGCGACATTCGTGACTTTGACAAGGGCATCGCCATCGGTTCCGGCGTGGCCCAGGCGCTGGGTGTCACCGTGGGGGACAGGATCAAGGTGATCTCGCCCAACGGGGTCAAGACCGCCTTCGGCACTTCGCCCCGCGTCAATGCCTACGAAGTCACCTATATCTTTACCGCCGGGCGCTGGGACATCGACCGCACCCGCGTCTACCTGCCCTTTGCCGAGGCGCAGAGCTTCTTCAACCGCGAGGGCGTGGCCGACGAGATCGAGGTCATGGTGGCCGAGCCCGAAGGCATCGATCAGTTGCTCATGCCGATTATGCGTGCCGCCGACCCGCTGGCCACCGTCTGGACCTGGCGCGACCGCTCCGGCGCCTTCCTGCGCGCGCTCGACATGGAGGACAACGTGATGTTCATCATCCTGTCGATCCTCGTTCTGATCGCCTCGATGAACATCATATCGGGCCTGATCATGCTGGTGAAAAACAAGGGCCGCGACATTGGCATCCTACGCACCATGGGCCTGACCGAGGGCTCGGTCCTGCGGGTCTTTTTCCTCTGCGGGGCGGTCACGGGGGTGGTCGGGACGATCCTGGGCGTGATCCTGGGTTGCCTCTTTGCGCTCAACATCGACAGCGTGTTTTCCCTGGTGAACTACCTGGCTGGCGGCGGGGTCTGGGAGCCATCAATTCGCGGCATCTACCGCCTGCCGGCGAAGCTCGAATTCTGGGATGTGGCCTCGGCCATCTCGCTTTCGCTCTTCCTCAGTTTCGTTGTCACCATCTTCCCGGCGCGCCGCGCCGCCCGCATGAACCCGGTGGAGGCCCTGCGCTATGAATGACGCCGTTCTCCGCCTGGACGGGATCGAGAAGATTTACAACCGTGGCCTGGCCTCCGAAGTCGCCGTCCTGCGCGGTGCCTCGCTGGAGATCGCACGGGGCGAGGTCGTCGCCCTGGTCGCCCCCTCCGGGGCGGGGAAATCGACGCTATTGCACATCGCGGGACTGCTGGACACGGCGGATGCAGGCGCCGTGCAGATCGCGGGCCAGGACATGACCCACAAAAGCGACCGCCGCCGCACCGCCACCCGCCGCGAAGAGGTCGGTTTCGTCTATCAGTTCCACCATTTGCTGCCCGAGTTCACGGCGGCCGAGAACGTGGTCCTGCCGCAGTTGGCGAACGGCGTGGGGCAGGGCGAGGCGAACACCCGCGCTCTGGACCTGCTGACCCGCGTGGACGTCGCCAAACGCGCCACCCACCGCCCGGCGGAACTGTCAGGCGGCGAACAACAACGCGTCGCCGTCTGCCGCGCGCTCGCCAACAGCCCCGCGCTTTTGCTGGCGGACGAACCCACCGGCAATCTCGACCCCGAGACCTCCGACACCGTGTTCGAAACCCTCATGGAGCTGGTCCGAAACACCGGCCTCTCCGCCCTCATCGCCACCCACAACCTGGAGCTGGCGGCGCGGATGGACCGCGTGCTGCGGTTGGAGGGTGGGGTGGTTACGGAGGGGTAGGATTCCCCGCCGAAGTTGGTGTTGAGGAACTGCCCTTTCCACCGCCCCGCCCGGCGGCACCGCCGGGCAGCGCCCGACCCTCCCCACGGGAGGGCGCTACCGCGATGTTGTGATCTTGATGGATGGTTGCATGTTACGCACCCACCGAGCCTCAATCACCCATAGAGGCGCCCACCCAGGGTCGGGCGCTGCCCTTTGCATCAAAGTTCTAGGAAACTCTTAAGACTCTCCTTATCGGCTTTGTTGAATCTGACCATCTCAAGGACCCATTCCAGAACATCGGCTCCGATATGGTCTACTTGGCCGAACCTTACGAAATGCGTATTTCGACTGTAGGTTCCTGCGGAAAACTCCCCGTTATCAAGGGCACCTTGCTCAAAGAAGGAAAAATTTCTCCAGCGAAAGGCCTCCGTTCTCTCGCCGTTCATCTGGTCTCGTGTTGATCTAAGTGGTGCGAAGTCAGAATGAGGTTGATAGTCAGGTTCCGCCAGAAGGTGTTCTCTGTATGTGGCGCCATAGCGAGGGTAAAATACAAAATCCAGAGGGACAGTGACACGCCGTATTTGGAATACCAGCTCATCGAACTTGTGGAGATCAAATAGGTCCACGAAAAGACCGTGGGACCTATAGCGGTTTTCAGGAGTACCGTTGTCTTCGACCCGTTTCAGAAAATGTGACGTTGGTTCGAAGCGACCCGTAGGGGAAAGAAAACGCACTGGAAAAAAACTTGGAGGGCACAACAAATCCGGCACAAGTCGCTCAGCTACTCCTTTCAGCTTCCGATACATTTTGTTCAGATCACCGTGGCCAAAATTTGCCACGCGGATATCATTAAGAAGCAACGCGCATTTTAGGTATTTCTCAAGAGCTTGTTGTGAGCTCCACGCGAATTGGTGTTGAAGCCCCACCTTTGCTGCCCAACGCGCCACCAGATAGTCTTCGTCGGCCGCGTCCAAGAAGAGACTGTAGGCGAGCCCCCTCGCTTTTGGGTTTTCATTTGGAATGCTCACTCAAACATCCAACTCCTCCACAAACCGCGCGTTCTCCTGGATATACTGGAACCGCAGTTCGGGTTTCTTGCCCATGAGCTGCTCGACCAAAGCGCCGGTTTCGCCGGGTTCGTCCTCGTCGATCGTGACCCGGATCAGGGTGCGCGATGCCGGGTCCATGGTGGTCTCTTTCAGGTCTTTCGCATCCATCTCGCCCAGGCCCTTGAAGCGGCTGACGTCGATTTTACCCTTGCCGCCCAGCCCCTTCTCCAGCCATGCGTCGCGTTCGGCCTCGTCCACGCAATAGACCCGTTTGGCGCCCTGGGTCAGGCGGAACAGCGGCGGGCAGGCGAGGTACAGGTGGCCCGTGTCGATCATCGGGCGCATCTGGGTGAAGAAGAAGGTCATTAGCAGAGACGCAATATGCGCGCCGTCGACGTCGGCGTCGGTCATGATGATGATCTTGTCATAGCGCAGGTCGTCGACGTTGAACTTGGTGCCCAGCCCGACGCCAAGCGCCTGGGTGAGGTCGTTGATCTCGGCGTTGGACCCCAGCTTGGAGGACGCCGCGCCCAGCACGTTCAGGATCTTGCCGCGCAGGGGGAGGAGCGCCTGTGTCTTGCGGTTGCGCGCCATCTTGGCGGAGCCGCCCGCGCTGTCGCCCTCGACGATGAAGAGCTCGGTGCCCTCGCGGTTGGTGGCGGAACAATCGGTCAGCTTGCCCGGCAGGCGCAGCTTCTTGGTGGCAGTCTTGCGCTGGGTCTCTTTCTCCTGCTTGCGGCGCAGGCGTTCCTCGGCGCGCAGGACCAGGAAGTCCAGGATCGCGCCCGCGGATTTGTTATCCGCCGCCAGCCAGTTGTCGAAATGGTCGCGCACGGATTGTTCGACCATCTTGGCCGCAGCCTCGGTCGAAAGGCGGTCCTTGGTCTGGCCGACAAAGGCCGGGTCGGCGATGAAGCACGACACCAAGGCACAGCCGCCGACCATCAGGTCGTCGCGGGTGATCTGGGCGGCCTTCTTGTTGCCGACAAGCTCGCCATAGGCCTTGATCCCCTTCAGGATCGCGGCCCAGAAGCCGGTGACGTGGGTGCCGCCTTCGGGCGTGGGCACCGTGTTGCAGTAACTCTGGATGAAGCCGTCGCGGGTGGGCGTCCAGTTGATCGCCCATTCGACATAGCCTGCCTCGCCGAATTTGTCGCGGAATTCGACCTTGCCGCCGAAGGGGTTGTCGGCGTAGGTGGTCGCCCCACCCAAGGTTTCCTTGAGATAGTCGGACAACCCGCCGGGGAAATGGAAGGTCGCCTCGGTCGGGGTTTCGCCGTCATTGACGTGGCTTTTCCAGCGGATTTCCACGCCCGAGAACAGATAGGCCTTGGAGCGGGCAAGGGTGAACAGGCGTTTGGGCTTGAACCGGTGGTGGCCGAAGATGTCCGCGTCCGCGTGAAAGGTGACTTCGGTGCCGCGCCGGTTGGGGGCGGCACCGACCTTTTCCACCCCGCCAAGGGGGATGCCGCGTGAGAAACGCTGTTCGAACATCTCCTTGTTCTTGGCGACGCGCACGACCATCGAATCCGACAGGGCGTTCACCACCGACGAGCCCACCCCGTGCAGCCCGCCCGAGGTCTGATAGGCCTTGCCCGAGAACTTGCCGCCCGCATGCAGGGTGCACAGGATCACCTCCAGGGCGGATTTGCCCGGGAACTTCGGGTGTGGATCAATCGGAATTCCGCGCCCATTGTCGGTGATTGTTACCGAACAATCCTCGTTCAGCGTGACTTCGATCCGGTTGGCATGGCCCGCAACGGCCTCGTCCATGGAGTTGTCGAGGATTTCCGCCACCATGTGGTGCAGCGCGCGTTCGTCCGTGCCGCCGATATACATGCCCGGACGCTGGCGCACCGGCTCCAGACCCTCCAGAACTTCGATGGAGGAGGCGTCGTAAGTCTCGGCCCCGGCGGGCGTCAGGAGGTCGTTCATGCGGGCTGCTCGTCGCTTGTCGTTGGTTGAGGCGTAGTATGCCCCGAGCCGATGGGGGGGCGCAATGCATGAAACCGGCGTGGGGCGGTCTCAGAAGGACAGGACGCCCGCGTTGTAGGTTTCCAGGTTCAGCTGTGTCGGGCCATCGCCAACCTGTTCCAGTTCGATATGGGCGGGCGGATGACCCAGTCCGCTGGCCAGATCGCCGGCCGCGCCGCCCCCGCCGGGCAGGACGTTGACGCGCACGCCGCCGCCGAAGTTGTCAAAGCTCGCCCCGCCCGAAGGCGACCAGTGTCCATCGCCGCGCACGTAGGGCGTGACCGGTCCTATGCTGGGGCCCGCCTCGACCCGCACGTCGACGCTGCCGTCACCATTGACCTTCACATGGGCCGAAAAGCCCGGCACGCCGATCGAGAAGCCCGCGTTCAGGCCCGGGATCATGATACCGTAATCGGGGAAATCCTCGCTGCAGTCATAGGAGGTCGGATAGGGTTTGCCTTCCTGGCAGGCCAGTTGCGCCGAGGAGTTCTCGATCTCGCAGGTGACTGACTGGATGCCGCCGATAATGCTTTTCGGGCAGATTTCCTGGCAACGGAAGTTCACGTTGCAAGTGGGGCCGACATTGGCCTGATAGGCGCCCTGACTGGCGGGCAGGCTGCCGACGGCGGTCAGGAGCGCCATGCCGTTGGGTTCCAGCGCGTGCGCGCGGGCCAGCGCGGCGGCTGCGCCATCCGTGTCGCCCGCGGCTTCGCGTGCGCGGGCGAGGTTGGTCCAGAAGAGCGGCTCGTCAGGGGCCAGCTCCGTGGCCCGGGTGGCGGCGGCAACCGCTGCGGCCGCGTCGCCGGCGGCGCGTAAGGCATTGGCCAGGGTGTTGTGGAATGCGGCATTGTCCGGGGCCATGTCCACGGCGGTCTGCGCAGCGGCGCGTGCGGCTTCGAGCCACTCGGCCGGGGCCCCGCCCGCCGCGTGAAGTTCAGTCACCAGGGCTGCAAAATTGTTCAATGAAACGGGGTCGGTCGGGTCTGCCCCCGCCGCCGTGCCGAAGAACCAGGCGCTTCGATCGAAATGGCGGCGCGTGTAGAGCAGGTGCCCAATCGTGTCGCCGCTCACCCCATCGGGCAGGTCGTCAATGAGCGCGGTAAAGGCCTGGGCCTCGCCATCGGGAAAACCCGCGCCCAGCCCCGCAACCGTTTCCGAAATCCCCGTTGCCAGATTTTGCGCGGTGGCGGATTGCGCTGCTCCCAGGGTCAGGATCCCGATCCCCAGGGCCAATCCGAGATGCGTGATTTGCATGTTCCATCCTCCCCTCGTTCAGGGGAAGTATAGCGCAGCAAGTGGTGTTCACCCAAATTCGGCCGTAGGCCGGGTCAGGCTGGTGGTGTGAACGGGTCCACCGGATAGGCCACATCGGCCAGATACAGCCCCTCGGGAGGGCACACGGGGCCACAGGCGGCGCGGTCGCGGGCGTCAAGGGCGACGCGGATATCGTCAGGCGCCCAGGTGCCGCCGCCGACCTGCTCCAGCGATCCGACAAAGCTGCGCACCTGGTTGTGCAGAAAGCTGCGGGCGCGAATGGTGAAACGGTATTCGATGCCGTGGGGATAGTCGTGTTCGGTGATCGACAACTCGTCCAGCGTCTTTACCGGACTATCGGCCTGGCAATAGGTCGACCGGAAAGTGGTGAAGTCGTGACGCCCCACAAGGTGGGCAGACCCTTCCCGCATGGCCTCGACGTCCAGCCTGCGCACAACACGCCAGGCCAGGCCCTTGTCGTGGGTCAGCGGCGCACGGCGTTGGATCAGGCGGAACAGGTATTGCCGTTCGGTGGCCGAAAAGCGCGCGTGGAAATCGTCATCCACCCGGGCGCAGGCGGTGATCGCGACCGGATTGGGCTTCAGGTGGTAGTTCAGCGCCTCGGACAGGCGGAACGGGTCCCAGTTCTTTGCCATGTCGCAATGGGCGACCTGGCCGGTTGCGTGCACGCCCGCGTCCGTCCGGCCCGCTGCGGCGATGGTGTGTGCGCCCGGTTCCAGGCGGCACAGGGCTGCCTCGATCGCACCCTGCACCGAGGGCTGGTCCTTCTGGCGCTGCCATCCGGCGAAAGGCGCGCCGTGATATTCGACTTTCAGGGCATATCTGGGCATGGGGCGGGCATAGCTTGCGGCGGGTGTCGGGGCAATCCCCGATCCACGGGGCAATCGGGGCAGGAAATTTCTAGGAGCGTTTCATGAAGGCCAGTGTCGCCTGGGCCAGTTCCGCGCCCACGTCCTCCTGTAGGAAGTGGCCGGCATTCGCCAGGACCTGGTGTGGTTGCCCCACCGCCCCCGGCATGAGGGTCTGAAACACCCTGTCCACGCCCGCCATGACCTTGTCATCGGCGCCAAACACAGTCAGCACGGGAATATCAAGGCCGCGCAACACCTCCCACGCGGCGCGGTTGGGCTCGGCCGCGGGATCCTCGGGGGAAGAGGGCACAAGCATGGGAAATTGCCGCGCACCCTGTTTGTAGCGTTCGTCCGGGAAGGGCGCGTTATAGGCGGCAACCTCGGCATGGGTCAGTTTCGTGGTCGTGCCGCCATGAACGATCCTGCCCGCATTGAACTCCGGGGTGGACTGGGAAAACGCGCGCCAGGCTTCGAACGCGGGGCCAAGGGGCCGATCGCCGGTCGGCAGCGCCGTGTTTGCCACCACGATGCGGGCAAAGCGCTCCGGCATCTCCGCCACCAGCCTGAGGCCGACCAACCCGCCCCAGTCCTGACAGACCAGCGTGATGCCGGTCAGATCGACCTGCCGCAGCCAATCGCCCATCCAGTCCACGTGTCGCTGGTAGCTGTAGTCAGCCCGTTCCGTCGGCTTGTCAGAACGCCCAAAGCCGACAAGGTCGGGGGCAATCGCCCGATACCCGGCGGTCGTGAAGATCGGGATCATATGGCGGTAGAGATAGCACCATGACGGTTCACCGTGCAGGAGCAGGACGGGCGCGGCATCCTGCGACCCTTCATCCAGATAGTGGACCCGGAGCTTGCCTCCTTCGGTGTCGTCCACCCAGGCATAGCGTGCGGCAAAATCGAAATCCGGCAGATCGGCAAATCGGTCATCCGGTGTGCGCAGATACTCCATGTGTCCCCCTGGTCTTGGACGGTTGTCTCAGACTGGGAACAATGGGCGGGCCTGTCCACATTTTTCCGGCAGGCGCCACCTGCGTCGTGGGGATGCGAAACAAAAAACGCAGCCGGGAAGCTGCGCTTTCAGGTTGTCGGGTGAATGCAGGTTCAGCGCGAGCGCACCAGCCCGACGATGTCATAGGTTTTCTGCAAAATCGGCTGGGCGATCGCATCGGCCTTTTCGGACCCCTTGGCAAGGATCGCGTCGATCTCGTCGGGTTTCTTCATCAGCCGCGCCATTTCCTGGCTGATCGGGGCCAGTTTCTCGACCGCCAGGTCGGCCAGGGCCGGTTTGAACCTTCCCCAGCCCGCGCCAGCGTATTCCGAGATCACGGCCTCCGGTGTTACCTCGGAGAGGGACGCGTAGATGTCCACGAGGTTGCGCGCTTCGGGACGGTCCTTCAGGCCATCCAGTGTCTCGGGCAGGGGCTCGGGATCGGTCTTGGCCTTCTTGAACTTCTTGGCGATCTTGTCGGCGTCATCGGTCATGTTGATGCGCTCCATGTCGCTTTCGCCGGACTTGGACATCTTCTTGGTCCCGTCGCGCAGGTTCATTACCCGGGTGGCGGGGCCCTCGATGATCGGCTCGCAGAGCGGGAAGAAGTCCCCCGCCTTGAAGTCGTGGTTGAACTTCGAGGCAATGTCGCGGGTCAGTTCGACATGCTGTTTCTGGTCCTCGCCCACCGGCACGTGGGTCGCGTGGTACAGAAGAATGTCGGCGGCCATCAGCGAGGGGTAGGCGTAAAGGCCCAGTGAAACCTGTTCGGCGTTCTTGCCGGCCTTGTCCTTGAACTGGGTCATGCGGTTCATCCAGCCGACGCGGGCCACGCAGTTGAATATCCAGCCCAGTTCCGCGTGGGCGGGCACCTGGCTCTGGTTGAACAGAATCGACTGGCTGGGATCGATGCCCGAGGCGATGAAGCCCGCGGCCACTTCGCGCGTGGCATCCTTCAGCACCGCCGGATCCTGCCAGACGGTGATCGCATGCAGGTCGACGACGCAGTAGATGGTCTCGAACTCCTGGCCCTGCATGTCCACGAAACGCTTGATCGCGCCGAGGTAATTGCCAAGGGTCAGGCCGCCTGAAGGCTTGATACCCGAAAAGACGCGCGGGGTATGGGTGGTCATGGGACGCTCCCGTCTGGATTTCCTGTCCGGGGTCGCTTACCCATGTGGCGAAGTCCCGTCAAGGAAACGGGCGGTTTCAGGAGCCTTGCGCCATGTCGAGTGACCCCAATGCCTCGCCGCTTAACCCGCTGCCGCCGATCGTGGTGGCCCTCACGGTGTTTCTTGTCGGAGTCGAGCTGGTGTTCCAGGCGGGTGAGAACGGACTGGCGGGCGGCCCCGCCGCGACCGGCTGGCGGATCGAGGCTCTGGAGCGCTGGGGATTCTACGAGCCCCTGTTCGACTGGATGCTGACCAATGGCATCTGGCGCTGGGATTACGCGGTACGCTTCGTGACCTACCCGTTCGTGCATGGCCATTATACCCAGCTGATCTTCGTGATCGTGTTTCTGCTGGCCCTGGGCAAGATGGTGGGGGAGCTGTTTTCGCCCCTGGCCGTTCTGGTGATCTTCTTCGGTTCCTCCATCGTGGGAGCGCTGGCCTATGGGCTGGTCTGGGATACGCGGGTCATGCTGGTGGGGGGCTTTCCGGCGGTCTACGGGCTGATCGGCGCGTATTCCTTCCTATTGTGGGTCAAACTGGCGGGAAACGGTGAAAACCGGCTGATGGCGTTTCGGCTCATAGCCTTCCTGATGGGGATTCAGTTGGTGTTTTCGCTGTTCACCGGAGGAAGCAAGGACTGGGTCGCCGACATTGCCGGTTTTGCCACCGGTTTCTCCCTGTCCTTCGTGGTGGCCCCGGGGGGGGTGAAACGCGCTCTGGAGTTGGTGCGGCGTCGCTGATTCCCGAGGTCAGCCCCGTCGCATCGCCGCCTTGAACTCGCCCAGGCGGAAGGCGCCGAGCATCTGGCCGATCATGCCATAGGCCACCATGCCAAGTGTGACCAGAAGGGCCAGCGCAAGGTAGCGCAGAGCGCCAGCACCGAACATCGGCCCCAGGGCCACGGCGCCAATCCACAGCACCGCGCCCATCAGCCAGCTCGCGGCGGCGATGCGCCAGAAGCGGCGCCAGAAGCGGCGGTCGAAGCGGGTTTCCTCGCCCATGCGCCAGCTTCCCCACCACAGCAGCGCGGTCATGACCCAGCCGGCGACAGTGGTGCCGACGGCGGCGGCGATGAAGCCGATCCAATAGCTCAGCCCGACCGCCAGCAGGGCGTTCACCACCATCGCCACCAGGGCAAAGCGGAACGGCGTACGGGTGTCCTCGCGCGCGAAATAGATCGGTTGCAGCACCTTGGCGAGCACGAAGGCAGGCAGGCCCAACCCGTAGATCGCGCAGGCCAGCGCGGTGCGGGCGGTGTCGTCGGCGGTAAAGGCACCGCGCTGGAACAGCACCTCGACCAGTGGGCCGGGGATGACGATCAGCGCGACGGAGGCGGGGATGGTGAGGGCCAGCGACAGCTCTCCCGCGCGGCTGAGGGCCTCGCGCGAACCTGCCGTGTCGCCGACACGCAACCGGCGGCTGAGGTCGGGCAGAAGCACGATGCCGATGGCGATGCCGACCACGCCGAGGGGCAGTTGATACAGGCGATCGGCGTAGTAGAGCCAGGCAAAGGCGCCCTCGAAGAAGCTTGATACCTGGCGGCCGACCAGCAGGTTGACCTGGGTCACGCCACCGGCCAGGGCGGCCGGGGCGGCAATCACGGCCAGGCGCTTGAGTTCGGGGGTCATGACCGGGCGGCGGGGGACCAGGCGGTAGCCCGCACGCGCGGCGGCGATCCAGACCAGCACAAGCTGACCGATCCCGGCCAGAGGCACCGTCCAGGCCAGCGTCAGGCCCATATCCCAGTCCAGCATCGCGCCACCGACCATTGCGGCAATGAAGATCACGTTCAACAGCACCGGCGCGGCAGCCGCGGCGGCAAAGCGGCCCAAGGCGTTCAGAACGCCGGACAGAAGGGCGGCAATCGAGATGAACAGGATATAGGGAAAGGCAATGCGCCCGTAGATCACCGCAAGATCGAAACGTTCGCCGCCGGTAAAGCCCGAGGCCATCGCATAGACCAGCCAGGGCATGAAAATCTGGCCCATCAGGGTGAACAGCACCAGCACGAACAGCAGCCCCGACAGCGCGTCGCGGGCAAAATCAAGGCCGTCTTCGCCGCCCTCGACCTTCTTGGCGAACATCGGGACGAAAGCGACGTTCAGCGTTCCCTCGGCAAAGAAGCGGCGGAACATGTTGGGCAGGGAAAAGGCGGCCAGGAAGGCCTCGGCCACGGCAGACGAGCCCAGGTAAGCGCCGATCAGGATGTCGCGCACGAACCCCGTGATGCGGCTGACCATGGTCCAGCCCCCCACAGTGGCAAAGGCGCGCAGAAGGCGCGGGGCCGCCATCAGGCCGTGGCCCTTTCCGCGCCCTTTTCGATCGCCTCACGCAGGCGCTTTTCCAGGGTCTTCTGCTTGCCTTCATTGTAGAATTTCAAGCCGAACATGTCCTTTACATAAAAGGTGTCGACAACCTGCTCGCCATAGGTCGCGATCACCGCGGAAGCGATATAGACATTCGAATTGGCCAGCGTGCGGGTCAGGTCGTACAGCAGGCCGGGGCGGTCGCGGGTGTCGACCTCGATGATCGTGTAGATCTCCGACCCGTCATTGTCGAAGGTGATATGGGTCGGCACCTTGAAGGCACGTTCGCGTTTCTTGATCTTGTCACGCCCGGCGATGGCGTCGCGGGCGATGACCTCGCCCATCAGGGTCTTGTGGATCATCTGCTGCAGGCGCGGCAGTTTCGAGGCGTCATAGGGGCTGCCGTCGCCGTCCTGCACCCAGAAAATCGCGGTCGCGTAACCGTCCTTGGACGTGTAGGTGCGCGCATCCACGATATTTGCGCCGACCAGGGTCAGGGCGCCGGCGAGGCGCGAGAAGATGCCCGGATGGTCGGCCAGGACGATATGCACGCGGGTCACGTCGCGTTCCTCGTCCAGTTCCAGTTCCAGCCGCACCTCGTCGTCGCCGATGTCGCGCAGGAGCCCGGCAAAGACCGTGTGGGCGGTGACGTGCAGGCCCTGCCAATAGGCGTCGTAGTGACGGGCGGTTTCTTTCTTGAGGGCCTTGGCGTCCCAATCGCTCAGCGCCGTGCGCAGGGCACGTTTTGCCTCGGCGCCGCGGTTCTCGCGGTTCAGATCCTCCATACCGCCTTCCAGCGCGCGGCGCGTCTGGTTGTAGAGCGTGCGGATCAGCGTGGCTTTCCAGTTGTTCCATGTGGTCGGGCCGACCCCGCGAATGTCGCAGACCGTCAGCACCGTCAGGAGGTCCAGCCGCCGCACGCTTTTCACAGCCTTGGCAAAATCGCGTACCGTGCGCGGGTCGGCAATGTCCCGTTTCTGGGCCATGTCCGACATCAGGAGGTGATGACGCACCAACCACTCGGCGGTCTCGCATTCCTTGGCGCTCAGCCCCAGGCGCGGCGCAACCTTGCGGGTGATCTGCGCCCCCAGGATCGAATGGTCCTGTGGCCGTCCCTTGCCGATGTCATGCAGAAGCATGGCCACCATGAGGGTCTTGCGATTGACCCCTTTGCTGAGGATTTCCGAGCTGATCGGCAGCTCGACTTCCAACTCGTGCCGCTCGATCTGCGCAAAGTTCGAGATCACCTGGATCGTGTGTTCATCCACCGTGTAGGAGTGGTACATGTTGAACTGCATCATTGCCACGATCGGTTCGAACTCGGGGATGAAGGCAGACAGCACCCCCAGTTCGTTCATTCGGCGCAGGGCGCGTTCCGGATTGCCGTGTTTCAGAAGCAGGTCGAGGAATATGCGTATGGCTTCCTTGTCCGACCGCATTTCGTCGTCGATCAGATCCAGGTTGGCGGAGACCAGGCGCATGGCATCCGGGTGGATCAGCATGCCGGTCCGCAGGCCTTCCTCGAACAGGCGCAGGATACTCAACTTGTCGTCATGAAAGACGCTGTCACCCTTCACGGTCAGGCGCCCCTGCTTGACGGCGAAAGGCGCCTTGGCGCGGCGTCGACGCCGCAGGAGGCCGATCAGCAGCGGCGCTTTCTTGAGGTGCTGCTCTTCCAGCGCGGTCAGAAAGATGCGGGTGATTTCCCCCACCGCCGTGGCGTGGCGGAAATAGGCCTGCATGAAATGCTCTACCGCCCGGCGCCCGCCATGGTCGGTGTAGCCCATGCGCGCGGCCACCTCGACCTGCAAGTCGAAGGTCAGCTGGTCGGCGGCGCGATTTGTCACCAGATGCAGGTGGCAGCGGGTGGCCCAGAGAAATTCATCCGCCCGCATGAACGTGTCATATTCCTCGGAGGTAAAGACCTTGAGGTCGACGAAATCGCGGATGTTCTTGACCCGGTGGATGTATTTTGCAACCCAGAACAGGGTCTGAAGGTCACGCAGGCCTCCCTTGCCCTCTTTCACGTTGGGCTCGACCATATAACGCTGGCCGCCCTGTTTCTTGTGACGTTCCGAACGTTCGGCCAGCTTGGCCTCGATGAATTCGGCTTCGGTCCCCTTGAAAAGGCCGGACCAGAGCTGTTCGGTCAACTCCCCGGCCAGCCCCGCGTCCCCGCAGACCGGGCGGTGTTCCAGCATGGCGGTGCGGATGGTGTAGTCTTCGCGGCCCAGACGCAAACAGTCTTTCACCGTGCGCGAGCTGTGACCGACCTTCAGGCGCAGATCCCAGAGCATGTAGAGCATGCTTTCGATCACGCTCTCGGCCCAGGGGGTGATCTTGTAGGGGGTCAGGAACAGCAGGTCGACGTCGCTATGCGGTGCCATTTCGAACCGGCCGTAGCCACCGACGGCCAATACCGCCAGGCTTTCCGAGGCGGTCGGGGTGTGCAGCGGATGCAGCGTGCCTGTCGCGACCTCGTGGACCGCACGCACAAGGCAATCGGTCAGCCAGGCATAAGAACGCGTTGCGGCATGGGCCATATGCGGGTCGGCCTCGAAGGCCCTCGCGATGGTCCGCCGGCCCGCGTTCATCACGTCGCGCAGGGTCGCGACCGTGGTCTTGCGCACTTGCGCGGCGTCCTTGGCATCCTCGAACGCCTGTTTCAGGCGGGCGCTCAGGGCGACCGGATCGAGGATGTCCTCGGCCGGGCAGATCAGGTCCTGGGTTTGGGTCATCCGGGTCTTTCGTCTGGCCTGGTGGTTACGCGGAGGGGGGGCTCAGAACCCGGCGCCGGCAAAGCTGCGCGGGGCGGGTTCGAGGATCACGACCTGACCCTCTTCGATCGTGGCCACGGCCAGGCCGCGTTCGTTGGTGCCGTCTCCGCGCAGGCGGAAGACGCCGTTTACGCCGGCAAAGCCTTGCGGTTGGGTCAAGGCCGTGGTGGTCAGCGCGTCGGACTGACCGGTACTGGCCAGCGCCCCAATTGCGGCAATTCCGTCATAGGCCAGGCCGGCAATCGGATGCGGCTGGGTGCCGTAACGGGCCTCGTAGCGGGCCAGGAATTGCGCATTCAGGTCCTGATCGGGCAGGGCGAACCAGCCGCCCTGAAGGCCCGGCAGCGACATGGCGGTTGCCGGAATGTCGAAGCGCTGCAGCCCGATATACTGGGTCTCTGTGGGTTTCACGCCATTTTCCGGCAGCAGTCCCGCCAGGAAGGGAATGGCGCCATCGGTCCCGGAGGTGAGAAAGATCGACTGTGCGCCGGTGTCGCGCACCTGGGCGCTGATCTCGGGCAGAGCGTTGATGATGCCGGTCTGGCTGAGCTCAAAGCTTGCGATGCCCGCCAGCGTGGCCGGGGTGCTGGCAATGGCGCGCTCGATCGAGGACCGGCCTGCGTTCTCGGCCG
Source organism: Aliiroseovarius sp. (assembly GCF_030148435.1). Lineage (GTDB taxonomy): Bacteria > Pseudomonadota > Alphaproteobacteria > Rhodobacterales > Rhodobacteraceae > JASBTN01. The sequence continues at coordinate 153,308 of NZ_JASBTN010000081.1, forward strand.
GGCTGTTGGCGTGCACGATCAGGATGTTGCCCTTGTCCTGGTTGGCGGCATAACCGACCAGCCGGTTGGCGGTCGACTGGAAGGTGTGGCCCAACACGAAGACGTTGCCGCCCGCAATGTCGGTATTGTTCGAGAAGGCCAGCACGTTGATTCCCCGATTCGCCACAGCAAGGCCCGCCGCGTTGGCATTGCCCGCATAGACCGGGCCCAGAATGATCTTGGCCCCGTCGCTGACGGCCTTGGTGGCCATCGCGCTTGCGGTCGTGGCATCGGCGGCGGTGTTGTAGACCCGCAGATCGATCACGACCCCGTCCAGCTCCGCCATGGCGAGGCGTGCTGCGTTTTCCAGCGAGGTCGCCAGGGTCGCGTCGGCCGCATTGTCGGACCCGCCGGGCACCAGCAAGGCCACCGGGATCGGACGCGAGGTGTTGACCGAGGGGCCGCCGGACGGCAGGGTCATCCCGCAGGCGGCAAGCGCCAAGAGCGACAGCAAAGCAATCCACGCACCCGACACCTTGCGGGCGACAGCCAAAACAGCAAACATGATACAATCCTCGTTCCCGGGGCCGCGCGGGCAAATGTACCCGGCGGACAGTCGGGCACCATCATAAACGCCACATCGGACAGGTCCAGCCTTGAAACCCGAAATCAAACCGCTCGAACCGGGGCTCTACCTGGTTGCCACTCCCATCGGAAACGCTCGCGACATCACCTTGAGGGCTTTGGATATTCTGGCCTCCTGCGATGTCATCGCGGCCGAGGATACGCGCACCGCGCGCAAGCTGATGGAACTGCATGGCATCACCGTGGGCAAGCGCCTGCTGATCCCTTATCACGATCATTCCGGGCCCAACGGGCGGGCCGGGTTACTCAAGTTGATCGGCGAAGGGCGCGCGGTTGCCTATGTCAGCGAGGCAGGTACGCCTCTGGTTGCCGATCCTGGTTATGCGCTCGCACGCGAGGTGGGCGGCGCGGGCCACCTGGTCACAGCCGCGCCCGGTGCCTCGGCGGTGCTGACCGCGCTGAGCCTGTCGGCCCTGCCCAGCGACCGGTTCCTGTTCGCGGGATTCGCACCCACGGCCAGGGCCGCGCGCCGCAGTTGGCTGCAGGAGTTGGTGAACATACCTGCCACCCTGGTGCTCTACGAAAGTCCAAAGCGCATTAACCAACTGTTAGCTGACCTGTGCGAAACTGCGGATGATGGTCGGCAAGCGGCGGTGGCACGTGAACTGACCAAGAAGTTCGAAGAGGTCATGCGCGGCTCCCTGGCCGAGCTGCGCGATCAACTGGCCGAACGCAGCCTGAAAGGCGAGATCGTGCTGGTGCTGGACCGTGGCACGGCCGCGGTCAGTGATGAGACGATGGAGGAAGCCCTGGTGCAGGCACTGAAAAGCATGAGCATCAAGGATGCCGCCGCCACGGTGGCCGCCGCGCACGGATTGCCCAGGCGCAAGGTTTATCAGGCAGCTCTGGAGTTGACGAAATGAGCGGAATGACCTCCTACTTGGCCGGGCAATCGGCAGAAAGCTCGGTGGAAGCGGATTATGCGCGGCGGGGCTACCCGGTCGCAGCCCGCCGCTGGCGCGGGTCACGCGGGGAGTTGGATATCGTTCTGCGCGACGGGAAAAGCTTCGTATTCGTCGAGGTGAAGAAAGCGCGTAGTTTCGCCCGCGCCGCCGAACGGCTGACCCGGGCGCAAATCAACCGTATCTGGGGCGCCGCGCAGGAATTCGTGGCACGCGAACCCAAGGGACTGCTGACGGAAATGCGTTTCGACGTGGCACTGGTCAACGAGCGCGGCGAGGTGCAGATCATGGAAAACGCCTACGCCTATTGATCCGCCCATTGAACCCGGCCCCGCCCTGCGCCAAATAGGGGGAAATCACCGGGAGCCCGACCATGACCCTGACCATCGCTTTCCAGATGGATCCGATCGACGCGATCGACATCGACGCCGACAGCACCTTCCGCATTGCCGAAGAGGCCCAGGCGCGTGGCCACAGCCTGTTCTACTACACGCCGGACATGCTCTTCTATCGCGAGGGTCGCGTCATGGCGCGGGGCTGGCCGCTGGAGGTGCGCCGCGAGAAGGGCAACCATTTCACGCTGGGTGACGAGGCCGAGGTCGATCTGGCCGAGGTCGACGTGGTCTGGCTGCGCCAGGATCCGCCATTCGACATGGGCTACATCACCACCACGCATCTATTGGACATGATCCACCCTGAGACCCTGGTGGTGAATGATCCGTTCTGGGTGCGCAACTACCCGGAAAAGCTTCTGGTTCTCGAGTTTCCCGAGCTGACGCCGCCCACGATGGTTGCGCGTGACCTCGAAACCCTGCGCGCCTTCAAGCACGAACATGGCGACATCATCCTGAAGCCGCTCTATGGCAATGGCGGTGCGGGCGTGTTCCGACTCGATGCGAATGACCGCAACCTGACCTCGCTGCATGAGCTTTTCGCCGGCATCAACCGCGAGCCACTGATTGCACAGAAATTCCTGCCCGCTGTCAGTGCCGGCGACAAGCGGGTGATCCTGGTTGACGGTGAGCCCGTCGGGGCGATCAACCGCGTACCGCAGGCGGGGGAAACCCGCTCGAACATGCATGTCGGCGGGCGCCCGGAGAAAGTCGGCCTGACCGAACGCGACCTGGAGATCTGCACCGCCATCGGACCGCTTCTGTGCGAGAAGGGGCAGGTGTTTGTCGGTATCGACGTGATCGGCGACTGGCTGACCGAGATCAATGTGACCTCGCCCACCGGCATTCAGGAACTTGAGCGTTTCGACGGCGTTAATATCGCCGAGAAGATCTGGCAGGCCATCGAAGCCCGCTTGGGCTGAGGTCGGGGATGAGCTGGCAACTGACCCTCGCCAATATGTGGATGCGGGTTGGGGTCAAACCGCTTTTGACGCACATGCACCAGGTGCGGCTGGCGCGTGCGCTGCTGGACCGCGTGGCGCCGAAACTGTTCCGCGCCCCGCCCCTGTCCCTTTACCGTTGGGAGAGGTTGGCGCCCAACCTGCGCGCGCTTCTGATCAGCAACCGTCCCGGCTCGCACCCGCCGCGCCCCGGCAAGGTCATTCTCTATTTCCACGGCGGCGGTTTCATCGCGGGCAGCCCGTTGACCCATCGCCACATGCTGGCCCGCCTGTCCCGAATGACCCGGGTAGAAGTCGTCGCCCCGCGCTATCGCCTGGCACCCGAACACCCGTTTCCCGCCGCATTCGAGGATGCCTGCGCGGCTTTCGATGCGCTGGTGGCACGAGGATATTCCCCTCAGGAGATCATCCTGGGGGGCGACAGCGCGGGCGGGTCGCTGGCTCTGTCGCTGCTGGCCCGTCTAACTGGCGAGCGGCGCGTGCCCCGCGCGCTTTTTGCCTTTTCCCCGCTCACCGATATGAGCTTCAGCGGTGACTCCTTTCGGGCGAATGCGCTGGCGGACCCCGTTCTGCCTGCCAGCCGATCCGGGCTCTTGTCCGACTGGGTTCTCGCCGGGGCCGAAGCCACGGATCCGCGCATTTCGCCCCTGTTTGCCAGGTTCGTCGCCCCGCCGCCCGTGCTGCTGCAATTTGGCGACACGGAAATTCTGCGCGATGACAGCCGCCGCATGGCGGCGCGGCTGCGCGCGGCGGGCGGGGAGGTCATCTGCGACGAATGGGTAAACTGCCCCCATGTCTGGGCGCTGATGGATGGCTTGGTGCCCGAAGCACGCGAATCCCTTACCCGCGTGGCAAGCTTCGTGAATGCTCAGTTCGGCTGCGAAAAGGCCAGCCGGTAGCTTGCCGCTTCGGCCAGATGGGGTTTGCGCACGTCCGGTGCCCCCTCCAGATCGGCGATCGTACGCGCGACACGGAGAACCCGGTGATAGCCGCGTGCTGTCAGGCCAAACCGGTCGGCCACCCGGGTCAGGAAGTCACGGCCTTCGGTGTCGGGGCTGGCAATTTCCTCCAACATGGCGCCCTCGGCATCTGCATTCACGCGCAGGGCCTCCCGCCCTTCGAACCGCGCGTCCTGAAGCGCGCGCGCCCGGGCCACGCGGCCGGCCACAGTGGCGGAGCTGTCCCCCGTGGCCGGCATGTCCAGATCGGTGAACTCGACCGGCGGCACCTCCAGGCGCAGGTCGAACCGGTCCATCAGCGGGCCCGAAATGCGCCCCATGTAATCCGCTCCACATCCCGGCGCGCGATTGCATGCGCGGTTGGCATCGCTGAGGTAGCCGCATTTGCAGGGGTTGGCAGCGGCGACCAGCATGAAGCGGCAGGGATAGCGCACATGGGCGTTGGCACGGGCCACCACGACCTCGCCGGTCTCGATCGGTTGGCGCAGGGTTTCCAGCACGGTGCGGTTGAATTCGGGGAATTCGTCCATGAACAGAACGCCATGGTGCGCGAGGCTGATCTCACCCGGTTTGGCACCGCGTCCGCCGCCGACGATGGCAGCCATGGAGGCGGTGTGATGCGGTTCACGAAACGGACGCGTTCGCGAGATGCCGCCATCGTCCAGATGACCCGCAAGCGATTGAATCATGGACGTTTCCAGCGCCTCTGAGGGGGACAGGGGCGGCAGGATCGAGGGCAGGCGCGCGGCCAGCATGGACTTGCCCGCGCCGGGGCTGCCGACCATCATCAGGTGGTGGCGACCCGCGGCTGCGATCTCCAACGCCCGCTTGGCACGTTCCTGTCCCTTCACCTCCAGAAGGTCGCGCCCCGTGGGATTGGTGGACACTTCGCCGGGATCGGCCGGTTCAAGCGGCGATTGGCCGGTGAAATGCTGGATCACCGCAGGCAGGGTGCGTGCGGCCAGCACCTTGGCGGCCCCGACCCAGGCGGCTTCGGCCCCGCAGGCTTGCGGGCAGATCAGGTCGCGGTCATCTTCGGCGGCGGCCATGGCGGCGGGCCGGGCGCCGATCACCGGGACCAGCGAGCCGTCCAGCGACAATTCGCCCAGGGCCAGGGTGTTTGCGACCTCTTCCGAGGGGATGATTTCGAGCGCGGCGAGGACAGCCAGTGCGATGGGCAGGTCGAAATGCGAGCCTTCCTTGGGCAGGTCGGCGGGCGACATGTTGATGGTGATCTTGCGCGCGGGCAGGGCAATCGCCATGGCGTTCAATGCGGCGCGAACCCGCTCGCGGGCTTCCGAGACAGCCTTGTCCGGAAGGCCGACAATGGAAAAGGAGGGCATGCCGGGCGAGAAGGCGCATTGCACCTCGACCCGGCGGGCTTCGATGCCTTCGAAGGCGACCGTATAGGCGCGCGTGACCATGGGAGCTCCGTAAATCACTGCGTTGAAATCGTTCACAATGGTTAACGCGGGCTTGGTTTACAAATGGTTAACCCCTGCGATGTTAATCGTCATGGAACCTGCCGGGAAGTCGGGTTCAGCCCAGTCTCCGCGTGACGGTGGGCGGGGTCACAGCAGGGCCATGAAGGCCGGCCAGGCCTCGGGGTCATTCACCGTCTTGTCGCGGCAGGCGGGATTGCAGAAGCCGAACACTCGCCCGTCGAGTTCCAGGAAGTCGGCGACCGGCTTGCCCGAAAAGGGGCAGGCGGTGTTTTCCGACGGGCCGGTATCCACCGCCCGGGCCTTGCGCGGGGCGGGGCCGGGCCAGGGGCCGTGGGTGACTGCCATCGCATATGGCATCGGGTCATAGCTTTTTGTCAGCCCCAACGCGCGCCAGCGGCGGAAGGCGGGGTCGGCGAGGTGTCGGGCGACGTAAGCTGCGGCCCGATCCCCGACCGGCAGGCCGTAGCCCGCGATACGGGCGGCAACGGGGGCGTAGAAAACATCGGCCAGGGAATAGGCGCCGAACAGCCAGGGGCCCTCCGGTCCGTGGCGGGTGCGGGCCAGTGACCAGAGCTCTTCGATCCGGGCAAGGTCGGCGCATACCGCGTCCGAGGGGGTGAAATCGGTGTAGCCGCTGTGCAATTGCATCGGGCAGTCGCCGCGCAGGGCGGTGAAACCCGAGTGCATCTCGGCAACCAGCCAGCGGGCGAGTGCCCGGGCCTCGGGATCGACGGGCCAGAACCCAGCATCGGGATGGCGTTCCGCCAGGGTCTCGGCCATGGCGAGGGTATCGCCGATCACCGTGCCCTCGGGCGTGCGCATCACGGGGACAAGGCGGGCTGGGGCGAGGGGCTCAAGGTCCTGTTTCATCGTGCCGGAATAGAGCCCGACAGGCTGGGTGCGGGCGGGGATGCCGAAGCGCTCGAACATGAGCCATCCGCGCAGGGACCAGGAGGAAAACATCCGGTCGCCGATATAAAGATCATAGGTCATGGGGACAGGTTAGGGCCTGCTCCGCCTCACGCCAAACCACAATTTTTGGCAGGCTCCATCACGGGAGGTGATTGATCTCGCCGACCTCCGCGCCCATTGGCCCCAGGGTAATGCGGGTCAGCGACAGGTTGTCGATGCGTTGCGCCAGGATGGCGGCAGGCGCCCTTTGCAAGGCCAGCGCCAGTTGGGTCAGGATCGCGCCGAAATGGGCGACGATGATGATATCGGCGGGGCCGCGCAGGGTCTCTACCGCAGCACTGACGCGGGCCTCGGTCTGGAACCAGCTCTCTCCGTTCGGGGCGGAGACATGGCCGGGTTCATCCCAGAAGCGGCGCGAAAGCTTGCCGTGAGTGGCGTCGATTTCATCGAAGCTTTTCAGTTCCCAGTCGCCGAAGTGAATTTCGCGTAGACGGGGGTCGTCGGGCAGGCGCGGGCGACCGCGGGCGATGGCGTCTGCGGTGGCGCGGCTGCGGATGAGGTCGGATGAGACAACCGGCGCTCCCTCGGGCAAGTAGGCGGCAAGCCGGTCCAGTTGTGCGGTGTCCGACAGGTCGGCGGGAAGGTCGCTCCACCCGACCATGGTCCTGGCGTGGGTGGGGCCATGGCGGATCCACCAGAATGTCGTCGTCATTTCAACACCAATGGCAGGCCGGCGATGACGGCGATCACGCTGTCGGCGGCTGCGGCCAGCCGCTGGTTCAACGCGCCCTGGGCATTGCGGAACCTGCGCGCCAGAGCGTTTTCCGGCACGATGCCCGCGCCGACCTCGTTTGTGACCACGACCACCGGGGCGGGACAGGTATTCAGTGCCTCGATCAGCCGGGCCTCTTCGGCCGCAAGATCGCTGTCGGCAAAGAGGTGATTGCTCAGCCAGAGCGTGGCACAGTCCAGCAGCACGGCCTCATCCCTGCGGGCCTGTATCAGGGCGGCGGGCACATCCAGGGGCGCCTCGATCGTGCGCCAGGCCGTGCCGCGCCGGTCCTGGTGCAGTCTGATCTTGCGCGTCATCTCCTCGTCATGGGCCTGGCCTGTCGCGATATAGAGCAACGGGCGGCCCGTGTCGGTCAGCAGCCTCTCGGCATGGGCGGATTTGCCGGAGCCGGCGCCGCCGATGACAAGGCTGAACTGGGGCAGGGGGGCATTGGTCATGCGCCCTGCCTAACGCCTGCGACGCATTGGCGCAATCGGGTTGCACCGGGGCGGGCCGGGTGGCAGGCTTTGCGTATGAAAACGGTTTTGTCAGGTTGGATGATCGGGGTCGGGGTGGTGATGGCTACGCCTGCGGCCTGGGGTGCAGGCGAGGGCAAGAATGTCGTGCCGGACGCCGCTTTGCAGGCGGATGTGATCATCCTGGGCGAGACCCACGACAATCCGGCGCACCATCAGGTTCAGGCGGGTTGGGTGACAGCCTTGAAGCCGAAGGCTCTGGTATTCGAAATGCTGACAGAGGCGCAGGCGGCCGCGGATGCGCCGGAGCTTCGTTCCGATCAGGCGGCGCTGGGGGCAGCGTTGGGCTGGGCAGACAGCGGCTGGCCGGATTTCGCCATGTATTATCCGATCCTTGCTGCCAGCGACGCACCCATCTACGGCGCTGCCGTCCCGCGCGAAACGGTGCAGGCGGCCTTTGACGGCGATGTGATGGCCCTGTTTGGGGAAGGCGCCGCAGCCTACGGTCTGGCCGACCCCTTGCCCGAAGCGCAGCTGTCCGCACGTCTGGACCTGCAATTCGATGCCCATTGCAAGGCGATGCCGCGCGAGGCGCTGGGAGGAATGATCGAGGTCCAGCGGTTGCGAGATGCGAACCTGGCCCGCGCCGTGGTGCGCGCATTGGACGAGGTCGGTCCACCGGTGGCGGTGATAACCGGCAACGGCCACGCGCGGCGGGACTGGGGCGTACCGTCCTATCTGGCGCGGGTGGCGCCGGAGCTTTCGGTCTTTGTCCTGGGGCAATCCGAGGACGCCGTGATGCCGGATGGGGGCTTTGACCTGGTGCTGGATGCGCCGGCAGTGGAGCGCCCGGACCCCTGCGAGGTATTTCTGAACCGCGAATAGGGGTTTCGCGGCCCGGCCCTTACCCCGTTGCGCCGGGAAGGCCCCTTTGGGTTGCAGTTTGCGCGCCTACTTCGTAACACTCGGGTCTGACACCGAAAGGGGGCGCATATGCTCGCAGGCAAACGCATTCTTCTGATCATCGGCGGCGGGATCGCGGCGTTCAAATCGCTGGACCTGATCCGGCGGCTACGCGAGCGGGGGGCGTCGGTGGTGCCGGTCATCACAAGGGCGGGGCAGGAATTCGTGACCCCGCTGAGCGCCTCGGGTCTGGCCGCCGAGAAAGCCTATACCGAGCTGTTCGACCTGACCGATGAAGCCGAGATGGGTCATATCGAGCTGTCGCGCGCCGCCGATCTGGTGGTGGTGGCCCCGGCCACGGCGGACCTTCTGGGCAAGATGGCGGGGGGGCTGGCAAATGACCTGGCCTCGACCCTGCTGATGGCGACCGACAAGCGGGTGCTGGTGGCACCAGCGATGAACGTGCGCATGTGGGAGCATCCGGCCTGTCAGCGCAATGTTGCGACCCTGAAGGGCGATGGCGTGCTGTTTGTCGGCCCGAGCGAGGGCGACATGGCCTGTGGCGAATACGGGCCCGGGCGCATGTCGGAACCGCTGGAGATTGTCGCTGCGGTCGAAGTGGCATTGGCCGAAGGGCCGCTCAGCGGCAAGCATGTGCTGGTAACATCCGGCCCCACCCATGAGCCGATAGACCCGGTGCGCTATATCGCCAACCGGTCTTCCGGCGCGCAGGGCTCGGCGATTGCATCCGCGCTGGCGGCATTGGGGGCGGATGTGACCTTTGTGACCGGCCCGGCCGATGTGCCGCCGCCCTCGGGGGTCACGGTGGTCAGGGTTCAGACCGCCCGCGAAATGCTGGAGGCGGTACAGGGTGCCTTGCCTGCGGATGCCGGGATCTTTGCCGCGGCTGTGGCCGACTGGCGCGTGTCCTCGGAAAGCGGGTCGAAGATCAAGAAGGATGGCAAGGGCAGCCTTCCGGTTCTGGAGTTTGCCGAGAACCCGGATATTCTGGCCACGGTCAGCCGGATGGGTGAAGATCGCCCCGGGCTGGTCGTTGGCTTCGCCGCCGAGACCGATGACGTGATTGCCCACGCCACCGCCAAACGCGCCCGCAAGGGCTGTGACTGGATCGTTGCCAATGACGTGAGCCCGGAGACGGGCATCATGGGCGGGACCGAGAACGCCGTGACCGTGATCGATGAAGAAGGCGCCGAGGAATGGCCGCGCATGGGCAAGGACGAGGTTGCGCGCAAGCTGGCCGCGCGGGTGGCCGAGGCCTTGGCGCAGTAGATTTCTTGCCTCCGGCGGGGATATTTGGGGAAAGATGAAAGATGCCTGTCATTCGCTTGATCTGGGACGAGGGCGCGGATCAGACCCTGCCGTTGCCGAGCTATGAAACACCGGGATCGGCGGGCGCGGACCTGCGGGCGAACCTGTCCGAAGCGGACCGGGAGACGGGGATCACACTGGCCCCGATGGAGCGGCGACTCATCCCGACCGGGCTCAGGGTCGAAATCCCCGAAGGGTTCGAGATGCAGATCCGGCCGCGCTCGGGCCTGGCGTTGAAACACGGGATTTCCCTGCCCAATACGCCCGGTACGATCGACAGCGATTATCGTGGACCCCTGGGGGTGATCTTGATCAATCTCAGTGCAGAGCCCTTCACCGTGGGCCATGGTGAGCGCGTTGCCCAGGCCGTGATCACCCCCGTGGTGCAGGCCGGGTTCAACGTCGTGGAGACGCTGGGCGAGACCGGGCGCGGAGCCGGGGGCTTTGGGTCAACCGGTCGCAAATAGGGCCGAAAATAGGAGCGAGACATGCTGTGGGTTCTGGCCATCTTGGCACTGATCTGGGGGTTGGGCTGGGCCTTTGACATGCCCCGCGCGCGGCTGTGGTTCCTGACCGGCATCGTCCTGGTCGCGGTGCTGGCGATCCATGCGACCCTGCCGGTGAACAACCCGCTGGTGGTGGCGATCGGCGGCACCCTGGGCGGCTGGCTGGTGGTAATCGGGGCGGTGGCAGTGGGGGGGCTCTATGGGCGCGGGGTGGCCTGGTTGAAGGCACACGCGCCCGAGGCCCCGAAGCCCGAAGAAGGTCCGTTCACCGACACCGAACTCAACCGCTATGCGCGTCACATCGTGTTGCGCGAAGTCGGCGGGCCGGGCCAGTTGGCGATGAAAAACGCCAAGGTGCTGGTGGTGGGGGCAGGCGGGTTGGGCAGCCCGGCGCTTCTGTACCTGGCCGCTGCCGGGATCGGCACCATCGGGGTGGTGGATGATGACGAGGTCGACAACTCGAACCTGCAACGCCAGGTGATCCACCGCGATCGGGACATCGGCACCCCCAAGGTGTTTTCCGCCGAACGCGCGATGAAGGCGCAGAACCCGGCCATCGAGGTGCGGCCCTACAACCGCCGTCTGGACGAGGAAAGCGCCGAGGCGATCATCGCCGAATATGACCTGGTCCTGGAGGGCACGGACAATTTTGCCACCCGCTACCTGGTGAACCGCGTTGCCGCCAGACTGGGCAAACCGGTAATCGGCGCGGCGCTGAGCCAGTGGGAAGGGCAGATCTCAACATTTGACCCCGCCAAGGGCGCGCCCTGTTACCAATGCGTCTTCCCGGAAGCCCCCGCGCCGGGGCTTGCCCCGTCCTGTTCCGAGGCCGGCGTGGTCGGCCCGTTGCCCGGCGTCATGGGCTCGATGATGGCGGTCGAGGTGGTCAAGGAACTGTCCCGGGCGGGCGAAGGCCTGCGCGGCCGCATGCTGATCTATGACGCCATGTATGGCGATGTGCGGGTTATCCGGACGAAAAGGCGAGAGGACTGCCCGGTCTGCGGGAACGCTGCGTGAAGATCGTTTTACGGCCCCTGCGGGTCGGGGATGCCGACACGCTCTGGCAATTCGAGATCGAAAACCGCGCCTGGTTCGAACGCTGGGTCGGGCCACGTCCCGACACCTATTGGAAGCTGGGATCGCTGAGGAAGATCGTCGAGGCAAAGCAGGCGGAAACCGACGCGATGTACCCGGTCTGAGAAGGCGCGCCCCTTCTGGGCCGGGTAAACCTGGCCGGGATCGATGGCGGAGTCGCACAGTTGGGATACCGCATAGGTGAGGCATATGTCGGGCGCGGCGTGGCCTCGGTTGCCGTGGCGCTGGCGCTCGACGAGGCCCGCGCGCGGGGTCACTGGGCAGTGGAGGCGCGGGTGGCATCGGGCAATCCGGCCTCGATCCGGGTTCTGGAAAAGACCGGGTTTTACCGGACCGGTGCTGCGCAGGTCGGTGAACTGGACATGGCCCTTTACAGTTGCGACCTCGATTGACAGGCAAACGGCCCGGTTCCCGGCACTGCGAAGCTCGAAACTCTTGTGGGCACCCCGTCGCTCCGGGCACCGTTCACCTTTATCTTGCAAAAATATCCTGGGGTGAGCGCGCGAGCGCGAGGGGCAAAGCCCCTCCACCCGTTTTGCCTGGCAAAACGGGCCTGGCCCAACAGGTGCCAAGCCGAGGGCGCAGGCGGCTGGCGGGAGCCCGCATTGGCTCTGTTCACAGCACCCGGTCGAGGTCCGCGATCAGGTCTTCTGCATCCTCCAACCCCACGGACAGGCGGAAAATCCCATCCCCGGCATAGGCGCGATACGCCTCCAGCGCCGCCCCCTCCAGACGAAACGAGCTTTCCATCAGACCTTCGGTCGGCATCCAGAACACCAGGGACCGGTGATGGCCCAGCGACACGGCATAGTGGATCACTTCGAGCCGCTCCATCATGCGTTCGGCCAACGCTTCCCCCTTGGCCGCATCCCCGACCTGAAAGGACAGCATGCCCGAAAAATTCGTCATCTGGGCCCGCGCCAGCCCATACTGCGGATGTGAGGCCAGACCGGGGTAGATCACCTGGCTCACCCGCGGGTCGGCCTCCAACCAGCCAGCGACCGTCATGGCCCCGGCCTCATGCGCCCGCATGCGCAGGGGCAGGGTCGCGGCCCCACGGGCAATCAGCCAGGCATTGAAGGGCGACAGGATACCGCCATGGTGGATCGAGGCCTCGCCACGCATTTTGGCCACCAGCTCGCGCGAGCCCGCCACCGCGCCACCCACCGCGTCGCCATGGCCGCCAATGTATTTGGTGATCGAATGCATCACCAGGTCCACGCCGAACTCTGCCGGCCGGGTGCCGATGGGGGAAGCGAAGGTGCTGTCCACCGACATGATCGCCCCGGCGTCATGCGCCAGCTTCGCCACCGCCGCCAGGTCGGTCAGCCGCCCGATCGGATTCACCGGGGTTTCGGCATGAACCAGCCTGGTGTTTGGGCGCAGCGCCCCGGCCACCGCCTCCGGGTCCGACATGTTCACCACCGTGGCCTCGATCCCCAGACGGGGCAGGGTGTCGCGCACCAGTTCGGCCACGCCGGCATAAGACACATCCGAGACCAGCACATGATCCCCCGCCGACAGGAAGGTAAAGAATATTGCGCTGGCGGCCGCCATGCCCGAGGCGGTGCAGAGGCAGGCCTCGACCCCTTCCAGCGTGGCAATCTTGCGTTCCAGCATGTCCACGGTCGGGTTGCCCCAGCGCGCATAAAGCCAAGGGGCATCTTCGGGGATGTCATGGGCGGAAAAGCCCGCGGCTTCTTCGACCACGAAGGTCGATGACATGTGCAAGGGTGGCGCCGAAGCCTTGGTCGCCGGGTCGGGAGCTTCGCCCGCGTGAATGGCGGTGGTCATCGGGCCCATGGGGCGGTTCGGCTGGGACATGGCGGAAACTCCTTTGCGCCGAGGAAACGCGCGCTGCTCGACGAAGTCCAGCCCGTTTGCGTATGGACATGTCGCAATCCGTCCCTAGGTTGCATCTGCAAAGGAGACCCGCATGACCAACCCGCTTCTGTCCGCCTGGGACACGCAATTCGACCTGCCGCCCTTCGGCGCGATCACGGACGAGGATTTCGCACCCGCTTTCGAGGCCGCCCTGGCCGAGGCGCGCGGCAATCTGGCTGCCATTGCCGACAATCCCGAAGCGCCCACATTCGCCAATACGATCGAGGCGCTGGAACGGGCGGATGCCACGCTGAACCGGGTGCTGGGGGTATTTTACAATTTGGCCGGGGCGGATTCGACGCCCAGACGGGAAGAGTTGCAACGTGCCTTCTCGCCGAAACTCGCCGCCTATGCTGCCGAGATTTCGATGAATGCGCAGCTTTTCAAACGCGTTGAAACACTGTGGCTTTCGCGCGATGACCTGGCCCTGTCTGCGGAACAGGCCCGCGTTCTGATGCTGACACGGCGTGGCTTCGTCCGGGCAGGCGCGTTGCTGCAGGGGCAGGATCGCGACCGGTACAAGCAGGTTCAGGAACGCCTCGCGGTGCTCGGCACCGAATTCATGCAGAACCTGCTGGCCGACGAACGCGACTGGCATATGGAAATTTCAGGCGAGGATCTGGACGGTCTTCCCGATTTCGTGCTCGACACCGCCCGCGCCGCCGGGGCCGAAAAGGGGGCGGACAGCCCGGTCGTGACCCTCTCGCGTTCGCTGATTACCCCGTTTTTGCAATTCTCGCCCCGCCGCGACCTGCGCCAAACCGCCTTTGAGGCCTATACCGCGCGCGGCGCCAATGGGGGCGAGACAGACAACCGCGCCATCGCCACCGAAATCCTGTCGCTGCGCGAGACCCGCGCGCGGCTCCTGGGCTATGACAGTTTCGCCCAGTTCAAGCTCGAAACCGAGATGGCCGGCCATCCCGATCGGGTGCGCGATCTGCTGATGGAAGTCTGGGAACCGGCCAGGGCCGCCGCGCTGAAGGATGCGGCCACCATGACCCGGATGCTGCATGCCGACGGTTACAACGGCGATCTGGAGCCCTGGGACTGGCACTACTACGCCGAGCGTCGCCGCCAGCAGGAACACGATCTGGACGAGGCGGAACTGAAACCCTACCTGCAGCTCGACCGCATGATCGAAGCTGCCTTCAGCGTGGCCAACCGCCTGTTCGGGCTGGAGTTCACACCCCTGGAGGTCCCGCTTTATCACGAGGACGCCCGCGCCTGGGAGGTGACGCGCGACGGTCGGCACCAGGCGGTGTTCGTGGGGGATTACTTCGCGCGCGGCTCGAAGCGGTCCGGTGCCTGGTGTTCGGCCATGCGCAGCCAGCAGAAGCTCGACGGCGATATTCGCCCCATCGTGGTCAATGTCTGCAACTTTGCCAAGGCCGAGGCGGGCAAACCGGCGCTGCTGTCCTGGGACGACGCGCGCACGCTGTTTCACGAATTCGGCCACGCGCTGCACCAGATGTTGTCCAACGTGACTTACGAGTCGATCTCGGGCACCTCGGTGGCGCGCGATTTCGTCGAGCTGCCAAGCCAGCTTTACGAACATTGGCTGGAAGTGCCCGAGGTGCTGGGCGAGTTCGCCACCCATGCCGAGACCGGCGCGGCGATGCCGAAACCGATGCTGGACCGGCTGCTGGCGGCGGCCACCCATGACATGGGGTTCCAGACGGTTGAATTCGTGGCCTCGGCCCTTGTCGACCTGTCCTTCCACGACGGGGCGGCGCCCACCGACCCGATGCAGGCCCAGGCCGAAGTGTTGGAGGCCATCGGCATGCCGAAAGCCATCCGCATGCGCCATGCCACGCCGCATTTCGCCCATGTCTTTGCAGGCGACGGGTATTCCTCGGGCTATTACAGCTACATGTGGTCGGAGGTGATGGATGCCGACGCCTTCGAGGCGTTTCTGGACGCGGGTGATCCCTTCCACGCCGAGACCGCGCGGCTGCTGGAAAAACACATCCTGTCGGCCGGCGGTTCGGTGGAGGCCGAAGACCTCTATCGTGCCTTCCGCGGCCGTCTGCCGGGCGTCGAGGCGCTCTTGAAAGGCAGGGGGCTCGCCGCGGCATGACCTGAAAACCCCGGCCCGGCTCCCACCCTCGGTCGGAACTGCGGCGGGGCGGCCGGGCGCCACCCCGCTACGCCGCGTCGGGCAAGCCCCCCCTGTTCTTTATCTTGCCAAAAATATCCTGGGGTGAGCGCGTCAGCGCGAGGGGCAAAGCCCCTTCGCCCGTTTTGCACAGCAAAACGGGCCACGCCCAACCAACGACAAGCCCCACAGGGGCGCAGGCGCTGGGCGGGTGCGCCCCATTGCCTTATTGCGGCGCGCGCGAAGGGTCTTCCGGATGCGGCAGCACCCCGACCGGATCCTTGTGCAACATGACATCCGTTTGCGGATAGGCGCGCAAAATGGCGCGGCGCAGGGCGGCGCCGGTGGCGTGGGCCTCGTCCAGGCTTTGCGCGCCGTCCAGTTCGATATGCATGTTGACGAACACCTTGCTGCCGGCGCGCCGAGTCTTGAGGTCGTGATACCCGTATACGCCCGGCCAGCCGTGGGCAATTGCCTCGATCCCGGCGATCATCTCGGGGTCGGCGGCGCGGTCCATCAGCCCGTCCCAGGCGGTCTTGAAGATCCGAAGCGCACCGACCGCCAGCAGGATGGCCGCGCCGATGGCCACGGCGCTGTCGATTGCTTCCATCTGGAACCAGCTCGCCGCCCAGAGCGACAGGATTGCGCCGATGTTCGGGATGAGGTCGCCCAGGTAATGCAGGCTGTCCGCCTTGACCACCGCCGACCCGGTGCGCGCGGCCACGAAGCGTTGCCACAGCACCAGCGACAGGGTCAGCACGATCGAGGTGCCCATGACGATGATGCCCTTGCCATGGGCCATGATGGGGGCGGGTTCGCCGGACCAGAGCCGTGTCACGGCGGCAAAGGCAATGATGCCGGCGGAAACCAGGATGAACAGGCTCTGCCCCAGCGCCGCCAGGTCCTCGGCCGACGTATGGCCGAAAGTGTGGTCGTCGTCGGCGGGGCGCGCGGCGTACCAGATCGCCGCCAGGGCGCCCAATGACACCATCAGGTCCATCGCCGAATCCGCCAGGGACGCCGCCACGGACAAGGCATTGGTTTCGCCAAGGGCCCAGAGTTTCAGCAGCACCAGCGTCGCGGCGACGGAGGCCGAGGCGATCCCGGCGGAAAGGTTCATGCGTGTGCGTGTGTCGGCCATGGCACTGCGCTATCCGATTCCCTGCCCGGCTCGCAAGGTCACAGCAGTGCCTTCTCGCGGATCCGTGCCCAGGCGCGCGTCTCGACCCCCTCCTTCGCCGGTTCCAGGCAGCGCTGGCCCAGGTACCAGTAAAAGAACCTGGCGAAGGGAAACTCCGCCATCGCCTCCGGTCCGAAGCTCAATGCCTCGCGCAGGTCCGACACCCGCCGTGCGGTCAGGGTGGCTTGCCAGTAGTCCACCTTGCCGCAAGTCACCACCGCGCAGCGCTGCATCAGGGCCTCGAACCCCACTGCCGAGGTCTGAGTGACCACCAGATCCGACGCCTCGATCAGGTCATGTACCGAGGCTTCGGACAGTTTCACGTTCGGATAGTCCCGCGTGATGTCCATGATGGTGCGGCGGGCAGGTTTCGATGTTGCCGGGTGCAGCTTTACATAGATCAATGCCTCGCGATCATGTTCGGCGCAGGTGCGGATCATCTCTTCGGTGGTCAGATGGTGGAGCCGCTCGCCCGGCCTGTCCTCGATCTCCTGGCAGAACACGGTCGCCCGTGCGCCTTGCAGAGGCGCATGCACGCGCACTTCCTGCGGCCGGCCGGAGATATTTTCGCGCAGCATGTAGCCCGAGACCCCGTCGAAGAAATAGCGCGCCTTGCCCGGGTCCACCCGGTCCGCGCAGAATCCCCCGAACCGCAGGGAACTGTGGGCGCGCAGGCCCAACTCGTCCAGGTGCCAGAAGCCCCAGATGTAGCTGGGTTGAACATGCAGCGTCCGTGGCGCATAGCCCGGCGCGTCGGCGCAGATCAGGCGGATGTCCTCGGGGCGGCGGTCCAATTCGGCGGCCTCGCGGCTGCCGTGAGCGACCAGCAGCATGGGCCAGCCTTCCCTGGCGGCCTTTGCTTCGAGCTTGCGAAACAGGTCGAGATGCCCCTCGGCGATACGCTCCAGCCAGCCCGCGTCGGCATGGATGACGATGGCCCGCCCGACCCTCAGCCTCCGTGCGCCCCGGGGGGAGTCTATCAGGTCCATCTAGTGGATTACCTCGTCTGTACGAACCCCCCAGAACGCGGATTTTGGCGCCCAGCCCTTTTGCCCGTCAGCGCGCAACAGGCACCAGTCGGTGGCACATTCCTCGACCCGCGCAATGACCCCGGCTTCGAGATAGGCATTGACCCGCGTCGATGAATCGGGGCGCTGGAAAAGCGCAGTAAGGTCGGTTTCTATGATCACCGTGCGCGCGCCGGACAGAAGCGAATAGTGCATCCAGCCGCCGACGCCGTCGCGGTCGCGGACCTGGCGCCAGTGGCCAAATTCTCCGATGATCTCCAGGGGCATGCCCGGTGCCGTGAACACCCAGTCGATCCGGTGGGTCAGCGATGGGCCACGGCGCACATTGCCCTCGTCGGTCTTCAGGGAAACATAGCGCGGGATCGGCAGGTTTGTGACCGAGCCGCGCTCCTCGTTCTTTGCCGCAAGCGCAGGCAGGCCGTACACCACCATGCATCCGGCCAGAATTGCCCCGATCAACCGCATGCGGCCCCCTTCGTCCACCCGACGTAATTCACCTGACAGCCCTCGAACGTCATTCTTTTCTTTCTGCACGTGCGTTGGTGCTTGTGCAGCATCGCGTTCCTTGCCAGTTTGTCACCGTGAGCCGAGAAAGAAAAGAAGAAGGGAGGGCAGCATGGCCCCTGAACGTCTGAGTGTTGTCGTGACGCGACGGTTGCCGGAACCGGTCGAGACCCGGATGAAGGAGCTCTTCGACGTCGAGCTGCGAGAGGACGACACGCCGATGTCGCGCGACGAACTGCTCGGTGCGATGAAACGGGCCGATGTGCTGGTGCCCACCCTGACCGACCAGATCGACCAGAGCATGCTGGCGGCGGCCGGTGGCAAGCTGAAACTGATCGCCAACTACGGCGCGGGCGTCGACCATATCGACATTCATACGGCGCGGCAGCGCGGCGTTCTGGTGTCGAACACGCCCGGCGTGTCGGCGGATGATACGGCGGATATGGCCCTTGCGCTGATCCTGGCCGTGACCCGCCGTTTCCCGGAAGGCATCCGCCTGATGTCCGAAGGCAAGTGGGAGGGCTGGTCGCCCTCGGGCATGTTGGGCCACCGCATCCAGGGGCGCCGTCTGGGTATCCTGGGCATGGGGCGCATCGGTCAGGCCGTGGCCGCCCGCGCCAAAGCTTTCGGCATGCAGGTGCATTACCACAACCGCAAGCGCCTTCACGCGGAAATCGAAGAGCGCTACGAGGCGACATATTGGGAAAGCCTCGACCAGATGGTGGCGCGCATGGACGTGCTGTCGATCAACTGCCCGCATACGCCCTCGACCTTCCACCTGATGAACGCGCGCCGTTTGAAGCTGATGAAGCCGGATGCGGTGATCGTGAACACCTCGCGCGGAGAAGTGATCGACGAGAACGCGTTGACCCGCATGCTGCGCGCGGGCGAGATCTCCGGCGCCGGGCTCGACGTCTATGAACACGGGGCCGAGATCAACCCGCGTCTGCGCGACCTGCCCAGCGTCGTGGCGCTGCCACATATGGGCTCGGCCACGCATGAAGGCCGGATCGAGATGGGCGAGAAGGTGATCATCAACATCAAGACCTTCGCCGACGGCCACCGTCCACCGGACCAGGTGGTGCCGGGAATGCTGTGAGTCTCCGACGCCCATCCGAAGGCACAAAGTCACGCCGAGTCTGGAACCTGGCGGATCGGCTGACAGCCGAATTTGGGCGTCCAGCTGGACGTGCCGAAGTTTGCGGTCACCCCGAGGTTTCGGACATACTGCACAAAACCGTTTCCACGCAATATGGGGCGTGGAAACGCGCCTCCCATCCCGAGTTGTCCGGGCGTCGGTATGACCCGGGAAATGAAGAAAAACACACAGGCTGGCCTTTGAATGAGGTGCCGCCCTCTGGCGGGAAGGAACTGCTCCGCGATACGGAGTACAAGTGGGACATTCTGTTGAAGAACGGGTTTTCCTATCTGGGCGATTGGGAGGAAGATGGCGCGGGGGAAATGCGTCTGGAGCGTCAAGCCCCGGATGCGCCGGGAGTTTACGCATTCGTGGTTGGCGAAGAGGTAGTCTATGTCGGAAAGACCTCTCGCACTCTTAGGGCGCGCATGGCCGACTATCGTCGTGGGCACTACCGCCAGCGGACCAGCGCGGCAGTGAAACGGCAGATTGGCGAGGTTTTGAGGCAGGGCACAGGTGTCCGCGTTCTGGTGGCCACCCCTCCGGATGGGCTTTGGAATGGGTTGCCGATAGTCACTCTGCACGGGCTGGAGGCGGGCCTCATCCAGCTGTTGACCCCGCTGTGGAACAGGCAGGGCAAAGGCTGACTCGCCCGCTTTGGCGGGGTCTTGCTTTTTCGGGGGGCGTGCCGAAAGCTGGGCGCATGGCGCGCCTGTTTCATCTGCCCGTGATTTGTCTGTCCGTTGCCGCCTGCGCCCGTGGGCTGGCACCGGGCGAGGCCGATTTCGCCCGGGTGCTGTTCGGTGACAGTCTGGACCAGGGGCGCGTCGTGATACAGGCCGGGCTCGGGCTGACACCGCCGCCCGGAGACCCGGAGCCTGAGGCATCGGGCGAAGACCCGGCCCCCCCGCCGAACCGCCCCCCTGAAGGCATCTGCACCCGCGAGCCCAGCCCGCGCGAAGGGCTCCAATGGCCGGCCGGCATGGTGCTGTGGAACCAGATCTTTCTGAAACGCGACGTCTACCGTTCCGACATGATGGCCGGCTGGCCCCGCGTCGTGCCGCTGCCACAGGCGCTGCTGATGGCACATGAGCTGGTACATGTCTGGCAATGGCAGAACCGCGCGCGTACCGACTATGACCCGGCGACCTCCGGCGCGGAAACCGTACGCAGCCGCGACCCCTATTGGTACGCGCCCGAGGCGGACCGCGCCTTTCTGACCTACGGGTTCGAGCAACAGGCGGCCATGATCGAGGATTACGTCTGCTACACGATGTTCGACCCCCGCGCGCCGCGCCGCGCCGCACTGCGCACCCTGATCGACCCGGTGCTGCCGCTGGACGGATTCGACGCGCGGCTGGGGCGGTAAGTGGCTCGCCCGACGGGCGTGTACACGCTCTTGATTCTTGCCGCTTCAAGCCGGCCTCCGCCGTGCACGGGCCGCAATTGCCTGCGGGAAACCGACGCGGGTAGTCGTTTTTTCGCGAATTAGCGTCGGGCTGGTTTTGCGCGGGCCCCGGCAATGCGCCATGTTTGATCAGCACAAAATTTCCGACACTGTTTCCCCAAGGGAGTCGTCCATGAAAACCAATGTCAAAGCGCTTGTCGTCGGCGGGGGTGCCGTCGGGGCCTCGATCGCCTATCACCTGGCCAAGGCGGGCTGGGATGACGTCATGCTGATCGAGCGTGACGAGTTGACCGCCGGGTCGACCTGGCACGCCGCGGGCCTGCTGCCGCTGTTCAACATGTCCTATGCGACGACCCATATCCACGACTATTCGGTCAAGTTCTACAAGCAGCTTGAAGAAGAGACCGGCCTGAATGCGGGCTTCGCCGTGGTCGGCAACCTGCGCATGGCGCAGACGGATGAGCGTATGGATGAATACATGCTCTATGCCTCGACCGCGGACACCGTGGGTATCAACTATGAGTTCCTGAGCCCGGACCAGATCAAGGAACGCTGGCCGCTGATCAAGACAGACGACCTGAAAGGCGCGCTGTATCACACCGAGGACGGCTATATTAACCCCGCCGACGTAACCCAGGCCATGGCCAAGGGTGCGCGCCAGCACGGCGCCGAGATCGTGCGCAAGCTGCAGGCCGATGCGTTCCACTGGAACGGCACCCACTGGGAAGTGACCTGCACAAAGATGGTCGAAAAGGGCGGCAACCTGGTCGAAAGCGACGAGCAGGTGGTGATCACCGCGGAACATGTCGTGACCGCTTCGGGCAACCACGCACAGCGAACTGCAAAGATGCTGGGCATCAAGATGCCGGCGATCCCGGTTGAACACACGTTCATCGTCATGGACAAGGACCCCGAACTGGTCAAATGGCGCGAAGCGGGCAACCCGGAACACCCCGTCGTGCGTGACGCCGACAACGAGAGCTATGCCCGCGAAGAGCGTGGCGGCTGGATCCTGGGCATCTATGAGCGCGGCGCGCCCGCGCGCTTCGAACATGGGGTGCCGGACAGCTTCCGCGCCGACCTGTTCCCGCTGGATCTGGACCGCATCGCCGATCAGTACATGGCGATGGCGGAACGTGTGCCCTCCTGCGCCGAAAGCGGGTTGAAGGACGATTTCAATGGTCCGATCTGCTACACCCCCGACGGCAACCCGCTGGTCGGCCCCGCGCCGGGCCTGCGCAACATGTGGCTGGCCGAGGGCTTCTCGTTCGGGATCACCGCAGCGGGCGGCACCGGCTATTACCTCGCTCAGATGATGGTCGATGGCGAGGCCGAGATCGACATGGCGTCGCTCGACCCCAAGCGGTATTCGTCCAACTGGATGACCACCGAATTCGCCGCGCGCAAGAACGAGGAGTGCTACGAGCACGTCTACATCCTGCACCACCCGGACGAAGAACGCCCGGCGGCCCGGCCGCTGCGCACCTCGCCCGCCTATGACCGTCAGGCCGCCAAGGGCGCGCAATTCGGCTGGGTCAACGGCTGGGAGCGTCCGAACTACTACGGCCCCGTGGATGCGCCCGCGAACTTTGACGAGGAAAGCCGTTCGTTCCGCCGTGGTGAGTGGTGGAAATACGCCGTGGAAGAAGCCAAGGCGATCCGCGAAGGTGTCGGCCTGATCGACGCCACCGCCTTCACCAAACATGTGGTCAAGGGCCCCGGCGCGACCCGGTTCCTGGATTGGTTTACCTGCAACAAGCTGCCGCGCGTGGGCCGGATCAACCTGACCTACGCCCTGACCAGCCACGGCACCACGCGCACGGAATACACCATCGTGCGCAATGGCGAGGACAACTACTACCTCGTCTCCGCCGGGGCCTGGACCGAATATGACGCCGACTTCCTGCGCAAGGCCGCCGAGGACAAGATGGAGGAATTCGGCTACATCGAGATCCAGGACGTGACCACCCAGTGGGGCGTTTTCGCCATCGCCGGACCCAAGTCGCGTGACGTTCTGAACGAGGTGATCGTGGATGCCGAGCCGTCCACTGCCCTGTCCAACAAGCGCTTCCCCTGGCTGTCGGCCAAGCAGATCGAGCTGGGCATGTGCCCGGTCAACGCGATCCGCGTGGCCTATACCGGCGAGCTGGGCTGGGAACTGCACCACCCGATCGAGATGCAGAACTACCTGTGGGATCTGCTGACCAAGGCTGGCGAAAAACACGGCATGAAACTGGTCGGCGCCCGCGCGCAGAACTGGCTGCGTCAGGAGAAGAGCTACCGCGCCTTTGGCACCGAGCTGGGCCGCGACGCGACCCCGCAAGAGGCCGACCTGCCGCGTTTCATCGATCTGGAAAAGGATTTCCACGGCAAGGAAGCGATGCTCGCCAAGGGCATTCGTTCCAAATGCGTGACCCTGTTGATCGACGGGCCGGACGATGCTGACCCCTGGGGCCGCGAAGCCCTGTTCGACGGTGACACCAAGGTGGGGCGACTGACCTCCGGCGGCTACTCGGTGCATTTCGGCAAGTCGATCGGTATGGGCTATGTCTCGCCCGAGCTGGCAAATGTCGGGCAGAAACTGAAAGTGAAACTGCAAAACCAGCTGTGGGATGCCGAGATCGTCGAGGACAGCCCCTATGATCCGACCAACGCGAACATCCGCGTGAACGGCTGATCCTGCCTAACCCTTGCGAAAAGCCCCGCCTCGGCGGGGCTTTTCCTGTTTTTGGACCGGCCGTGCTAGGCTGGGGGTTCAGGGAAATGCCAGCGCGATTCCCATGTTGACGTTGTTTGGGTCTTATTCAGCGTATCCGGTGTCGTTTTCGCCTGTGACGGCGACGCGGGAATCGCGCTTGCTGTGATCGGGTCGCAAGACCCGTGATGAACTCTATGAGGAGGGCCGAAATGATCATTTATCCCCTGATCGAACTGCAGGAAGGGCGCTGTGTCAGCCTGCATCGCGGACGGACGGAAGAGCCGCAGATCTGGCATGTGGATCCGGTGAAACGGGCCCAGGAATATGTCGAAGCCGGTGCCGAGGCGATCCACGTGACCGATTTTGATGCCATGTCCGGCGATCATCGCAATGACGAGTTGATCCTCGAAATCATCCGCGCCGTGCATGTCCCGGTGACGCTGGGCGGTGGTTTCCGCACGATGGAGCGCATCGAGGAATGGATCGACGCGGGGGCGGCGCGTATTGTCGTCGGCTCGGTTGCGGTCTATCAGCCCGACCTGGTCAAGGAAGCCGCGCTGCGCTACCCCGACCAGATCGTGCTGTCGGTCGATGTCTGGGAAGGCCACGTTGTGACCGATGCCTGGCGCAGCTCCTCGGCGATGGATCCGTCCACCTTCCTGAAAAGCTATGCCGCCGACCCGCTGGCAGCGATCGTGATCACCGATATCGGTGCCGACATCGGCGAGGCGCTGGACAGCCTGGCGCTGGTCACGCAGCTGGCCGGTGAAGCCAACGCCCCGGTCATCGCACGCGGCACCATTCGCGAGCTGGATGATGTGTCGCGCCTGAAATACGTGCCCTATGTCTCGGGCACGATCATCGGCCGGGCTCTGTTCGACCGCTCGATCGACCTTGGCGCAGCGCTGGATCTGGCCAGGCCCGAAGTCGAGGAACGTGCGGAGTTCGTCTGATCCCGCCGTACCGGAATGAAAGAAGGCGGGCTTTCGGGCCCGCCTTTCCTGTTTTCGACTGTTGCGCGATCACCCCTCGGCGGTTTCGTTCAATTCCATATGCCCCTCGCCCCTTGACAGCACGCGGCGCAGGATCGGTTCGAAAAAGGCAAGGTCTTTGGTCGGGTAATCCGGGTCGAAGGCGCATTGATCGTATTCGTGGCAGAAATAGCGGCAATCCTCCCAATATGGGCTGTCGCGATACTTGTCGCGCGCGTTGCGGTCCCCGCCCAGATGGTGGTTGTAATACCAGCCCTGAAAGACACAGTGGTGCTTCAGGATCCAGTGAGTGCGCGCGCTGACATAGGGTTTCATCATGGCCGCGGCCAGCTCGCCATGGTTGTAGGGCGACAGGATGTCGCCCACGTCATGCACCAGGGCGGCGACGATAATCTCATCCTCCGCGCCATCGGCCCAGGCGCGCGTCGCGGCTTGAAGGCAATGCTGGTACCGGTTCACCGGGTAGGGGGTCCAGTCCTCGTCCAGCGAGCGGATCGCATCGAGGATCCGGTCGGGCAGGGCGGCGTTATAATCCTCTTCGTAGGCCATCACCGCGGCCCAGTCGGCGGGCGTGGCCTCTTCGAAACTTGTCCATTTGGGTTTGTGGCTCTTGTCCAGCATGCGCGCGTCTCCTTGTTGCTCGGATCAGGATAGGTGCGTGGATGTGAGCAGAAAAGAGAATTGAATTGCTCGCTGTGATATAGAAAACTGCTCACATGCAAATTGACGCGCTTGAAACCTTTCTGGCCATTGCACGGGGGGGCAGTTTCCATGCTGCAGCCCGCGAGCAGAACGTGACGCAAACGGCCGTGTCCGCGCGCATTCGCACCCTGGAGCGGGCGCTGGGCGTCAGCCTGTTCGATCGCGGGCCCGCCGGGGCGCGGTTGAGCCCATCGGGGCAGCAGCTTCTGCCCCATGCCGAACAGATGTTGCGCAGTTGGGAGGCGGTGCAGAACGGACTTGCCGGCAACCGGGCTGCCTTGCGCCTGGGCACCCAGCTGTCGATCTGGGACGGGGTGCTGGTCGATCTGGCGGTGTGGTTGGAAAGGGCGCAGGGGCAAGTACCATTGACGCTGAACTTCGACCACAGCCTGGATATGGGAGAGGCCGTGCGCCAGGGGCTTCTGGACATCGCCCTGGCGCCCGAGCCCGTGCCGGGGCTGGGGGGCGAACGTCTGGCAGATGATGTGCTGGTCCTGGTCTCGGATCAGCCCCGCGCTTTGGGCGAGGGTGCGCCCCTGTTCATCAACCTCGAACTCGGCGCGGCCTATACCGCCGGGTGGCAGGCGGTGATCCCGGCAGAGGCGCGTCAGCATATCGTTTTGGGCTCGGCCCGGATGGGGCTGGATTATTTGCTGAAACGTGGGGGGATCGGCTATTTCCCCGCCGCCATGGTGGCCGGGGTGCGAGGGCTTTACCCCGTCGTGGGCGCCCCGGAACTGCACCTGCCCTGCCACGTGTTATTCGCGCGGCGTTCAGGGCAGATAGCGCCGGTTCTGACCGGCCTGGCCGCGCTTCGTCAGGCCGGGACGGCAGCGGCCCTGACCGAAAGCTCGTCGTAGCATTCCAGCGCCTTGGAGGCATACATCAGGCCCGGGCCGCCGCCCATCTGGATGCACATGCCCAGCACATCGGCGATCTCTTCGCGGGTGGCGCCAGCGCGGATCAGGGCGTCGATGTGGAACATGATGCAGGCCTCGCATCTGGTGGCGACGGCGATGCCCAGGGCGACGAATTCCTTGGTCTTGAAGTCGACCGCGCCACCTGCCTTCACCGCTTTGCCGATCCCCTGAAAAGCCGTGGTCGCCTCGGGGTTGGCGCCCTTCATCCCGCGCACCTGGTCTTTGAGGGCGACAAACTTGTCGTTCCAGCTCATCGCGTTGGTCCTTTCGCGTTGCAAATCACGCGAGAGCAAAAACACAGGGGGCGCAGGCGGGCCTTGACTAAAATCATGTCATTTGAAAATTGCCTGCAAGTCCGCGCCCGCCGTAACGGCACGTGGCGTCGCCCTGATAACAGACGGACGCGGGAGATAGGAAATCGCGACGTGCAATCACAAGGGCGTGGGATGAGGATCAGCCCTCCCAGGTTGTATAGCCGATACGCATGGTGCGACCGGAATACCCGTTCACGCGGAATTGGCTGATCCGCCCTTCGCTGGTCTTCACGCAGACATAGGTGCCGACGGTCAGCCGGCTCATGTTGACGGGCCGGTTCGAGAAGGCGCCGCGCCGGCAGCCGTCAAAGCCGCGATTGGACCCGTCGCCCAGAGCGATCTGCGCACCGTTGCGCGGCACCAGGCGCCGTGTGCTGCTGTTGATGACCCTGTACCAGAAATCCGCGCCCTCGGTGGTTACGTCCCCCTCGTCCAGATCGAACATCCATGTGCCATCGACCGAGAGCTGACCGGTGGAGTAGGTGCGCAAACGGGGGGGGACGGGGGCCGGTGGCGGTGTGGGATCTCCGCCTCCCCCCCACCAGGTGGTGTAGACCGCCAGGGATGAGATCCGGTTATCGGCCAGTGGGCCAAGCGTGGCCACGTCCGAGTTGACGACCCAGCAGAAGCCACGCTGGTTCGGCTCGGAACAGACCCGTGCGCGGGCGTCGCCTTCGATGCGGATGGCGCTGATCCGGTTGTTGAACCCGTTGTCCAGACGGTCGAACCGCCCGCCTCCCAGGCAGAAATGTGCACCGGAGAACCCGGCGCCGTCATAGAAACAAGCCAGATCCTCGCTTGGGGTGGGAAGCGGTTCGGCTGGTGGTTCCGGGCTTTCGCAGACGACGCTCAAACGAGGGCGATCGCTGTCGAAGGACAGCTCAAGGCGGCAATCGCGCCCGGCGCTGCTGTCCGCCGGGGCAACCTCCAGATAGCTCGAGCTGACCCAGCCGTTCGGCCCGTCCTGGTTCACATAGCACCAGCGGTCGCGCTGGCATTCGATCACCTCGACTCGTTCCCCTGCATCCAGAGTGTCGACGACACCGTAGCTGGTGCCAGGCCCGGTCCGCACGTTCAGATCGACGCGGGCGATGGCACCGGTCTCCTGGGCATCGGCGTTCTGGCCGAGCAGAGCAAGCCCGGCAGCCAATAGGGGTGCGGGCCCGAAATACCGTAAAAGTTGGGCAATCGGTCTCATGGATCCTCCCAATCCGGGAGCAGGGCGGTTGTCCCGGCCCCCAATCGCCATGGTTGAAACAAATCGATTTCCCCCAGCCTAACCCCGCCCCCATGGGGCCTGTCAAATGCCTCAGAAGGGCAAAGTGAAGGGAAAGCACAGGTGCGTTGCCCGGAGGTCTGACTGAAACGGAAAGATTTTGGTGGAGCCGATCGGGATCGAACCGACGACCTCGTCATTGCGAACGACGCGCTCTCCCAACTGAGCTACGGCCCCATCGGGGGGGTATTTGCCCCTGCGCGGCGGGGAAGTCAAGCGGTTGTCGCGACTTAGTGGGGCATTTTCGCGTTGGACTTGATGAAGGCCTCGATCGCGTGGGCGGGCATGGCCCCGGCCTGCCGCGCGACCTCGCGGCCATTCTGGTAGAGGATCAGCGCAGGGATGCCGCGAATGTTGTTTTTCTGCGAGACTTTGGGGTGGTCCTCGGTGTTGATCTTGGCGAAGCGGGCATGCGGCGCGAGGCTCTGTGCGGCCTGGGAAAAGGCCGGCGCCATGGCGCGGCAGGGACCGCACCAGGGGGCCCAGAAATCCACGAGCAGGGGCGTCTGATCCATCTTCGCGGCCTTGGCCAGGGTGGCCGGGTCCAGCGCGCGTACCTTGCCGTCATTCATCCGCCCGCCGCAGGTGCCGCATTTCGGACCAGCGCCCAGCTTGGCCACCGGCAAACGGTTCACCGCGCCACATTCGAGGCAGGTCATCTTTACGCTGTCGGACATGTGACGGCTCCGTTCCATATTTAATATCTGGTTTTTAGAATATAAGATGCCAGCGCGGCCCCGGCAAGGGGTCAATAGCCGGCTTTTCGATCCACGAGATACAGAAACGGTTCCCCCGCCTCACCGCGCCGAATATTCTCGGCAATCACCTTGGCCGCCGTGCCCGGGCGGGTTTCCGAGGCGATGTGCGGTGTGACCGTCACATTCGAATGCGCCCAATAGGGATGGTCGTCGGGCAGGGGCTCGATGCGGAAGACGTCCAGCGTGGCATGGGCGATATGCCCGGTGTTCAGCGCGTCCAGCAGGGCGTCGTCGTCAATCAGTTCCCCGCGTCCGGGGTTCACGATCCGTGCGCCCGTCGGCAGCATCGCAAGGCTGTGCGCGTTCAGGATGCTCTCGGTCGCGGGTGTCGCGGGCAGGAGCAGCACCAGGATGTCCGAATGCGCCAGAACCGCCTCCAGCCCGTCATCTCCATGGTGGCAGGTCACGCCCGCGACCGATTTGGGCGAGCGGCTCCAGCCCGCTACATCGAAGTTCAGCCCGGCCAGGGCCCGCGCGCAGGCCGTGCCCAATTCCCCCATGCCCAGCACGCCGATCCTGCGGTCGCGGGCCAGTGGCGGAATGTGCACCTGCCAGGCGGTATTCCGGCGGCAGATGTCCCGGTCCATGTCGAGGTGATAGCGCAACACATGACCGGCGACCCATTCCACCATGCCCTCGGCCAGACCCTCGTCGACCATGCGGGTCAGGGGCTGGGTCAGGCTGGTGTTGCCGACAATCTTTTCGACCCCGGCCCAGAGGCTCAGCACGCCTTTGGCGCGGGTAAAGGGGGCGAAATCGGCAACAGGCCCGTTCGGGGCGTAGATGATGTAATCGACCTCGGCCGGTGGCACATCGGTGGAAAGGTTTATGTCCAGGCCGGCCTGGGCAAAGGCCGCCCTCAGCGGTGCCTCGTAGGTCTCCCAGCGCTCCGGTCGGGCGGAGAACAGCACGTTGATCATCTAACCCTCACTTCTGTCTGGCCCTGTGCACATGGGCGCTTTGAACCAGTCCGAAGCCAAGCAGCAGCACCAGCATGGCCGAGCCGCCATAGCTGACCAGCGGCAGCGGCACGCCGACCACCGGGGCCAGCCCCATTACCATGGCCATGTTCACCGCGAAGAACAGGAAAAACGTCATCGCGATGCCCAGGATCAGCAGCGACGAGAACCGGTCGCGGTTCTGCAAGGCCGACACGACGCAGAAAAAGAGGATCAGCACATAGAGCGCCAGCAGGCTTGCCGCGCCCACGAAGCCGAACTCCTCGGCCAGCGTGGTGAAGATGAAATCCGTGTGTTTCTCGGGGATGAAGTTTAGCCGCGACTGTGTGCCCTGCATGAACCCCTTGCCGGTCCAGCCGCCGGAGCCCAGCGTGATCTTCGACTGGGTGATGTTGTAGCCCGCCCCCAGGGGATCGCTGGCCGGATCCAGAAACGTGTCGATCCGCCGGTACTGATAGTTGTTCAAAAGCTGCCATTCCGTGCCACGGGACAGGATCACCGCAGTGACCAGCCCGACGCCCCCGGTGATCACCACGGCGAAGTACCACAGGCTGACACCGGCCAGCAGCATGACGGTGCCTCCACCTGCCACCAGCAGGATCGAGGTGCCCAGGTCCGGCTGACGCAGCACCAGGGCGGTGGGGATCACGATCAGGATCAGCGGAAGGGCGACCCAGAGCGGGCGCGAGACCTTGCTGACGTCCAGCCAGTCGTAATAGGCTGCCAGAAGCATCACCATGGCGATCTTCATAAGCTCGGAGGGTTGCAGGCGCATGAAGCCCAGGTCGATCCAGCGCTGTGCGCCCATGCCGCTGGCGCCCACAAGTTCGACCAGAACCAGCAAGGCCAGCCCGACCAGATACGCCAGTCCCGCCATGTTACGCCAGAACCAGATCGGCACCATGGCGGTGATGAACATGAGCACCATGCCCAGGGCGAAACGCTCCATCTGCGGGCGGGCCCAGAGGTCGAAATTCCCCCCCGCGACCGAATAGAGCATCAGAAAGCCGACGCTGCTCACCGCCGAGACCAAGAGCACCAGCACCCAGTTGATATAGAGCACTTTGCGCAGCCCGGTGGGCACGTGTTTGACCTTGTATTCAAGGTAGCTCACGACCGGGCCCTCCCTTCCGTCGGAGCCTGCGGTTCGCGCAACTCGAGCTTCTCGAAACGCGACCGGATCGTACCGCGCTGCGAAGACGGGTAGGCGGAGAGAGGGGGCAGGGCGTCGTAGTGGGCTTGCAGCAGGATATCGCGCGCGATCGGGGCCGCGACTGTCGAGCCGCCTCCGCCATGTTCGACAACCACGGCCACGGCAATGCGGGGGGCGTCGAATGGCGCGTAGCAGACAAAGAGTGCGTGGTCGCGCCGACCCCAGGGCAGATCCTCGTTGCTGATCACGCCGCGCGCACGTTCGGCGGTGGTGATGTTGCGCACCTGGCTGGTGCCGGTCTTGCCTGCCATGCGCAGACCCTCGGCCACAATGCGCGAACTGCCCGCCGTGCCACGCGGCGCGTTCACCACTTCGAACATGCCGTCACGGGCGAGGGCGAGGTGCTCGGGGTTGATGCCTTCCAAGGGGGTGGCGCCGCGAACTGGGGTCTCAACCCCGTCCACCGACCGGATCAGGCGCGGTTCGATCGCATTGCCGGACGCAATACGTGCGGTCATCACCGCCAGTTCCAGCGGCGTTGTCAGCACGAAGCCCTGGCCGATCGCGGCGTTCAGGCTGTCGCCAACAACCCAATCGCCCTTGCCGCTTTCCAGCTTCCAGGCTTTGGTGGGCATGACCCCGCTGACAATTCCGGTCAGGGGCAGATCGTGCCGGGTCCCCAGGCCAAGACGCCGGCCCATCTCGGAAATCCGGTCAATGCCCACGCGTTGGGCCAGTTCGTAGTAATAGACATCACAGCTTTCGCGCAGCGATTTGATCAGGTCCGTACGCCCGTGACCCGACCGTTTCCAGCAGTGGAACCTGCGATCGTGCAACTCGATAAAACCGACGCAGTTGATCTGTTCTTCCGGAGTGATCAGCTCGGCTTCGAGCGCGGCCAGCACCGTGGCCATCTTGAAGGTCGAACCGGGCGGGTAGAGGCCGGAGGTGGATTTGTTGAAGAGCGGGCGATAGGGGTCTTCGTTCAACGCCTTGTAATCGCCGACCGAAATGCCGTGCACGAACTTGTTCGGGTCATAGGTCGGGGCCGATCCGAGCGCCAGGATGTCTCCCGTAACTGTGTCCATGACCACGGCAGCGGCGCTTTCGCCCGCCAGTCGCGCCTGCACGAAGTTCTGCAGCGCATGGTTTACTGTCAGCTGGACGTTGGCGCCCGCGATGCCTTCTTCGCGGTTGAGCTCGCGCATGATGCGGCCAAAGACGTTCTTTTCCACCTCCCGCGTGCCCGCCTTCCCGCGCAGGTCGCTTTCGGCCTTGTTCTCCACCCCGATCTTGCCGATCTGGAACCGTGGCAGGCGCAGCAGCGGATCCTGATCATCAAGCCGGTTGAGGTCATAGTCCGATACCCGCCCGACATAGCCCACCACGTGAGCGAAGTCAGTGTCCAGCGGGTAGACGCGGCTGAGGCCCACCTCTGGCCGGATGCCGGGCAGGGCGGGGGCGTTCACGGCCACGCGCGACAGCTCCTCCCAGGTGACGCGATCGGCGATGGTGATCGGGTCGGCGGGCTTGCGCCTGGCCTGTTCCAGCGCCTCAGCCAGGTCCGTGGAGTCGAGGCGCAAAAGGCGGCCCAGATGTTGGGTTACTGCCTCGGCATCGCCGACGTCCTCGCCGACCATGACCACGCGGTAGGTCTGTTCATTGCCTGCCAGAAGCACCCCCTTGCGGTCGAAGATCAGCCCGCGCGCGGGCGGGAGCAATTCGAAAGCGATGCGGTTTTCCTCGGCCAGCGTGCGATAGCGGTCGGCCTGATCGACCTGAAGGTAGCGCATGCGGCCCAGCAGCACCCCGGCAAAGCCCAGCTGGAGCCCGCCGACAAGCAGGCCCCGGCGCGAAATCAGGCGCACCGAGCGTTCGGTATCCTGGGGCGCGCGCCTCATGTCGCGGCCTGTCGGCGCATGGCTTCGGCCTCGGCTGCCGTGATGCGGCGCACACCGAACAGGCTGGCCGACAGCAGCACAACGAGCGGGTAGATGGCCACCGTCATGAGCAGGCGCATGACCGACAGCCCGACGCCGACCCGGTCGATGAAGAACAGGCCCAGAACCATGCGCTCGACCACCAGGACCGCGCTCAGGGCCACGGCGACCATGGCCCATTCCGCCGCGAAGGGCAGGTCGCGCATATGCGTCTCGCGGCGGCGCAGGAATTCAAACGCCAGCACGACCAGCGCAGTATGCAGGCCGGGCGGGCGCTGGAACAGCATGTCGGTCAAAAGCAGCACCATGGCGATCAGCAGGACCGGCACGTAGTCCGGCCGTCGCATCACCCAGGCCGCGCTCAGTGCCAGAATCACGTCGGGGCCGGGAAAACGGCTGGGGCCGGGTTCCAGCGGCAGAAGGCGGGCAAAGATCACCAACGAACAGAGCGCCAGCAGCAACAGGGCGTAAAGCCAGCGATGCAGGGTCAGCCGGTCGATCATCCGTCACCCTCCTCGGGCTCGGGGCCGGGAGCGGCGGGTTGGGGCGGTAGCGGGTTCGTGACTACAAGGGCACCGGGGTCGGTCACTGCTTCGGTCCCGTGGCTGCGCAGCACGCGCAGGAACTCCAGCCGTTCATAATCGGCCGCCAACCGCACCCGAAGGCGCCGGTCATTGCCCTGGGCCACGTGGCCGACCAGCAGGCCGGCGGGGAAGACGCCGCCGTCGCCGGAGCTGACCACCCGGTCGCCCGGGCGGACCAGGTCAGGCAATTCGATGAAGTCGATGGGTGGAAAGATGGTATTGTCCCCGACCATCAGGGCGCGTTGACCCGAGGGCTGAATCGTCACCGGAATGCGCGAGTTGGTATCGGTCAGCAGGATGACCCGGCTGGTCTGGTTGCCGACGCCGGAAATCCGGCCCACCAGGCCGATCCCGTCCATTGCCGCCCAGCCGTCCAGCACCCCGTCCCGTTTGCCGATGTTCAAGAGGACCGACTGGCGGAAAGGGGAGCCGCTATCGGCCAGCACCACGCCGGAAACGTAGGACAGGCGCGCATCCAGGCGCACGTTGTTCAGGTCCAGAAGGCGGGCGTTTTCCTGTTCGAGCTGGGTCGCGGCCTCTTTCCAGGCCTTCATCTGCTGAAGCTCGCGGCGCAGCTCCTGGTTCTGTTCGTAGATGCGCGCGTAGCTTTGGAAGCCCTCGATCATCTGGGACACCCTGGTGACAGGCACCAGCGCCCATTCGAAACTGGGCACCACCCGGTCTACCAGGTTTGCCCGCAGCCGTTCCACACGCGGGCTGTCGATACGCCAGAGCAGGAACAGGCCGATCAGGAACAGCATCAGAATCCCGACCAGAATGCGCCGGATCGGGCGGGTGTATTCTTCGCTCTGACCTCGGTCGCGTGCCATCGGGCCTCCCGCCGCGGAGAATCAGGTTGGGATCAGCTGTCGTAGTCGATCACGTGGCGCAGCTGCTTTTCGTATTCCAGCGCCTTGCCGGTGCCCAAAGCCACACAATTCAGGCTTTCGTCCGCGACCGAGATCGACAGGCCGGTCTGCTCGCGCAGGGCCAGGTCCAGCTCGCCCAGCAGGGCGCCGCCACCGGTCAGCATGACACCGCGGTCGACGATGTCGGCGGCCAGGTCCGGCGGGGTGGTTTCCAGAGCGGTCATCACCGCCTCGCAAATCTGCTGCACCGGTTCGGCCAGGGCCTCGGCCACCTGGGCCTGGGTAATGTCGGTTTCCTTGGGCACACCGTTCAGAAGGTCTCGGCCGCGGATCTGCATCGACGCGCCGCGCCCGTCGTCGGGCATCCGCGCGGTTCCAATCGAGGTCTTGATGCGTTCGGCGGTGCTTTCGCCGATCAGGATATTCTGTTGGCGGCGCAGATAGGAGATGATCGCTTCGTCCATGCGGTCGCCGCCGACGCGCACCGAACGCGCGTAGACGATGTCGCCCAGCGACAGGACCGCGACTTCGGTGGTGCCGCCGCCGATGTCCACGACCATCGAGCCGGTCGGGTCGGTGATCGGCATGCCCGCGCCGATTGCCGCGGCAATGGGTTCGGCGATCAGGCCGGCACGACGGGCTCCCGCGCTCATCACTGAGGTGCGGATCGCGCGTTTTTCGACCGGGGTCGCGCCATGGGGCACGCAGACGATGATCTTGGGCTTCGAAAAGGTGGTGCGCTTGTGGACCTTGCGGATGAAGTGTTTGATCATCTCTTCCGCCGAGTCGAAGTCGGCAATGACCCCTTCGCGCATCGGGCGGATTGCCTCGATCGAACCGGGGGTGCGGCCCAGCATCAGCTTGGCGTCCTCACCCACCGCGAGCACCTTTTTCTGACCGTCCTTGACATGATAGGCGACTACGGAGGGCTCATTCAGGATGACCCCCTTGCCCTTCACGTAGACCAGCGTGTTCGCCGTTCCCAGGTCGATCGCCATATCCGATGAAAACAAACCCGCAAAACCCGCCATGTGCCGCATATCCCGCTTATCAATAGCCAAAAGGCCCGCGACTCTCCGGAGGCGGACCGTGCGTCGTTATAGGCGGGGGCGGGTTTCAGGAAAAGGGGCAAGGGTCGCGAAAACGGCACCTTTCCGCGCATGGGCTGTGGGAGTCGGCTTCAAAATCGGCCAAGATTATTGAGAAACTGAAAACCGTGGTAAGATCTGGCCCTCTAACTGACCTGAAATGTTCGAAATGTGGAATCTGTAGCCAGTTTCACTTTTCCTCTAAAAAACGCGAAAAGCGCGAGGAGGGCCCGCGCTTTTCGGTGATTTTCAACCGGATACCGGTGGCGCTCAGACCGCGTCCGGCTTGGTCTTTTCACGGCGCACCAGCAGGTTGTTCAGCGCGTTCACATAGGCTTTGGCCGAGGCCACCACCGTGTCCGTGTCCGAGCTTTGCCCAGTGACGATCTTGCCGCTTTCTTCCATGCGCACCGAGACCGTGGCCTGGGCATCCGTACCCTCGGTCACAGCGTGTACCTGGTAGAGCTGCAGCCGCGCCTCATGCGGGAACAGGCCCTTGATCGCGTTGAAGGTCGCGTCCACCGGTCCATCACCGGTGGCGGTTTTCTGATGATCCACCCCGTCGATTTCCAGCGTCAGGTCCGCCGACTGCGGCGCCTCGGTGCCGCAGATCACGCGCAGGAACTTGACCTGGACGCGGTCATTGGCGCTGTCCGTGCCATCGGTCATCAGCGCGATCAGGTCGTCGTCGAACACTTCCTTCTTGCTGTCCGCCAGTTCCTTGAACCGTACGAAAACATCCTTCAGCTGGTTGTCGCCCACGTCGAAGCCCAGATCCTTCAGCTTGGCATTCAGCGCGGCGCGGCCCGAATGCTTGCCCAGCGGCAGCGAGGTCCCGGCCAGGCCGATGTCCTCGGGGCGCATGATCTCGAAGTTTTCCGGGTTCTTCAGCATGCCGTCCTGATGAATGCCGCTTTCGTGTGCAAAGGCGTTCTTGCCGACGATCGCCTTATTGAACTGCACCGGAAAGCCCGAGACCTGCGCCACGCGACGCGAGATGGCCATGATGCGCGTCGTGTCCACCTGGGTCTTGTAGGGCATGATGTCATTGCGCACCTTCAGGGCCATCACGACCTCTTCCAGCGCGGTGTTGCCGGCGCGCTCGCCCAGACCGTTGATGGTGCATTCGATCTGACGCGCGCCGGCCTCGACCGCGGCCAGGGCGTTGGCAGTGGCCATGCCCAGGTCGTTATGGCAGTGGGTGGCGAAGGTGATTTCATCCGCCCCCGGCACGCGGTCGATCAGCATCCTGATCAGGTCGGCGCTTTCGCGCGGGGCGGTGTAGCCGACGGTGTCGGGGATGTTGATCGTGGTGGCCCCCGCCTTGATCGCGATCTCGATCACCCGGCACAGGTAGTCATGTTCCGTCCGGGTCGCATCCATCGGCGACCATTGCACGTCATCGACCAGGTTGCGCGCGTGGCTGACGGTCTCGTGGATCAGGTCGGCCATCTCGTCCCGGGTCAGGTTCGGAATGGCGCGGTGCAGGGGCGAAGTGCCGATGAAGGTGTGGATGCGTGGGCGCGCGGCCTTGCGCACGGCCTCGGCGCAGCGGTCGATATCCTTGAAATTTGCGCGGGACAGCCCGCAGATGGTGGAATTCTTCGACTGGCGGGCAATATCGCTGACCGCCTGAAAATCGCCTTCCGAGGCGATCGGGAACCCGGCCTCGATGATGTCCACGCCCATCTCGTCCAGCATCTCGGCGATCTCGAGCTTCTCGTCATGGGTCATGGTCGCGCCCGGGCTCTGTTCGCCGTCACGCAGGGTTGTGTCGAAGATCAACACGCGGTCGGATTTGGAATTGGTCATATCTCTGGTCTTTCGTTGTTCTTAGCCGTTGGGGATATGGCGCGGGGGGCATGCATCCTCTGAGCGGTCGCGCCGAACGGCACGCTCAGAGGCGGCTAAGAAGAAGCAGCGCGTTCAGGCCCGCGAAAACGAGGGCCGAATTGGGGATATGCGTCTGCGGTGCCATGGCCGCGACTATAGCTGCGGCGACGCAGAGTTAAAGAGGTTTTTTGCGGGCTTTGCACCGCGGTTGCTTCGCGCGCTTTTGGCAAAGCCTATGTCACAACGCCCAACCAGAGGCGCCCGTCCCTGATGATCGACGATGGGCGGAAACGCCCCGTTTGCGGATGAAACCTCGGCGGGGGGCGGCTCAGTTCGAGCCGGCCTCCTCCTGCGTACCCTCGGTCAGGATGCCCTCTTCCCAGGTGCCGGACGCGCGCGTGCCGTTGGCATATTGCACGCTCCCCTGGCCGTGACGTTTGCCGTCCAGGAAATTGCCCTCGTAGACATCGCCGTTTGCATAGGTCTCGACCCCAGTGCCGGTCTTCACGCCGTTCAGCCACTCGCCGTCATAGGCGTAGCCCTCGGGCGTGGTCAGCTTGCCGCGACCGTGGCGTTGGCCCGCCTTGAACATGCCTTCGAAGACCGAGCCGTCGGCGAAGGTGGACTTGCCTTCACCCTCGGGTTGCCCCGCGACCCAGCTGCCGTCCTGCACATAGCCGTCCGGGTAGGTCAGCTTGCCCGTGCCTTCGAAAGTCGCATTGGCGAAGCTGCCCTCGTAAGTGGCGCCATCGGCAAAGCTCGCCCTGCCGTCGCCCTGAATGACGCCGCCAACCCAGCCTCCTTCATAGGTGCCGCCATCGGCATAGGCGATCTTGCCTTGCCCATCGGCCAGGCCGCCGCGGAACTGGCCTTCGTAGGTCGACCCGTCGGGATATTTCACAACACCCTGACCTTCCATCACGCCCGCGACCCAGCTGCCCTGGTAGTCCAATCCGTCTGCGCCGATCACGCGGCCTTCGCCATGGCGCCGGTCGGCCTCGAAGCCGCCTTCGTAGATATCGCCATTGGCATAGACCAGGCGCCCCGTGCCGGTGCGCTCGCCGTTTGCGAAGGCGCCGGTGTAGACATCACCGTTGGACTGGGTCAGCACGCCCTGACCCTGCATCCGGCCGCCTTCCCAGGTGCCGTCGTATTTCATCCCGTCCGGGCTGATCAGCGTGCCGCGCCCGGCGCGTTCGCCTCCGATCATGGCCCCTTCGTAGACCGAGCCGTCGGGGAAGGTGGTGCGCCCCTGGCCTTCGCGTTTGCCGCCCACCCAGTCTCCCTCATAGACATAGCCCGAGGGCGCCTCCATCCGGCCCTGGCCGTGGCGCTGGGCGTCGCGGAAGCTGCCCTCGTATTTCACGCCGTTGGCATAGATGCGCAGGCCGACACCATTGATCGCACCGTCCTTCCAGTCACCTTCATAGGTGCCGCCGTCGGCGAATGTGATCTTGCCGAACCCATCGGGCTTGCCCTTCACGAAACTGCCTTCGTAGACGGCGCCGGAGGGGAAGCGGGCCACGCCCTGGCCGCGAATCTCGCCCTCGATGAAAGACCCGGTGTATTCATAGCCCGAGGGCAGGCGCAGGGTGCCCTCTCCATGCTGAAGACCGTCCCTGAACGTGCCTTCGTAGATGCCGCCATCGTCGTATTGTTTGATGCCCGACTGACCGTCGCCGGTCTGATCCTGCGCCATGCCCGGCGCGCCAAGTCCTGCAAGGCCCACGGCCATCACGGCGGCCTTCGTCCACCCCTTCAGATGCGACATATCCATCCTCACCCTGACTGATCTTTCGGCGCTTCGCTGTCGGGTGCGCCCTTCGGCGCCAGCCTAGGTCAGAGAGGCAGATGAAACAACGGTTTTCCCCCGACTTGGGCGGGCAGCCCCTTCCCCCTCGGCGCAAACCCGCTATATCTGGCGCGAGCAGAGGATATATGCGCATGAGTGACACTTTCCGCCTGACCCTGGCCCAGCTGAACCCGACTGTAGGGGCCATTCAAGCCAACTGCGACAAGGCCCGCGCCGCCTGGATCGAGGCCCGTGATGCCGGCGCTGCGATGATTGCCTTTCCCGAGGCTTTCGTGACCGGCTACCAGACCCAGGATCTGGTGATGCGCCCGCAGTTCTTCCGCGACGCGATGGCCGCGGTCGAGGCGCTGGCAGAAGATTGCGCCGAGGGGCCGGTGATCGGCATCGGCGCGCCATTTCACGATGGCAGCGACCTCTACAATGCCTATTACATCCTGTCGGGTGGCAAGATCGCGCACCGGGTGTTGAAGCAGCGCCTGCCGAACGAGACCGTATTCGACGAGGTGCGCCATTTCGCCGCCGCCGAACCGCAAGGCCCCTATTCGGTCGGTCCGATCCGTATCGGTACACCGATCTGCGAGGACGCCTGGCATGCCGATGATGTCTGCGAGACGCTTGAGGAAAGCGGCGCGGAGTTTCTGCTGATCCCCAACGGATCACCCTATTTCCGCGGCAAAACCGACGTGCGCATGAACCAAATGGTGGCCCGCGTGGTCGAAACCGGCCTGCCGCTGATCTACTTGAACATGGTTGGCGGACAGGATGATCAGGTTTTCGACGGCGGCACCTTTGCGCTGAACCCGGGCGGGGAGCTCGCCCTGCGCCTGCCGGTGTTCGACGAGGCGCTGGCCCATCTGGACCTGACCCGCACCGACGATGGCTGGCGGATCGACAAGGGCGATCTTGCGCCGCTGCCGGATGACTGGGAACAGGACTACCGTGCGATGGTGGAAAGCCTGCGCGACTATTGCGGCAAGACCGGTTTCGGCAAGGTGCTTCTGGGCCTGTCCGGCGGGATCGACTCGGCCATCGTGGCGACCATCGCCGTGGATGCGCTGGGGGCGGAGAACGTGCGCTGCGTCATGCTGCCGTCCGAATACACCTCGCAGGGGTCGCTGGACGACGCCAGGGACATCGCCACGCGCCTGGGCTGCGCCTATGACTTCGTGCCGATCAGCGAGGGGCGTCAGGCCATCACCAATACGCTGGCCCCGTTCTTTGAAGGGCTGGAGCCCGACATCACCGAGGAAAACATTCAATCCCGCCTGCGCGGCCTCTTGTTGATGGCCCTGTCCAACAAGACCGGCGCCATGCTGCTGACCACCGGCAACAAGTCCGAGGTCGCGGTCGGCTATGCCACGATCTATGGCGACATGTCCGGCGGCTACAATCCGATCAAGGATCTCTACAAGTCGCGCGTTTTCGAACAGTGCCGCTGGCGCAATGCCAACCACCGCGACTGGATGGCGGGGCCGGATGGCGAGGTGATCCCGGTTTCGATCATCGACAAGCCGCCCTCGGCCGAGCTGCGCCCGGACCAGAAGGACGAGGATTCACTCCCGCCCTATGACGTGCTGGATGCAATTCTGGAAGGGCTGATCGACGACGAGAAATCGGTGGCCGAGCTGGTTGCGGAAGGCTTCGACAAGGCGACGGTGAAGAAGGTCGAGCACCTGATTTTCATCTCGGAATACAAGCGTTTCCAATCGGCGCCGGGCACGCGGCTGACACCGCGCAGTTTCTGGCTGGACCGGCGTTATCCGATCGTGAACCGGTGGCGTGACATGTCCGGAGACGCGCAGTAGCACATCCTCAATTCGGGCTGTTCTCCAGATCCGCCGACCGGTCCCCCAAAAGGTATCTGGGCCCGGTCCCCAGCCTGCGCGCGCCGTCCCCGGGGTTGTAGAGCTTGCAGCGCTGCAGGCTCAGACAGCCGCAACCGATGCAGCCGTCCAGGTTGTCCCGCAGCGCTTCCATCGCGGCGATGCGCCGGTCAAGCTCATCGCGGAACCCTCGCGCCAGCCTCTCCCAGTCGCGTTTGTTTGGCGTGCGACCTTCGGGCAGGCGGGAAAGCTGTTCGTGGATTTCGGCGATGGTAAAGCCCAGCTGCTGGGTGATGCGCACGAAGGACAGGCGGCGGATGTCGGCGCGGTGAAACTGCCGCTGCCCGCCGGCGGTGCGGATCGGACGCACCAGACCCTCGGTTTCATAATAGCGAATGGCAGAGACGGCGAGCCCGGTTCGCTCTGCCATCTGCCCGATCGAGATCATCGGTTTCTGCGCCATTCAACACCTCTTGACCTAAAGCTTACTTGAGGAATTAGAACCTTCGAATCAGATCTATGCAAGAAGGGAAAATCAATGGCACATCTGGAACACGTCAACGTCACCGTGACCGACCCCAAGCGCACGGCGGCGATGCTGTGTGACCTGTTCGGCTGGCACATCCGCTGGGAAGGCGCGGCGATCAGCGGGGGCTACTCGGTGCATGTGGGCGACAAGAACGGATATTTGGCGGTCTATTCGATGGGCGGCGACAGAAAGGCTGCGAACAGTTACACAACCGTCGGCAGCCTCAACCATATCGGCGTTGTGGTCGACGACATCGAGGCCACCGAGGCACGGGTCAAGGCGCTGGGTTTCACCCCGCGCAACCATGCGGATTACGAACCCGGACGGCGGTTCTATTTCGACGATGCAGACGGGATTGAATTCGAGGTGGTCAGCTACGCCTGAGCCCGCGTGCGCGGGGAGGGGGCGGCCAGCAGTTCGGCGATGCGCCGTTCCGGACGACCAAGGCGCAGCAGGGCTTCGGTCTCGCTGCGCATGACGTGTACCGGTGGCCCCTTGGCTGCGTTGACGATGGTTTCGAACAAACTTGCCATGCTGAAGGCCAGATCATTGTCTGCCAGCAGCAGTTTTGCCGCAGGCGGGCCGTGGACCTCATGCAGTTTGCCCAAGCGGTAGACCATATTCGACATGGTGCGATAGCTCATGTCGAATTCAGTGATTTCGCGAAGATCTACCAACTCCGTCGCCTTTGGCGAGAAATTCGGATCGGCCACATAATCCCGTGCAGCGCGCAAGACCTGATCGGCATCAACCACGCCCGCGTAATGAATATAAGTGAGTAGCTGGTCAGGGAATATCGTGTAGGAAATCGGCATGGGGCCTCCTTAACATAACAGAATTCAAGTTCATTGACCTTACGTCAAGTGAGGTTTTAAGACAGGTTGCGCTTTGCAAATTGCAAAGTCATGCTGAAGATATGAGCGCAAACAAGACCCAGCCCACAACGGCATCGGTTCAGGCCTTCCTTGATGCGGTTGAACCTGAACGCCGTCGCGCGGATGCTGTGGTACTGGATCGGCTGTTTCGCGACGTGACCGGGTTCGCGCCAGTAATGTGGGGGGCATCGATCGTCGGCTACGGCGCCTACCACTGTGTCTATGCCTCGGGTCGCGAAGGGGATTTCCTGGCCACGGGGTTTTCACCGCGCAAATCGGCCCTGTCGCTCTACATCATGCCCGGGTACCAGGATTTCGGCGGGCTGCTGGACCGGCTGGGTAAACACAAACGCGGGAAGTCGTGTCTGTATATCAACAAGCTGGCGGACGTGGACCTTGAGGTGTTGGCAGAACTGATCCGGGAGGGACTGGACGGGCTTGACAGGATCTGGCCGGTGCGCATCACCCCGTGACGGCTTGCGACCCGCGGGGCAGGACACTAGGGTGCGCGCGATCTTCATTCAGCCTGGGAGCCGACCATGGCCCGTCTCATCGCCCATATGGCCACCTTCCCGGGCCGCGTTGAATTTGCGGAAGATGCCGCACGGTCCATCGCCGTACAGGTGGACGAACCGCGTGTGGTGTTCAACGAGTTCGACGGACCGCCCGCCTGGGCCGGGCAGGTTGACAACCTGGTGCCGATCATCCCACCGTCGGACACGAAGGATACCGGCAAGTTCCTGCCCGAGGTGGCGCCGGAGGACTTGGTGTTCCTGTGCGACGATGATCTGGACTACACGCCGGGCTATGTCGCGCAGTTCCTGTCACAGGCCGAGATATTGGGGTTGGAGCAGAACGTGCTGGGCCTGCACGGCACCATCTACCGTCGTGTCTTCGGCAAGCTGCGCAGCCTGCGCTCGCGCAAGCAGTTCCACTATGCCAAGGGGTTGGATCAGCCGCGTTACGTGGACCAACTGGGCACTGGCACGGTGCTGGTGCGGGGGGCAAACCTGCCCGGTTTTGCCGATATGGAGACCAGCCAGAAATTCGTCGATGTGCGCTTTGCCCGTCTGGCCTGCGAACGCGGGTTGAACATGGTGGCGATTGCGCGGCCCTCAAAGATTCTGGTGCTGCGTGGCGGGCGGGAAGGGTCGATTTATCAGACGTTTACCCGGCAGAGCCCGGAGAATGTGCTGGCCGAATCCCGTGCCTTTGCAGGTAAGCATTCCAAGCTGGGACAGGTCGCCGGGATCAAATAATGCCGCGAAAGCGCTCGGGAATTTCCACCACCGGGTCGCCCTTGATCATCGCGGGTTTGTTCCAGGCAAACCAGGGGCGGCGCCAGGTCTGCAAGCGGCGCGCGGTGGAGAAATAGTCATCGCCCGGCATGGGCGTGCTTTGGTCGATGATCTTGAACAGCCGCTCGCGCCGTTCCAGGTGTCCTCCCCAACCTGTTGCCAGGCGATCCTTGTCGGCGGTCTTGCCGGTGGAGCGGGCGTAGTCGATCATCCCGAAGTGGAAGCCGTAGAGCTGGTCCGAGATGTGGAAGTTCTGCCTCTTGATCCGGTGAAAGCCCGACCCCCAGGTGCAGGGCTGGTAGCTGATCGAAGGCTTGGTATAGCGGCTGGACAGATGCGCGAACCGGCGTTGGTCCAGCATTTTCTGCGCCGGGTCCAGCTCCGGCTCCAACCGAATATGCTGCCCCACGTCCAGCCCCAGGCCCGAGATCGAGCGGGTGGTGTTCTGGTGCGCCGCGACGAAAGCGTTCAGGTCCGGGAATTGGTCTGGATCGGGGATGATGAATTCGTCCACGTCGCCTGCAATCACGCAGTCATAGAAACGGAACAGACCCCGTGCGATATCCGAGACCAG
Source organism: Aliiroseovarius sp. (assembly GCF_030148435.1). GTDB lineage: Bacteria > Pseudomonadota > Alphaproteobacteria > Rhodobacterales > Rhodobacteraceae > JASBTN01. The sequence goes on from NZ_JASBTN010000081.1 coordinate 196,820, forward strand.
CCGGGCGCGGCGGCGCATCGCGGGCACGCGCTCCAGCGGTTTGCGCGGGATGGTCAGGGTGTTCACTTCGGGCGCATGGTCCGGCGTCGGCTGATCCTGACCGTCCAGAATCACATAGAGGTTCTTGTGTCCAAAGTTCGACCCGTAATAGTCGATCCAGCGCTCCAGGAAGAAGTCGTCGTTGCGGACCGAGGTGATGACGGCAACATCCATGATCACACGCCCTGCTTGGTGAACCAGGCGTCCTTTACCGCATGGCGGCGCGGGTCCGGTTCGAAACGCGGGGTGTTATGTCCTTCGAAGTCGTAGCCGTAGGCGTCGATCTCCCAGGCCGCAACGCGCGCCACGTGATCGCGGGTCTCTTTGTCATACATATCCTGATAGCTGCGGCCCTTCTTGGGCCGCGTGGTTCGTTTGGCGTTCACACCTTCCAGCGACAGGCCGGGCAGTCCGATCCTGTCGCCCAGCGCCTGCATGTCCTCCTCCAGACACTCGTAGCGCAGCATGTGGTCGACCATCGATACGCCGTCGATCATGTAAAGGTCACGGTGCGACAGTTCCCGGTGCTTGTACCAGCCCCAGAGGTGGCGCTTCCACGAGCGGGCGAAATAGGTCAGGGCATATTTCTTGAACCGCGCGCGCTGTTCTTCGATTGGCAGTGCCTTGGCGTCATAGAACCGGCGCGTCTTCCAGAAATAATGCGAGACCGCCAGGTCCCAGGGGTTCCGGTCGATCGAGATCACCAAGTGGTTTTCCAGATCCCGCCCGAAGGCGCGGTAGGCGCGGGTCAGCGGGCAATGTTCCGACAGGCGCACGGGGCGGCGGCCGATAGCTGGTTTGCGTAGAGTGGTCAGTTCGGTCACGTGCCGGTCGAAATTGGTCTTGCCGGTATGTTCCTTGAGATAGGTCGAGATATCGCCGTCCTCAAGGCTGTCACACAGCTTCAGCTCGACCGAGGTACCGCCTACCTTGCGGGTTTTCACTAGCACATAGTTTTTCGAGTTCGAGATGATCATGACCGGACCCCTTGGTATTGGCGCGGGCCTACCCTGTCAGGGGCGTGATTGCAACTGTGGCGGGGCAGGCCGCCTATTCCCACCAGCGATCCACTGCCGCGATATCCCCGTCCGACCAGCCGAAATGATGGGCAAATTCATGCACGGTGACATGGGCGACCAGTTCGGCCAGGGTGACGTCGCCACGGGTAATCCATTCGTCCAGGATGGCACGGCGGTAGAGCCAGACCGTGTCCGGCTGCAGGGGCTGGTCGAAAGCGGACTTCTCGGTCAGGGGAATGCCATCGTAAAGCCCGGTCAGCTCGAACGGATCCTCGATCTGCATCTCGTCGAGGAGTTCCCGGCTCGCGAATTCCTCGACCCGGATCGCAACCTGCATCGCCAGGTCGCGCAGAGGGGCGGGCAGGGCCTTGACCGTGGCTATGGCCAGCGCGTGGATGTCGTCAGCTGAGGGCGCGGTGGCACTGTCCATCAGAACCCACCTGTGCGAATCCACACGCCGGCCATGACAAACACGACGGAAAACAGCGTCACCGCGCGGATGTGCCAGCCCATCAAGGGCAGGCTTTCGGCGCTGAGTGTCGGGATCACGCGAAAGCGTGCGTTTGCGGCGAACAACGCGGTGGCCGCCAGCAGGCAGAGCTTCACCCCCACCGCCGCGCTCACCGGGTCCGCGAAGGACAGCCAGCGGCCCGGGTCGGAGACCTGGCTGGCCAGCCACAGCCCCGTGGCCACCTGAACCACCAGGGCCGGTATGCCGATCCTTTCGAACCCCTGCTCAAAGCGCAGCAGGATGCCGGGATCGCCCGCCGTCAGCGCGCGCGGCAGCACGGTCGTGGCCAGCACCAAATGGCCGCCGGTCCAGATGGACGCGCCCAGAACGTGAAAGGTCAGGATGAGCCAGAGCATGGTGCCTCCGATGAGATTCTCCCGCGCAATATGGACATATGCTTCGGGATGTGAAAGAGCATCCGCGCGAAGGAGACACGCCATGACCATCACCCGTTTCGCGCCCTCGCCCACCGGTTACATCCACGTGGGCAACCTGCGCACCGCCCTGATGAACTACCTGATCGCCCGCAAGGCCGGCGGGCAATTCATCCTGCGCCTGGACGACACGGACCCGGAGCGGTCGAAGCAGGAATATGCGGATGCGATCCAACAGGATCTGGAATGGCTGGGCCTGACCTGGGATCGTCTTGAAAAGCAGTCCGACCGCCTGGAGCGTTATGAGGCCGCCGCGCAAGAGCTGCGCGACATGGGCCGGTTCTACGAGGCGTTCGAGACCCCGACCGAGCTGGACCTGAAGCGCAAGAAACAGCTGAACATGGGCAAGCCGCCGGTTTATGACCGCGCCGCGCTGAACCTGTCGGAAGACGAAAAAGCCAAACTGCGTGCCGAGCGCGGCAATGGCGTATGGCGATTCAAGCTGGACCACGAGCGGATCGAATGGACCGACGGTATTCTGGGCGATCTGTCGATTGACGCGGCCTCTGTCTCGGATCCGGTGCTGATCCGGGGTGACGGGCAGTTCCTTTATACCCTGGCCTCGGTCTGTGATGACGTGGATTACGGCGTGACGCATGTGGTGCGGGGCTCCGACCATGTGACCAATACCGCGACGCAGATCCAGATCATCCGCGCGCTGGGCGGCACGGTGCCTGAGTTTGCGCACCATTCGCTCCTGACCGGCTCGCAGGGCGAGGCCCTGTCGAAACGCCTGGGCACACTGGCCCTGCGCGACCTGCGTGAAGCGGGCGTGCAGCCTGCCGCGCTGCTCAGCCTGATGGCGCGCCTTGGGTCGAGCCAGCCGGTGGAGCTGGTCGGTTCGCTCGACGAACTGGCTGAAGGGTTCGACATCAACAGCTTCGGCTCGGCCCCGACCAAGTTCGATGCCGACGACCTCTACCCGCTGACCGCGCGCTACCTGGGCGGGCTCACGGTCGCCGACGTGGGTGCTGAACTGGACGCGCTGGGCGTTCCGGCGGATGAGGCCGAGGCCTTCTGGACCGTTGCCCGCGAGAATATCACGACACTCAAGGATCTGGGCGCCTGGTGGGAACTCTGCCAGTCCGGTGCCGACCCGCTGGTGGCCGACGAGGACGCCGATTTCATTGCCGAAGCCATGACCCTTCTGCCCGACGGGCCCTATGACGCCTCAAGCTGGGGCGACTGGACCTCGGCCGTCAAGGCGGCGACGGGGCGCAAGGGCAAGGGCCTGTTCATGCCGCTGCGCAAGGCCGTTACCGGTATGGAACGCGGCCCGGACATGTCGGCTCTGATGCCGCTTTTGAAGGTCATCCGCGCCAAGGGGTGACAGGCGGGGCTTCAGGACCGAGGCCCGCAACCCGGTGCGAATTTGCAAAGCCCCCTGTGCGGACAGGGGGCTTTCCTTTTGCCTCCGCGCCACGCATCTTCGGCCAATGGCTCAAGAACAGGCAAAGTTCCTCGAAGGCTCCTTGATGGGTCATATCACGGTGATGGCGCTGACGGCTTCGGTCGGGCTGATGGCGATCTTTCTGGTCGACCTGGTGGACATGATCTTCATCTCGATGCTGGGCAAGGAGGAACTGGCCGCCGCCGTGGGCTATGCCGGTGCAATCCTGTTCTTTACCTCGAGCTTCGGCATCGGCATGTCGATTGCCGCTGGCGCGCTGGTGGCCCGTGCGCTGGGCGAGGGGCAGGTCCGAATGGCGAGCCGCCGGGCCGCGACGGCAATGCTGTACGGCGTTGGCTTCGGCGCGATTTTCGCGGCGCTGGTCTGGGTCAACATACCAGCCCTTGCCGCGCTGATGGGGGCGCAGGGCGCGACGCTTGACCTCGCCGTCGGCTATCTGCGGATCATCATCCCCTCGCTGCCTCTATTGATCATCGGCATGGTCGGCGGGGCGATCCTGCGCGCGCATGGCGACGCGCGCCGGGCGATGATCGCAACCATCGCGGCAGGCGTGGTAAACGCGGTGCTGGACCCGATCTTCATCTTCGGCTTCGGGCTGGAGCTGACCGGAGCCGCGATGGCCTCGGTCGCCTCGCGTGTGGCGATTGCCTTTGCCGCGCTCTATCCGATCTTTCGGTGGCACGGGGGGCTGGAGAAACCCTCCGCGACCGAATTCCGGGTGGATTTCCCCGCCATCATGACCATCGCATTGCCCGCGATCCTGACCCAGTTCGCAACCCCACTGGGGCAGGCCTATGTCACCCGCTCCATGGCCCAGTTCGGCGCGGATGCGGTGGCGGGCATGGCGATCATCTCGCGTCTTGTGCCGGTGGCTTTCGGGGTGATCTTTGCCCTGTCCGGTGCGATCGGCCCGATCATCGGCCAGAACTTCGGCGCCGGGCGCCACGACCGCGTCCGCGGCGCGCTGCGCGATGGGCTGGTGTTTACGCTGGCGGTGACGGTGCTGGTGTCCGCCCTGCTGTTCATCGCCCGTGGCCCGATCGCGGATCTGTTCGGCGCCACGGGCCTGACCCGGGAACTGGTCTTCCTGTTCTGCGGCCCGCTGGCGCTGGCGTGGTTTTTCAACGGCGTCATCTTCCTGTCCAACGCCGCCTTCAACAACCTGGGCCACCCGTTCTATTCCACCTGGATCAACTGGGGCCGCCATACCTTGGGCACGATCCCCTTCGTGATCGTCGGAGCCGCCTGGTGGCAGGGCCCGGGGGTGCTGATCGGCCAGGCACTGGGCGGGGCGGTCTTTGCCGCCGTGGCGCTGGTGCTGGCCGCCAAGGTGATGCGGGACAAGGCGGCAGGCGTCGAACCCGAAATCGAGGCCCCGCACCCCTATGCGCGGCAGACCAGACAGATCACCTTGTTCAACCTGCGACGTTAGGGACGTTTCAGGCCCACCTTCAGCCGCCCAAGCGCCTCATCCACCACATCGCGCTCCTCGGCACTCACCGTGGTTGCGCGCGGATAGATCGGGGCCGCGCGGTCGTCCAGAACCGGGGCATCCCAGCCCTCGGTGGTTTCGAAGAAATGCGCCGCGCCCTCGGGGCCGAACTCGGCCAGGAATCCCTGGACCACCGTGTCGATATAGCTCAACAGCACCGGGTTGTCGGCCCCGGGCTTGCGGTGAAACCCGTCGGGGATGGCGTAGATGGCGACATCCAGGGCGTGCTCAAGACCATGGCTGACCTGGTGGGTGGCGTCATGCCGGTCGTAAGCCCGTTCGCGTTGGTCGAGCGAAGCCCAATGGGCACCGGGCACAGCGGCGATCAACCCGTCGACATAGTCGTCCTGCGCGGGCACCACGGTCAGGAAACTCACGTCGCGCAGGGGCGTGTGGCGCCAGGCGCGTCGCCAGCCTTTCACCGAGGCCGTGGTGGCTCGCAGATAGTCGTGGGTCTGCCGGTTCACCAGGGAACCGTATCCGAAGAAGAACGGGTCGCTCATCCGCTCAGCATGACGCGGTATGCGAATGGGCACAAGCACTTGCCTATGGGTCGGCCAACCGCTACGAATCCGTCATTGCATCGGGAGAATCCGACACTGTCGGTGCCGAAGGAGCAACCGCCCCGGTAAACTCTCAGGCCCCCGGACCGATGTGATGAAGAACACTCTGGAGAGTGGTGCGGCTGCCCGTGCCCGCCGAAGGGATAACGATCTCAGGCATCAGGACAGAGGGGGCATCGCTGGGCGCTACCCGCGCCCGAATGATGCCGGGTACATGGGTCCGGCCGACAGGACAAAGGGACCGACATGGCCGATCTGCTCCGCACACCGCTTTATGATCTGCACGTCACGCTCGGTGCCAGAATGGTTGCTTTCGCGGGCTACGAGATGCCGGTGCAGTACCCGCTGGGCGTGATGAAGGAGCATCTGCACACCCGCGCCCGGGCCGGGCTGTTTGACGTCAGCCACATGGGCCAGGTGATCCTGCGCGGGGCTGATCCCGCGGGCGCGCTGGAACGGCTGGTGCCGGTGGCGATCAAGTCGCTGGCCGAAGGGCGCCAGCGCTATGCGCTCTTTACCGATGACGAGGGGGGGATCCTGGACGACCTGATGGTTGCGAACCGGGGCGACCACCTGTTCCTGGTGGTCAACGCCGCCTGCAAGCAGGCCGACATCGCCCACCTCCGTGCGGGCCTGCCTGAATGTGAGGTCGACGTCATTACCGACCGCGCCCTGATCGCGTTGCAGGGCCCCGCCGCCGAAGAGGCGCTGGCGCAGATCGCGCCGGAGGTGGCCGAAATGCGTTTCATGGACGTGGCGGTCATGGAAACGGCTTATGGTCAGCTCTGGGTGACACGCTCGGGTTATACCGGCGAGGACGGGTTCGAGGTGTCGGTGCCCGAGGCGCAGGCCCGCGCCTTTGCCGAGGCGCTGTTGGCGATGGACGAGGTCGAAGCGATCGGCCTGGGCGCCCGCGACAGCCTGCGGCTGGAGGCGGGGCTGTGCCTTTACGGCAATGACATCGACACGACCACCAGCCCGGTCGAGGCGGCGCTGGAATGGGCGGTGCAGAAGGTGCGCCGTACCGGCGGCCAGCGCGAAGGCGGCTTCCCCGGCGCGCGCCGCATCCTGGCCGAGTTCCGCAAGGGGGCAGGGCGCCGTCGTGTCGGGCTTCTGCCGCAGGGCCGTGCGCCGATGCGGGCAGGTACAGAGCTCTTCGCCGCGGAGGACGCGGACGAACCCATTGGCCAGATTACCTCCGGCGCCTACGGCCCTTCGATAGAGGCGCCGGTGTCGATGGGATATGTCACCACGCCCCACGCCCGCACGGGCACCGAGCTTTTTGGCGAGGTGCGCGGCAAGCGCCACCCCGTCACCGTGGCGGACATGCCGTTCCGGCCTTCAACCTACAAACGCTGACAGAAACATTTCACCAGGAGAGACCCAATGAAATACACCGAAGAACATGAATGGCTGCGCGAGGAAGATGGCGTGATGGTCGTGGGCATCACAGCCCATGCCGCCGAGCAGTTGGGCGACGTCGTGTTCGTCGAACTGCCCGAGGTGGGCGACACCGTGTCCAAGGATGACGAGATCGTGGTGATCGAAAGCGTCAAGGCGGCTTCGGACATCCTGGCCCCTCTGGACGGCGAGGTCGTCGAGGTGAATGAAGCCATCGTGGATGAACCCAGCAAGGTCAACGACGACCCGGAAGGCGAAGCCTGGTTCTTCAAGCTCAAGGTCTCGGACGCCTCGCCGATGGACGACTACATGGACGAAGCCGGCTACAAGGCCTTCATCGGCTGACCTGACCTTTCGGCGGGACCAAAAATCTTCGAAGAGTTTTGGTCCCGTTTGCCTCACGCGGAGCATCCCATGTCTTTCACCCCCACCGATTACCTGCCCTATGATTTCGCCAACCGCCGCCACATCGGCCCGTCCCCGTCCGAGATGAACCAGATGTTTGACGCCGTCGGTGTTGCGGACCTGGAAGGCCTGATTGCCGAAACCGTGCCCGGCTCGATCCGCCAGGCCGAAGAGCTGAGCTGGGGCCGCCCGCGTTCGGAACGCGAAATGCTGCATCAGATGCGGGTGACTGCGGCGAAGAACAAGGTGCTGCGCTCGCTTCTGGGGCAGGGCTATCACGGCACGGTCACGCCGCCGGTGGTCCAGCGCAATATCCTGGAAAACCCGGCCTGGTACACGGCCTATACGCCTTACCAGCCGGAGATTTCCCAGGGCCGCCTGGAGGCGCTCCTGAATTTCCAGACCATGATCTCGGACCTCACGGGGCTCGAAATCGCCAATGCCTCCCTTCTGGACGAGGCCACGGCGGCGGCGGAGGCGATGGTGATGGGGCATCGCATCGCCAGGTCGAAGGCCAGGGCCTTCTTCGTTGACGAAAACTGTCATCCGCAGAATATCGCGGTGATGAAGACCCGGGCGGCGCCTCTTGGGATCGAGGTCGTGGTGGGCGATCCGGAAAGCGAGCTGAACGCCGAACAGGTCTTTGGCGCGATCTTCCAGTATCCCGGCACCTATGGCCGCGTGCGTGATTTTACCGACCAGATCGCGGCGCTGCACGCGGCGAAGGCGGTGGGCATCGTGGCGGCCGATCCTCTGGCCCTGACCCTGTTGAAGGAACCCGGTGCGATGGGGGCGGATATCGCCGTGGGTTCGGCCCAGCGGTTCGGCGTTCCGGTGGGCTTCGGCGGGCCGCACGCCGCCTATCTGGCCACCAAGGACAAGCACAAGCGCAACATGCCCGGTCGGATCGTCGGCGTTTCGGTCGATGCGCGCGGCAACAAGGCCTATCGCCTGTCGCTACAGACCCGCGAGCAGCATATTCGCCGTGAAAAGGCGACCTCGAACGTCTGCACCGCGCAGGCGCTGCTGGCGGTCATGGCGTCTTTCTACGCGGTGTTCCATGGCCCCGAAGGGTTGAAGGCGATCGCCCAGCGTATCCACCGCAAGACCGTGCGCCTGGCCAAAGGGTTGGAGGAGGGTGGGTTTACAGTCACCCCCAACCATTTCTTCGACACGATCACGGTCGAAGTCGGCGGCTTGCAGAAAACCGTGATGGAGGCCGCTGTCACACGCGGCATCAACCTGCGGCCCGTGGGCAAGACGCAGATCGGCATCACGCTTGACGAAGCCACCCGCCCGGCCACGATCGAGGCTGTCTGGGGAGCCTTTGGCGTCACCCGCAAGGATGACGACTATACGCCCGAGTATCGCCTGCCCGACGCGATCCTGCGCAGCTCGGATTACCTGACCCACCCGGTGTTCCACATGAATCGGGCCGAGACCGAGATGATGCGCTACATGCGTCGCCTCGCGGACCGCGACCTGGCGCTGGACCGCGCGATGATCCCGCTGGGAAGCTGCACCATGAAGCTGAATGCGGCGGCCGAGATGATGCCGGTCTCCTGGCGCGAATTCTCCATGATCCACCCGATGGCCCCGGACGACCAGACACAGGGCTATCTGCATCTGATCAATGACCTGAAAGACAAGCTCTGCCAGATCACCGGCTATGACGCCATGTCGATGCAGCCCAACTCCGGCGCGCAGGGCGAATATGCGGGGCTCTTGACCATTGCGGCCTATCACCGGGCCAACAGGGAAAAGCGTGACATCTGCCTGATCCCGATCTCGGCCCATGGCACAAACCCGGCCTCGGCGCACATGGCGGGGATGGAGGTCGTTGTGGTGAACTCGGCCGAAAACGGCGACATCGACGTCGCTGACTTCCGCGCCAAGGCGCAAGCGGCCGGGGACCGGCTGGCCGCCTGCATGATCACCTATCCATCGACCCATGGGGTGTTCGAGGAAACCGTGCGCGAGGTTTGTCAGATCACCCACGAGCACGGCGGCCAGGTCTATATCGACGGGGCCAACCTGAACGCGATGGTGGGCCTGTCGAAACTGGGCGAGATCGGCGGCGATGTGAGCCACCTGAACCTGCACAAGACCTTCGCTATCCCGCATGGCGGCGGTGGCCCCGGCATGGGGCCGATCGGTGTGAAGGCCCATCTTGAACCGCATCTGCCGGGCAATGGGCTGGTGGGGGAAGAGGGGGCAGTTTCGGCGGCCCCCTATGGCTCGGCCAGCGTGTTGCCCATCAGCTGGGCCTATGTGCTGCTGATGGGAGGCGCCGGGCTGACACAGGCGACAAAGGTGGCGATCCTCAATGCCAATTACATCGCGGCGCGGCTGAAAGGCGCCTATGAGGTGCTGTTCACCGGCCCCGGCGGGCGCGTTGCGCATGAGTGTATCATCGACACGCGTCCCTTTGCCGACAGCGCGGGCGTGACCGTCGATGACATTGCCAAGCGCTTGATCGACAACGGGTTTCACGCGCCAACCATGTCCTGGCCGGTGGCCGGTACGCTGATGATCGAGCCCACGGAATCGGAAACCAAGGCCGAGCTTGACCGGTTCTGCGACGCCATGCTGGCGATCCGCGAGGAAATCCGCGAGATCGAGGAGGGCCGCATCGACCCGCAAAACAACCCGCTGAAACACGCCCCCCACACGGTCGAGGATCTGGTGGGTAAATGGGACCGGCCCTATTCGCGCGAACAGGGCTGCTTCCCGCCGGGCAGCTTTCGCGTCGATAAATACTGGTCGCCGGTCAATCGCGTGGACAATGTCTATGGCGACCGTAACCTGGTTTGCACCTGCCCGCCTCTGACCGACTACGCCGAGGCGGCAGAATGATCCTGTCGGGGGGCGGGGATTTCCCGCCCCTCGACCTGTACGCAGGCGGGGATCAGAAATCCATCCAGATCGTCACCGGCCCGTCGTTGACCAGCGACACGGACATGTCGGCGCCGAACCGGCCCTGGGCCACGGTAATCGCGTGGCCGCGCAGCTGGTCGGCGAAGTATTCATAGAGCCGCTCGCCTTCCGCCGGTGGCGCGGCGGTTGAAAACCCGGGGCGATTGCCGCGCGAGGTATCCGCGGACAGGGTGAACTGGCTGATCACCAGCGCCCGCCCGCCCGTGTCCAGAAGCGAACGGTTCATCTTGCCTGCCTCATCCTTGAAGATGCGCAGTTTCGATATCTTGGCGGCGAGCGTATCTGCATTCGCCTCCGTATCGCCCTGCATGGCGCAGACCAGGATCATCAGGCCCGCGCCGATCTCGCCGATCACCTCGCCATCGACCCGCACCGCGGCTTCGCTCACGCGTTGTACCAATGCTCTCATCGCAGCCTCCGTTTTCGTCCTCGTAGCGCGGGGATGGACCCGCGTCCATGCCCTGCGGCAATTCCGCCCGTTGCCTTGGTCGCCCGGCCGCTGAAACCCATATAAGCGGAGAAGGAGGTGCATCATGGTTGAAAAGACACAAGATACCGGTTTCTGGCCGTCACTCTATGACCCGCTGCGCAGCTTCGGGCATCGGTTGAGCGAATTCCTGACCCCTGCTTCCGAAGCCTCGCTGGCCGATGACGCCTATCGTATCGCCATTGAACTGCCGGGTGTGGCCGAGGAAGATGTGGAACTGACCGTGCATGACGGGCTGGTCCAGGTGAAGGGCGAGAAAAGCTCCGAACGCGAGGAAAAGGGCGACACCTGGTTCTTCTCGGAACGTCAATACGGCGCGTTTTCCCGCAGCTTCCGCCTGCCACCGGATGCGGAAGAGACGCAGGTGGCCGCCGAGATGAAGGATGGGGTGTTGACCATAACCGTGCCGAAATCGGAGCCGCGCGCGCAGAATGCCACGCGGGTAAAGATCAACACTGGCTGACGGAGACCCGGGTTCAGGCCTGGATCAGTTACCCTCAGCCCTTCCAGGCCACCCATTCCGTCAGATCAGCCCGGTCAGTGCGAAAGGCATTGGCCGGGTGTTTTTCGTCCGGCAAACCGAAGGCGATACCCGCCAGGATGGTGCGGTCTGCATCCAGATCGAACCAGTCACGCAGGAAAGGGGCGAACCCGGCAATGGCCGCCTGCGGGACCGTGCCCAGCCCAAGGCTTTTGGCGGCCAGACAGAATCCCGTGATGAACCCGCCACAGTCCAGGTAGGCATATTGTCCAAGCTCCCGGGGCGCAGTGATCAGCGCCATGTGCGGGGCGCCAAAGAAGCGGAAGTTTTCCATCATTTGACGGGCGGACCCGGCGCGGTCCCCCTTTTTCACCCCAACGGCGTCATAGAGCTGCCAGCCGCAGGCACGGCGGCGGTCCCGATGCTTGTCGGTGTAGGCGGTTGGGAAGGGAATTTCCGGCGCCGGTGTACCCGCCATCGCCTCGGAATAAAGCGCGTCGGCAAGGCGGGTGGTTTCTTCCTTTCCGGTGATATGCACCTTCCATGGCTGGGCGTTGCACCAGCTTGGCACATGTTGGGCGGCGCGCAGCACCCGTTCTATCGTTTCGCGCGGTACCGGGTCGGGCAGGTAGGCGCGGCAGGAATGGCGGGCGGAGAGCAGCTCGGTCAGGGCGTCATGGGTCATGGGGGCAAGTTGCCGCAAACAGGGGGGCGATCAAGCGGGACGCAGCGTCCAGTGCCCCGATATGTTACTGCGACTGTGCCGCCAGATATCCGATCCCCCCGGCGACGATCAGTCCCAGCACCACGGCAATGGCAATTTTCCACGCCGACCAGGGCCGTTCGCCCTGCACCTTTCCGCTTTGCCCGTTGACCACGAAACGGTAGGTCTTGCCGCGATACTTGTAGGCCGCCAGCCAGACCGGCAGGAGCACATGTTTGAAGGTCACGTCACTGACGGTCGTATTGACCGAATGCACCCGCTGACGGTCGCCGCCGATGTCGAATTTCACGTCCCGCAGGATAACCCGGTCCATCTGGGCGCGGGCCGCGTCATAGCCGTCGGGCAGTTCGACCGTATACCCCTCGGCGCGAAAACCGGCCAGATATTCGGGGCGGTAGGGCTCCAGCTCGGACAGATCCCAGGGCTGCAGCGCATCGGTATAGCGTTTTGGCAGGCTGCGCGAGGCCAGTACCAGCACATCGTCGAACCAGCGCGCCACCCGGCCCGAGGCCGGACGCCAGCGGATCTTCTGCACGCGGCGGGTCTGCTGTTTGCCGTTTACCGTGACGGTCCTGGTCACGTAATAGACCGTGCCGTGTTCGCCGGTGTAGCTTGATTTCGTATCCGCATCGAAGGTCCAGTAGGGCACGTAAATGCCGGACATCCGGCGCCCTTTTCGGGCATAGTCCTGCAGCCCGTTCGGTGCGAACCAGAGCTTGCCCAGCCAGTCCGTCATGGCCGCGCGTGCCTCGCGTTCCTCCAGGGCGAAGGGCAGCACGCCCTTGGGTTTGATATGGCGGTTCGTGCCCGTGTCCGTCACGAGCGGGGTTGCACAAAACGGACATTCCAGGGCGTGGACATTGGCATCCAACGTCAGTTTTGCCGCACAATTCGGACATTCCGTGATGCGGGTCTCTTCGATTTCGGCGTCCGGCAGCTTTGCGTCCAGGGCCGCGCGGAAATCAAGCTCGCGGATCGCCTCGGATTGCGCCGCGTGGCCCTCAAGCGGCACGGAAAAGCCGCAATGGTCGCAAGTCAGCTGCCCCGCCTGCGGGTCGAAGCGCAGGTCTGCGCCGCACTGTTCACAGGGAAAACGGTGTTCGTCGTCAGGTGTGGCGAGCGCGTCGGACGGGTGCGCCATGTCTTTTTGCCTCCGGCGGGGATATTTTCAGAAAGATGAAAGGGGCAGAGCGGTCCCTTCCCGGATTACGCGCCCGGCGGGGGCGGGGGGAGAATGGTGAAGAGCTGGGCCAGCTCCGCTACCTCATCGGCCGTCTTCCAGCCGTCCTGCCCGGCGGTCCAGACATGGGTCTCGCGGGTCAGTTCTCCGGAAGTGACCATGCGGCCCAGGGCAGCCTTGGAGAAGGGTCCCCTGGTCTCGCCACTCTCGGCGATGTGCCAGACTTTCTCGACCGGCGGCGGGGGAGGCGGCGGGGCGGATGCGGCAGGTTGTGCGACCGGTGCCGGGGCAGCCCCCCAGGGGCCTGTCTGCGCCATCGCCATGCCCATGCCAGCGCCCATTCCCGCTCCCATCGAGGCGGCCATGGCAGAGCCCTCGGCCCCCATCGCCTCGGCCGCATTGAACTTCACGTAATTGTCCAGGTTTCCGACGATTCCCATCGAGGTGCGCTTGTCCAGCACCTGCTCGACCGCCGGTGGCAGGCTGATGTTCTCGATGTAGAACTCCGGGATGGACAGGCCGTATTCTGCAACCACGCCAGAGATTTCGCGTGCCACCACCCGGCCCAGATCGGCGGTATTGGCGGCCATGTCCAGCACGGGGATGCCCGAACTGGCGATCACGCGCGAAAATGCCTGCACGATGATGTTGCGCACCTGGAAGCTGATCTCGTCCATTGTGAACTCGCCGTCCGTGCCGACGATCTCGGTCAGGAACCTGGCCGGGTCGGTCACGCGCACCGAATAAGTGCCATAGGCGCGGATACGGGTCGGGCCGAATTCGGGATCGCGCAGCATACTCGGGTTCTTGGTGCCCCCCTTCAGGTCGTTGAACCGGGTCGTGTTGACGAAGTAGATTTCCGACTTGAAGGGTGATTTGAAGCCGTGGTCCCAGTGCTGCAGCGTGGTCAGGACCGGCATGTTGTTGGTTTCGAGCATGTAGAGCCCGGGGGTAAAGACATCCGCCAGCTGGCCTTCATGCACGAAAACGGCCGATTGCCCTTCGCGCACGGTCAGCTTGGCGCCGTACTTGATTTCGTGCCCCTCGCGTTCGAAGCGCCAGACCATCGTGTCGCGGGTGTCATCCACCCAATGGATCACGTCGATGAACTCACCGGTCAGAAAATCGAAAATTCCCATATCTTCTCCCCCTGTCTGTGGGTGCTAAACGGCGCTGCCGGTCAGTTCGGCAGCGATCTGGTTGACGATCGGGCGGGCTTCCTCTTCGGTCATGCCGGGGCGCAGGCGGCGATCGTAGAGCATTTGCAGAAGCAACTCGTCGTGGGTGGTCAGGAGCCCGAATTCCTCGTCGTCGTTGAAGATCGAAGGCCGGGCGCGCGGGCTGTCGTTGGGCAGGCCCAAGCCTTGCGCGATTTCCTCGTGCAGGCAGGCGGTGCGCAGAAGCGACGGATGCTCGCCACGGATCACCGCGACCGCTGTGTCGGGCGTGGAGTTGTTGCCTCCATCCGTGGTGAAGACCGCGCAATAGGTGTCACGCGGCAGGTTGATCATATGGGCCAGGGAGGCGTTCGAAATTCCGGGCACAAGACGGCGCAGGCGCGGGGCCAGGGCGCGGCGTTCGGGTTCGTTCACCACCAATACGTGGAAATTGGGCGCAGTGTCAGAGACCGTGACCGGGTGGCCGGTCACGCGGGTCAGGCGGGCGGCGAACCGGGCGATCTGCTGGCGGTCACGTTCGCGCACCTCGATGGGGACCGACGAGCCGAAGTCGATCGACAAGCGCACGGGCTTGGTCCATCGCTGCAACCGGCTGGCATTTTCCCGGGCCACCAGGCGCCCGCCAACATCCTGGTATTCCTGAAAAAAAGCGATGCGCAGAAAGTTCTGCGCCAGATCGCGGGATGAAAACGGCGTGTCGGTGCCACCGCCATCCGTGCGCAGAAGTCCGCGCGTCAGCAACCCCCGCTGCACGCTGTTGTAATAACGGGCCAGGGCCTCGCTTTCTGCGCTCATGGGCGTGACGGCATCTGGGGGTGGCATCGGCCCTGTGCCCGGCCCGGTGGACACGAGGTCCACGCAGCCGCCCAGAAGGCTGGCTGCTGCCAGTGCCCGGATGGCAGGAGAGCGCCCCGGCCTTGGCATCAGCCCTCCACCGCGTCGCCGATATTGTGTCCCGAGGCCGTGCCACGCGCCTTGGCGGCGGCCAGCGTTTCCTTGAGCTCGGCCTCCATCTTGCGCAGTTCTTCCTCGGCGGCAGCGCGTTTGGCCTTGCCTTCGTCCGCGATGGCCAGGCTTTCTTCGATCGTGGCGATCAGCGTGGCGTTGGCGGATTTCACCGCTTCGATGTCAAAGACGCCGCGTTCCATCTCCTTGCGGACCATGCGGTTGGCCTCCTGGAGGTTCTCGGCATTGGCCTTCAGCAATTCGTTGGTCAGGTCGGTCGCTTCCTTCACTGCCTTTGCCGCATCCGCCGAGCGCTGGATCGTGACCGCCTGGGCCAGTTGGGTTTCCCACAGCGGCACGGTGTTCACCAGGGTCGAGTTGATCTTGGTCACAAGCGACTTGTCGTTTTCCTGCACCAGCCGGATCGAGGGCAGGCTTTGCATTGTCACTTGGCGGGTCAGTTTCAGGTCATGCACCCGGCGTTCCAGATCGTCGCGGGCGGCCCGCAGGTCGCGCAGTTCCTGAGCCTTGATTACGCCTTCCTCTTCGGGCGCGGCGTCGACCTCGGCCTCCTTGGCGGGGATCACCGTGTCATCCAGATCGGCCAGCTTCGCCTCGCCGGCGGCGATGTAGAGCGCCAGCTCGTCGTAAAAGGCCAGTGTCTTTTCATAGAGCTTGTCGAGCGACTTGATGTCTTTCAGCAGCGTATGTTCGTGGCCCAGCAGGTTGTCGGTGATCCGGTCGATCTGGCCCTGCACCTCTTCATAGCGCGCGGCGAATTTTGCAGCCGGGGCCAGGCGGCCCATCAGTTTTTCCCAGAAGGTGCGTTCGCGGCGCACGTCGAGTTCGCTGATCGAAAAGCCGCGGATCGTGGTGACGATGTTGCGCAGGCTGTCTCCCGCCGGGCCCACGTCCTTGTTGCGCACACCGGCCAGCATATCCTGCGAAATCACCTGCAGCTCGGCCTGGGCCGCCGAGCCGAATTCGATGATCGACTGGGTATTGGTCATGTCGATCTCGGCCATGCGCCGGGTAATCTCGGCGCTTTGCGATTCATCCGCTTCGGCCAGAGGCACAAGGGCCGTCGAGGGTTCGGGCAGCACGACCGCCGTGACCTCTTCGACAAGTTTCAGGTCTTCGGCGGCCTTCTGTTGAATGGTCTGAGTCATTTCCGTCTCCCGTCAAATACGTTCAATCACTGGTGATGCCCTCGCGGGCGAGCCTCTCGCGCAGCACCTCGATTTCCACATCGAGATCCGTGCGGTTGTCGCTCAGCAGCTGCTGCGTACGGGCGGCAAAGTTCGCCTCGAGATCGTCCAGAAGCTGTTCATAGTCGGCCCGCGCACCCGCATCCCGGCTGCGCGCAAAGAGGTCGGCGAATTTTACCGTCGCATCGGTCGCCCCGCGCAGGTAGACGCCAAGGTACTTGCGCGCGGCGGTCAGGTCTCGCGGGTCGTCCTCGATGGTGCGGAACATGTCGCGCGCGGTGGCCTGGAAAACATCGACACGGGCTTCGAGCTGACGGTCGCGGGCCCGTTTGATGGCGTCCTTCATGGCGGTCAGGTGGGCCTCGGCCTCGTTGACCGCGCGGGCAACCCGGTCGGTCTGGAACGTGTCGATCCCCTCCATCCCCTTGTCGCGCATCGGGTCGATCCCGAAGGCGCCAAGGTGCAACGCCGCGCCGACCCCGCCCAACAGGGTGGCGATCAGCAGGCTGCCATCGACCAGCCCGGCCAGGCCAATGCCCGCGCCCATCAGAACCGCCCCGACGATCTTGCGCGGCAGGCCCGGTCTGCGGGCGATCTTGCGGGATTCATAGGCAGCTTCGGCGCGCATACCCTCGCGGGTCATCCAGGCCGCCGCCATCATCAGGGCCACGCCGCCCAGCGATAGTACCAGGTCCGTCGGCCCCCGAAAAAAGGCCATCACCGCCAAGGGCAGGGGCACCAGAAACAGCGCATTCACCCGGGCGCCCATCGGTGTCGGGCTCTTGCCGTCAAAGGGGCTGCGCGGGGGCGAACCGTTCGTCGGGGAGGGTTTTCCGGCCGGGCTGAATTCACCGCCATATCGCTGCGCCATCACGCACCTCCCGTGAGCGAGGCGTAAAGCACCAGCGCCAGAAGCGCTGCATAGGCCAGTTTGCGCAAACCACTATCCGTCACATTCCACCCACTTTCGACCCTGCACGCGAAGCGGCGGGTTGGAAAATCCAATACACCCATGGATATAAGCGAAAACCGTAGCTGGTGCTAGCGCGAACAAGGGGAAATTTCCGCCGGGTTGCGACAGGGGTGAGGCTTTGCTTCACGCAGGGGCGCATGTTCAGACGCCCACCTCCGGCCCAAGGCACAGCAGCGGTTCATCGGCCTGTTCGACCTCGTAGAGTTCGTCGGCCTCGGCGTTGTTCTCGAACCGGGCGATCAGGCCGGAGGCGCCACGGGTGAAACTCCAGCACTGCGGGACGGGGTCGTCCTCGTAGACAAAGCAGATCAGGCTCCCCGCCTCGTACCAATAGCCGTCCTTGCATTTGCCATCCAGGAAGGACCAGCGCACGCGGCGGTCGTCCAGGTATTGCTCGCCGCCGTAGGCTTCACCGTTGCTGCCGAAATAGAGCGTCTTGCCGGTGGCATAGGCCTCGAAATCCGCGCCACTCATCGTGGGATTAGCCAGGGCCGGGAAAGCGAGAAACAGAAGGGCGATCTGGCGGTATAGCATGGGGCCTCAGGTGCCGGGTGCGGTTGGCGCGGGACGCGGGTGAGACGCATGCCACCTGCGCAACTCGCGCCCCATCACACGCTGCCACAGTTTCGGCACGAGGGCCAGAGTGGCCATGGCGGGCAGGGAATAGGGCAGCATCGGGGCCTCGCCGACCCGCAGGCGCAGCGCCGGGTAGGGACGGGCCGGATGCGCGTGGTGATCCGAGTGGCGTGGCGCGTTCAGCATCAGGTGCGTGGTGAACCAATGCGGTGCGTTCCAGCTATGTTGCGGGCCGACCGGTTCCAGCCGACCGGGCCTGACCTCGACGCGCATCAGCCCATAATGTTGCACGTAATCCGACAGCATCAGCTGCACCTGGGCGTAGAAGGCAAGGCCCAGATGCGCCAGCACCCCAGCCCAGCCGCCGATCAGCGCCGAGATCACCAGCACCCCCGCCGCCCCGGCCAGATAGGCCACGTAGGGATGCGGTCCGCTGCGCCCCGCGCGGGCCATGTCGGCGCGTTCGACCTCATAGCCCGCCTTGAAGGCACCGATCCAGGCGCGGGGGAAGAACTGGTAGAAAGCCTCGCCCTCGCGGGCGGAATTCGGATCGCGTTCCGAGGCGACATAGCGGTGGTGGATCTTGTTATGCGCACTGGTGTGATGGCCGAAGAGCAGGCTGATATAGACCCACTTGCCCAGGGTGAAGAGGCTGCGCGTCGGGCGGTGGATCAGCTCATGCGCGTTGGAATTCGACACCTGCCCCATGAACAGGCCCGCGGCGAAGAACAGCGCCAGTTTTTCGCCCCATCCCAGGGTGTCGCCCGACAGGGCGTACACGACCGAGGCCAGAAGCGCGAAATGGCCGAGCGCAAGCAGGACCGAGAGGCGATTCGCCCAGGCGAAGTCCCGGTCGGCCTCGGCAGTCGGAGCCATGGCCGCCACGCCCTCGTCCGCGGCAAAGGCGACAAGGGTGATATAGGCCAGCGCCGCGCCAACGGCCCAGCCCCCCGACAGGGCGCCAAGGCCGATCAAAACAGCGGGCACAAGGGCTATCAGTGCGAAAAAGCGGATCATTTTCATCGGGCGGCTCCTGGGGCGTTGGGGAAATCTACGCGCAACGCGGCATGGCGAAAACCCGCATCAGTCAAATTCCGGCTGCGCGAACTGCCCCAAGCATGTCGTTTTTGGCGTGTGCCCGTGACGGCTCAGGCGTTATTGTAGCCCAGTGACCAAGCGGAGTTGACGTGAGCCATGGCACTGGACGAGAAAAAAGGCATCTGGAAAAACGCACGCGGCAAAGGCCGGCGCACCCCGAAGGGGCGGCAGCTGGATCTGGACGCGCATGGTGAGGTGCTTGCTCTGCTGGGCGACCGCCCGCGCCGCCGCGACCTGCTGATCGAGTTCCTGCATCTGATCCAGGACGAATATGGCCACCTGTCGGCCCCGCATATCCGCGCGCTGGCGCAGGAACTGGGCACCGGCCAGGCCGAGATTTACGAGGTCGCGAGCTTCTACGCCCATTTCGACCTGGTGAAGGAGGGCGAGACGCCCCCGCCGTCGCTGACCATCCGTGTCTGCGACTCGCTGTCGTGCGAGCTGGCCGGGGCCGAGGCGCTGCACAAGGCGCTCGAAAACGGGCTGGACCCGACCGAGGTCCGCGTGGTCCGCGCACCCTGCATGGGTCGCTGCGACACGGCACCGGTGCTGGAGCTGGGCCACAACCACATTGACCACGCCACGCCCGAAAAGGTCGAGGCCGCGATTGCCGCCGGGAATACCCACGCGCATATCCCGAACTACGAGACCTTCGATGCCTATGCCGCCGGCGGGGGCTACGGGACCCTCAAGGATCTGCGCGCCAATGGTGACTGGGAAGCGGTTCAGGCCAAGGTGAAAGAGGCCGGCCTGCGCGGCCTCGGTGGGGCCGGTTTCCCGTCCGGCACCAAATGGGGCTTCGTGCGTGCCAACGAGGGGCCGCGTTACCTGGCGGTGAACGGCGACGAGGGCGAGCCCGGCACGTTCAAGGACCGCTATTACCTGGAACGCACACCGCATGTGGTCCTGGAAGGCATGCTGATCGCCGCCTGGGCGGTCGAGGCGGAAACCTGCTTCATCTACATGCGCGACGAATACCCTGCCGTGCTGGAAATCCTGCGGCGTGAAATCGCCGCGCTGGAACAGGCGGGCATCGTGGAGCCGGGCTACATCGACCTGCGCCGCGGGGCCGGGGCCTATATCTGCGGCGAAGAAAGCGCGATGATCGAGTCGATTGAAGGCAAGCGCGGCGAACCGCGCCACCGTCCGCCCTTCGTGGCCCAGGTCGGCGTCTTCGGCCGTCCGACGCTGGTGCACAATATCGAGACTCTCTACTGGGTCTGCAAGATCAATCGCGAAGGCCCCGAATGCCTGAATTCGGTTGAAAAGAACGGCCGCAAGGGGCTGCGCTCCTATTCCGTGTCGGGCCGCGTGAAGAACCCGGGCGTACACCTGCTGCCTGCCGGGTCCACTATCACCGACATCATCGAGGCCGCCGGTGGCATGCTGGACGGGCACGAGTTCAAGGCGTTCCAGCCGGGTGGCCCGTCCTCGGGCCTGCTGCCCGCCTCGATGCATTACGTGCCGCTGGATTTCGACACGCTGCAACCGTATGGCACCTTCATCGGTTCGGCCGCCGTGGTGGTCCTGTCCGACAAGGATTCGGCCCGGGACGCCGCGCTGAACATGCTGCGCTTCTTCGAGGATGAAAGCTGCGGTCAGTGTACCCCCTGCCGGGTCGGCTGCGAAAAGGCCGTGAAGCTGATGCAGGCAGATCACTGGGACCAGCCGTTGCTGGAAGAACTCTGCACCGCGATGGGGGATGCCTCGATCTGCGGTCTGGGGCAGGCCGCGCCGAACCCGATCCGTCTGGTGATGAAGCATTTCCCGGACGAAGTCTGAACGATCCGAACGGGCCTGCCCGGTTTCGCACCGGGCAGCGCCCCGACGTCACCCATCCTAGCGCTTGACCCTCTATTGCGCGGTGGGCAGGGTTCCCCGGACACCGAGGAGCCCCCATGCCCTATTTCATCGCCCTGACCGGCCTGGCCATCGCCGTGACCTACCTGCCGATGACCGACCGGCCCACCGGTGGGTTGCGCTCTGTCTGGAAAACGGTGCCCGTTGCGGCGCTCGCCCTGGCGGCCTGGATCGCGGGCGGACCGGCTCTGCTGGTCGCGGCCCTGTTTCTGTCAGCCCTGGGCGACTTCGCCCTGTCGCGGGACGGCGAGGCGGCCTTTCTGTACGGCCTGTCCAGTTTCGCTCTCAGCCATCTTGTCTATATCCTGCATATCCTGGCAATTTCCGGCCTGATGCCCTGGGAAGGATTTGCACAAATCCCACTTGCGGCGATTGTTCTCGCGGGGATCACCATTTCGACCGAGCTTTGGCTGATCCCCCATACCGGCGCGATGAAATGGCCGGTGCGGGCCTATGTGCTGATCATCCTGACCATGGGCCTGTCGGCGCTGACCCTGCCCGGGGCCGCCTGGCCTGCGATCCTGGGTGCCGGCCTCTTTACCCTGTCCGACCTGATCCTGTCGGTCGAGCTTTTTCGCCTCGGCCCCGACCACGGTCTGACAGCCCTGGCGTCAAAAATCGTCTGGATCACCTATATCGCCGCGCAGGCCGGGCTGTTCTGGGGGCTTGGGGGGCTGGGCTGACGCGCCGCCCCTTCCATCCGGCGCCTTGTTGGCTTAGGTGATTGGAAAGATTACCCGGGGGCGCAGACATGGCGTTTTTCAAGAAACTCAAGGATCGGCTGTTCAAATCCTCCTCGAAGCTCGAGGAAGGGCTGGAGGCGATCGTCGAGGACGGCGGCGAGGAAGAGTTGATCGAGGCCCAGCCGGAGCTTCAACCGGAACCCCAGCCGGACCCCGAGCCCGCGCCCACGCCTGAACCCGATCCGTTGCCCACGCCGGAACCCGAACCGACCCCGGAACCGGAGCCCCGGCCGGAGCCCGAACCGCTGCCGGAACCCTCGCCCGAGCCGCAG
Source organism: Aliiroseovarius sp. (assembly GCF_030148435.1). Lineage (GTDB taxonomy): Bacteria > Pseudomonadota > Alphaproteobacteria > Rhodobacterales > Rhodobacteraceae > JASBTN01. Next base: position 218,757 of record NZ_JASBTN010000081.1, read on the forward strand.
CCCGATCCCGGCCCGCAGCCGGACCCGACGCCGGTGGAGCTTCCCGAGGCGCCCGCCGAAACCCCGGCCCCCACCCCCCTCGAAGCGCCCCAGCCGGTTGATCCCAGCCCCGCGCCGATGGACCTGACCGTCGACATTCCGGACCAACCCACCCAGAAACCCGGCTTCCTCGGCCGCATGCTGGGGCGTGGCGGCAAGGTCACGCGCCGGGTTCTGGATGACGAGATGCTGGAAAGCCTCGAGGATCTGATGATCGCCTCGGACATGGGGGTCGACACCTCCATGCGCGTCACGGCAAACCTGTCGCAGAGCCATTTCGGCAAGAAGCTCTCGGTCGACGAGATCAAGGATCTGATGGCCGCAGAGGTCTCGCGCATCATGGAGCCGGTGGCCAAGCCCCTGCCGATCTACCCGAACCGCCCGCAGGTGGTGCTGGTGGTCGGGGTGAATGGCGCGGGCAAGACCACGACCATCGGCAAGCTGGCTTCGCAGTTCAAATCGGCGGGCAAGTCGGTGGTGATTGCCGCAGGCGACACCTTCCGCGCGGCGGCGGTCGAGCAGCTGCAGATCTGGGGCGACCGCGCAGGTGTTCCCGTGCTGACCGCGCCCGAGGGCTCGGACCCCGCCAGCCTTGCCTTCGATGCGCTGACCAAGGCGCAGCAGGATGGCGCCGACCTCTTGATGATCGACACGGCGGGCCGGTTGCAGAACCGCGCCGACCTGATGGAGGAGCTGGCCAAGATCGTGCGCGTGATCAAGAAAAAGGACGAGACCGCGCCGCACAACACCCTGTTGGTGCTGGACGCCACCACCGGTCAGAACGCGCTCAACCAGGTCGAGACCTTCCAGAAACTGGCCGATGTGTCCGGGCTGGTCATGACCAAGCTCGACGGGACTGCAAAGGGCGGCGTGCTGGTGGCACTGGCCGACAAGTTCGCCCTGCCGATCCATGCGATCGGCGTGGGCGAGCAGATCGACGACCTCGCCCCCTTCGACCCGGAGGACTTCGCCAAGGCGCTCACCGGCGCCTGACCTCGTCCTTTCATCTTTCCGGAAATATCCCACGGGGGTCCGGGGGTGTGAAACCCCCGGCGACCACGGTCTGACACAACATGAGCGAATGGATCACATCGCTGGAAGGAACGCCGGCGGGTCGCGACCTGGCGCTGGGGCTGGCGCTGATGGCGGCCCTCCTGCACGCGCTTTTCGGAGCTTTGCAGAAGGGGCGCCATGACCCCTGGCTGACCCGCGGGGCCATTGACGCGTCCTACGGGATCATCGCCGCGCCCTTCGCGTTTTTCGTGGTGCCCTGGCCCGAGCCGCATATGTGGCCGATCTTCGCGCTGGTCTGGGTGATCCACGTGGCCTACAAGGTCGCACAGGCTTACACCTACACGATGGGCAGCTACACGGTGGTCTATCCGGTGGTGCGTGGCACCGGGCCGCTGTTCACCGTGGTTGGCGCCTGGTTCCTGTTCGGCGAGGTCTTTACCTGGGTGCAATGGGCTGGAGTCGGGGTGCTGTTGGCCGGGATCTATGGCCTTGCGGTCTATAACCTCAAACACTGGCAGGTCGGTCGCGACAAGCTGAAACCGGCCATTGCCATGGCGGTGCTGACCGGTGGTTTCGTTGCCGCCTACACGACCTGGGACGCCTTTGGCA
>NZ_JASBTN010000083.1 GCF_030148435.1 Aliiroseovarius sp.
CGCGCCATGGCCCGGTCAGTCGACCACGATGAAGACGCCGCGTTCCATGGCGTCGATGGTGCTTCCTTCGGCGCTGGGCCCGGTCATGATGACATAGCCGACGATCTCTTCGCCGTTCGGCCCCGCGAACTTGCCGCCCCAGTTGCCGGTTTCCAGCGGGTCGCCCGCGCTGTCAAAGGTCGTGGTTGTCCCCTCGGCGACAGTGCCGTCCGAGCCAATCGAAGTCTCGTTCAGGGAAATGCCCGGCAAGGTGCCGATCACGGTGCCGGCCGTGTCCAGAAGCTCACGACCGGAAACCGTCCCCAGGATCGCGCCGTCCACGTCGAAATCCAGCAAGTCGACGATCAGCGTCGCGTTGCCCCGGGTCAGGAAGAGGTCGTTGCCGGCGTTCTCGTCCAGCACGCGGATGCCCGCGTAATTGCCGGTATAGACCAGCTCGCCGCGCAGGACCGGAAGCCTCACATTGCCGCCGTTGGTGGCGACCATCGTTCCGCCGTGTCCGAATTCCGCGTAGTCGCCGGTGCCCGCCGCGCCCGCGCGGGTATAGGTGCCTTCGGCATAGACCGCCATGTATTGAAACTGCCCCGTCTCGCCGGTGCTCTGGCTTTGGTAGACCCCAAAGCCCGGAACGGTCACGATGCCGGTGTCGGCATAGCGCCCGTCGACCCCGTCGAAGGGGAGGTTGTTGATGATGATTTCACCGGTGGCGGCGTCAAAGACAAGATTGTTCATCTCGCCCTTGTAGGTCTCGTTGACGTTTGCAGAGGCCCCGTCATCCGTGTCCGAGCCCGGCCCCGTCAGCGGGTTGGTCTCATTGCCGCATGCGGCCAGAGCCAGGGCAATCAGCCCCATGCCGAAAAAACGCTTCATGCTGTCCTGCCTCGTGTGCTTTTTTGTTTGGACTTATCAATCCATTATGCGCCGAAGTTGTCAACTTTTCGGTGAATCGCACCGTTTTTTTGCGAAAGGGTGTGGTTTTGGCGCCCTACGAGCGTTAGGCGTTGGGTCCGAAGCGCCCCCCATATATAGTCTCCTGTACCACATGCATGCTGGAGATTCGAAATGCCCCTGACCCCCGAACAGAAAGCCGAGATCGACGAACAGCGATCGCAGCCGAACCAGACCCTGCGGGTGGTCAGTGAAGGGATGGAGGCGCATCTTTACAAGGCGCATGAGGTGCTGGATCACGGGCTGGTGCGGGTGATCGACTATATGGGCGACGATTCAGCGATCTGCCAGGCCGCGCGGGTCAGCTACGGCAAGGGCACCAAGAGCGTGTCCAATGACGAGGGGCTCATTCGCTACCTGATGCGCCACTGGCATTCGACCCCCTTCGAGATGTGCGAGATCAAGCTGCACGTGAAGCTGCCTGTATTCGTCGCGCGCCAGTGGATCCGTCACCGCACCGCCAACGTAAACGAATACTCGGCCCGATATTCGATCCTGGACCGCGAGTTCTACATCCCCGCCCCCGACCAGGTGGCGGCACAGAGCGAGGTGAACAACCAGGGCCGCGGCGCGCTGCTTGAAGGTGCGGACGCCGCCCGCGTGCTGGAAATCCTCAAAGCCGACAGCACCCGCGCCTATGACAATTACGAGGGCATGATCAACGACCAGGGCCTGGCGCGGGAACTGGCGCGCATGAACCTGCCCGCCAATGTCTACACCCAGTGGTATTGGAAGGTGGACCTGCACAACCTGTTCCACTTCCTGCGCCTGCGCGCCGACCACCACGCGCAATACGAAATCCGCGTCTATGCCGACGCCATCTGCAAGATCGTCGCCGACTGGGTTCCCGCCGCATACAGGGCGTTCGAGGATTACCGCCTGGGGTCCGTGACCCTGTCCGCGCAAATGGTCGACTGCGTGCGCCGGATCGCGGCGGGCGAGAAGGTCAGCCAGGACACCAGCGGCATGTCCGCGCGGGAATGGCGCGAGTTTCAGGATGTGCTGGAGGGCGCGTAACGCAAGCGTTGGGGCTAAAACCCCATCGCGCATCTGCGGTGACGAAGAAGCTGGAGCCGTGCAGCGGCGACGCGCCCGGATGTCCTACAAAAAAGGCCGCCCGAATGGGCGGCCTTTCGCAACTTTCAGAGCTGAGCTCAGTCGACCAGGGTAAGATCCACCGCCGATTGGCGGCCATCGCGGCCTTCCTGCAGCTCGTAGCTGACCTTCTGGTTATCGGCCAGGCCGGTCAGGCCCGAGCGTTGCAGGGCCGAGATGTGCACGAACACGTCCTTGCCGCCTTCTTCGGGTGCGATGAAGCCGAAGCCTTTAGTTTCGTTAAACCATTTCACGGTGCCAGTGGCCATTCCGTCATTCCTTCTGTTGTGCCGCCCACGGTGTTGCGACGGCCTGGTAGCGCAGCGGTATCGATCCGGCTGCTTGGTAGAGGAGACGGTAGATAGTCGGTGGTACACGACACACATGGTCTCACGGGATCGATATTGCAAGAAAAATGTAACCGTCAGGAAGTCCTGATGTCAGATGCCAGGGGGCGTCCGTCGCGCCCCTCGCTCAATTCGTATTCGACTTTCTGATTGTCGGCGAGCCCCGTCAGCCCTGATCGTTCGACGGCGGAAATATGGACGAAAACGTCCTGCCCGCCATCATCGGGTGCAATAAACCCGTAGCCTTTTGTCGTGTTGAACCATTTCACTGTGCCGCTGGGCATGTGAACCTCCCTAAGTCGTTGTTGCAGCCGTATCTTCAAACTTTCCGGCTGCCCCGATAGAAGGAGGCGGAGTTCGTGAATTGGCCTTATCGTGGGCGCAATTTTGAAACGGATGGTCGGAAAAGCAAGTGAAACTATCATGACGCGGGGGGAGAGATGCGAATCTGGGGCCTGAAATCCTGTGATACCTGCCGAAAGGCAGTCGGGGAGTTGGCGGTGGCGGGGCACAGCCCTGCTTATGTTGACGTGCGCGCGGACGGGGTGGAACGCGCTGATCTTGAGCGGTTTTTCGCCGAGTTCGGCGAGGCGCTGGTCAATCGCCGCTCGACCACATGGCGCGGGTTGAGCGAGGCGGAGCGTGCAGGCCCACCGGTTGAGCTTCTTTCCGCTCATCCCACGCTGATGAAGCGGCCGGTGATCGAGGCAGATGGCGTTCTGACCCTTGGCTGGGGCGCGGATCAGCGGGCCCGGTGGTTGGAAAAACCCGTCTGAGCCCCCATCTGGCAGGGGAACGAGCAGGAGAATTATCATGCGAAATGCGGCGCTTGTGCTGGGCATCATTGCCGGGGTCTGGGGCATGCTGGTCGGGTTCTTCGGGTATGGCTATACCGAGTTCATCGACCATTTCGGCGAAATCCCGGATCTGGCGGAACAGGTCGACCACCCCGAGCGCGTCCGCCTGTTCGCCCTGATCGCCCCGGTTCTGGCGATTGCCGGCGGGGCGATGGCGCGTTCGGCTGCGCAAATTGGCGGCGGGTTGCTGCTGGCGTCGGCGGCGGGCATGTATTTCGCCTTTGGTTACGGCGTCTTTACCATGTTCCCGATTGCCATGGCCGGGCTGGGCGGCGTCCTGGCCCTTGCCGCGCGCCAGCCGGACCCGCACTGAGCCCCGGAAAGCCAAACGCGGCCGGGAAGGACGCTCCCCGGCCGCGGCACTGGTATTGCGCTCCTGAGCTGGAGGCGTACTGGTTACATCTCGGAGGCCTTGTGGCGGGTCAGGATACGGTCCAGCGACAGCGGCCCCGCGCCCTTGACCACCAGCACGGTCAGCGCGGTGATCCAGAACAGGCGCTGGTCCAGGACCACCCCGTCGGGCAGGCGGTCGAACCAGGCGCCCAGGGTGGCAAGGTGATCGATGCCGCCATGGCCGTAGAGGTCGGTCAGGCTCTGCACCACGATGAAACCGATCATGCCGATCGCGGCAAGACGGGTGGCAAGGCCGACCAGCAAGAGGGCGGGCAGGAGGAACTCGGCCAGGGTTCCGGCTGTCACCACGGCCCGGTGAAAAAGCCCGAGTTGTGACAGGTCATATCCAACCGCCTCCATCGTCCTGGGGAAGATCTGTGCATAGGCGCCAAGAGAGGGTTGCACCACGCCGAGGAGGCCGTCGCCGACTTTCAGCGTGGCGCTGTGCCAGTAGTAGATCAGCAAGGTCGCCAGCACGGTGAACCGTGCCAGCGTCGGCAAGAGCCAGCCACCCTGCCGGTCGATCCGGTCAAAGACGGCATTATGCAGGGAAATCAGAGCGTTCATCGGATCATCCTTCCGTAATTCTGGCAATCGCCCGGCCTGCGACCAGCGCGCCGAGGGTGGTGGTCAGGTCAAAGTCGGGGGTGCCGCGCTGGGCGGTGGCGAGGGCCGCGCCGAAGCTGTGGGTGGCCAGTGCCTCGATGAAGTCGGCACCGCCTGCGGGCAACAGGGTAGGCAGCGGGTCGAATTCGGGCCGTGTGATCAGTACCTCCTGCGCGCCGGGCGTGGGGGCGGGGCCGTCCCGGTTGGTCGCCATCCAGACCGAATGGATCGGCCAGGGGGAGCGTACAAGCCGCGTGGCCGGGGCAAGGATCAGCCTTGCGGACATCAGCCGGTCCGGGGGCAGATCCTGCAGCGCGGCGGGATCGGCGGGGGCGGCATCCCCGGCGTGGAAGCTTTCGCGCATTGCCTGTTCCAACCGCGCGACATCGGGCAGGTAGCCCAGATGTGCAACCGGTTGGAAGCCGGACAGGAAGCGCGGAAATGTGGCCCCATATTGCGACAGGATCGGCGAGGCCGGTGGCGATTGGCGCAGGTAGACGCCAGCCATGGCCTTGAAGAATTCGTCGCCGACCAGGGCGTGAATGGTCGGGAAAGCCTGTTCCAGCGCCTCGGTTAGGCTGACCGCGACATTGTTGCGATAAACGTCGAACCGCTTGCCGGCCCCGGCGCCATGCGCATCCGAGAGGCCGGGGGGCACAGGCCGGGCGGCGTCCATCAGCCCGGCGCGGAAATCGGTCTGGGTGACAGTCATGCGGGCACCTTTTCCAGGCGGGCGGCGGCGCGGGCGGCCTCGGCTTCCAAGGTCGGCCAATCGGGCACATCCGTGTCCCATTCGATCAGGGTCGGGCGCGGCCCGGCGGCGGCAATCGTGTCGTCGTAGAGCGCCCAGACCGGGTCCGCCACGTCGCGCCCATGGCTGTCGATCAGCAGGGGGCGACCGTGGTCGTCTTCGTCCTCGTCATGCCCTCCAAGGTGAATTTCCTGAACCAGGTCAAGCGGATAGGCGTCGATATATCGGCGCGGATCATAGCCCAGGTTGGTGGCGGAAACGAAGACATTGTTCACGTCCAGAAGCAACCCGCAACCGGTGCGCGCCGCGATCTGACGCAGGAATTCGGGCTCTTCGATCGTGCTTTCCTCGAAGGTCAGATAGGAAGAGGGGTTTTCCAGCAGCATCTGGCGGCCGATGCCCTCCTGCAATTGGTCGATATGATCGGCGACGCGGGTCAGCGTGGCTTGCGTGTAGGGCAGGGGCAGCAGGTCGTTCAGGAAGGCGCCGTCGTGGGTCGACCAGGCGAGGTGCTCGGAAAACACCGCCGGGTCCAGCCAGTCGACCAGCCGCCTGAGACGGGCAAGGTGGTCGGCGTCAAGAGGGCCTTCGCCGCCGATGGACAGGCCGACACCATGTACGGAGATCGGAAAACGCTCGGCAAGATGGCGCAGCTGCGCAAGCGGGCGCCCGCCCTCTCCCATGTAATTTTCCGCGTGGATTTCCAGCCACTTGACCGCCCCGGCGTTGTGGATCAGGTCGGCAAAATGCTGCGGTTTGTAGCCCACGCCCACCCCGTCGGGCAGCGCATTGGTCTTGGCCTGGTTCGTGTCAAACATGGTGATCTTTCGAAATGGGGGGTGTCCCCGACCGGCAGGGTGGGCCGGGGACGGATGGGATCACGACTTGGGCAGGTCGCGCTCCAGCGCTTCCAGCGAGCCCATGCGGGCGCTGCCGTCGGCCATGGCCGGCAGTTCGATGTCGGCGCAGGTGCCGGCGGGAACCAGCATCCAGGCGTTGCCCTGGTAATCCAGGGTCGAGGTGCCGGCGCAGGTGGTGCCGGGGCCGGCGGCGCAGCCGTTCTGGCCAGCAAGCGAGACGCCGTAGCATTTCTCGTTGGCTTGGGCGGCGGCCGGCAGGGCATGCGCGGTCACGGCGGCGGCAACGGCACTGGCAACGGCGAAAGTTTTTACATGGTTGGTCATTCGGACATCCTCTTGTTCGTATCCAGAAATTGGCACATCGCGTCTTGCGATGCAGAAGAGGTAGTCGTTGGATCTGGTCACATGCCAATAACAGGGCTGTGTTTGACGCCGCTGTTATGGGTCTGAAACAAACGAATTCGTGAGTTGATTGCGAGCAGGTTCCGTGTCCCGGACCCGTGTCGGAGTGCTGGATTTCCCGAATTCCGGATCGTCGGCTCCGGGGCAATGCCTTGAAAACAAAAGAAAACGGCCGGAGACAGGGATCGCCGGCCGTTAACAGGTTTCGAAAGTTCGAAAACTTGCGCTGTCGTGATCAGCTCTTCAGATCGGGCGGGGTTGCCTCACCCGCCATTTGGGCAACCACCTCCGAAAGCTCCAGAACCTTCGAATGTTTCTCGCCCAGGCGGCGCATTGACACCGTGCGCTCCTCGACCTCCTTCATGCCGACGGCCAGGATTACCGGAACCTTGCCCACGGAATGTTCCCGGACCTTGTAGTTGATCTTTTCGTTGCGGATGTCGGCCTCGGCGCGCACACCGGCGGCGCGCAGCTCGGCCACGACTTCCTGCACGAAGTTATCCGCGTCCGACACGATCGAGGCGACGACCACCTGACGGGGTGCGATCCAGAAGGGCAGCCTGCCCGCGTGGCTTTCGATCAGGATGCCGATGAACCGCTCGAACGAGCCCAGCGTGGCGCGGTGCAGCATGACCGGGCGGTGTTTCGCCCCATCCTCGCCGATGTAATTGGCATCCAGTCGTTCGGGCAGAACGAAATCGACCTGAAGCGTACCACATTGCCAATCGCGGCCAATGGCGTCGGTCAGAACGAACTCCAGCTTCGGCCCGTAGAAGGCGCCTTCGCCCGGGTTCAGACCCGGTTCGATCCCGGCAGCACGGGTGGCCGACAGCAGGGCGCTTTCCGACTTGTCCCAGACCTCGTCTGCACCTGAACGTTTCTCGGGCCGGTCCGAAAAGAGCACCTTGAACTCGGCAAAACCCAGGTCGGTGTAGACCGACGAGAGGAAGTCGATGAAGAGCTTGGTTTCCTCTTCGATCTGATCCTCGGTGCAGAAGATATGCGCATCGTCCTGGGTAAAGCCGCGCACACGCATGATGCCGTGCAGCGCGCCCGAGGGCTCATAGCGGTTGCAGGAGCCGAATTCGGCCATGCGCAGGGGCAGGTCGCGATAGGACTTGAGGCCCTGGTTGAAGATCTGCACGTGGCAGGGGCAGTTCATGGGCTTGAGCGCATTGACGGTCTTTTCGCGCGCGTGTTCCTCGTCCACCTCGACGATGAACATGTGCTCCTGGTACTTGTCCCAGTGGCCCGAGGCCTCCCACAGCTTGCGGTCGACGACCTGCGGCGTGTTCACCTCGACATAGCCGCCCTTGGTCTGGGCGCGGCGCATGTAGTCCTGCAGCTGGGTGTAGATGGTCCAGCCGTTCGGGTGCCAGAAGATCTGGCCGGGCGCCTCCTCCTGCATGTGGAACAGGTCCATCTCGCGGCCCAGTTTGCGGTGGTCGCGCTTGGCGGCCTCCTCCAGCACCAACAGGTGCTTTTTCAACTCGTTCTTGTTCTGGAACGCCACGCCGTAGATCCGCTGCAGCATCGGCCGGTCGCTGTCGCCGCGCCAGTAGGCGCCGGCCACCGACATCAGCTTGAAGGCGTCGGCGGGCACCTGGCCGGTGTGCTGGAAATGAGGGCCGCGGCAGAGGTCCTGCCAATGGCCGTGCCAATACATGCGAATGGGCTGGCCCTCGGGGATCATCCCGACCAGCTCGACCTTGTAGGGTTCGTTGTTTGCCTCGTAATAGGCCACCGCGCGCTCACGCTCCCACAGTTCCGTGGTGACAGGATCGCGGCGGTTGATGATGTCCTTCATCTTGGCTTCGATTTGGCCCAGATCCTCGGGGGTGAAGGGCTCGGCACGGTCGAAGTCGTAATAGAAGCCGTTTTCGATTACCGGGCCGATCGTCACTTTCACGTCGGGCCAGATCTCCTGCACGGCGCGGGCCATGATATGGGCGCAGTCGTGGCGGATCAGTTCCAGTGCCTGCTCGGGATCCTTCATCGTGTGAAGGGCGATCTCGGCATCCGCTTCGATCGGCCATTGCAGGTCCCAGTGCTGGCCGTTCACGGTGGCGGAAATCGCCTTCTTGGCCAGCGAGTTGGATATTCCGGTGGCCACCTCGGCAGGGGTTACACCTGCGTCGAAGTCACGCGCATTGCCATCGGGAAAGGTCAGGGAAATTTTGGGGGAATCCAGGGCCATCGGCCGGTCTCCTCGTCAGTTTGGCGCCCACGGAACGCCCGGTTGCGAAACGACCCTTGATTTTATTAGGAAAAAACAGTGTTCATCACTGTTTGTGCCGGTTAGGGTCGGCTTGTCCGGCTCCACGGGAGGCATAAACCCGGTAGGCTAGGGGTGCAAGAGGTGTAGAGAATGGTAACTACTAACCATTTACTAAAAAACTCCTTCGAACTTTTACAGCCCCGTGAGGTTTCCTCCGTCCCTGAGGATATCGCACGCGTCTTCTGTTGGAAACGAACGCTCTTCAAACCGGATCTCAATAGCTGCCCTCCGTGCAGTCAGTTCGGCTTGAAGAAGGCTGATGGAGCGGGTGTCGGAACAGAACACGCCGGGAAAGGACTCTTCCTCGCTCTTGTGCGTGAAGATCAAACCGCAATTGGCGAAGCCGTCCTCATCGGGTCCGAGGCCAACCTCCTCAAGTAGGCTGTAGGCCTCATGCTCTGGGGCGTAATTGGCTGCCCACACCCCGTAAAAGCCGTCGCCAAAAGCAGGCTGGAAGGTTTCGGAATAGCAGAATTTTCCTTCATCAATCATGCGCCAATGATCCCGATGGCTCATTTTCCGAAAACTTCCTTGTCCAAATTTACGCTCGACTGCCTCGAAAGTTACCAGGCGTCTAGGAAATGGTAGGGCATCCGTGACGATCCTGAAGCCAAAATGCGAATATTGATGGACGAAAAACACACGTCGCGGTGTACGCGGTGGAACAAGAAGTGGTGCCTCGGTCCGCTCATGGTGTTCAAGTATCCTCTCGATTAAGGGCGTCAGCCCAAGGGCTGATGAACCCTGAAGAAATTCTCTTCTCGATATCATGATCGGTTTATCCGGATTAAAGGCGAGGCGACCGAATGCAAGATGACGTGCCCCTTCGTTGCCGAGTTGGCCGCATCTCCTTACGGAAGACCACCTTGCCGGGTTGTGCAGGTTGGTGGAGGCGTGAGCCTCGTTCTTGATGCGTTTTCGAGAATAGCTGGAGAGTTTATTGGGGGCAAGTTCGTGACATACCAACACTCTTCAGATTTCCGGGGCGAAGGGAGCTCTTTGGAGATATAAAACTAGCTTTGACACGGATCATTGTGGGGAAAAACACGTCGAAATAAAGTGACTGTGCACGCGTTTTCCATTGGAGGACAAGGAGTGAAAAAAATTCCCGCCTATTTGTTTAGGGCCACCAGATCGCCAGCGGCGTGAATGGCTGCGGCTGGACCTCGAATTCTTAAAGGCAACACTATGGCGCAATTCGCGCCTCTCCTGGATTGGGCTGCGGCTGGACCTCGAATTCTGAATGGCTACACTTTTGATTTTCGCAATGACGCAGGAGCCTATGCTGCGGCTGGACCTCGAATTCTGAATGGCTACACTCGGGTGACGACCATTGGCGACACCGTTCTGCTGCGGCTGATCGCCTTCAATTCGGCAATGTCATTTGGCAATTCATCGGGTGCAGTCATGCCCGATGCCATACCAAAACAAGGAGAGAATGACCCGCTCTAACGTGCCCGTGAGTCACTCCGCCGCAGCCGGGGCGGCCACCTCCAAA
>NZ_JASBTN010000007.1 GCF_030148435.1 Aliiroseovarius sp.
GCCCATGACCAGGGATATGTTACCTCAGCGGCCTATTCGCCGATCCTGGAAAGCTCGATCGGGTTGGGTTTCGTCAAAGGCGGGTTCGACCGCATGGGTGAGCACCTGCGCCTTGTAAACCCCTTGGAGAGACAGGAAATCATTGTCGAAATCACCAGCCCGCATTTTGTCGATCCGGAAGGAGAGAAGCTCCGTGCATAAGTTGAAACCCATCACCCCGCTTGGGGCCGATGCCCCGCGTATCGACAGCATCGGCGGCCTGACGATCACCGAAAACACGGATATGGCGCTGGCTTCGGTGACGGCCCGCCGGGGCCAGCTTCCGGCCCTGCGGGAGGCCCTCGTCCTTCCCCTGCCAGAGGTCGGGAAGTCCGCAGGCACCAGTGACTTCATCGCGTTCTGGACCGGGCCAGAACAATGGATGATCTCGGCCGCGCATGACAGGCACGAGTTGCTGGCCGCAGAGCTGAAAGCCATGGTCGGGGCAAGCGCCTCGGTGGTGGAACAGACCGACGCCTGGTGCCGGTTCGACGTGTCGGGACCGACCCTGGCCGACCTGTTTGAACGGCTGAGCAATATCCCCGTGCGGCGCATGGCGGCCGGGGATGTCATTCGTGGCACGGTGGAGCATCTGGGCGCCTTCCTGTGGCGGGTCGCCGAGGACAGGATGGCCGTGATCGCCCCACGCTCCTCCGCGGCATCGCTCCATCATGCGCTGGCCGCTGCCGCGCGGTCGATCGCCTGAACCTCAGTCATAGGGCAGCGCATCGCTGTCCTTGACCCGCATCGAGTTCTTCGCACGCCGGTCGCTGATCGGCGTGACCCCGTAGGTTTCGCGGTAGTGGCGCAGGAAGGTGCCCGGCGTGTCATAGCCGACCATATAGGCGACCTCGGTCACGGGCGTGTTGGAATAGAGAACCAGCTGACGCGCCTGGCTCATGCGCATCTTGCGATAGTATTTCAGCGGACTCTGGCCGGTTGCCTCCTTGAAACTGCGTTCCAGCGTCCGGGTGGACAGGCCGACCACCTCGGCCACTTCGCTGATCTGCACCGGGCTTTCGATATGATCCGCGAAATGCTGGATCGCGCGTGCAACCGGTTTGGGCAGAAGATCCAGGCTTTTGCCGGTGGAATGGGCCGGGGTCTTCTGTGCCGTCGCGGCGCTGCGGATGAACGGGTGCTGGAACCAGCAGGCGACCTCGGCCATGACATCGCCGCCCAGGCGCCGTTCGATCAGGGTCAGCATGTGATCGAAAGCCGCCGAGGCGCCGGAGATGGTGGTGAACCCCCGCTCTTCGCAGACCACGGTACTGCGGACCGCTATGTCGGGAAAGGCGCTTTGGAACGCAGCCTCATAGCACCAGTGGACCGAAAGCGGCACCTCGCCGGTCAGTCCGGTGTCGGCCAGGGCGAAGACCCCGGCGCTGATTGCGCCCAGCTCTGTCCCGGACCGGCGCAGCCGTTGCAGCGCGGCGTTCGCCCGCGCGCGGTTTGCGAACCGGGCGTTCGGGCTGGCGGTGAACAGGATCAGGTCCAATGCTTCGATCTCTGCCAGAGTGCGATCCGGCGCGAATGTCACCCCGGCCGAGGAGGTCACTGCCCCGTCCCGTTCGGCGATTACAGTCCAGCGGAACGCCTCCTGCCCGGAAATCTCGTTTGCGGCCCGCAGGGGTTCGATACAGGAGGTCAGACAGGCCATCGGGAACCCCGGAAAAAGCAGGATCCCAAGGGTGAAGGGGGCGGGATTTGGGGTCATGAAAGCTCTCCCAATGCCATCTCGTGCGTGCATTCACGAATGCGATCTTCCAGCAGCCGGGCGGCCGGAGACATGGTGGAATCAGCCCGGCGCAGCAGGTGAATTGTGCGTTTCGCCTGCGTATCTGCCAGCGGGCGGAAGGTCAGATTGGGTGAATATGACGCGCGAACCGCCATTTCCGGCAGGATCGTCACCCCGATTTCCGCATGCACCATGGCCAGGATCGAGGTCAGGTTGTGCGCCGACAAAAGCGCGCGCGCGTGCAGCTCGCGGGACGGTTCGGCTCTGATTCCGGCCGACAGGCTGTTGGCGATCAGGCGTTCCCCGGCCAACTCCGCCCAGGACACCGGCCCTGCCTCCTGCGCCAGCGGATGCGTGGGGGCGCAGATCACGCCGAACCTGTCCGACAGCAGGGGTTCGCTTTGCAGTCCGACGCCATTGTCGCCCAGGGTCGCGATGCCGATATCAACACGGTTGCGTGACAGCTCATGCAGAATCGAACTGCTGTCCATATCCCGCAACTCGATGTCCAGTTTTTTGAACTCATTGATATACCGTGAAAAAATCCGGGGAATGATGGTCCCCGCCACCGAGGGCACTGTGGCGATGCGCACATGCCCGTGCGTCGCCTTGGCATGGCCCTCGATCGCTTTCACCGTATTGTCGAACTGTTGCAGCTCCCGTTCTGCCTGTTCCAGAACGAAACTCCCCAGGGCGGTGAGCTTGTTCTTGCGGTCGGTTTCGAACAGCGGTTCGCCCAGGTGGGTTTCAAGCTGTTTCAGCATCATCGACACGGCAGAGGGGGTGCGCCCGAGCCTCTCGGCCGCGTCGCTCAGATTGCCGCTGCGGGCCACGGCCGCGAAGCCGCGTAACATCTCGATTTTCAGCGCCATCAGGTCACAATTTCAGTTTGGTTGAAGTTTAGTTCAATTATTTGAGTTTGATTGAAATGGAGCGAAGAGTCCATACCCATGGAAACGAATACCGTCTGAGGCGACATATCCATGACTGATCTTCAAAAGAACCTGATTGCCGGCGAATGGCTGGCGGGCGTTGGCGAAATCGAAAACCGCAACCCGTCGGACCTGTCCGACCTGGTTGGCGTGTTTGCGCAGGCCAGCAGCGACCAGCTGGACGCCACGCTCGATCAGGCCCGTATCGCACAGCGCGAATGGGCAGCTTTCGGCCTGGAGCGCAAGCAGGCGGTTCTGATGGCGATCGGCAACGAGCTGATGGCGCGTGCCGAAGAACTGGGCACGCTTCTGTCGCGCGAAGAGGGCAAACCCTTTGCCGAGGGCAAGGGCGAAGTATATCGCGCCGGACAGTTCTTTACCTACTACGCCGCCGAATGCCTGCGCCAGCTGGGTGAAAACGCGGACAGCGTGCGCCCCGGCGTGGAAATCGACGTGCGCCGCGAAGCGGTCGGCACCGTGGCAATCATCAGCCCCTGGAACTTCCCGACCGCGACTGCTTCTTGGAAAATTGCGCCTGCGCTCTGCTACGGCAATGCGGTGGTGTGGAAACCGGCCAACGTGACGCCCGCCTCGGCCGTGGCCCTGGCCGAGATCATCAATCGGCAGGACATTCCCAAGGGCCTGTTCAGCCTGGTCATGGGCGCGGGCCGCGAGATCGGTCAGCGTCTGGTCGAAAGTCCCAAGGTGAATGCGATTTCCTTCACCGGTTCGGTGCCGGTGGGCAAGGGCATCGCCTCTGTCGCGATCCAGAACCTGACCAAGGTGCAGATGGAGATGGGATCGAAAAACGCCTTGGCCGTGATGGATGACGCCGACCTTGATCTGGCCGTGACCCTTGCGCTGGGCGGCGCCTTCGGCGGCACCGGCCAGAAATGCACCGCGTCCTCCCGGCTCGTGGTCCACGAGGCCGTGCACGACGCCTTTGTCGAAAAACTGGTGGCCGGAACGCAAGCAATGAAAGTGGGCCACGCGCTGGAAGAGGGCACCCAGATGGGGCCTGTCGTCAGTCAGCAGCAGCTGTCCGAAAACCTGGCCTATGTCGACCTGGGCAAGTCGGAAGGCGCGGAACTTGCCTGCGGCGGCGCACAGCTCGACATGCCGACCCGTGGTTTCTACATGTCGCCGGGCGTGTTCCTGAACACCACAAATGACATGCGGATCAACCGCGAGGAAATGTTCGCTCCGCTGACCTCGGTGATCAAGGTCGGCAGCTATGACGAGGCGCTGGCCACGGTGAACGACACCAACTTCGGCCTGACCTCGGGCATCGTGACGACATCGCTGGCCCGCGCCACCCATTTCCGCCGCAACGCCCGGACCGGCGTCGTCACCGTGAACCTGCCGACCGCCGGCACCGATTATCATGTGCCCTTCGGTGGCCGGGGAGACAGCTCCTACGGGCCGCGCGAACAGGGCAAGGCGGCGGCGGAGTTCTACACTACCGTCAAGACCGCCTATATCAGCGCGGGCCCGGTCTGATGCGTATCGACGGTCTGCAATATGCCAACTGGTCGGAAAAGATCTTCCGCCAGCTGAGAGAAGGGGGCGTGGACGCGATTCATGTCACCATCGCCTATCACGAGAACTTTCGCGAAACGGTTCTGAACTTCGAGAAGTGGAACCGCTGGTTCGAGCAGTACCCGGACCTGATCATGAAAGGTCAATGGGCATCTGACATCGACGTGGCCCGCGAAACCGGGCGCACGGCGGTGTTCTTCGGCTTCCAGAACCCGTCGCCCATCGAAGACGATATCGGCCTGATCGAGATCGTGCACACTCTGGGCGCGCGCTTCATGCAGTTGACCTACAACAACCAGTCGCTGCTGGCGACCGGTTGTTACGAGGCCGAGGACACCGGGCTTACCCGCATGGGCAGGCAGGTCGTTCGCGAGATGAACCGCGTGGGGCTGGTGGTGGACATGAGCCATTCAGCGGACCGGTCGACCATCGAAGCGGCGGAGTTTTCCGCCCGCCCCATCGCCATCACCCACGCCAACCCGCATGACTGGTCGCCGGCCCTGCGCAACAAGAAGGACGCAGTCATTCGTGCGGTCATCGAAAACGGCGGCATGTTCGGCTTTTCGGTCTATCCGCACCACCTGAAGGACAAGTCCGACTGCACGCTGGAAAGCTTCTGCGAGATGATCGCGCGCACGGCGGACAGATACGGGGTGGAGCATCTGGGGATCGGCACGGACCTCTGCCAGGACCAGCCTGACAGCATCGTCGAATGGATGCGCGTGGGGCGCTGGACCAAGGACATCGACTATGGCGAAGGATCGAGATCCGCGCCCGGTTTCCCGGCCATGCCCCGCTGGTTCGAGGACAACCGCCATTTCGGCAACATCGAAACGGGCCTGCGCACGGTGGGCATGAGCACGACCGAGGTCGCCGCCATCATGGGCGGCAACTGGTACCGCTTCTTTGCAGAGAGCTTTGGTCCGCAAGCAGGACGCTGACGGACCCGGGGGAGTGAAACTTGGCCTGAAGCGAACAGGACAGGCCATACTTAGGGAGGAATAGATGACTGAAACATCTATGGAAATGAACAAGCAGAAAAGCCGCGTGAACAAGCCGCTTTTCCTGATTTCGGGGGGCTTCATCGCGCTCTTCTGCGTGGCTGCGCTGGTCAATCTCGACGCGCTGTCGTCGGCTGTGGACTGGGGCTTCAATGTCTCGGCCACCTATTTCGGGCTCTACTGGCAGGTGCTGCTTCTGGCGACCTTCCTGATCGGGCTGGTCCTGTGCGTCCTGCCCGGTGGCAAGGCGATCATGGGCGGGCTGGCCGCGCCCGAGTTCACCGTGTTCCAATGGGGCTCGATGATCATGTGTACGCTGTTGGCTGGCGGCGGTGTGTTCTGGGCGGCCGGTGAGCCGATTGCCCATTTCCTCTACTCCCCGCCGCTTTATGGCGCCGATGGGGGCACCGCAGAGGCCGTGAACCCGGCCATTGCGCAGAGCTTCATGCACTGGGGCTTTTTGGCCTGGGCGATCCTGGGCTCGCTTTCGACCGTGATGCTGATGCACTACCACTATGAAAAGGGTCTGCCGCTGGCACCGCGCACGTTGCTGTACCCGCTGTTCGGCGACAAGGCGATCCACGGCCCGATCGGTCTGATTGCCGATGCCTCGTCGATCATTGCCGTGGTCGCGGGCACCGTGGGGCCGATCGGCTTTCTCGGCCTGCAGGTCAGCTATGGCCTGTCCGACCTGTTCGGCATTCCCGACGTTTTCGCCACCCAGTTCGTGGTGATCGCGGGCCTGGTTGCGATCTACACGGTCTCGGCCATGACCGGGTTGTCGCGCGGCATTCAGCTTCTGTCCAAGGTCAACGTGATCCTGGCCGCCGCCCTTCTGGTCTTCGTGCTGGTGGCCGGTCCGACCGGGTTCATCTTCGGCTCGTTCTTCTCGGGTTTCGGCACCTACCTGGGCAATTTCTTCCAGATGGCTCTGTATCGCGGTGACGCTGGCATCTTCGGCGAGCCGGGCTGGCTGGGCTGGTGGACGGTGTTCTTCTGGGGCTGGTTCATGGGCTACGGTCCGCTGATGGCGATGTTCATCGCCCGCGTGTCGCGCGGCCGGTCAATCCGGTCGATCATCATCATGCTGTCGCTTGTCGCCCCGATCGTGACCAACTTCTGGTTCACCATCATCGGCGGCACCGGCATCTCGATGGAACTGGCTGAAACCGGCACCATCTCGACCGCCTTCGAAGGCTTCAACCTGCCCGCCGCGCTGCTGGCGATCACCTCGAACCTGCCGATGGGTTTCCTGGTGTCGCTGCTGTTCCTGATCCTGACCACGATCTTCGTGGCCACCACCGGGGATTCGATGAGCTACGTGATTTCCGCTACCATGAGCGACGGAGACAACCCGCCCGCCATGGTGCGCGTGTTCTGGGGCGTGGCCATGGGGGTGATGGCGGTGATCCTGATCTCGGTCGGGTCGGGCGGCGTGTCCAAGCTGCAAAGCTTCATCGTCGTGACCGCCGTTCCGGTGTCGCTGATCCTGCTGCCCTCGCTGTGGGATGCCCTGCGCATCACCCTGGCCAAGGGCAAGGAAAGCTGAACAACCTGCCGGGCGTCCCTGGGCGCCCGGCATCCGCCCCGATTGCATCGCCCGACCTGTTCACCCACTTTCGGGCCTTCTGAACGTCCTGACTGCAAAGGCTGACCAGAATGACCGACATTCTCTGCCGCGACCCGAACACCGTAATGCGCCTTCAGCGCCTGGGGTCCATCCACCAATCCCGCCTGTCCTTCATGCGCCTGTTGACCCGTCGCCTGGCCCGCGAGGGCTGGCGTTTCCAACAGACCGCCTTCGAGGTGAACGACAAGGGCGAGGGCCACGCGGTCTATACCGCTCATGGGCCCGACCGTGCCTATTCCCTGATCGCCTATGCCCATGACCTGCCGGCCGAAAAACGCTCGGACCGGGTCATTGCGGACGCCTGGGATGCCACGTTCACCCTGTTCGACGGGGTGCCGACTGCTGCCGACATCGAACGCCTGTCGCACAATATCCCGGTGCAGGAAGCGGGGCGCGTGACCGGCACGGAACTGTCGGTGTCGCGTGCCAACCGTTCGGTGCGCCTGTGGGAACACGTGGTCAGCGAACTGGCCGCCGGGCGCCAGCCTGATGCGGCCCAGATCGAGGCCGTGGGCTACCTGATGCGCACAACCGCCGTCTATGGGTCCGGCAAGCTTGGCGCGGCGGATCGCGAGATGATCGCCGACCGTGCCGAATTCCGCGCACCTTTCCAGGTCGAGATGCTGTCGGTTTACCTGACCCGCTGGTTCGTGCTGGATCTGGTGCAGCACATGGCCAACCTGCGTGCCGCCGCTGCGGGTGCCGAGGCCGCGCAGCTGTCGCCTGAGCTGGCCCGGTCCATGGGTATCGGCAACTCGACGGGTTTGGGCATGGCGCCCTTCCTGCTGAACCACCCGGTGCTGTTCAACAACTGGGTCGCCGCGCGCGAAAACGCCATTCGCGCCGTGCGCAACCTGGCCAAGGCCAGCGCCGACGAAGTTGCCCTGTTCCGTGAACTTGTGGATCGTAGCAAGCTCTCGATCGCAGCCTGGCACAGCGAACACCCGATCCAGATCGAAAAACTTGGCGACCTGCGCGCGGATGTGGCCAAGCTGGATACCTACCTGGCGCAGCATGGTCTGACCGGTGCGCAGCCCTGGGACGTCCTCTACAGCTGGGCTGAACAGGCGCTGTCTCTGGAAGGGCAGGAATGGATCGCCTCGCTGATCCTGGAACCCTACGGCGCGCTGGTCGATGGGTTTGCCGAGGAGATGGCCGCCGACAATACCGCCACCTTCCGCATTGCCGGGGCGATGAGCATCGGCGATCTGCGCGCGCTGCTCAAGGATGTCTACGCCTGGGCCATCGACATCGACTGGCAGGCGCCCGAGAACCGCGCCCGCGCCTGGTATGTCTCGGAAGAGAAGCTTGAACCGCGCCTGGGCGAACGGTTCGAAGAGCCGATCGAGGAATATGAACAGCCCCTGGCGCCGGGTCGTGATGCTGCGCAGCTATACCAGGCGCTGGCCCACTGGCCGGACGAGGCACAGGTGGCCGAGTTCCTGCTGCGCCACCCCGAACACCGCCATGTTCTGCGCCGCGCCCAGATCGTGGGCCGCGCCCCTTACGCCGAGATCCGCGACAATACGATCTCGGACCGGGTTCTGCCGATCGACATGCTGCGCTGCAAGCTGGCCTTTTTCGGTGCCACGCAGTTCGACCCTCGGTCGGACCGCTGGGTGCGCATCTGCATGTATGGAAACGCCCCGCTGCCAACCGAACTGACCGTCGAGAATGCCGATTTCTGGGTCTTTCCCGATCAGGAAACCGTGCTTGAGGAGACCGGAGCATGAGCCATTCGCTGAATGAAATCGAAGCCATGAGCAAACGCGCCGCCCGGGGGGCTGGACTGTCCTGGGGCTTGGCCGAGGAGGCTGCCAAGGGCACACGCTGGCTGTCCGCCTTCGGTTTTCCGGGGACCGAGATGCTGGCCGAACTCCTGACGCTCAACGACCGCATCCCGCCTGTCGATGTCTCGCCCGTATCGCTGCGCGCCGAAGTTTGGCATGCGCCCGCCCGGCGGATGAGCCCGCTGATCGCCGGGGCCTCGCTGAGCGACTGTGCCGTGCGCCTTCTGGAGCGTGGCACGATCACCATGGAAAACGTCAGCCTGCCGCTTCTGGCCGTGCCTTTCATGGGCGGGGCGGCGCTGCGGCTGGGGGTGCCGGTGGCTGCCGAATGGCAGGGCGCGCGTCTGGCGACCGATGGCCGACAGCTCTGCGTTCAAGGGGAGGCCGACGCGCTGCGCACTGCCCAGGTGGACCGGCTGGTCTTTTCGGCACCCGCGGAAATGACCGGGCGCCGTGAACCGGTGACGCGCGCCGAGGTGTGCGAGGACAGTTGGGACACGCTGGGAGGTTTCGCCCACCGGACCTTTGCCCCTGCCACCGAGGAAAGCCGCCTCCTGGGTGCCGGTGCCGGGCTGAGCGACAACGACTGACAGAAAAGACTGACCCCGGGCTCATCCCGTGCTGAAACAACAAGAAAGAGCGACATGACCGCGACCGAAATCCTCTCCCTCGCCGAGATCGAAGATCTGGCCTTCCGAGCCCTTGTGAAAGCAGGCACGTCCGAGGCCAACGCCCGCCCGCTGGCCGTGGCCACGGCGATGACCGAGGCCGATGGCGTCGCTTCCCACGGGCTGGCCTATATCCCGATCTACGCCCAACATGTCGACTGTGGCAAGGTGGACGGGCAGGCGGTGCCGGTGCTGGATCAACCCCGCCCGGCGGCTGTGACCGTGGATGCGGCCACCGGTTTTGCCCACAGTGCGATCGACCTGGGCTTTGAAAAACTGATCCCTCTGGCCAAGGAAATGGGTGTCGCTGTGCTGGCGGTGAACAATTCCTACAACTGCGGCGTTCTGGGCGTGCACACCCAGCGCCTGGCTCAGGCGGGGCTGTTGGGGCTGGGCTTTACCAATGCGCCCGCCTCGATCGCGCCTTCGGGCGGGGCCAGGCCGGTGGTTGGCACCAACCCGTTCTCGATCGCGGCACCCGGGCCGGAGGGTGCCGCCGCGCTGCTGATCGACCAATCCGCCAGCACCATCGCCAAGAGCGAGGTGATGAAACACGCCCGTGAGGGCAGGCCGGTGCCGGAAGGCTGGGTGCTGGACGCCCAGGGCCAGCCAACCACCGATCCCGACGCCGGGCTGAAGGGCTCCATGGTGCCCTCGGGCGGCTACAAGGGTGTGGGCATCGCGCTGACGGTCGAGCTGATGGCCGCCGCCATGACCGGCGCCACGCTGGGCGCGGTGGCAAGCCCGTTTTCGGGAACCGCCGGGGGGCCGCCGAAAACCGGCCAGTTCTTCATAGCCATCGACCCCGGCGCGACCTCGGGTGGGGTGTTTGCCGAAAAACTGGCCGACCTGATCGCGTCGATCCGGGGCCAGGATGGCGCGCGGCTGCCTGGCGACGGCCGCCAGTCCTGCCGCATCCGCGCGGCCAGGGAGGGTGTGGCCGTGAATGCGGCATTGCTTGAAAAGGTGCGCGCCCTGATCTGAGCAGGTGCAGGGTCTACCGCGGAAGGGGCGAAGCCGGGGACTACTTGCGGCCGATGCGTGGCTCTTCTCCGGCCAGGATGCGCAGGATGTTGGCCTTGTGCCGGATCAGGATCAGAGCGGCCAGCGCAAAGCTGAGCAGAATGGCTTGCGGCGTGCCCAGTACTGCAGCCCAGAGCGGGGTCAGGACGGCGGCAATCAGCGCTGCCAGCGAGGAAATTCGGAACAGGGCGGCGCTGGCCAGCCAGGTGGCGCAGGCTGCCAGGCCCACCGGCCAGGCCAGGGCCAGAAGCGTACCCAGCCAGGTCGCCACCCCCTTGCCGCCCCTGAACCCCAGGAACACCGGGAAGCAATGACCGAGGAAGGCGGTGAAACCGGCGAGCTGGGCCGCATCCTCACCCACGAGCGCCCGTGCGATCAGAACCGCGGCCCCTGCCTTGCCCGCGTCACAAACAAGGGTCAGGAAGGCTGCCAGCTTGTTCCCGGTCCGCAGAACGTTTGTTGCGCCGATATTGCCCGAGCCGATCTGGCGCAGGTCGCCCAGTCCGAAAACACGCGCCATGACAATGCCAAAGGGGATCGAGCCCAGCAGGTAGCCGACAAGACTGATGGCGGCCAGCACGGGCAGGGCAGAGGTGATCTCGGGCATGGCGGGCGTCCTTTTGCTCGCGCACAGGAATGGGCCGGTTGCCGGGGGAGGTCAAGGGGGCGCGGACGCGCGGGCTGAGGGCTCCGGCCCGTTGTCGGGGCTTTCGGACCCTCCTTCGGTTGGGGGAATCCGCCCGGGTAAGGGCGAGGCGCTTTTGCAGTGCGAAAGCGCGGTGGGGGCGCTGCCCCCCTGCGCGTGCCGCGCAGTCCCCCGGGATATTTTCAGCAAGATAAAGAGAAGGGGTTGCCTATCCGTGAACCCGCGTGCCCGCGACCCAGGTGCCCAGCACCCTGCCCTCCATGCGGGCGCCGTCAAAGGGGGTGTTCTTGGATTTCGATTGCAGCGCGAACCTGTCCAGCACGAAGGGCGCGTCGGGGTCGAACAGAACCAGGTCGGCGGGGGCACCCTCGGCCAGACGGCCACCGGGCAGGCCGAGGCGCCTGGCCGGGTTCGCCGACATGGCGCGCCAGAGCGTCGGCAGGTCGATCAGTTCTGCATGGACAAGGCGCATGGCGGCGGGCAGCAGGGTTTCCAGCGCCACGGCGCCGGAGGCGGCCTCTTCGAAGGGCAGGCGCTTGCTTTCCTCGTCCTGCGGCGTGTGCATGGACGAGATCACGTCGATGAGACCATCGGCCACGGCGGCGACCATGGCCAGTCGATCATCCTCGCTGCGCAGGGGTGGTTTGAGCTTGAAGAAGGTGCGGTAGTCGCCCACGTCCAGTTCGTTCAGCGTCAGGTGGTGGATGTTGACCCCGGCGGTCACATCGAGCCCGGCGTCCTTGGCGCGCGCCAGCACCGGCAGTGCCGTGGCGGTGGACAGGCTGTCCGCATGATAGGCCACGCCGGTCATCTCGACCAGCGCCATGTCACGCTCCAGCCCCATGCGCTCGGCCATGGGGGACACGGCAGGCAGCCCGCGCAGAGAGGCGAACTTGCCCGAGGTCACGGCCGCCCCCTTGGACAGGGTCGGATCCTGCGGGTGGGCAATGACCAGCGCGCCCAGCGATTTCGCGTAAGTCATGGCGCGGGCGAAGGTCTTGGGGTTTTCGACCACATGGTCGCAATCGGTAAACGCCACGGCGCCGGCGTCCCTGAGGAAGCCGACCTCGACCATCTCGCGCCCCTCGCGCCCCTTGGTAAGCGCCGCCATGGAGTGCACGTTCACCGGCGCGGTCCGTCCGGCCCTGCGGGTGACGAATTCAAGCGTTTCAGGCGTGTCAACGGCGGGGGTGGTGTCGGGGCGGATGACCATGGTGGTGACTCCGCCCGCCGCTGCCGCCGCGCCTGCCGTGCGGAAGCTTTCCTTGTGACGCTCACCCGGTTCGCCGATCTTGACGCCCAGATCGACAATGCCCGGTGCGAGGCACTTTCCACCACAGTCGATCACCTGGCCCGCCTCCGACCCGTTCAGCGCGGTGATCACCCCGCCGTCGATGGTCAGGCTGCCGATCTCGTCCGTTCCGGTTTCGGGGTTGATCAGGCGGGCATTGGTGAATGTGGTGATCATCGTCGTGTCCTTGAGCTCCGGCGGGGCACAGCCGCCCGGCGCCTGTTTGCCATGGATCGCGGCGGGCGGGAAGGGCAATGGCGCAGCCCGTCCCTTCCCTAGCGCGGGCGGCAGACGGGTAGGCCCGGCTTTATGCGGCTGCCGCGGCCTGTTCGATCTCGGCCTTGGTGCGGGCGGTGTCTTCCTGGTATTTCAGCAGGTATTTGTCGCCGGTGCGGGTGACTACCTGGGCTGCCGAGAAGATCGTGTTCACCTTGTCGACATTCGTCAGGCTGATGGATCTTTCCCCCGGGCCGATCAGGCGGCGGTCGGTCAGGTGCCAGGTAAAACCCAGCTGCTCTCTGGCCACGTAGAGCCCGCGCACGAGAATTGCCCCAACCGCGCCCACCACGCCGGTCCATGCATGCGGGTTGCCCATGTAGAACAGCACGCCCGCCATCAGGAAGGATCCCAGCGCCGCCAGCATCACATGTTCCTTGATATAGGTCGTGCGATTTCCACTGAAG
The DNA here is from genome assembly GCF_030148435.1 of Aliiroseovarius sp. Taxonomy (GTDB): domain Bacteria; phylum Pseudomonadota; class Alphaproteobacteria; order Rhodobacterales; family Rhodobacteraceae; genus JASBTN01. The sequence continues at coordinate 12,981 of NZ_JASBTN010000007.1, forward strand.
GAGGCAAGCAGCCTTTCGCCCGGTTCCAGGGTAGGGGTGTCTGTCATGGTTTGGCCTCGTTTGTCATCCGTTCCGGGATAGGCGAAAGCGGCGCAGAGATCAAACCCCCTGCCGGGCTTGTGGCCTCGGGTCGCAGGGTCAGGTGGCGAGGACCCGGTCGATCCTGGCGGCCAGTGCCTCGGGTTCGGCCAGGTCGGTCAGGTGGATCGGGGCATGGCCCTGTCCGGGTGTTGGTTGCAGCGTGAGCGCATGCGGGGCGACGTCGACCCGGTCGAGCGCCTCGAGCGGCAGGGTCAGGCTGCCTGCCGCCACATCTTCCATCCCGGCAATCCGAGCGGCCGGTCCCGTTGGCGGCGCCCAGATGCCGACGCGCCGGTCGGTGAGAAGATAGATATCCCGTTCCCGCGCCCGCCGGGCGATGCCTTGCGCCACGAGCTGACTGGGCACGATCAGGATCGGCACCAGGATCAGCCCGGGCTGACGGGTGAAGAGCAGGATCACCGCGGCCAGCACGGCGGCCAGAGCCGCGCCCCAGACAACGCGGCGCAGCTGGCGGCGGATCAGCAGGGACATGTCGACCTGGCCTGTCCAGAGCAGGATCTCGTCGGTGTGCAGGGCATGGTCGGGCAGGGTGGGCATTGGGAAACCTGTGCAGGAAAAGCCGCATGATAGTCGCTTCGGGGATACAGGCAACCCGTTCAAGAGCACGGGGCCGTAGCCGGGAGCAACGTGCTATCCCGTCCAGACTCGCCGTCGCGGGGGGGAGGTCAGCCGATCAGCATTTCCCCGTTCGCCCAGACGGCCCGCACTGCCCGGTCATCCCCCATCATGATGGTGGGAAAGAGCGCCTCCCACAGGGTTTCGGCGCGCGCGGCGCGTTGGGCTATGGCGGGGGTGGAGGCAAGGTCGATCACCACGAGGTCCGCCTCCATGCCGGGGGCGAGCGTGCCGATCCTGTCCTCCATCCGAATCGCCCGGGCCGACCCCGCCGTCGCCAGCCACCACAGCTGTGCCGGGTGCAGCGAGGCGCCGCGCAGGTGGGCGACCTCATAGGCGGCGGCCATGGTGCGCAGCATGGAAAAGCTCGATCCGCCGCCGGTGTCGGTGGCAAGGCCGATGCGCTGACCCTCGGCCATCAGCCCCTCCATGTCGAACAGGCCCGAACCGATGAAAGTGTTCGAGGTCGGGCAGTGGATCAGGCTGGCGTCCAGTTCCTTGAGCCGTGCGCGCTCGCGCTCTGTCAGGTGAATGGCGTGACCCATCAGCGCACCGGGGCCAACAAGGCCGAAGTCCTCGTAGACATCCAGATAATCGCGCGCCCTCGGAAACAGATCGGCGACCCAGGCGATTTCCTCGTGCTGCTCGCTGATATGGGTCTGCATCAGGCACTCCGGGTGTTCGCGCCACAGCGCACCGAGCGCAGAGAGCTGTTCCGGCGTCGACGTGGGCGCAAAACGCGGGGTGATCACGTAGGAGGCCCGGCCGCGTCCATGCCAATGTTCCAAGAGCCGCTTGCTGTCGTCATAGGCCGACTGCGCCGAGTCGCGCAGCCCGTCCGGCGCGTTTCGGTCCATGCAGGTCTTGCCGCCAAGTACGCGCAGGCCGCGTCGCGCGGCTTCGGTGAAATATGCGTCAACGCTATCAGGATGGATGGTGCAGTAGCTGACCGTGGTGGTGGTGCCGTTGGCCGTCACCAGGTCGAAATAGGTCGCGGCGATCTCGGTGGCATGGGCGGGATCGGCAAAACGCGTTTCCTCGGGAAAGGTATAGGTGTTCAGCCAGTCGATCAGCCGTTTGCCCCAGCTCGCGATGACCGCGGTCTGCGGGTAATGCACATGGGTGTCGATGAACCCCGCGCTGATCAGGGCGGCGCCATAGTCGGTGACTTCGGCCTGCGGATGGGCCCTGCGCAGGGTGTCGGCTGGTCCGACCTCGACGATCCTGCCCGCCTCCACGGCCACGGCGCCGCGCTGCTCATGGCACACCACCTCGTCGATGGGCGCGTGGAACGGATTCCCCGCGAATGTCAGCACCTGGCCCAGGATCAGCTTCATGTTGCGTCTTTCAGTCAAACCGTCGCCCAGCCTAGGGGTCTAAAATCCACCGCGCAATATCTTTGACCGGTTCCAATCTGGCGACGCCTGCCCTATGGTCCGGCCCAACCAATAGGAGGGCGCCATGATTGATGAAAACATGACCGACGACCTCCTTGAGGAAGGCGACTACGAGCTCGACCACGAGGTGTTCGGCCCGGTTCTGTCCGCCCTGAAAGCGCAGGACGCCGAGGCCCTGGCACGGGTTCTGGACCCGTTGCACCCCGCCGACATCGCCGACCTCCTCGAACAGCTCGATCCGCGCCTTCGTACCGATCTGGTCCACCTCTATGGAATCGAGCTGGATGGCGAGGTTCTGTCGGAGCTGGATGAGAGCATTCGCGAGGACATCGTCGCCCATATGGCGCCCGAAGTCCTGGCCGAGGCCGTGCGCGACCTGGAAACCGACGATGTCGTCGACCTGATCGAGGACCTTGACGAGCCGCAGACCGAGGCCGTTCTGGACGCGTTGGATGATGACGACCGGGTGGTGGTCGAACAGTCGCTTGCCTATCCCGAGGACTCCGCCGGCCGCCTGATGCAGCGCGAGCTGGTGATGGCGCCCGAACACTGGGACGTGGGTCAGGCGATCGACTACATGCGGTCCGAGGATGACCTGCCGGAACAGTTTTACCATGTGATCCTGATCGACCCGCGCATGCGCCCGACCGGCTATGTGACACTCGGGCGGATCATGGGCAGCCCGCGTGAGGTCAAGCTCAAGGAAATCACCGAGGAAAGCTTTCGCACCATCCCCGTGCTTCAGGACGAGGGCGAGGTCGCTTATGCGTTCAACCAGTACCACCTGATCTCGGCCCCGGTAGTGGACGGAAACGACCGGCTGGTCGGTGTGATCACCATCGACGACGCCATGGCGATCTTGGACGAGGAGCACGAGGAAGACATCCTGCGCCTGGCCGGTGTGGGCGAGGAAAGCTCGCTTGCCGACCGCGTGATCAGCACCACCCGGCGCCGCTTTCCCTGGCTTGCCGTGAACCTGGTCACGTCGATCCTGGCCTCGCTTGTCATTGCCCAGTTCGAAGCGGTGATCGCGCAATTCGTGGCCCTTGCCGTGTTGATGCCGATCGTGGCGTCGATGGGCGGAAATGCGGGCACGCAGAGCCTGACCGTCGCCGTGCGCGCCCTGGCCACGAAAGACCTGACCTCCGCCAACCTCTGGCGGGTGATCCGGCGTGAGGTGCTGGTGGGCGTGGTCAATGGCGCAATCTTTGCGGTTGTCATGGGAGTGGTCGGCGTACTGTGGTTCGGTACGCCGCTATTGGGTGTGGTCATCGGTGTCGCGATGGTGATCAATCTGGTCGTGGCCGGGCTCGCCGGGGTGGTGATACCCGTCGTATTGGAACGTCTGGATATCGACCCGGCGCTGGCCTCGGGGGCGTTTGTCACCACGGTGACGGATGTTGTGGGCTTCTTTGCCTTCCTTGGCCTGGCCGCCATCATGCTGTTGTGAGGGCTGAAATGACCGACCTGCAATCCGATCTGGCCGCTGTCAAGGTCGCGGCCCGCAAGGCCGCTTTCGCTCGCCGCAAGGCGGCCCATTCCCCTGCCGCCGCCCAGGCGGGAGTGGCCCATCTGATCGAGGCGCTGATGCCCTTCAAGGGCAAGGTGATCGCGGGCTATATGCCGATCCGTACGGAAATCACGCCACTGCCCGCCATGGCGGCGCTATCCGCGTGGTCCAGCATCGTCATCCCGGTGATTGAAGCTAGGGGAATGCCGCTGAAATTTGCCAGGTGGACCCCGGACTGTGAAATGGTCGAGGGGGCCTTTGGCGCGCAAGTGCCCGCGGTGAAGGAATATCTGGACCCGGAGGTCGTGGTGGTGCCGCTGGTGGCTTTTGACTCCCGGGGCAACCGGCTGGGCTATGGCGGCGGTTTTTACGACCGGACCCTGGAGGGGCTGCGCGCCAAACGCGCAACACCGGCCCTCGGCTATGCCTATGCCGCGCAGGAAGCCGAGGGGCTGCCGATCGAACCGACCGACCAGCCGCTGGACGGGATCGTGACCGAACGGGGCGTGACCTATTTCTGAGGTTTTGCGCGCGCATGGGACGCCATGGACGAAAATCCAGATATCCTGATTACGATCGGAGCGCGATCCGCGCCCCCTCTTGCCCTCGCCCGCATCTCGGCCTAGGGCTGGTGCCATGAAAATACTCTTTCTTGGTGATGTCATGGGCCGCGCCGGACGGCGGGCCGTTTCCGAACGATTGAAAACGCTGCGCGAGGAGTGGCGGCTGGATTTCGTCGTGGTGAATGCGGAAAATGCGACCTCGGGCGCCGGGCTGACCGCAGCCCATGCAAAGGCGATCCTCGAGGCCGGGGCCGACGTGATCACCTTGGGCGACCACGCCTTTGACCAGCGCGAGATGCTGACCTTCTGCGAGCAGGAGAAACGGATCATCCGCCCGCTCAACTTTGCCAAGGGCGCGCCGGGCTCCGGTGCGCGCATCTTCAAGGATGCGCGCGGGCGGCAGATTCTGGTCACTCAGGTCTTGGGCAATGTGTTCATGAAACGCGCGTTTGACGATCCGTTTTCCGCCGTGGATCAGGTGCTGCGCGCCAACCCCCTTGGGGGCAATGCCCAGGCGATTCTGGTCGATGTGCATTGCGAAGCGACGTCCGAGAAAATGGCCCTGGGCCGCTGGTGTGACGGCCGTGCCTCCATGGTGGTCGGCACCCATACCCATGTGCCCACCAGTGACGCGATGATCCTTGGCAAGGGCACCGCCTATCTGACCGATGCGGGCATGTGCGGGGATTACAACTCGGTGATCGGCATGGAGGCCGAGGAGCCCATGCGCCGTTTCGTCACCGGCATGGCCAAGGGGCGCTTCACACCCGCGAATGGCGAGGGGACCCTGTCCGGTCTCTATGTCGAGACAGACGATCGCACCGGCCTCGCCACCCGGGTCGAGATGGTGCGCAACGGGGGGCGGCTCAAGGACGCGCGCCCGTGAAAGGCCGGGCGGGGCTGGTCGGGTTCCTGGTCCTGCTGGGTGCAGGCTGGGGGCTGACCGGGGTGCTGGCGAAGATTGCCATCGAGGGCGGACACCGCCATTTCGGCATGATCTTCTGGCAGATGGTAATCAGCGCCCTGGTGCTGGGAGCGCTGACCTATTTGCGTGGCAAGCGGCCGGGGCTGGGGCGCCGCCAGATCGCATTCTACCTCTTCATCGCGCTCACCGGCACGGTTTTGCCCAATGCAGCGGGCTACACTGCGCTCGAACGCCTGCCTGCGGGTGTGCAGGCGATCACCATCGCCGCCGTGCCCATGTTCGCCTTCCCCATCGCACTGCTCCTGCGCAACGAAAGCTTCCGCCTGATGCGCCTGGCCGGGCTTGGCGTCGGGCTGGCCGGGGTTGCGCTTCTGGTCGCGCCCGAAACGTCACTGCCACCCGGTGTTGCGCTCTGGGTGCCGGTCGCGCTGATCGCGCCGCTGCTTTATGGGATCGAGGGCAACGTGGTCGCGAAATGGGGCACGGCGGGGCTCGATCCGATCCAGGCGCTGTTCGGGGCTTCGGTCCTGGGCGCCTGCCTGTCCCTTCCGCTGGCGCTGGGCACCGGCGCCTTCATCGACCCGACCCTGCCCTGGAACGGTGCCGACTGGGCGTTGATCGGCAGCTCAACCATCCACGCGCTGGTCTATTCGGGCTATGTCTGGTTGGTTGGACGCGCCGGGCCCAGTTTCGCGGCCCAGGTGAGTTACCTGGTGACGGGCTTCGGTGTGCTCTGGGCCATGGCGTTGCTGGGCGAAAACTACTCCGGTTGGGTCTGGGCTGCGCTTGGGTTGATGATGCTGGGGCTTTTCCTTGTGCAACCGCGCGAAAGCCGCTTGCCCGAGGCGCCCGCGCGCGCGTAAGTTCCCTGAAAACAAGGGCAGGGAGCCATCCATGGGCATTATCGAGCTGAGCCAGACCGGACAGGCCATCCTGGCGCTGACCGTGGTCGGCATCATGTTCGTCCTGTTTCTTCGCGAAACCTTTCCGACCGAAGTCGTGGCGATAGCCGGGGTGGCCCTGATGCTGGTCTCGGGTGTGCTGCCCTATGACGATGCGCTGATGGTATTGTCCAATCCCGCACCCTGGACCATTGCCGCGATGTTCATTGTCATGGGGGCATTGGTGCGCACCGGCGCATTGGATTGGTTCACCCAGAAAGCCGAGGCCCAGGCGGCGGTGCGCCCGATGGTGGCGGTCGGCACGTTGATGGCCTTCGTCATCGTCAGTTCGGCGGTGGTGTCTAACACGCCGGTCGTGGTGGTGATGATCCCGGTCTTCGTGCAGCTGGCGCGCAAGCTGGGCACCTCGGCGTCGAAACTGCTGATCCCGCTCAGCTATGCCGCCATTTTGGGAGGGACGCTGACCCTGATCGGTACTTCGACAAACCTGCTGGTCGACGGTGTCGCCCGCGCCCATGACATGAAGCCCTTCTCGATCTTCGAGGTCACGCCCCTGGGTCTGGTCCTGGTCGCCTGGGGCATGCTCTACCTTTATTTCATCGGTCCGCGTCTGCTGCCGGAGCGTGACAGCATGGCGACGCTGCTTTCCGACCGAAGCCGCAAGAAATTCTTCACCGAGGCGGTCATCCCCCCGGAAAGCAACCTGGTCGGTCGCGAGGTCACGGGCGTTCAGCTGTTCAAGCGCGAAGGCGTGCGGCTGGTCGATGTCATTCGCGGCGACATGTCGCTGCGCCGCGATCTGAAAGGTGTCGAGTTGCAGGTCGGAGACCGTGTGGTCCTGCGCACCGCCATGACCGAAATTCTGAGCCTGCAGCGCAACAAGAGCCTCAAACGGGTCGATCAGGTGAGCGCGGTCGAGACCACAACGGTCGAGACCCTGATCTCGCCGGGCTGCAAGATGGTCGGCAAGTCGCTGGGCCAGCTGCGTCTGCGCCGCCGCTACGGTGTCTACCCGCTGGCGGTGCACCGCAAGAACCAGAATATCGGGCGGCAGCTTGACGACCTTGTGGTGCGGGTGGGGGATACGCTGCTGCTTGAAGGTGCGCCGGAGGATATCCAGCGTCTGGCCAGCGACATGGAGCTGGTGGACGTGTCGAAACCCTCGGCCCGCGAGTTTCGCCGCAGCCATGCACCGCTTGCCATTGCCGCGCTTGTGGGGATCGTCGCCCTGGCCGGTTTCGGTGTTGCACCGATCTTCTACCTCGCGATCCTGGCTGTGGCCGGCGTGTTGGTCACGCGCTGTATAGACGCGGATGAAGCGTTCGGTTTTGTCGACGGTCGCCTGCTGGCGCTGATCTTTGCCATGCTCGCCATCGGCGCGGCGCTGGAGGCGTCGGGCGCGGTCAAGCTGATTGCCGAGGGGCTGGCACCGGTGTTGGGCAATTTGCCACCCTTCCTGATCGTCTGGGCGATCTACCTGTTGACCTCGGTTCTGACCGAGCTTGTCTCGAACAACGCCGTGGCCGTTGTCGTGACCCCCATCGCGATCGGCCTGGCCGGTGCTCTGGGCATCGACGCGCGACCCCTTGTGGTGGCCGTGATGGTCGCCGCGTCGGCCAGCTTCGCTACTCCGATCGGGTATCAGACCAATATGCTGGTCTATGGTCCCGGCGGATATCGCTTTACCGATTTCATGAAGGTGGGCATTCCCCTGAACCTGTCGGTCGGGCTCTTGGCTTCGGCCCTCATTCCCTTCATTTGGCCGCTGTGAGTCCCGGACTCAAACGGCAAACGATCGAGGTGCTGGCCCACCGGCGCCTGAACCTCCAGATGGCCCGTCAGGCAATAGCCTGGGGCTGGGCGCTGATCGACGAGGGGCTGACTTCGGATGCGGTATTCGTCCTGACCGCCCAGACACCCGAGGTGCACTGGGGCGAACTGAACAGCCTGGTCGATCGGGTGGCAGCAGAATTGTCCCTGGCCAGACCTGCGGACGAAGCCACCGCAACGCGATGGCTTGCGGCGCTTCACCTGCGTGACATTCTGGCGGCAGGCGGCGATGACTTCACCGCGCTCAAGAAGGTTTCGCGCCTCTGGTTCGACCACCAGACACCGGATCTTCACCGGTTCTATCGGCTGAAACACGCCATCCGCGAGGTCGAGACCTCCGGCACACAGGGCCACTGGGCGGGTCTGACCCGGGACAACTGGCGGACCATCCTCAGTGATGAAGCGGCCCGCTGGCTGGCCGCGTACCCTTTGCCACTGTAACGTTTCAGAGCGGCCAGAAGGTCAGGATGGCCGGGATCGACACCGCGACAACCAGGACCTCCAGCGGCAGTCCCATGCGCCAGTAATCGCCGAAGCGATAGCCGCCCGGCCCCAGGATCAGCGTATTGTTCTTATGCCCGATCGGGGTGAGGAAGGCGCAGGAGGCGGCCACGGCCACTGCCATCAGGAACGGGTCCGGGTTCCTGTCCAGCGCCTGCGCCATCTGGATGCCGACGGGAGCCGCGACAATGGTGGTGGCGGTGTTGTTCAGAACGTCCGACAGGGTCATGGTGACGATCATCAGAACCGTCAGCACCGCCCAGGCGGGCAGGCCTTCGGTGACACCCACGAGGGCCCCGGCGATCAGTTCCGTGCCCCCCGAGGTCTCAAGCGCGGCGCCCAGGGGGATCATGCTGCCCAACAGCACCACGACGGGCCATTCGATGTGGGTATACAGCTCGGACAGGGGAACGATCCGGGTCAGCACAAAGCCGACCACGACCAGCCCGAGCGCCACCGGCAGATAGACCAGCCCGAAGCTGGCCGCGGCCACGGCGGCAGCAAACATGCCGATCGCCCACCAGACCTTCCGGTCCTGAGTCACCGACAGGCCACGCTCCGCCAGGGGCAGGCAGCCCAACCACTCGGTCACATCCGGCTCGGCCCCGGCAGGCACCAGAAGAAGAAGGATGTCCCCCGGCCACACCACCGTCTTGCGTACCTGTTTCGTGATCCGCTTGCCGCCGCGTGAAATCCCCATCAGCACGGACCGCTGCCGCCAGTTCAGCCCGATTGCCTGTGCCGTCTTGCCATTGATGCGGGCGGTTTCGGGAACCACGACCTCGATCTTCGACAGGCCCGCCCCCTCGGCGGTCAGCTTTTCCTGTCGGCCCGCTTCTGCGAAATCCAAAGACAGGGCGACGCGAAATTCATCAAGCGCCTCGGGCCGGGCTTCCAGCACCAGCGCATCATGTTCACGAATCTCGGTGTAGCGCTGGGTGCCATAACGCCGCTTGCCCCCGCGCACCACGCCCAGGATCGCCACATCGTTCCGCGCGGCGTCCTCGTCCAGGTGCATCACGCGTTTGCCGATCAGCTTCGAACCTGCGGGCACCGTGAGCTCGGCGATATACTGGCCATGATCGCCCATCGGGTCGCCGCCATTCCCGGTCTCCTCCGGTTGCGGGATCAGGCGCCAGCCGATCAGCGCCACGAAGGCGAGTCCGACAATCGCCGTCACCCCGCCCACGGGGGCGAAGTCGAACATGCGAAACGGTTCGCCCAGGGCATCGCCGCGGATCGAGGCAATAATGATGTTGGGCGGCGTGCCGATCAGCGTGACCATGCCGCCCAGGATGGTGGCGAAGGAGAGCGGCATCAGGCTCAGACCCGTTGCCCGGCCAGCCTTGCGGGCAGTCTGCATGTCGACGGGCATGAGCAGCGCCAGTGCGGCCACGTTGTTCATGAAGGCGGACAGAACTCCGCCGATCGCCCCCATGATCGCGATATGCGCACCGAGGCTGCGGGTGGCATCCACAAGCGTGCGCGTGATCAGGAACACCGCGCCGGACCTGACCAGCCCGGCCGAAACCACCAGTACCAGGGCCACCACCAGGGTTGCCGGATGGCCGAACCCGTCGAACGCGTGTTTCGCATCCACCACACCCAGGACCACCGCCAGCATGAGCGCGGCAAAGGCGACGAGATCGTAGCGGAATTTTCCCCAAAGGAGCAGACCGAACACGGTCCCGAACAGGCTGAAAAGAATGATCTGGTCATTGGTCATGGCCCATGGATAGCGCGCCGTTCGGCCCGGGTCATCATCAATCCGCCCCAGACCGGCTGCCGCCCTGTCACACTCGCCCGTCCCGCCGCTCGGGGTGGGCAAGCCTCCTTTCATCTTTCCGGAAATATCCCGGGGGGTCTGGGGGGCTGGCCCCCCAGTCACGCCCAACCAAAGGCAATGACGGTGAGCGCGCGCCTTACCGCTCAGGCGAAGAGCACCGGCAGAATCGAGGCCACCAGCAGCCCCGCCATGGTCCAGTTGAACAGGGTCAGCCGCCGCCGGTTGGTCAGCACCCGTTTGATCTCGCGCCCCAGCACGGTCCAGCTCGACACGCAGGGCAGGTTGATCAGCCCGAAAATCAGCGCCACCACCCCCACCGCCCAGAGACTGCGATCCGGTGCATAGGCGGTGATCGCGGTCAGCGCCATGATCCAGGCCTTCGGGTTGACCCACTGAAACGCCGCCGCCTGCAGAAAGGTAATCGGCCGCGCTCCACTGTCCCCGCGCCCCGGCTCACCTGCCCGGGCGATCTTCCAGGCCAGCCAGCACAGGTAGGCCAGCGAGGCCCATTTCAACACTTCATGCGCCACCGGCCAGCGGTCGAAGACCTGCATCAGCCCGGCGCCCACCAGCAGCACCATCACCGTGAAGCCGATCCCGACCCCCAGCATATGCGGCACCGTCCGGCGAAAGCCGAAATTGGCGCCCGAGGCCATCAGCATGAGGTTGTTCGGCCCCGGCGTGATCGACGAGACGAAGGCGAAGGTGCACAGGGCAAGGATCAGCTCGATTGACATGTTCGCAATCATTGCGCAGATTTCGCGCAACAGGGCTGCAATATGTGGTGAATGAAAGCTAAATGTGCAATGAATGATGAAGATGGATGACCTGAATCGCCGAATATTGCAGGAGTTCACCCGCAATGCCCGCCTGCCAAACACCGAACTGGCCGAGCGTGTGGGCCTTTCCCCCTCTGCCTGCCTGCGCCGGGTGCAGGAGTTGGAGCGCAAGGGCGTGATCACCGGCTACCGTGCCACATTGAGCCCCGAGGCGATGGGCATCGGCTTTACCGCCTATGTCACCGTCGGGCTGAACGATCACACCAAACAGGGACAGGAGTCCTTCGAGCGCGCTGTCGCGATCTATGACGAGGTGCGCGAGTGCCACAATATCACCGGCACCGTCGAATACCTTCTGCGGGTCGAGGCCGCGGACCTGATCGCCTACAAGCGCTTTCACACCGACAAGCTTGGCACCCTGCCGCAGGTGCGCCAGCTTGTAACCCATGTGGTCATGGGGTCTCCGAAGGATGATCGGGCGTGACAGTCTCGTGGTGCTCGGGTCGGGCGCAATGGAGGGATGGAAACCGCCGCCTTCGGACCCGGAGCGCCGCCCTTACACCATCACGCTTTCCGACCCCGCCGCCTCGCGCAGGTTGCGGGCCAGAAGGTCCATCGCGGCCATGCGGACGGCAACGCCCATTTCAACCTGTTCCTGGATCACCGAGCGGTTGATGTCATCGGCGATGGTGCCGTCGATCTCGACACCCCGGTTCATCGGGCCCGGGTGCATGACGATGGCATCGTCCTTGGCATGGGCCAGCTTGGCGGCATCGAGCCCGTAGCGGTGATAGTATTCGCGTTCGGACGGGATGAAGCCACCGTCCATGCGCTCGCGCTGAAGGCGCAGCATCATGACCACGTCCGCGTCTTTCAGCCCCTCTTCCATGTCATGATAGACCTCGACCCCGAATTGGTCGATCTGGCTGGGCATCAGCGTGGGTGGACCAACCAGGCGCACGCGGTTTTCCATCTTGCCCAGAAGGATCAGGTTCGACCGGGCGACTCGGCTGTGGGCAATATCACCGCAGATGGCGATGGTCAGCCGGTGCAGGCGGCCTTTCTCGCGCCGGATCGTCAGCGCGTCCAGCAGCGCCTGGGTCGGGTGTTCATGCTTGCCGTCTCCGGCGTTCAGTACGGCGCAATTCACCTTCTCGGCCAGCAGGTTCACCGCGCCGGAATGGGGGTGGCGCACGACCAGCAGGTCCGGGTGCATCGCATTCAGCGTCAGCGCCGTGTCGATCAGCGTCTCGCCCTTTTTGATCGACGATGCCTGCATCGCCATGTTCATCACATCCGCACCCAGCCGCTTGCCGGCAATCTCGAAACTCGCCTGGGTGCGGGTCGAGTTCTCGAAGAACATGTTGATCTGCGTAAGCCCCTTCAGCGCCTTCGATCGCTTAACCGTCTGCCGGTTCAGGCCGACATAGCGGTCGGCCAGGTCCAGAACGCTGGTGATCTCGGTCGGGTGCAGGGGTTCGATGCCCAGAAGATGGCGCTGGCGGAATGTCATGGGAGCCTCCGGATGGGTCTTGGCCCGGGTATAGGCCGCGCGCGGGGCTTCGTCCATAGGCTGGCGCGCAGCGTTTGCGCCTTGCCGCCCGCGCCCGTAGATTGGGCGCATGGAATCGGCAAAGGACAGCGCATTGGATTGGCACGTCGCCCGAGCCGCTCTTGAGTGGCAGCTCGAAATGGGCGTGAGCGAGTTCATCGGCGAGGCGCCGGTGGACCGTTTTGCCGTTGAACCACCTGCGCCGAAACCGGCCGCCGTGCCGCAGAAGCCGGCCCGGCCGGTCATGCCCGGGAAGATCGAGGAGCCCAGGGTCGATCACGTCGCGCTGGCCAAGCAGATGGCGGCGGGGGCGCCCGACCTGGACGGGCTGCGCGCCGCCCTGGGCGCCTTCGAGGGCTGTGAGCTGAAGAAGGGCGCGCGCAATCTGGTTTTCGCCGACGGCAACCCGGCCGCCCGCGTCATGGTGATCGGCGAGGCGCCGGGCCGCGACGAGGACCGCGAGGGCAAGCCCTTCGTCGGTCGCGCCGGGCAGCTTCTGGACAGGATGTTCGACGCGATCGGCATGGGCCGCGCAGCGACCCTGTCGAAGGACGCTCTGTACATCACCAACGTACTGCCCTGGCGACCGCCGCAGAACCGCGATCCGAATCCGGACGAGGTGGCGATGCTGATGCCCTTCGTACAGCGCCATGTCGAATTGGTGGCGCCGGATGTGCTGGTGCTGATGGGCAACCACGCCTGTCAGGCGGTGCTGGGCAAACGCGGCATCACACGCCTGCGCGGCCAGTGGGAAGAGGCTCTCGGGCGCCCGGTTCTGCCGATGTTCCACCCGGCCTACCTGCTGCGCAATCCGCACGCGAAACGCGAGGCCTGGGCGGACCTGCTGGCGCTGCAGGCCAGGCTGCGCGACCTTTAGGTCCGTTGCGTCCCGGAGCCGCTTGGGGTTAGCTGCGCGCAACAGAACACAGGAGCCCGCCCATGTCCCGCATCGACGAAAGCAAGGAATTCATCCCGGTCCGCATTGCGGTCCTGACCGTGTCGGACACGCGGGGCCTGGATCAGGACCGCTCGGGCGACACGCTGGTGGGGCGGATCGAAGCGGCGGGGCATGTCCTGGCCGACCGAAAGATCATTCGCGACGAACGCGACGAGATTGCCGATCAGCTGCGCGCATGGACGCTGGACCCGGACATCGACGTGATCATCTCGACCGGGGGCACCGGGCTGACCGGGCGCGATGTCAGCGTCGAGGCACATCGTGACGTCTATGAGAAAGAGATCGAGGCCTTCGGCACCGTCTTTACCATCGTTTCCATGAACAAGATCGGCACCTCTGCCGTGCAGAGCCGCGCGACCGGCGGGGTGGCCAATGGCACCTACCTCTTCGCGCTGCCCGGCTCGACCGGGGCCTGCAAGGATGCCTGGGACGAAATCCTGCAGTATCAGCTGGATTACCGCCATCTGCCCTGCAACTTCGTCGAGATTTTTCCCCGCCTGGACGAACATAAGCGACGGAAATGACCTGTTCGCCCGTAAAGTGCTTGTGACGGCAGCCCGCTTGCGTCGCGCGCGCACAATGGGCAGATTTGACGAAGGTTCGAAAAAGCGAGGCATTTCATGCGTTTTCTCACCCGCAGCCTGACCGGGCTGCTGCTCGTCGCGTTGACGCTTGGGCTCCTGGCTTGGGCCGGGCGCACCGCCTATGACGCCGTTCAGGCCCGCATGGCGCAGGACACCGGCCTGCGTCCGGCACGTGAACGCGTGTTGGGAGTGAATGTGGTCACAGTGGCCCCCGGTCAGGCCAGACCGACGCTCAGCGCGTTCGGGGAATTGCGGTCGCGCCGGGTGCTGGAGCTGCGCGCGGCCTCTGGCGGCACGCTGGTCGAGCTGGCGGACGGGTTCGAAGAAGGCGGCACGGTCACGGCCGGCGACCTACTGGCCCGCATCGACCCCACTGATTTCGAAAGTGCTCTTGTGATTGCCCGGGCCGAGGCGGCCCAGGCCGCCGCGGACCTGGCCGATGCCGAACAGGCCCTGGAACTGGCGGGCGATGACCTGGCCAATGCTGAACGGCAGGCCGCGCTGCGGGCTGCCGCCCTGACCCGGCAGAGGGATCTGGTCGCTCGCGGCGTGGGAACCGAGGCCGCAGTCGAAACCGCCGCCCTGGCCGCCGCCGCCGCCGACCAGGCGGTGCTGTCGCGCCGTCAGGCCCTGGCCACGGCTGCGCTGAAACGTGTTTCCGCCCAAACTGCACTGGAACGGGCCCGGGTCAATCTGGCGGATGCCGAACGCGATCTGGCCGACACGGAAATCCGCGCCGAATTCTCGGGCACGCTGTCCGACGTCACCGTGGTACGGGGCCGTCTGGTGCAGACGAACGAGAGGTTGGCGCAGTTGATCGACCCCGAGGCGCTGGAGGTCAGCTTCCGCCTTTCGACGGCGCAATATACCCGTCTGCTCGATGAAGCTGGTGCACTCAGCCGCACACCGGTGCAGGTAACAATGGACGTGGCCGGGGTGGACCTGGTCGCAACGGGCGTCATTGACCGTGAAAGCGCGGTGGTGGGGGAAGGGCTGACCGGGCGTCTCCTGTTTGCCCGCCTCGACGCCGCAGCCGGGTTCCGTCCGGGCGATTTCGTCACGGTATCCGTGGAGGAGCCACCGCTGGAACGCGTGGCGCTGCTGCCGGCATCGGCGGTGGATGCAATGGGGACCGTGCTGGTGCTGGGCGAGGGCGAGCGGCTGGAGCTGGCCGAGGTCGACCTGCTGCGCCGTCAGGGTGATGATGTGCTGGTACGCGCGCCGGGCCTCGCGGGCCGCGAAGTGGTCGCCGAACGCAATCCTCTTCTGGGTGAGGGTATTCGTGTGCGCCCGATCCGCGCCGATGCCAAGGTGCCCGACGCGCCGGAAACCGTGCGCCTGGATGATGCCCGCCGCGCGGCCCTGGTGGCCTTTGTCGAAAGCAACGCACGCATGCCGGAGGACGTGAAGGCGCGGCTTCTGAAAACCTTGCAGCAGGACGAGGTTCCGCTTCAGACTGTTGAGCGGCTGGAAGGCCGCATGGGGGGCTGAGCCATGTTTACGCCCACTGGAATTCTCAGCTATTTCACCCGCCATGCCACGGTGGCCAACCTGCTGCTGATCATGATGATCGCCGCCGGGCTGGTGACTTACCCGAACATGCGCGCGCAGTTCTTCCCGGATTCGGTGGTCGAAAGCGTGACCGTGAACGTGGTCTGGGAGGGCGCCGGTGCCGAGGATGTGGACGAGGCCATCGTGCAGGTCATGGAACCGTCCCTGCTGGCCGTTGAAGGGGTGGAAAGCAGCGCGTCGCGCTCGCGCGAGGGCTCGGCCAGGATATTTCTGGAGTTCGAGACCGGCTGGGACATGGCCCGTGCCGCCGATGATGTGCAGGCGGCGGTGGACACGATCTCGGACCTTCCGGAGGACGCCGAGGACGCCACCGTGCGCCGTGGCGCCTGGCGCGACACTGTGACGGACGTGGCGATCACCGGCCCTGTCGGGGTCGACCAGCTGGGCCGCTTTGCCGACGAATTCACCGTGCGCCTGTTCAACGAAGGCGTGACCCGGACCTCCATTACCGGGGTCGTCGCACCGGAAACCATCGTCGAGGTGCCCTCGCTGTCCCTGATGCGCCATGACGTGACCATGGCCCAGATCGCTGCCGCCATTGCCGAGGAAGCGGATGCGGATCCGGCGGGCAACATGGCCTCCGGCGCGGCCCGGGTGCGCACGGGTGTCGCAAAACGCACACCCGACGAGATTGCCGCGATCGTCCTGCGCTCGAACGCGGATGGATCGAACCTGACCGTTGGCGACGTGGCAAACGTCCGGGTTGAAGGCATTGACCGGGCACGTGCCTATTTCGTGGGCGACGACCCCGCAATTCAGGTCAATGTCGCGCGCTCGGCCCAGGGGGACGCGGTCGAGATACAGGAAGTCGTCGAAGAAGTCGCCGCCGAGATGTTGCTGTCCCTGCCCAAGGGGGTGGGGATCGAAATGTTCCACACCCGCTCCGAGGTTATCTCCTCGCGCCTCGAAATGCTGACCCGCAACGGGTTGCAGGGGCTCGGGCTGGTGGTGCTTCTGCTGTTCCTGTTCCTCAACGCGCGGATTGCCTTCTGGGTGGCGGCGGGCATCCCGGTTGCCATGCTGACCGCGATTGCGCTGATGTATATGGCCGGTTTGACCATCAACATGATCAGCCTCTTTGCCCTGATCATCACCCTGGGCATCGTGGTGGACGATGCCATCGTGGTCGGGGAACATGCCGATTTCCGGTCGCGGCACCTTGGCGAAGGCCCGGTCGAAGCCGCCGAGAATGCCGCCAGGCGCATGTTCCCGCCGGTGTTTTCCTCGACCCTGACCACGGTCATAGCCTTCTTTGGGCTGATGGCCATCGGCGGACGGTTCGGCAATACCATCGCGGCCATTCCATTTACCGTCATCGTGGTGCTGATCGCATCGCTCGTGGAATGTTTCCTGATCCTGCCGAACCACATGGCCCATGCGCTGACCCATACCGCAAAGCAGCATTGGTATGACTGGCCCTCGCGCCAGGTAAACAAGGGGTTCCGCCTGGTGCGCGACCGCCTGTTCCGCAGGCTGATGCGGGTGGTGATCTTTGCACGGTACCCGGTGTTGGCGGGGGCCATTCTGGTGCTGGTGTCCGCTGCGGCCTTCTTCATCCGGGGCGATCTGCCCTTCCGCTTCTTCAACGCACCTGAGCAGGGCGTGGTGTCGGCCAATTTCGCCATGGTCGAAGGGGCCACGCGCGACGATACGATCGAGATGATGAAACTGGTGCAGCAGGTGGTCGAGGATATCGGCGGCGAGTTCGAGGCCGAATACGGCGTGCATCCGGCCGCCTTTGTGATCTCCGGTGTTGGCGGCGGGCAGGGGCGTGGCCTGTCGGGCGTGGACACCAAGGACGCGGATCTGCTGGGCTCGATCTCGATCGAGATGGTGGATGCCGACCTGCGCCCCTACACCAGTTTCGACTTTGTCGCCCGCTTGCAGGACGCGGTGCCGCGCCACCCGATG
Source organism: Aliiroseovarius sp. (assembly GCF_030148435.1). GTDB lineage: Bacteria > Pseudomonadota > Alphaproteobacteria > Rhodobacterales > Rhodobacteraceae > JASBTN01. The sequence continues at coordinate 30,468 of NZ_JASBTN010000007.1, forward strand.
CTGGAGGTGCTGTCCTTCCGTGGCGTCCGCCATGGGCCGGGCGGGGACGCGTTGGATATCGATCTTTACGGTGCCGATGCCGAGGTTCTGAAATCCGCCGCCGAAGGGTTGAAGGAACTTCTGGCGCAATTCCCCGAGATCAGCGCGGTCGAGGATACGCTGGCCTATGACAAGGAAGAGCTGGTGCTGGAACTGACCCCGCAGGGCCAGGCGCTGGGCTTTACCATCGACGCGCTGGGCCGGGTCATCCGCAACCGTCTGGGCGGGATCGAGGCGGCGACCTACCCGGACGGCACGCGGTCTGCCGCGATCCGGGTGGAGCTGCCCGAAGGCGAATTGTCTGCAGATTTCCTGGAGGCCGCGCAGATGCGCACCACGGCGGGGGAATACGTGGCCTTGGGCGATATCGTCACCGTGACCTCGCGCAATGGCTTTTCCACGGTGCGGCGGGAAAACGGTATTCGTCTGGTCGGTGTGAATGGCGATATCGACGAGGGCGACGCGGCCCGGGCCGAGGAAATCACCCGTGCCCTGACCAGCGAAATCCTGCCCGAAGTGGCGGGGAGGTTCGGCGTGGAATACCGGCTGGGTGGGCTGGCGGAACAGGAAAAGGAATTCCTGAACGAGGCGCGCACCGGGCTGATCATGAGCCTTCTGGGCATCTATCTGGTGCTGGCCTGGATTTTCTCCAGCTGGTCGCGCCCGCTGGTGGTCATGTCGATCATCCCCTTCGGCCTGATCGGCGCGATCTGGGGACACCTGCAATGGGACGTGCCGTTGAGCCTGTTCTCCGTCATCGGGCTCATTGGCATGACGGGGATCATCATCAACGATTCGATCGTGCTGGTGGGCACGATCGACGACTACGCGAAGGAAAGGGGCCTGTTCCCCGCCATCATCGACGGCACCGCGGACCGGCTGCGCCCGGTCCTTCTGACCACGCTGACCACGGTGCTGGGGCTGATGCCGCTGCTCTACGAAGGTTCACGGCAGGCGGAGTTTCTGAAGCCGACCGTCATTACCCTGACCTACGGGCTGGCCTTCGGCATGGTGCTGGTGCTGCTGGTGGTGCCGGCGCTGTTGGCGATGCAGAGCGACCTTGGCCGCATGACCCGCGCCCTGCGGCGCGTGCCCCGCGCGCGTCGTGCCCGGGGGCTGCAGGCCGGGCTGGCGCTTGTCGCGCTGGGGCTGGTTGGCGTCTTTGCCGCGACCCTGGGGCCCGCGGTGGTCAGCGGCACCGGCATGACCGCTGCTTTCGGCCAATTTGCCCTGGGGTCCTTGGCCGTGGTGACTGGTGGCGGTGTGATCCTGGGACTGGTGATGTGGCTCGCTTCCCGGCGTGGCTCCCACCCTTGAGGGGGTAGGTCGGGGGTGGGTCCGGGGCAGGTGGCTAAAGGCTACACCCCGTAACTCCCATAGGGGTAGAAGGTGACAAGGTCGCCCTCGGCGATCTCGCGGCCTTCGTCGCCGAATTCGACCAGCCCGTCGGCCCAGGCGAGGCCCGAGATCAGGCCGGAGCCTTCCGACCGGAACGCCTCGACCCGCCCGTCTGCTCCCATCCGCGCGCGTATGAACTCGCGGCGGCCGGGTTTCTTGCGTTTCGAAAAGGCGGCGGGCACCTGGTAGCCCTGCGGGCTCAGCCAGCCGCTGCCGGCCAGCACCGACAGCGATGGGCGCGCGAAAATCAGCGCGGTGATCAGCGCGGCCACCGGGTTGCCCGGCAGGCCGAAGACCGGCACACCCTTCCATAGCGCCAGCGCCAGCGGGCGGCCCGGCTTGATCGCGATGCGCCAGGTCGTCAGTTGCCCTTCACCGGACAGGATGGCCGAGACATGGTCTTCTTCGCCCGCCGAGGCCCCGCCGGAGGTCAGAACCACATCGACCCGTTCCGCTGCCGCGTCCAAAGCCGCACGGATGGCCCCCCGGTCGTCGGGCGCATGGCCCAGGTCCACCGCCTCGTGGCCCCAGCGGGCGGCCAGTGCCAGCAGCATCGGGCGGTTGGCGTCGAATGTGTGGGCCGGGTTGTCCGAGCTTCCGGGGGTGACGATTTCATCCCCGGTGGACAGTACGCCCACGCGCAGGCGGGTCTGCACCTGCACCCGCGCCACGCCCACGGCGCAGAGCAGGGCAATCTCCGGTGCACCGATGCGTGTGCCCTTGGGCAGGGCCACGGCGCCCGCGGCCACGTCCTCGCCCGCGCGGCGGGTGTTCGCGCCCTTCTTCGCCCCGGCGGTGAAGGCCACGTGGCCCTCGCTCAGTGATACGTCCTCTTGCAGGACCACAGTATCCACGCCCGGCGGCACCAGCGCGCCGGTCAGGATGCGCACGGCATGGCCGGGCGGCACGGTGCCGGGGAAAGGGGATCCGGCAGCGGAGCGGCCTTTGACCAGGGGCAGCACCGGATCGCCCGCAGGCAGGCTGGCATGGGTGAAACCATAGCCATCCACCGCCGAGTTCGCGCCCGGAGGGTTGGAGCGTTGCGCCAGCGCGTCAGCCGCCAGCACGCGGCCCGCGGCCTCGGCCACGGCAACCTCCTCCATTCCCACAACCGGCGACAGCCCGTCGCGCAGCAGGGCCAGCGCGTCATCGACCGGGGTCCAGTTCACGCCCGGCGGCAGGGCGAAACAGTCGTTCTTGAGCCTGGGCGGGGTGATCTCGGGGGTGCTGCGGGCCGCCAACCCGGTCTGTTGCAGGATGAAATCCGCAAGCGCGGCGGTGTCGTCCAGGTCGAGGACGGGTTGGGTCAGCCCGGCAATGGGTTCGTCGCTGGCCACCAGTTTTACCGTGCCATTCTCGCGGGCAATCAGGTCGGTGCCGGTTGCGGCGCGGTGGGCCTCGATCTTGGGATGTGCCTCGGTCTTGAACCCCTCGACCAGCGCGATGTCGCAGGGGCCCAGACGGGTCAGCAGCTCGGGCAGCGAGGGTTTCGCCTCCCCGCGCAGCTCATGCATCTGCGCCACCCGCGCCTCGCTGGCCAGCACCACCTCGCGCGCGCCCGCCTGTCGGTGGCGCCAACTGTCGGTGCCCTTGTGATCGACATCCGCAGAATGATGGCTGTTCTTGATGGTCGAGACAGTGAACCCGCGCGCGGTCAGGTGTTCGACCAGCCGCACCACCAGCCCGGTCTTGCCGGAGTTCTTCCAGCCGATGACACCGAAAACCTTCATGAGGCGGCTCCTTGCAAAAGGGTTTCCGCCCGGGCCAGATCCTCGGGCGTGTTGACGTTGAAGAACGGGTCGAAGGGCTGGTCCGGCCATACGGCCTGCGCCGCCCCGTGTGCCCGGGTAAAGACCACGACCTTGCGGGTGCCCGCCTCCAGTGCCGCGCGCAGCTCGTCGCGCAGGGCTACGGACCAGAGGCCGAAGGTGGGCTGGCGCATCGGCCCGCGTTCCGCATCATGCGTGGCCGCCAGCGCAATCGGGGCGCTGGCCTCTTCGGCTGCCAGCATCAGGCGCGGGACAAGGTCGCAGGGAAAGAAGGGCGTATCGCCCGCGGCGGTGACGATCCAGCCTGCGCCCTGACCTGCGGCCCAGTCGAGCCCGGCCAGCACGCCAGCCAGAGGACCCGCGAACCCCCCGATCGAGTCGGCAATGACCGGCAGGGCCCCGTCGAACCGCGCCGGGTCGCCATTTGCGTTCAGGGCAATGCCTGCCACCTGCGGCTCCAACCGGTCCACGACCGAAGACAGAAGCGTGCCCCGGCCCAAAGGCAGGAGCGCCTTGTCGCCGCCGCCCATGCGCGTGGCAAGGCCACCGGCGAGGATGATGCCGAGAGGTTGTTTCATCCCTCACCCCCCTTGCGGCGGTGTTTCCTGTCCTCGCGGGGCGCGTGGGCCGGGTCCATGTCGCGGACCAGCCGGTCTTCGCCCGACAGGCAGGTAAAGCGCTGGCCCTTCATGCGGCCGATCAGGGTCAGGCCGACCTCCTGCGCGATCTCGACGCCCCAGGCGGTGAACCCGGAGCGGCTGGCCAGCGTCGGGATGCCCATCTGCGCGGTCTTGATCACCATCTCCGAGGTCAGCCGCCCGGTGGTGTAAAGGATCTTGTCCGCCGGATCGACGCCTTCGGCCAGCATCCAGCCGGCCACCTTGTCGACCGCGTTATGGCGGCCCACGTCCTCCATGTAGACCAGCGGGCGGTCGCCCCGGCACAGCACCGTGCCATGGATCGCGCCGGCCTCCAGATACAGGGACGGGGTGCGGTTGATCTTGTGCGCCAAAGCGTAGAGCCAGCTGGAGCGCACCGGAGTGGCCGGCAGGGTCAACCCCTCGAGCCCCTCCATCATGTCGCCGAAAACCGTGCCGACCGCACAGCCCGAGGTGCGGGTCTTTTTTTCCAGCTTCTCTTCATAGGTGGTCTGCGACGCAGTGCGCACGACCACAGTGTCGATGTCCGCGTCGTAATCCACGCCGACAACGTCATCGGCGCCCGACAGCATGCCCTGGTTCTTCAGAAACCCCAGAGCCAGGTAGTCCGGGTAGTCGCCGATGGTCATGGCCGTGACGATCTCGCGCGCATTCAGGAAGATGGTCAGCGGGCGTTCCTCCACCACGGCGATCTCGACCGGCTGGCCATGTTCGTCATGCCCCGCCACCCGGCGGGTCAGGCGGGGGGCGGTGGGGTCGGGGGCGATCAGGTAGTCGGCGGCCGGATCAGAGGCGTTGTCTGTGGTCAATTGCATCTCCGCTGATTTGCCCCTAGGGGGGTAGAAGGCAATCTAGGACCGAGACATGGCAACGTCCAACCGGAAATCTATCTATCTTCAGGGGGTGAGCGATGGCGCGCCCTTCGTTCTGGTGGTGGTGCCCTTTGCGCTGCTCTTTGGTGTGGTGGGAACCGAGGCGGGGTTGAGCCTGGCCGAGGTCATGGGGTTTTCGGTGCTGGTGATCGCCGGGGCGGCGCAGTTCACCGCGTTGCAACTGATGGTCGAAGAGGCGCCGACGGTAATCATCATCGCCACGGCGCTTGCGGTTAACCTGCGCATGGCGATGTATTCGGCCTCTCTGACGCCCTACCTGGGGCGGGCGACGGTCTGGCAGCGGGCTTGCGTGGCCTATCTTCTGGTCGATCAGTCCTATGCGCTGAGTCATCTGAAATACGAGAACGAGCCCAAGCTTACGCTTTCTGAACGGCTGCGCTATTTCTTCGGTGTGCTCACCCCGGTGGCGCCGGGCTGGTATGTGGCGAGCTTTGTGGGCGCGGTGGCCGGGGGGGCAATCCCGCCGGAATTCGCGCTGGATTTCGCCGTGCCGATTACCTTTCTCGCGATGATCGCCCCGGCGCTGCGCACGGTGGCCCATGTGGCGGCAGCGGCGGTGTCGGTCTCGGGCACGCTGGTGCTGGTCTGGATGCCCTATGGCACCGGGTTGCTGGTTGCGGCCGTCGTGGCCATGGTGGTCGGCGCCCAGGTCGAGTTGTGGATGGAGAAACGCGCATGAATTTCTCTTCCCCGCATATCTGGTTCATCATTGCCGCCCTCGGGGTAGGCACCTTCCTGGCGCGGTTCAGCTTTCTGGGGCTGATCGGCGATCGGCCACTGCCGGAATGGGTGCTCAGGCATCTGCGCTATACGCCGGTTGCCGTGTTGCCCGGCTTGGTGGCGCCCCTGGTGCTGTGGCCGGAGGCGACCGGTGGCGCGCCGGAGCCCGCGCGGCTGAGCGCGGCGGCGGTGACTTTGGCGGTGGGGTACATGACCAGGAACGTGCTGGCGGCCATTCTGGGCGGGGCGGCGACGCTCTATTCACTGCTCTGGTTGCTGGGCTGAAAAAAACGGGCCGCAGGGCCCGTTTCAATTTCCGGAATCTGGCGGCGGTTACTCGCCCGCAGGCAGGGTCGCTGCCACGACACCCTCCAGCGGCGGGATGCCGCGGGCCAGGATATAGCCGTTCTCGTCGGGGTCGTCGTCGTAAGTCACTGTCTCGACCACGCCGGGCATTGCAGCGAAGGCCTTCATCGATCGCTTCGGGAAGGGGCTGCGCGGGACCGTTTCAAACCCTGGCAGCTGGCGCAGGATTTTCGTGATCGAGGTGGAGCACATTGCCTTTGGCACTGGCCCGTTTTCCTGCACCAGGCGCAGGGCCAGCTCGGCGACCTCGGGGCTGACAACGATATCCTGGCGCACCGTGCGGTAGGTCACGCGGGAATGGTAATCGACGTAGAAGTCGATCGCCGCGTCGTTGATTCCGAAATGCACGTCATGGCGTTCGGGCAGGTAGGGGTGATACCAGGTGCCGGCAGGATCGAACAGCACCCGTTGTGAGCCCGAGATCATCAGCCCGGAATGCGCGCCTGAATTGGACCGGTTCGAGAGCACGGTGAACAGCGTGATCGTCGGCGGGCCATCCGCCTTGAATTTTGCCGCCTCGACCTGTTCGTCCGGGGCCCAGACATTGTCCGCCCCGCAGGCGCCCAGCGCACCCAAGGCAAACACCAGTCCCAAAGCAATCCGAATGCGTCGCATGTCACCGGCCTCGCAAGATCAGGAAAATACTGGAGCCCCTTTTACGCGCCCACGAGCGCCAGGAAAACCAGAAAAAGAAGGATGGCGATCACCGAGCGTACGGTGAACTTGACGAAACCTTCATAGGTCTTCTCCTGCACCTTGGTGTCCATCGTGCCGATCTTGTGCTCTGCCATGTTGCGTGTCCCGTTGGTTCGTGTAGTTCGAATTGATCCAGATCTGATTAGACCATTTGCCCCTGCCTGTCATCCCAAGATGCGCGCTATTGTCGCAGAGCGGGCCGGGTGTGGCCGGATCACCCCCCGGTCTTTTCCAGGTCCTTGGCCAGACGAAAGCCGATTCGCTTGGGTTCGGGCGCTTCCGGCAGCTTGGGCAGGGCGCGCAGGATTACCGAGAGCTGGCTGACATGCTGGATCAACTGGGTTTTCGCCCCTTCGGCATCCGCGCCGTAGAAGGTCACAATGTCGGGGTCGAAAAAACCGATCCCTTCGATGCGCAACACGCCCGCGTCGCTTCCGGCGAAGCCCATGGCGATCTCGTGCTCGTTGTCGAGCTGCTCTTCGAAGTTCTGGATGTAGAGAATCAGCCGCTCATAGGCCCATTCGGCGGCGCTCTTCGCCTCCACCGGCGTGTCGGCCACCGCCTCGGGCAGCGGTTTCTGCTCGGCAGTGGGCGGGGCCCATTCATCGCACATGGCCGCATCCGATTTGGGACCGTTTTCGTTCTTGGTCCCGTTCTTCGGCAGCGGTTCGCCTTCAGTCGTCATTCGTCTCAACCTTTTGCCAGAGCCACGCACCGTCCTCGCGACGCACCCGCGTCACGCGGCCGGTCTGGTAGAGGTGGTTCAGATGCCCCACCGCTTCGACCAGGGCCAGCCCGTATTCGCCCTCACCGATGGTGCGCTTGAACAGCGGCGGAAAGCAATCCCCTGCCACGTGGGGGTCCGTCAGAAAGGCTTCGAGCCGCTTCAAGGCACCGTGATGATTGTCAGTCAACTGACGCATGCGCGTGGGCAGGCCGGTAAAGGGCAGCTTGTGGCCGGGCAGCACAAGCTGGCTTTCACAGGCAAAGTGGCCGAGCCGTTCGCTGGCCTCCAGCCAGTCCCCCACCGGGTCGGCCTCGGGCTCCGTGGCATAGACGCCCAGGTTCGGGCTGATCGTTGCCAGCAATTGATCGCCGCCGATCACCAGCTGCCCGTCGCGTGACCACAGCGTCGCGTGTTCAGGGGCATGGCCATTGCCGATGCGCACGTCCCAGTCGCGCCCGCCAAAGGTAATGACCGAGCCTTCCTTGATCCGTTTGAAGCCCAGCGGCATGTCGGCCACGATGTCGGCATAGTTGAAGGGTCGCTCACGCAGGCGTTTTTCATAGACCGTTTTGTTCATCCCCGCCGCGCGCCAATAGGCCAGCGTCTCGTCCACCGGTTCCATCTGCTCGTCCAGCAGCAACATGCGGGCAAACAGCCAGGCGGTGCGGGTGGTGATCAGCTCGGCGCCGTGGTCCTTCTGGAACCAGCCCGCCAGTCCCACGTGATCCGGGTGGTGGTGGGTCACGATCACCCGCGCAACCGGGCGGCCCGCCAAGGGGCCATCCAGCAGCTTTCGCCAGATTGCACGGCTTTTGCGGGTGTCGAACCCGGTGTCGACAATGGTCCAGCCGTCGTCATCGGCGAAGGCAAAGACATTCACGTGATCCAGCGCCATCGGCAGTGGCAGGCGCATCCACAGGACCCCGTCCGCCACCTCGATCGCCTCCCCTTCGCCCGGAGTATCCGGGAAGGGGAAACTCAGCGGCGCGCTCAAAAGGTCAGATCCTCGACCGACAGCGCATAAAGCCCGGCGGCCCCTGCCTGTGCCTGCGCCATCATGCCGACATGTTCCGGCAACAGGCGCTTGATGTGGAAACGGGCCAGTTCCGTGCGCGGACCTTTGCCGCCCTCGGCAATCGCCGCCTTCAGGTGCAGATGCGCGCCCAGCACGCGGGCCCAGCCCATGAGGAAGGGCACGGCGCCGGCGAAACGGTCCTGCATGTCCTCCTGCGCCACCATCCATTCGGTGGTCTCGCGCAGGGTTTCGGCGGCGGACCAGACGGCTTCGGACATGTTCGGGAACTGGGCGCGGGCCTTTTCGGCCTGGGTTTCGATTTCCTCAAGCAGGCGGAAGGCGGCCTCGCCCCCGTCCATCAGCTTGCGGCCGACCAGATCCATCGCCTGAATGCCGTTGGTGCCTTCGTAGATCGCGGTGACGCGCACGTCACGCAGGTATTGCGCGGCGCCGGTTTCCTCGATGAAGCCCATGCCGCCGTGAACCTGGATGCCCATCTGGCTGACACTGATACCGGTTTCGGTGCCATAGGCCTTGCAGATCGGCGTGAGGAAGGCCGCGCGGGCCTTCCAATCCACGTCCCCGGTCGCGCGGCCCATGTCCAGGGCAACGGCGACCGACAGGGCGATGGCTCGCGCGGCGAAAAGCTCGGCCTTCATGGTGGTCAGCATGCGGCGCACATCGGCGAAGTCGATGATCATGCCGGTGCCGTCTGCAATCGGGGTCCGGCCCTGCTTGCGTTCCTGCGCGTATTCCAGCGCCTTCTGATAGGCGCCCTCCCCGGCGCCCAGCCCCTGCACGCCCACACCCAGTCGGGCGTTGTTCATCATGGTGAACATGGCGGCCATGCCCTTGTGCGGCTCACCGATCATCCAGCCTTGGGCCCCTTCGAAGGACATGACGGCGGTGGGCGATCCATGAAGTCCCATCTTGTGTTCCAGGCTGACCACGCGCAGGGAATTCGCCTCACCCGGAGCGCCATCGGCACCCGGGATGAATTTCGGCACCAGGAACAACGAGATCCCCTTCGTGCCCGGCGCCCCATCGGGCAGGCGCGCGAGCACCAGGTGGCAGACGTTTTCGGTAATGTCATTGTCGCCCCAGGAGATGAAGATCTTCTGCCCGGTCACGGAATAAGTGCCGTCACCATTGTCCTCGGCTTTCGAGGACAGTGCGCCCACGTCCGAGCCCGCCTGCGGTTCGGTCAGGTTCATCGTGCCCGCCCATTCGCCAGTGATCAGCTTGGGCAGGTAGAGCGATTTCAGTTCTTCCGAAGCGTGGTGTTCCAGCGCCTCGATCTGGCCCTGGGTCATCAGCGGGCAGAGTTGCAGCGACAGGGCGGCGGCCGACATCATGTCATTCACGGCCGTCTGCAGGGTCAGGGGCAGACCCATGCCGCCGAATTCGGGATCGGCGGCCATGCCGATCCAGCCGCCTTCGGCGATGGCCCGATAGGCATCGGCAAATCCGGGTGAGGTGCGCACCACGCCGTTTTCCAGAACCGCCGGCGTCAGGTCGCCGTCGCGGTTCACCGGGGCCATGACCTCTTCACACATCTTGCCCGCTTCGGTCAGGATTGCGCTAACCATGTCCGGCGTCGCTTCGGCAAACAGATCGGTGTCCGCCACCTGGTCGAACCCGACCACCTTGTCGAAGAGAAAACGGAAATCATCGGTGTTGGCGCGATAGGGCATGGGCGGGTCCTTCTTGGCAATCGTGGCGGGGGCGGTTAGGTGTCCCTTACCCAAGGTCTGGAACTCGACAAAGGAAAACGCGGCGTCATGGCGGGCGAGAATGTGCAAACCGAGCTTTTGGCGGCTGATCCCGAGGGGATTGCCCGGGCCGGTGCACTGTTGGCAGGTGGCGCCCTGGTGAGCTTCCCGACCGAGACGGTTTATGGCCTGGGCGCCAATGCGACCGACGACACGGCGGTGGCGCGCATCTTCGAGGCCAAGGGGCGGCCCCATTTCAACCCGCTGATCGTGCATGTGCCGACGGTCGGCGCGGCGCGCGAAATTGCCGAATTCGACGATGTGGCCGACCGGTTGGCCTCGGCTTTCTGGCCCGGGCCGCTCACCCTGGTGCTGCGCTTGAAGGCGGGTTCGGTCTCGCCGCTGGTGTCTGCCGGGCTGGACACGGTGGCGATCCGCGTGCCGGCCCATCCGCTGGCTGTCTCGGTGCTGGAAGCGGCCGGTGTGCCGGTGGCCGCACCTTCGGCCAACCCGTCGGGCCGAATCAGCCCGACCGAGGCCGCTCATGTGATCGACGGGCTGTCCGGCCGGATCGCAGCGGTGGTGGACGGCGGTGCCTGTGACGTCGGGGTGGAAAGCACCATTGTCGGGCTTGCCCCCGAACCCACCCTGCTGCGCCCCGGCGGCTTGCCGGTCGAAGCGCTGGAGGCCTGTCTGGGAGGTCCGTTGGCCGTGCATGCCGGCGAGGATGTCGTGGCCCCCGGCCAGCTTGCGTCGCATTACGCCCCCGATGCGCCGATGCGGCTGAACGTGGTCAGGCCACATTCGGACGAACGCCTGCTTGGCTTCGGCCATGTGGAATGCGACCTGAACCTCTCGGAATCCGGTGATCTGGTCGAGGCGGCGGCGAACCTGTTTCACCATCTCCACGCGCTGGATGCGGGCGGGGATATGCCGATTGCCGTTTCGCCTATTCCGCAGCACGGTTTGGGGCGGGCGATCAATGACCGGCTCAGGAGGGCGGCAGCCCCGCGCGGCTGACCCCGCTCATACCGTTGAGTTTTCGATTGTTCGGTCTTATGACCCGCAGCCCAAGACATCCACGCCGCGCCCCTCGGCGAGCACGGTGAAGCGCAGCGCCGAACGGTCGAGCACCATCGGCGTGCCCGGCGGCGGGACCAGCTCGGCGCTGGCGGTCAGCGTGGGGCCGCGGCGGGTGACTTGGGCTTCCGAGACCCAGATCTCGGGGTTTCCCGTTTCCATCACCACGACTTCCTTGCCGCCCTGGCGGGGCAGGGTGAGGTGGGCGGTGATCTCAAGCCCATCGGCGCTTGGCGTGACCTGGCAGCGCACGGCGCTGACCCCCGCCTCGGCGGCGGTGTCCGGGCGCCGGCCCATGGCGCGGGAGATGCGCGCGTCAGGCGCGCCGGGGTTGGGCAATTCGACCTTCAGGAGGCTCTGCTTCGGCAGGCAGACATCGCGACAGACACCCAAAGTCACGCGGGCCTTGAGCGTCACCGGGGCGGATGGGTCGCGTGGCGTGATCTGGATCGGTAGCACCAGTTCGCGCTGATATCCGATGGTGCGCAGGCCGTTCTGTTCGAAGACCTCGGGCAACGGCCATTTGTAGGAGACCGAGGCGAGGTTCCTGGACCCCGACCAGTCGATGCTGGGCGGTATGCCCGCATCTCCCGGCGCCCGCCAATAGGTTTTCCAGCCGTCGCCAAGGGCCACGTGCAGGGCAGCCATATGTGTGCCATCCGCTTCGCGCCAACCCGGCAGCATCGCAACCCGGGCGGCCTCGTCCGGGTCATAATGCCCGCTCGCCAGGGCGGCCGGCGCGGAAAGGCCAACCGCGGCGCCCAGAAAGGCTGCGGTCAGGGTCATGGCAAAAGGGGCGATCCAGGTCGGGCTGCGCATCCCCGATACATAGTCGGTTGTTGGGCGGGGGGAAATCAAATCTTCCTCACGCCCGCGCGATCTGTCGCCGCCATCAGCCTGTTCCCCTTGTCAATTCCCGGGCCGCGCCCCATGCTGGAATTATGGACACCGCGACCGAAACCCCAAACGACCTGTCAGGTCAGCTTCTGATCGCGATGCCGGGCATGGGCGATCCCCGATTCGAGAAATCCGTGGTGTTCCTTTGCGCGCACTCGGCCGAAGGGGCGATGGGGCTGATCGTGAACAAGCCCACGCCGGACCTGGCACTGGACGATCTTCTGGACCAGCTCGACATCGACAAAGGCGCGGGCAGCCGGGACGTTGGCGTTTTCTTTGGTGGCCCGGTCGAGACCGGACGTGGGTTCGTGTTGCACAGCCGGGATTATCATGGCTCGCCCTCGACCCTTCAGGTGGACGAGGCGTTTTCGATGACCGCGACGCGGGATATTCTGGAGGATATCGCGCGCGGCCTCGGCCCGGCCCAGAGCCTGGCCGCGCTTGGCTATGCCGGTTGGGCGCCCGGGCAGCTTGAGGGAGAGCTGCAGCAGAATGCCTGGCTGACCGTGGATGCGGATGAAATGATCGTTTTTTCCGCCGATATCGGCGGAAAATGGTCCGCCGCGCTTGCCAAGCTGGGGATCGACCCGCTGCTTCTGTCGGCCGAGGGCGGGCGCGCCTGATCCCGCCCCGCCCGTTCCGGGGCGCTCAGCTTTGTGGCCGTGGGGACAGGTGAATTCCCGCGATGGTGCAGCGCACCGATCCGCCGGCCATTTCGATCGTGGGGATGTCCAGAGGCACCAGGGCGGCGGTCTGTTCGATCCGGGCTTTCTGATCGTCGTCCAACGCGTCCAGCGCAGTGGTAGAGAGCGCCAGCAACCGTCCCATAGCCCCCTGCAACTCGATCGCATTGCCTGCAAAGGCAGCGATCTGTGCCTCGTTCAGCGCGATCACGTCCCGCCCCGCCAGCTCAAGCCGTTGCGTGACTTCGGCACGACGGGCGGGATCGCAGATCATGTCGCTCCCGATCAGAGCAAACCCCGTACCGACGCACATCAGGACATTGGTGTGATAGACCGGCACGCCCCCTGCGTCCGCCGCTGCAAAGGCCATGGGTTCATAGTTGAAATGGGTGCAGAAACGCTCCAGCGCGATGGGGCTGGTGCGGTGGCTTTCCACCGCATAGGCGACCCGGTCGATGTGATCCAGAACCATGGCGCCGGTGCCTTCCAGGAACAGGCCATCCGCCTCCAGCCCCGAGTAGTCGATGATATCCTGCACGCGATAGTCGCGTTTCAGCATCTCGATCACGTCCCGCCGGCGTTCGGCCCGGCGGTTTTCCGGCTTCATCGGATAGATCGCCACATGCCCGCCCGCGTGCGTCGAGAACCAGTTGTTCGGAAACACGCTGTCGGGCGTGTCCCGGGTTTCATCCTCGAACAGATGCACCCGCACACCTCGGGCGCGCAGCAGTTCGGCGGCCACGGAGATTTCCGCGTGAGCGGCGGCGGCATCCGCCGGGCGGTCTGCCTGAAAGGCATTGTCCGCCGCGGTCTGCGCATTCACGGCAAAGTGGTGCGGGCGGATCATCACGACGGAGCCGGGCGCCTGAACCGAAATGGCGCGGTGCATCATGCGCTCACTCCCGCCCGCGCCACCATGCCGAACAGGTCGCGCGGATCGTCCGGGTCGGCCAGCATGTCGAGCTGCTGGTAGAGCCCGGTGCCCTCCAGTTGATCGCGCACGTAGCGCAGGGCGGAAAAGTCCTCGATCGCGAAGCCGACCCCGTCGAACAGGGTAATCTGGCGGGTATCGGTGCGGCCCGGTTTCGCACCGGTCAGCACCTCCCAGATCTCGGTGACTTGGAAATCCTCGCCCACTTGCTGGATCTCGCCTTCGATCCGGGTCTGTGGTGTGTATTCGACGAAAACCTCGGCGCGGTGCAGGATGTCCCTGTGCAGTTCCGTCTTGCCCGGGCAGTCACCGCCGATCGCGTTGATATGCACCCCGCTGCCTACCATATTGTCGGTCAGGATCGTGGCATATTGCTTGTCGGCAGTGCAGGTGGTGATGACCTGCGCGCCTTCCATGGCCTGTTCGGGCGTCTTGCAGGAGACGACATTCATCTTGCCCTTGAGGTTTGCGGCAGCCTTGGCCGTGGCGGCCGGGTCGATGTCATACATGCGCACGGTCTCGATACCGCAGATGGCTTTCAGCGCCAGCGCCTGGAATTCCGACTGTGCGCCATTGCCGATCATCGCCATGGTGGTCGCGCCTTTGGGGGCGAGGGTTCTGGTCGCCAGCGCCGAGGTCGCTGCGGTGCGCAGCGCCGTCAGTACGGTCATTTCCGACAGCAATACGGGATAGCCGGTATAGACATCCGCCAGCAGCCCGAAGGCGGTCACGGTCTGCAACCCCTCCTTGGTGTTCTTCGGATGGCCGTTCACGTATTTGAACCCGTAGACCTCGCCATCCGAAGTCGGCATCAGCTCGATCACCCCCTCGCGCGAATGGCTGGCCACGCGCGGGGTCTTGTCGAAAGCCTCCCAGCGGCGGAAATCCTGTTCGAGGTAATCGCAGATGCCGGCGATCATGGTCTCCACGCCCAGACGGTTCACAAGGCGCATCATGTTCTCGACCGAGACAAAGGGCACGAAGGCGAGTTCGGATGGGGCGGGGGCGGCTTGTCGGGTGGCGGGCATTGGCGGACTCCTTTTCAGCATACCCCAGTGTCACATTACGCAAATTGCGTAGAAATGGCCAAGTTGGTAGAGATTTGTTGCGCATTCGTGCAATTTGCATAGGAAGGATGGCAAAATGGCAGAAGTTAAGCATGTCTTTGATGATCTCGACCGCCAGCTGATCGCGCTTCTGCGGGCTGATGGGCGGGCGGCGGTCTCGACCCTGGCGGGCGCGCTGGGCGTGTCGCGCACCACGGTACAGAACCGCATCGACCGGCTGTTGAATTCCGGCGCGCTTCTGGGCTTTACGGTGCGGGTGCGTGAGGATCACGCCGATGACACGATCCGCGCGGTGATGATGATCGAGGTGGTGGGCAAGTCGACCAGCCAGGTGATCCGTCACCTGCGCGGATTGCCGGAGCTGCATCTGCTGCACACCACGAACGGCAAGTGGGATCTGGTGGCGGAGCTGCGCACCTCGTCGCTGGAGGCCTTCGACCGGGTGCTGCGCGAGGTGCGCATGGTGGACGGGATATCGAACAGTGAAACCAGCCTGCTGCTGAGCACCGTCTGAGGGTCAGTCGAAAGTGCCCGTGACACGGCCCAGCAGCATGAAGGCGCGGGCGGTGCGGGTCTCGGCCATGGCGGCGATGTCCTGGTCGGAAGCGCTTTTTTCGAATGCTGAAAAGACCAGATCGAACTTGCGCAGGAAATGGTGGGCGGCGTCGCGAAAGATGGGATCCTTGCGCATGCGGCCTGCCGTCAACGCCAGCGAAGAACGGTCGCGCACCCCGCCGAGCGGCGCAATGGCGCGGCCGCGTTCGCCTTCTGCGAATTTGCGCCAGACCTCCGGGCGCGCCATGTCGGGGCGCAGGTCATCCATATAGATGCCGTCCTGGCTCATCAGGGTCAGCACGTCCTGCGCGGCCTGCACCAGCCCCGCGACCTGACGATCCTGCAACGCGCGGCGCAGGGCGCGAAAGCCCTCGGCATCCTTGGCGTTCTCGGGGAAATGCATGGCGCGGATGAAATCACCCATCGGCAGAGGCGGCGACAGGGCATCGGCCGGGGTGCCCAGGGGCAGGGCAACCTGATCGCCCGCATCCCCGGTGCCGGCATCGCCGACGATGGCCGACCCGGTCGAGACTTGCGGCGGTTCTCCCGGACGGATCGAGGTAAAGGTCGCGATGGCGCTTTCGGTCTGTTTCTGGGCGTGGGCGATCTCGTCCAGCTTGCGTTCCACCTGGCTGGGCTTCACGCCGCCGGCCTGCTGCTGTTGCAGGTAGGTGTGTCGCATGGCGTCGATCGCGGCCTGCAGACGCGCACTTTCCTCGCGCATGATCCGGGCCGAGCGCGTCGCCGCTGCGGCAACCCAGATGATCGCGACCGGCATGAAGATGGCCAGCGCCGTCATGACAAAGCGCAGCGGATCGGCCACCAGGCCCGGTGTGCCCGGGGTATCTCCGCCCCCGAGGACAAGGAAGAACACGGTGCAGCCGACAAGCCAGACCACGGACAGGATCAGGGCGATCATCTCGCTCGTGCCCAGCACGCGCCGCGGGCCCTGCTGGCCGTAGACGCCCAGCTCGATCG
This sequence comes from Aliiroseovarius sp., assembly GCF_030148435.1. Taxonomy (GTDB): domain Bacteria; phylum Pseudomonadota; class Alphaproteobacteria; order Rhodobacterales; family Rhodobacteraceae; genus JASBTN01. The sequence continues at coordinate 46,653 of NZ_JASBTN010000007.1, forward strand.
GCGTGTCCTGTCTTTCGTCGCTCATCCCTGGTCACTCATGACACCGGTCCCCCTGGTCCGGCCCGTCCCGAAGGCGGGGTCAGATCCAATTGATTTCGAGGATCTCGTAGGCCTTTTCACCGCCCGGCGTGCGCACCTCGACGCTGTCGCCTTCCTCCTTGCCGATCAGGGCACGGGCCAGAGGCGACTTGATGTTCAGCTTGCCGGCCTCGATATCGGCCTCGGGTTCGCCGACGATCTGAAAGGTCTTTTCCACTTCCGTATCCTCGTCCACCAGCTTGACGGTGGCGCCGAACTTGATCGTGCCCGACAGCGAGGTCGGGTCGATCACATCGGCCAGCGACAGGATGCCTTCCAGCTCCTTGACCCGGCCCTCGATGAAGCTCTGTTTTTCACGCGCGGCGTGATACTCGGCGTTTTCGGAAAGATCGCCGTGCTCGCGCGCCTCGGCGATCGCCTTGATCACCGCCGGCCGCTCGACCGATTTAAGCTGCTTCAACTCGTCATTCAGCGCGTTATTTCCCGCGCGGGTCATCGGTATCTTGTCCATGAAGGCCCTGGCTCTTTTCGGCTCGTTTCGGTGTCGCCCCCGAGTATCCATCGCCCGGAGGGAAAAATGCAACAGCTAGTGTTAAATGCCGGGCGCATGGGCAAAGTCAATAGGCCCTGCCGCCATTCGCGAATAGCCTTGCACCCCAGCAGATGACGGGTGCAAAAAACGCCCGCGAAAACGAAAAGAAACGTAAACGGAATACGGGCAACCGCATGTTGGGCTACCTGAAACTCGGCTTCGCCTATCTGGCGCTGGCCATCGTGATCGTCTTTCTGACCCGCGACGTCCCGATCGATGCACTGGTGGCGGTCTGGACCACGGCCGTCAGCCAGGCGCCGGGCTTGACCCAGGTCGCGGCCGGACTTCTGGGCCTGTCGATGGTGAACTCGGTCCTGCGTCGCCCGGAAGGCGCGCGTCAGATCGTCGTGGCGGTGATCTTCGCGCTGATCGGCACCCTTGCCTTTCACAGCGCCTTTGGGCTGATCAAGACCTCGATGCCCTATATCGTGCCCTTCTGGGCCGATCCGATGTTCGCCGAGCTGGACCGGCTCTTGCATTTCGGCGTCGACCCGTGGCGGCTGACCCATGATCTGGGCGCGCTTCTGCCGATGGAGGCGATCTTGCCCGTCTATCTGTCGGTCTGGGCCTTTCCGGCGCTCTGCGTGCCGGTCTTTCTGGCGGCCTTCGACAAGGATCGGCTTCGCGTACGCCGTTTTATGGTGCTTTATGTGATGGCCTGGGCCTTTATCGGCAACGTGCTGGCGCTGGTGTTCAACTCCGCCGGGCCGATCTTCTATGACCGGCTGCTGGAGGCCGACCGCTTTGCCGAGATGATCGCGGTGCTGAAATCGAGCCCGATGGCCGGAACCAATCTCCCGGCCATTCAGGAGAACCTCTGGACCGTCTATGTCGAAAGGGGCCAGGCCTTCGGGTCGGGCATTTCGGCCTTTCCAAGCGTGCATGTGTCCGTCGCGATGGTCACTGGGCTTTATCTCATCGAACGCTCGCGCTGGACCGCACCCATCGGCGTGCTCTTCGTTGCGGTGATCCTGTTCCTGTCGGTCTATACGGGCTACCACTATGCGGTGGATGGCTATGTTTCGATCCTGGTGATGACGGGCCTGTGGGTTTGGCTGCGCCGTCGCGACGCCCGCGCGGCCGCGATCATGGTCTGAGCAGGGCGATTCCGCCTTCGCGTTCCGCAAACCGGACCCTCAACACCCTGTCAGCGCAAACATGTCGCGAAAAGCGACGCGGGACGTCGCGGAATACGCCCCGGAGGTCGTGCGGTGATTGACCCTGTCCGGGGCAGCGGATAACGAAGTTGCGAGAGCTAAGGATCAAAGGAAAGATCATGAGCGAGATCGAACGCGAAAGCATGGAATACGATGTGGTCATCGTGGGCGCGGGCCCCGCTGGCCTGTCGGCCGCCATCCGTCTGAAACAGCTGGACGAAGACCTGTCCGTCGTGGTCCTTGAAAAGGGCTCGGAAGTGGGCGCGCATATCCTGTCGGGCGCCGTTCTGGACACCTGCGGTCTGGACAAGCTGATCCCGGACTGGAAGGAAAAGGGCGCGCCGATCAAGACCGAGGTGAAGAAGGACAACTTCTTCATGCTGGGCGAAGCGGGCCATATCCGCATCCCCAACTGGCCGATGCCGCCCCTGATGAACAACCACGGCAAATACATCGTCTCGATGGCGAATGTTTGCCGCTGGATGGCCGAACAGGCCGAGGAACTGGGTGTCGAGATTTTCCCGGGCATGGCCTGTTCCGAACTGGTTTATGGTGACAATGGCGAAGTGAAGGGCGTGGTTGCCGGCGTGTTCGGGCTGGAGCCCGACGGGTCTTACGGCCCCGGCACCGAACCGGGTATGGAACTGCACGGCAAATACGTCTTCATCTCGGAAGGCGTGCGCGGCAGCCTCGCGAAAGAGATCATCGCCAAATACGACCTGCAGGCCGGCCGGGATGTGCAGAAATTCGGCATCGGCATGAAGGAAATCTGGGAGATCGACCCGGAGAAGCACCGGGAAGGCACCGTGACCCACACGATGGGCTGGCCGCTGGGCGGCAACGCGGGCGGTGGCAGCTTCATCTACCACCTGGAAAACAATCAGGTCTTCGTCGGTTTCGTGGTTCACCTGAACTACAAGAACCCGCATCTGTACCCCTACATGGAATTCCAGCGCTTCAAACATCACCCCGAGATCGCCAAGCTCCTGGAAGGCGGCAAGCGTGTGGCCTATGGCGCGCGGGCCATTTCCGAAGGTGGCTATCAGTCGATGCCCAAGGCCAGCTTCCCGGGCGGGGCGCTGCTGGGCTGTTCCGTGGGTCTGGTGAACGTGCCGCGCATCAAGGGCAACCACAATGCGATGCTGTCGGGCATGGCTGCCGCCGAGGCCGCCGTCAAGGCAATCAAAGCCGACCGTTCGGGCGATGACCTGATCGAATACGAACAGGAGCTGCGCTCGGGCCCGGTTGCCAAGGACCTGATCAAGGTGCGCAACGTCAAACCGATGTGGTCCAAGTGGGGCATGCTGCCCTCGCTGGTACTTGGCGGGTTCGACATGTGGTTCCAGTCGCTGCTGGGCTTTTCGCTGTTCGGTACGCTGAAACACGGCAAGAACGACGCGCAGGCGACCGAGCCGGCCGACAAGCACAAGGAAATCGATTATCCGAAACCGGATGGCAAGATCAGCTTCGACCGGCTGACCAACGTGTCCTTCGCGGCGACGAACCACGAGGAAAGCCAGCCCTGTCACCTGAAGCTGGCGGACGAAAAATTGCCGATCTCGGTCAACCTGCCCAAGTTCGCCGAACCCGCGCAGCGCTACTGCCCGGCCGGGGTCTATGAGGTGATCGCGGAAGAGGGCGCCGCGCCGCGCTTCGTGGTGAACTTCCAGAACTGCGTGCACTGCAAGACCTGCGACATCAAGGATCCCAGCCAGAACATCACCTGGACGGTCCCGCAGGGCGGCGACGGGCCAAATTACCCGAACATGTGATCCCGCCAAGGATCGCGGCAGAGGGGCGTCCGACAGGGCGCCCCTTTTGCGTTCCGGTCCCGCGCATGCGCAGGGCCAGTCGGGGTTTCGCGAAGCCGATGTTCGCCCCGCCCCGCCCATAATTCCCAACACGCGCAAATATCCGCGAGGTTTCCGGCTCTCTCATTGCGCCCGGCACCGAGGCCGCTTAGGTTTCCCCGGAACCCTTTCAGAACGAGGCCCCCTTGCCGCATTTCCGCTTTTTCTCCCGCCCGCTTACGGCGCTTGCGCTTGTCCTGTCGTCTCTGGCTCCGGCGGCCCTCCATGCGGATGGCTCGGCCGGCTCCTACCTCGCCGCACGGTCCGCGGACATGAATGGCGACTACAGCGCCGTGGTCGATTACGGCACCCGGGCGCTTGCGCGCGACCCGTCGAACATCGAGATCATGCAGGGCCTGCTGGTGGCGCAGATCGGGCTGGGGGACATTGATCCGGCTGTTCCCGTCGCACGGCGCCTGATGCAGTTGGACCCGGGCAACCAGATTGCCGGTCTGGTCCTGCTGTCCGGTGCCATGCAGGCCGAGAACTGGGCGCTGGTGCTGGAAATGCTGGACGGCGGGGTAAGTGTCGGCGGGTTGATGGATCAGATGATCCGGGCCTGGGCGCATATGGGTGCGGGGCGCATGAGCCAGTCGCTCGCGCTTCTGGATGAACTGGCTGGGGATGAAGGGTCGCGCTCGTTCGCGATGTATCACAAGGCGATGGCCCTTGCCCTGGTCGGCGACTTCGAGACCGCAGCCGATATCCTGACCCAGGAGGAAGGCACGCTGCAGATGAACCGGCGCGGGGTCATGGGCTATGCGCAGATCCTCAGCCAGCTGGACCGGCAGGAAGAGGCGGTCGCGCTGATCGACCGGCTGTTCGCCGAAGATACCGCCGAGGAACTGGTCGGATTGCGGGCGCGCCTGGTCGCGGGCGAAGCCGTGACCTTCACGGCGATCAGCCACCCTCGGGAAGGCATTGCGCGGGTGTTTTTCACCGTCGCCGATACACTGGCGGCGGAGGCCGATCCACAGTTCGTGCTGCTTTATTCGCGCGTGGCCGAATATCTGGACCCGGTGCTGTACGAGGCGGCGATCCTGTCGGCCCAACTGCTGGAAATGTTGGAAAGGTACGAACTGGCTGTCGCCTCATATGGCCGTGTCTCGCCGGATTTCTATGCCTATCCCGAGGCCGCATTGGGCCGGGCTGATGCGCTGCGGCGCATGGATCGGGTCGAAGAGGCGATTGGCGAATTGAATGCTCTGGCCAAGTCCTATCCCAACCTGGCGCCGATCCACGTGGCACTGGGCGATACGCTGCGTTTCGAGGATCGGTTCGAAGAGGCCGCAGCCGCCTATGATGCGGCGATCACGCTCTATGGCCCCGACCCGGCCAGCCACCGCTGGGGGGTTTTCTTTGCCCGCGCCATCACCCATGAACGGCTCAAGCATTGGCCACAGGCCGAGGCCGATTTCCGCAAGGCGCTGGAGTTGAACCCGGGCCAGGCGAGCGTGCTGAACTATCTGGGCTATTCCTTTGTCGAAATGCGTACGAACCTCGACGAAGCCCTGTCGATGATCGAACAGGCGGTCGCGGCCGAGCCCCGCTCGGGATATATCGTCGACAGCCTCGGCTGGGTCTATTTCCGGCTGGGCCGATACGAGGAAGCGGTCGAGCAGATGGAGCGCGCGGTGGAGCTCATGCCGGTCGATCCGGTGGTCAACGATCACCTGGGCGACACCTACTGGGCGGTCGGGCGCAAGCGCGAGGCGGAATTCCAGTGGTCCCGCGCCCTGTCCTTCATCGTCGAAGACAGCAACCTGGAGGAAATCAAGCCGGACCGCATCCGCCGCAAGCTCGAAGTCGGGCTGGACATCGTGCTGGAAGAGGAAGGCGCGAATCCGCTGCATCCGGCCGAGTGATTCCCGCATGAGCACTCTCAAGGCCTTCGCCCCCGCCAAGGTAAACCTGACCCTGCACGTGACCGGGCAGCGGGCGGATGGATACCACCTGCTCGACAGCCTGGTGGTCTTTGCCGATGTGGGCGACCGTGTGACCGTCATGCCCGCCGAGAAGATGTCGCTGGAGATCACTGGCCCAATGGCTGACGGTGTGCCCACGGACGGGTCCAACCTGGTGATGAAAGCAGCGGACCTGTTCGGGGTGCCGGTCCGCATGCTGCTGTCGAAACACCTGCCGGCGGCGGCCGGGATCGGCGGCGGAAGTTCGGATGCGGCGGCGACGGTGCTGGCGATTGCCGACCTGCTCGACGAAAAACGCCTGCCGGACGTGTCCGTTCTGGGCGCGGATGTGCGGGTCTGCCTCCTGCGCCAGGCCGCGCGCATGTCGGGGATCGGCGAGGTGGTGGAGCCGGTCGCGGGGATGCCCGCATTGCATGCCGTTCTGGTGAACCCCGGCGTGGATGTGCCCACGCCCGTGGTGTTCAAGGCGCTGGCGCAGAAGAAGAATGCCCCGATGCCGAAACGCCTGCCGCGCTGGAAAGATGCGGCGGCGCTGACCCAATGGCTCGCCACCCAGCGCAATGATCTGGAGGTTCCGGCGATTGCCCGGGCTCCGGCGATTGCGGAGGTGATGGAGGCGCTACACGGCTGCGATGGCGTCACACTCACCCGCATGTCCGGCTCCGGCGCGACCTGTTTCGGATTGTTTCCCACGGCCCAAGCCGCGGCGCAGGCCGCAGAACGGCTTAGGCAAGCCCAGCCGACCTGGTGGGTTCAGGCAACCAGGCTCAGCTAAGCCAGGTCAGTTGACCCGGGCCACCACGTAGTCGGCAATATCCGTCAGCATCTGGCGGATGTCGCCTTCGGGCAGCAGGGCCATTGCGGTCTTGGCCTTCTCGGCCCAGGCCAGCGCTTCCTGACGAGTCTCTTCCAGCGCATTGTGCTTGTTCAGAAGCTCCAGCGCATGGTCCAGATCACCGTCTTGCTGGCGGCCCTTCTCGATCGTGCGGGTCCAGAAGGCGCGCTCTTCGGTATCCGCCTTGGCCACGGCCTTGATCACTGGCAGGGTCAGCTTGCGCTCGCGGAAGTCGTCACCGATGTTCTTGCCGGTGGCGTCGCCGCCCCAGTAGTCCAAGAGGTCATCGACGATCTGGAAGGAAATCCCCAGCGCATCGCCATAGTCATAGAGCGCCTGTGTCTGGGCCTCGTCGGCATCGGCAATCACGCCGCCCACCTCGGTTGCCGCCGAGAACAGCGCGGCGGTCTTGCCGCGCACGACCTGCAGATAGATCGCCTCGTCGGTGGCCAGGTCCTGTGCCGCGGTCAGTTGCAGCACCTCGCCCTCGGCAATCGTGGCCGAGGCATTCGAGAGGATGCGCAATACGTCGATCGACCCGGTTTCGGTCATCAGCTGGAATGCGCGCGAGAACAGGTAGTCGCCGACCAGCACGCTGGACTTGTTGTCCCACAAGAGGTTGGCGGTGGGACGCCCGCGCCGCTGGGCGCTTTCATCGACCACGTCGTCATGCAGAAGAGTGGCGGTGTGGATGAATTCGACCGTCGCGGCCAGGTGTACGTGATAGGGCCCCTCGTAGCCGCACATGCGCGCGGAGGCCAGGGTCAGCATCGGGCGCAGGCGCTTGCCGCCGGCCTCGACCAGATGTGCCGTGACCTCGGGGATGCGGGGGGCGTGTTTCGACGCCATACGGGTGCGAATCAGGTCATTGACCGCGTTCATGTCTTCGGCAAGATGCGCCCCCAGGCGCTCGTGCGGCTTGGTTGCGGCTTCGTCCAGCATCTTCACGTTCCCGTCACCCTGACCCCTGCTTGGGCCTTGTATCTCGACAAACCCGGGGGCTTGCCCTTAAGCATCTGATCATGAAAGAGCTTCTGCGCACCACGAACCCGGTTCTGATCCCATTTGCGACCGCCCTTCTCGAGGGCGAAGGTATAGACTGCTTTGCGATGGACGTCCATATGAGCACGCTGGAGGGATCAATAGGAATTTTACCTCGTCGGCTTATGGTCCGGGACCAGGACCTGTTTCGAGCCCGTGCCATCCTGCGGGACAATGACATTGAACTGGAGGGTTAGCATGGGTTTTGCGCGCGACGCGGTGACTGCGGACAAGTTTCTGGGCGGTGATGTAATGCTGTTCCAACCCCGGAACGGATACCGCGCGGGGGTGGATCCCGTGTTCCTGGCGGCCTCGATCGCGGCGCATGCTGGCGAAACGGTGCTGGAACTGGGCTGCGGTGTCGGCGCCGCGTCCCTGTGCCTTGGCCGCCGCGTTCCGGGCCTTCGGCTGGCCGGCGTCGAGCGTATAGCGGAATATGCCGATCTCTGCGAAAAGAACGCGTTCGAAAACTCGATCCCGTTGGATGTGCACAATTGCGATCTGATGCGGCTGCCGGCCGAAGTGAAGGACGAAAGCTTCGATCATGTCATCATGAACCCGCCCTACCATCTGCGTGACCGCGGCACCGTCGCGCCGGATCCACTGCGTGAGGCGGCCCTGGTCGAGGATACGCCGCTGCGCGACTGGGTTGACGTGGCGACCAAGCGTCTGAAACACAAGGGATTTCTGACCATGATTCAGAAAGCTGAGCGGCTGCCCGAGATTCTGGGTGCCATGGATGACCGGCTGGGCTCGGTGCTGGTCAAACCGCTCTGTCCGCGTGAAGGACGCGCCGCCGTGCTGGTTCTGGTGCAGGCCCGCAAGGGCGGGCGCGGGGCCTTCCGCCTGGCCACGCCGCTGATCCTGCACGATGGGGCGGAACATGTTGGTGATGCCGAAAGCTACCGCCCCGAGGTCAGCGCGATCCTGCGCGAAGGGGCGGCCTTTCCCCTGTGGTAACAGCGTTTCCCTGCGGAGTGACCGGCTGCCCCGAGACATCCGCACGTGGCACTTTTGTTCTGTTACCGGCCACCGGCCACCAGATGATCGTGCCGTCCGGGGTGCGACGTAATCGCGTCAATCTCTTTGCAACAGGCCCGTGACAAAGCCCTGAAAGTGTGGTGCACTCGTTGGGCAAAACAGTCAGAGGAGATACGCCCATGAGCATGAGTTCGCATCTGGAAGAACTTCGGAAGAAACACGAACTCCTCTCCGAAAAGGTCGAAGAGGTGCAACGCGCACCGGGATCGAGCGACCAGGAAATCAGCGAGCTGAAAAAGCAGAAACTCAAGCTCAAGGAAGAGATCGAGCGCCTGTCGTCGGCCACCGCCTGACACGCGCAAGGGGCGGCGATGCGCCCCGCTCAAACCTTGGCGCTGGCCCTCGTGCTTGCGCGTGCGGCCAGCGCAGCGCCCCCGGTGATCAGAACCGCCGCGACGAGAAGGGGCCAGGTGGCTTGGGCCACACCGGCCAGGATCAACGCCAAAGTCGACAGCAGGGGCGCCGCATAGGACGCCACGCCCAACAGCTGGATGTCGCCGCGTTTCACCCCCACATCCCAGACATAGAAGGCCAGCCCGACGGGGCCGAGTCCCAGGCCCAGAACCGAGGCCCAGCCAAGTGCGCCAACCGGCATGACCGTGTCCTCCAGCGCCAGGTGGGCGACGCCTGACAGCAGGGCCGTGGCAAGGCAGAACACCGCGACCGATGCGGTCGGCGTCGAGCCCAGACGGCGCGACAGCACCGAATAGCCCGACCAGGTCAGCGCACAGGCAGCGGCCAGGGCAAAGCCGGGCAGGGCGGAGGCGTCAAACCCGCTCGCGCTCCGCAGCACGATCAACGCGGCGCCCGCAAAAGACACCAGCGCCCCGACCACGTGTCCGCCCCGCAGATGCTCACCGGGCAGCAGCCCGGAAAACAGAACAATCAACAGGGGCCAGAGATAGGCGATCAGCCCGGCCTCGGCAGCAGGAGCCATGCGCAGGGCGGAAAAATACAGGAAATGATAGCCGAACAGCCCCGCGGTCCCGAAGGCATAGACCCGCCATGGGATCGTGCGTAATACCCCGAACCCTCCAGTCGCGGCAACCCAGATCAGCCCGATCGTCCCGCCAATTGCAAAGCTGATCGCGGTCAGCTGAAACGGCGGCACCGGGGCGGAGCCCACGGTGAACAGCGCCAGCAGCGCCCAGAGAAGAACGGCGATGAAGCCGATGCCGGTGGCCTGTGGGCGTGTCATGCGGAGGGGATGTCCTCGACGGGGATGACGGTCAGTGCCTCGGACACATAGGCGGTTTTCTCCAACTCGTCCAAGACCCAGTCGCGAAATGCCTTGATCTGCGGTCGATCCTCGGCGCCTTTCTGGCACAGGAACCGGAACTGGGCCTGGCTTTGCAGTGCGATCTTGTAGGGTGCGACCAGAGTGCCCTCGTGCAGGGCGCGCACCACCATGGCGCGCCGGCCCAGCACCACTCCGGCCCCGGCCATGGCCGCGTCCACCGCGTGGTCCGCTTGCGAAAACCGGGGGCCGTGATCCGGTTCAAAATCCATCCCGACGGCGCGAAACCAGGTCGGCCAATCACAGGCGGGTTTCAGAAAGTCGATGGACTCGTCGAACAGGATGGGGGCCTCTCGCAGGCTTTCCGGCGTAGGGAACTGGCGGGCCAGTTCGGGTATCATGACCGGAGTTACCCACTCTCGGCGCAGGGGCAGGGAGTAGAGCCCGACATCGTCGCCATACCCGAACCGGATCGCCACGTCGACCTCGTCGCGGGTGAAATCCATCATGCGCAGGCTGGCGACAAAGCGCAGGTCGATGTCCGGGTACGCGCGGGCAAAGTCGTACAGGCGTGGAGCCAGCCATTTCGCTGTAAAGCCGGGGCCGGCGGTGACTGTCAGGGTGCGATTGTCCAGCAGGCGGCGCGCGGCACGCCAGGCGGTGGTCAGGGTCTCGAACCCGTCCTTGACCCCGGGGGCCAGGGCGCGGCCTGCCTCGGTCAGTTCGACCGCGCGGTTCAGACGGTGAAACACGGGTGTGCCCAGATGCTGCTCCAGCGATTTGATCTGAAAGGACAGGGCGGCCGGGGTCACGTTGAGCTCTGCCGCCGCCTCCTGAAATGACATGTGGCGGGCGGCAGCGTCAAAGGCGCGCAAGGCGGTCAGGGGGGGGAGGCGATTAGGCATTTCAATTAAGTATCACTTAACTGATGCCTTGTGAAGTCTCGTTTGTCGCCTTTTATATAAGGGTGCATATTGAAAACAGTTCAGGAATGATTGATCACTAGGAGAGCGACGATGCTGGAAACTGCAACCACACCCGCGATGACCGCGATCTACGCCCGGGCCCATTACGAGCGCGCGATGGCCGTGCGTGCTGCCTGGCGCTGGCTGACGCGCACCTAGCGAAAGGGGCGCAGCAGGTTGCCCCTGCAGCGCCTGCGCCCGGCCCGTGCCCTTGAAAGGGCATGGGCACCGACGAAGAGCTCGCGGAACTCGGGGCTCCGCAACCCCCGCCCCAACAGGACCTGCACCGCTTCGTTAAGCGGCCGGGCCCGCATCGCAGCACGGCGATTTCGAACAATTGCCGCCCCCCCCGACGATAGTGCTGCTTCACCCGCTGCATCGTTGCGATGGAGTTGGTGGTGTCACGCGGGACTTCGCTGCTCAGACGGGGTTTTCGTCATGTATGGGACTGGCGATCGCATGGAAAATGCCGTGCCAACAACGTCCGATCCCAACCGAAGATCGAGCAGGTCATCGGTTCGGGCGTTACTGGTATAGTTTCTGGGAGGTGTTGAACCGAAGGCGCTGGCGCCGCCCGTTCGCGGGGAAAGGCAGGCCGCACCGGGGCGCAGCCTGCCAAAATCGTATCGCCTTCAGACGAAGAACTGCGCGCCGTTGGCCGAGATGGTCGAGCCGTTGACGAACTCGCTGTCATCGGCGGCCAGGAAGGCCACGCAACGGGCGATTTCCTCGGGCTCACCCAGGCGGCCGGCCGGAATCTGGCCGATGATGGCGTCGCGCACTTTCTCCGGCACCGCCATGACCATCTCAGTCGCGATATAGCCGGGGCAGATGGCGTTGGCGGTGATGCCGAAACGGGCGCCTTCCTGGGCCAGAGATTTGACGATCCCCAGATCGCCAGCCTTGGTGGCGGCATAGTTGACCTGGCCGAATTGACCTTTCTGACCGTTGATCGAGCTGATCACGATGACGCGTCCGAACTTGCGTTCGCGCATGCCGGGCCAGATCGGGTGCACAGTGTTGAACACGCCGGTCAGGTTGGTGTCGATCACCTGCTGCCACTGGTCCTTGGTCATCTTGTGGAACGGCGCGTCGCGGGTGATGCCGGCGTTGGCGACGACCACGTCGACCGGACCCAGGTCGGCTTCGACCTTCGCGATACCGGCGGCGCTGTCGTCATAGTCGCCGACGTTCCACTTGTAGGTCTTGATGCCGGTCTCTTCGGTGAACTTGGCGGCGGCCTCGTCGTTCCCGGCGTAGGTGGCGGCGACGTCATAGCCGTCGGCCTTCAGTTTCTTGGAAATAGCCGCGCCAATACCGCGCGAGCCCCCCGTGACGAGTGCAACTTTAGCCATGTGTCCCTCCAATTTGGCGAATCTGTCTCTTGGTAACTTGATTACTCAGTGAAAAACTCTCGCGCAACATTATTGCGCAAACATTTCGCCGCGACGCGGCGTTTTTTTGGAATTGCTATAAAAAAGGGCGCCGCAGCGCCCTTTTCATTGAGCTTCCTGCGAACCCTTACGGGCGCTCCAGGCACATGGCGACGCCCATGCCGCCACCGATGCAGAGCGTGGCCAGGCCCTTCTTGGCGTCCGACCGCTTCATCTCGAACAGCAGGGTGTTCAGAATGCGGCAGCCCGAGGCGCCAATCGGGTGGCCGATGGCAATGGCGCCGCCGTTCACGTTCACCTTGGCCGGATCCCATTCCATGTCCTTGTTCACGGCGCAGGCCTGGGCGGCGAAGGCTTCGTTGGCTTCGACCAGGTCCAGGTCGGCGGCGTTCCAGCCGGCCTTGTCCAGCGCCTTGCGGCTGGCGTGGATCGGGCCGACGCCCATGATCGACGGGTCCAGGCCGGCGGTCGCATAGGAGGCGATACGGGCCAGCGGCTCCAGGCCGCGTTTCTCGGCTTCTTCGGCCGACATCAGCAGCACGGCGGCGGCGCCGTCGTTGATGCCCGAGGCGTTGGCGGCAGTCACGGTGCCGCCGTCCCGCACGAAGGCGGGGCGCAGTTTCTGCATCGCTTCCATGGTGGCGCCGTGGCGGATGTATTCGTCCTGATCGACGATGATGTCGCCCTTGCGGGTCTTCACGGTAAAGGGTGTGATCTCGTCGGCGAACTTGCCGGCCTTCTGGGCGGCTTCGGCCTTGTTCTGCGAGGCGACGGCGAATTCATCCTGCATCTCGCGGGTGATCTGCCACTGTTCGGCGACGTTTTCGGCGGTCTGGCCCATGTGGTAGCCGTTGAACGCATCCCACAGGCCGTCCTTGATCATCGAGTCGATGAATTTCATGTCGCCCATCTTGTGGCCAGCCCGCAGGTTGGCGACATGGGGCGACATGGACATGTTTTCCTGGCCACCGGCGGCGACGATTGCGGCATCACCCAGTTGAATGTGCTGTGCGCCCAGGGCGACGGTGCGCAGGCCGGAGCCGCAGACCTGGTTGATGCCCCAGGCAGCGCTTTCGATCGGCAGGCCGGCGTTGATATGGGCCTGGCGGGCCGGGTTCTGACCTTGGCCGTGGCTCAGCACCTGGCCCAGGATGGTTTCGGAAACGTCTGCCTTGTCAATGCCGGCGCGTTCCACGATCGCCTCCAGCACGGCGGCGCCCAGATCATGGGCCGGGGTGTTGGCAAACGAGCCCGAGAAACTGCCAACGGCAGTCCGGGCGGCGGAAACGATTACGACATTGGTCATGATGTGGTCCTCTACCTCGTGTCAGTGACGTCGCGGTCACAATACGGGTGCCCCCTCAGCAGGAACAGTCCGAATCCTACTTCCGCGTCATTCCGTCGGCGCTTGTGTATGCTGCGATGCAGAAAAAATCAACCCGCGCGTGCGCGGGCTGCCGGAATTGATGAGGCGGGCGTCGGTTTTCGTGCCCGGCGCGCCGCGCCAAAGGATCCATTGCCCTTGGAATGGCATCGGATCAGGCGTGGGCGCGCTGCTCTTCCTGTTGCCACCAAGGGCGGATGGTCGGTGCGCCGAAAAAGTACCCCTGCATGCAATCCACCCCGATCGAGGCCAGGAATTCCGCATCCTCCAGCGTCTCGACGTTTTCGGCCACGGTGAACATGTCGAAGTGCCGCGCTACGGACAAGAGCGCCTGAGTCAGAACCTGGTTGTCCGGGTTGGCGTGAATGCCCTGGATGAATTCCCCGTCGATCTTGAGGATGTCGAAAAAGAAATCCTTGAGGTAGCGGAAGGCGGTGTAGCCCGAGCCGAAATCGTCGAGCGCAAAGGAAACGCCACGCGATTGCAGATCGGCCATGAAGACCTGAACAAGGTCCGGCATGACGATGGCGGTCCGTTCGGTGATTTCGAGGATAAGGCGCTCCCCGATCAGCGGGTCATGGGCCAGCCAATGTTTCATCGTCTCGTTCCAGCGTGGATAACCGATGGAGCGTGCCGACATGTTGATCGACAGGCGCAGGCCGGGTTCATCCGCCAGGGACGTCAGTCCCTTTTCCAGCGCCAGCGTGTCCAGCACGCGGCCGATTTCCTGGTTTTCGACCACGTTGATGAATTCCCGTGCGGGGATCACCCTGCCGCTGTCGTCCAACACCCGGATCAGCCCTTCGTAGAAGGCCACCTGATCGGGGCGTGCGGCCTGAACCACCGGTTGGTAGGCCAGTTCGATCTGGTTGGCGTCGATGGCTTTGCGCACCATGTCCAACGTGTCCCTGTCACGTTGGTTGATCGCGTGGTCGAGCGGGCTGCTCCAGACCGCCTCGGGGTCGCCTGCCCCCATGTTCCTGTGCTCGCTCATCCGACGTCTCTCCAATTCAGGTTGGGACATCATTGCGCCTCATCTGCTAAGAACCTGTAAAAGATGGGATTTGTCCTAATTTTTTTGGTTTGCCTGTCGGCTGGGTTAAGGTCTTGAAAACAGGGGGTAAGATGGAACGCTGCGGTTGGTGCGGATTGGATGAATTGTATTGCGATTATCATGACCGCGAATGGGGTGTCCCCGAACGCGACGGGCGCGCCCTGTGGGAGAAGCTGATTCTCGACGGTTTCCAGGCCGGGCTCAGCTGGATCACAATCCTGCGCAAACGCGAGGCCTTTCGCGCCGCTTTCGCGGGGTTCGAGCCGGAGGTCATCGCCGCCTGGGGCGAGGCGGAGGTCGCCCGCCTGCTGGGGAACCCCGGCATCGTGCGTCACCGTGGCAAGATCGAGGCAACCATCGGAAATGCGCGGGCCTATCTGGATCTGGGCGGGGCGGAAGCGTTTCGCGACATGATCTGGTCCTATGTCGGTGGCCAGCCGTTGCAGAACCAGTTTGCCAGCCTGGCGGACGTTCCCGCGCAGACGCCTTTGTCGCAGCAAGTGTCGAAAGACCTGAAAAAGGCCGGGTTCCGGTTCTGCGGCCCGACCATCGTCTATGCCTGGATGCAGGCCTGTGGTCTGGTGAATGACCACCTGCTGACCTGCCCCAGACACGCGGCGGTCAGGGAGCTTTGACGCCCACACCCTCGGCTTTCCTCTTCAATTTTCAATGCAAACCCCCGGCGGGGCCAAGGCGCATTGACACGGGGCAAACCAATTGATTGCCTGTGCGGAAAGTCTCTGGTAAGAAAACTTGACCAATTTACCGAGGGGAATCACCCATGCCCGTGATCACCGAGATCGAGGACCTCAAGCGCATCTACAAACGCCGTGTGCCGAAGATGTTCTATGACTATGCCGAAAGCGGCAGCTGGACCGAGCAGACCTTTCGCGAGAACAGTTCGGATTTCGACCAGCTCTATTTCCGCCAGCGCGTGGCGGTGGACATGGACGGGCGCTCGACCGCGACGCAGATGATCGGACAGGACGTGTCGATGCCGGTGGCGCTGGCGCCCGTCGGGCTTACGGGCATGCAGGACGCGGATGGCGAGATCAAGGCGGCGCGGGCGGCCGAGAAATTCGGCGTGCCCTTTACCCTCTCGACCATGTCGATCTGTTCGATCGAGGATGTGGCCGAGCACACGACCAAACCCTTCTGGTTCCAGGTCTATACGCTGAAGGATGACGATTTCATGCAGCGCCTGTTCGACCGGGCCAAGGCGGCGGGCTGTGATACGGTGGTGATCACGGTGGATCTGCAGATGCTGGGCCAGCGCCACAAGGATCTGAAGAACGGGCTCTCCGCCCCGCCGAAACTGACCATTCCGACCATGCTGAACCTGGCCACCAAATGGCGCTGGGGTCTGGGCATGCTGGGCACTAAGCGGCGCTTCTTCGGCAATATCGTCGGCCATGCGGAGGGGGTCGAGGACCCCTCGTCGCTGGCCACCTGGACCGCCGAGGCATTCGATCCCTCGCTTGACTGGGACCGCATTCGCCAGTTCCGCAAGATGTGGGACGGCAAGCTCATCATCAAGGGCATCATGGAGGCGGTGGACGCCAGGGAGGCGCTGAATGTCGGCGCCGATGCGATCATCGTGTCGAACCACGGCGGGCGGCAGCTCGATGGTGCGCTGAGTTCGATCCGGGCCCTGCCCGAGATCATGGATGCGGTCGGTGACAAGATCGAGGTGCACCTGGACAGCGGTATCCGCTCCGGGCAGGACGTGCTCAAGGCGGTGGCGATGGGCGCCAAGGGCACCTATATCGGTCGCGCCTTCGTTTATGGCCTGGGCGCAATGGGCGAGGCCGGCGTGACCAGAACGCTGGAAGTGATCCACAAGGAGCTGGAAATCTCCATGGCCTTCTGCGGACACACGGACATCAACACCGTGGACCGCTCGATCCTGCGCATTCCGAAAGGGTTCATGGGGAACTGGATGGAATAGGCGGGAAACAGCGGTGGCCGGGGTGCGAAGTGGCATTCTGGACCCGGCCGGACCCCGCGTTGTTGCGCTATGAATTATGCCTTCCCTTTGATCTGATTCCCGGCTATAGGCAGCGCTTCACGCGGGGTTACAGCCTTGGAGGAGCCCCGCCTCAACTGAAGGATATATACCAATGGCTAATGAGATCCCGAATCTTGAAGCTACGGTGCGTGCGGGGACGGGCAAGGGCGCCGCTCGCCAGGCGCGCCGCGACGGGCTTGTTCCCGGCATCGTTTATGGTGGCGAGGCCGAACCGCTTGCCATCAACCTCAAATTCAATGACCTGTTCAAAAAGCTGAAAGCCGGTCGTTTCCTGTCGACCCTGTGGAACCTGAAGGTCGACGGTGAGGAAGATGTGCGCGTGATCTGCCGCGGCGTCCAGCGTGACGTGGTCAAGGACCTGCCGACCCATGTCGACCTGATGCGCCTGAAGCGTAACAGCAAGGTGAACCTGTTCATCCACGTCGAGTTCATCAACGAAGAAGAAGCCCCCGGCATCAAGAAGGGCGGCGTTCTGACCGTTGTGCGTTCGGAAGTCGAGCTGCGCGTGACTGCCGGCGACATCCCGGAAAAGATCGTCTGCGATCTGACCGGCCGCGAAGTTGGCGACGTGATCCACATCTCGGATATCCCGCTGCCCGAAGGCGCCAAGCCGACCATCGACCGCGACTTCGTCGTGGCCAACATCTCGGCGCCCAGCTCGCTGCGCTCGTCGGATGAAGAAGAAGGCGAAGACGGCGAAGTGGCCGTCGAAGAGGTCGCTGCCGAAGAATAATCTCCGTATCAGCGGAGTGACGGGAAACGGGTCCTTCGGGGCCCGTTTTTCGTTGCGCAGCCGCCGCCGGGTCCGGCGATGCCTGTCAGCCGGCCTCCACCACCCGTTGCAGGGTCACGACCTCACCCCGTGTGCCCCAGGGCATGTAGGTAAAGCCCGACCGGCTGAGCGCGTCGAACATCGCCTTGACCCGGGCAGGGCTGTAGAGCCGCGTGTGGATCTCCATGATCAGGAGGCGCACGCAATCGGGCCAGTCCCCCTCGCAAAGCTCCGGTTCCGCGCCTTCGACATCCATCACCACCACGGTGGGCTGCACCTCGGCCAGCAGGCCGGACAGGCGCAGGGCGGGGACTTCGACCACCTGCTCCGGCGTGGCCCCTTCCCCGGCCACCGAGGAGGCCCAGAAGGCCTCGCGCATGTGAAACCGGACCACGGACCCGTCATGGCTGTCGGGAACCACCGCCCCGTGGTGCAGGGTGACGTCGCGCGCGCCATTGCTGTCGAGGTTCTTGCGCAGCACTTCCAGCATGGCCGAATTCGCCTCGATGCTGGTCACATTCTCGGCGCCGATCCGCTGGGCCGAAAGGATCGACAGATAGCCGGCCCCCGCACCCAGCTCCAGCACCCGGTCGCCGGGTTCCAGGTGCTGTTTCAACGCCGCTTTCTCGTTCCACTCGTAATGCCCGCTTTCCAGCGCACGGGTCAGCGGCGGGGTCAGGCAGTGACCGGGCACACGCAGCTTGATCCCGTCGATGTTGAAACTTGCCAAGTTGAAATCCTCTGCTCTTGCCTCGCCCGCCCCGAAACCATTACGCTGCGCGCGCGAAAAGTCCATGGAGAGCGCGCATGAAACTCTTTGTCGGCCTGGGAAATCCCGGGCCCAAATACGCTGGAAACCGTCACAATATCGGCTTCATGGCGCTGGATCGCATTGCCGAGGATCACGGCTTTGCGCCGTGGCGGGGCAAGTTCCAGGGCGCGATGGCCGAGGGGCGGCTGGGGCGCGGGAAGGTGCTTTTGCTGAAGCCCGAGACCTTCATGAACCTCTCCGGCCAGTCGGTGGGTGAGGCGATGCGCTTCTACAAGCTCACCCCCGCCGACGTGATCGTGTTTCATGACGAGCTGGACCTCGCGCCGGGCAAGGTGCGCCTGAAACAGGGCGGCGGGCATGCGGGTCACAACGGGTTGCGCTCGATCCACCAACATATCGGGGCCGAATATGCGCGGGTGCGGCTGGGCATTGGCCATCCCGGCCACAAGGACGCCGTGTCGGGATACGTGTTGCGCGATTTCGCCAAGGCCGAACAGGTCTGGCTGGACGACCTGATGCGCGGCATATCGGATGGGGCGCCCTATCTGGCGGACGGGGATGGGGCCAAGTTTTCCAACGCCATCGGGCTGCGCATGAACCCGCCGCGCGAGAAACCGGCAAAGAAGGCCGAAACGCGGCCACCTGAGCCGGAAGCAGCCCCCGAGGACACCCGCTCGCCGCTGCAAAAGCTGATGGACAAGTTCTCTTGAGCCTGACAGAGGCGCTCACCGAACAAGCGATGAACAACGAGGCGCTGGGATCGCCCTTTACCGCCCGCGTGTTGCGCCTGCTGGCCGACCGCATTCAGCCCGGCATGCCCCTGACCGATCGCATGTTCGCCTGGGAAGGCGACATCGGCCCCTTTGCGGACAGCCTGCCGCTGCGCCTCCTGGGCGGGCTGCATGCGCTGGTGCTGACCGGCGAGGCCCCAAGGCTTGTGGCGGCCTATCCGCCGCATGAGGTGGACGACGCCACGCTCGGGGCTGCGCTGGACCATGCGTTGACCCACAACCGGGCGACCCTGAACCGCTGGCTCGACAATCCACCGCAAACCAATGAAATCCGCCGCGCCGCTGCATTAATCGCCGGTGCCGGGTGGTTGGCAGAACGCTTCGACCTGCCGGTCGTCATGAGCGAGCTGGGGGCTTCCGCCGGGTTGAACCTGGCCTGGGACCGATACGCGCTGGACACGCCCGCCGGGTGGATCGGTCCGGCGGGCGCCCCGGTGGTCCTGACCCCGGAGTGGCGCGGAGGCCCCCCGCCGACAGGGCGGCTCGACATCGTGGACCGGCGCGGGGTGGACCTGAAGCCGATGGATGTGAATCTGCCCGAGGACGCGCTCCGGCTCATGTCCTATCTCTGGGCCGACCAGACCGACCGGCTGGAGCGCACTCGCGCCGCCCTGCCGCTGATCGGTGACTGGGTAGACCGGGGCGATGCGGCGGCATGGCTGGAACGGCGCCTTTCCGGGAACACCCCGGACCGCCTGCAACTGATCTACCACACCATCGCCTGGCAGTATTTCCCCGGGGACACCCAAGCCCGCTGCCTCGCCGCGATGGAGGAGGCCGGTAAGCGCGGCCCGGTCGCCCGTCTGGCGATGGAGGCCGACGACCGGCCTGGGCAGGGTGCGGCGATCACGGTGACGCTCTGGCCCTCACGCAAGGTCATCGCGCTGGGGCGGGTGGATTTTCATGGACGCTGGTTGGATTGGCGGGCAGGCTGACCGGCAATTTGGGAGGTTTCATGCGCACATTCGGAAAGGCTCTGGGCCGGATTCTTCTGCTCTTCCTGCTGGCCGCCGTCACGGTCGGGGTCTGGAAACGCGAACAGGTCACGCGGCTGATGGCGGTGAACTCGCTGTTTGCCGCCGGGAAGATCACCGGCAATTTCTCGAACATGGATACCATGTTCCTGACCCGTGCCATGTCGCGTGGCGCGGCACCTGTGAGCGACCTGCCAGAAGGTGGGGAAATGACCCTGCCGGACGGGGCGAAAGCTTGGATCACCGAACGGTCTGTCAATGCGCTGGTGGTGCTGAAAGACGGAAAAATCCGCCACGAAAGCTACCATAACGGCACCGGCCCGGAAGACCTGCGCATCAGCTGGTCAGTGGCGAAAAGCTGGCTCTCGGCGCTTTTCGGTATCGTCATGGCCGAAGGTGCGATCGACAGTCTGGACGATCCTGTGACCAAATATGTGCCCCAGCTGACGGGATCGGCTTATGACGGGGCCACGGTGCGCAATGTGCTGAACATGGCCTCGGGCGTGACCTTTGACGAGGATTATCTGGATTTCTGGAGCGACATCAACAAGATGGGCCGTGTGCTGGCGCTGGGAGGCTCAATGGACGGCTTCGCGGCGCGGCTGACCGAAACCTTCGTCGAGCCCGGCAGACAATGGCAATATGTCTCCATCGACACCCATGTGATCGGTATGGTGATCCGGGGCGCGACCGGGCGCTCAGTGCCCGAGCTGCTGGAGGAAAAGATCCTCCGGCCCATGGGGCTGGAAGCCGCGCCCTATTACGTGACCGACGGTTACGGCGTGGCCTTCGTTCTGGGCGGGCTGAACCTGCGTACGCGGGACTATGCCCGCTTTGGCCAGATGTTCCTGGACGGCGGGCGCTGGAACGGGCAGCAGATCGTGCCGGAGGACTGGGTGATCGCCTCCACCACTCCCAGCGCGCCGACAGCGCCGGGCAAGCTGCAATACGGCTACCAGTGGTGGGCGCCAAAGGATGCGCGCCCGGGCGAGTTCTTCGGCATCGGTGTCTACGGCCAGTATGTCTATGTCGATCGGCCACGCGGGGTGGTGATCGCGATGAACTCTTCGGATAGGCTGTTCAAGGAAAGCGGCGTGACGGACGGCAATATTGCCATGTTCCGCCAGATTGCCGGGAAGTTGGAAGGGGCGCCAGAATGAGACCGGAACCGGACA
>NZ_JASBTN010000012.1 GCF_030148435.1 Aliiroseovarius sp.
TTTGCCGTTCTGCGCGGCGCGCTCGTAGATATATTGCGCGATCGGGGTGGAGCCGACGAAGCCCACAGCCTGGATGATCTCGTGATCCAGGATCGCGTCGACCGCGCCCTTGTCGCCGTTGACGACCTGCAGCACGCCATCCGGCAGACCGGCTTCTTTCAGCAGTTCGGCCAGCATCAGCGGCACGGAGGGGTCACGCTCGGACGGTTTCATGATCATCGCGTTGCCGGCGGCCAGGGCCGGGCCCATCTTCCACAGCGGGATCATGGCAGGGAAGTTGAAAGGCGTAATGCCCGCGACAACGCCCAGCGGCTGACGCATCGAATACATGTCGATGCCCGGACCGGCGGAGTCGGTAAACTCGCCCTTCAGCAGGTGCGGCGCACCGATGCAGAACTCGATCACTTCCAGGCCGCGCTGCACGTCGCCCTTGGCGTCGGGGAAGGTCTTGCCGTGTTCCGAGGACAGTTTCTCGGCCAGCTTGTCCATGTCGCGGTTGATGAGGTCGACGAATTTCATCATCACGCGGGCGCGTTTCTGCGGGTTGGTGGCGCCCCAGGCCTTCTGGGCCGCGGCGGCAGCGGCGACGGCGGCGTCCATTTCTTCCTGGCTGGCCAGGGCGACCTTGGCCTGCACTTCGCCGGTGGCGGGGTTGTAGACATCCGCGAAGCGGCCCGAGGTGCCAGCGACCAGTTCGCCGTTGATCCAGTGTCCGATTTCTTGCATGGGGGTATCCTCCCTTAGTGTTCCGGGGCAGAATAGGCTTGCATTTCTGCGTGGAAAAGAGGCAGTTTTCCAAAAGGGTTTTGCATTTTTGCAATACGGTTTCGCGCGTGCCGCGCGATCCGGGGGGCTTTGCCCCCCACGGCCTTCGGCCTCCCCCCAGGATATTTGTCGAAAGATGAAAGGGGGAAGGGAGAAAGATGGGAGCAGCGTGTGGACTGGGATGATCTGAGGGTGTTTCTGGCGGTGGCGCGGGCGGAGAGCCTGTCGCGCGCGGGAAAGGCGTTGAAGAAGGACGCGGCCACGGTGGGGCGGCGGGTGGCGCGGCTGGAGGCTGCCTTGGGTGCGCCGCTGTTTGCCAGGTCGCCGCAGGGGTATGCGTTGACCGACGCGGGGGGGCGGCTGTTGGCCCATGCGGAGGCAGCCGAACAGGCGCTGCGCGCCGGGGCAGAGGAACTGGCGGGGCAGGCCGGGCAGCTTTCGGGCCAGGTGCGCATCGGGGCGCCGGATGGCTGTGCGAATTTCGTGCTGCCCCAGGTCTGCGCCGCCATTTCGCGCGAACACCCCGAGCTTGACCTGCAGATCGTCGCCCTGCCGCGGGTCATCAACCTGTCGAAACGCGAGGCGGATATTGCCATTGCCGTGTCCCCGCCCGAGGCTGGGCGATTGACCGTGCAGAGGATTACCGACTACCGCCTGCACCTGGCCGCCAGCGAAGACTACCTGGCGGGGGCTCCCCCCCTGGACAGCCTGGCGGATCTGCCCGCCCATCCGGTGGTCGGCTACATCCCCGACATGATCTTCGACAAGGAGCTGGATTACCTGTCCGAGACCGGGGCGGAGCGGGTTTCGCTTGCCTCGAATTCGGTTTCCGTGCAGCTCTGGCTGTTGCGTCACGGCGGGGGCGTGGGCATTGCCCATGACTTTGCCGTGCCTTTCGCACCGGGGCTGAAACGGGTTCTGACCGAGGCGCTCAGCCTGACCCGCAGCTTTTACCTGATCCGCCATGCGGGCGATGCGCGAGTCGAGCGGCTGTCGCGTGTTGCCGAGGCGCTGGTGCGTGGCATCCGGGCCGAGGTCGTGCGGCTTGAAAGCATGGCTTGACACCCGCCGGGATAGGGGGGACGCTGGCCCTGCGCGAAAACACGATATCCCGCGCCAAAACAGCGCCAAAACAGCTAGGAGGACATGTGAATGCTGGTGAGCCAGATCCTGAAAGACAAAGACCTTGCCGGGGTCCTTACGGTGAAACCCGGTACGAAGGTGGCCGCTGCGTCGGCGCTTTTGTCCGAGAAAAGGATCGGCGCCGTGATCGTGTCCGAGGACGGTGTGCGCCCGGCAGGCATCCTGTCCGAACGCGACGTGGTGCGCGAGCTGGGGAGCCGCGGCTCGCCCTGCCTGGATGACGTGGTCGACAATATCATGACCTCGGATCTGGTGACATGTGTGCCTTCGGATCGTGCCATCCAGGTCTTGCAGGTGATGACCGAAAAGCGGTTCCGCCACATGCCGGTGATGGACGGCGACAAGATGGTCGGCGTCGTGTCGATCGGCGACGTTGTGAAGGCGCGGCTGGACGAGCTATCGAGCCAGGCCGACGCGCTCAAGAACATGATCATGGGCTACTGAGCTTTTCGGAGGCTGCGTAGAACTACGCTGCATCGCGGAAATTTCTTGCAATCGCGCGCGCAATATTGTTGCGTGCGCGAAACGTCAGGAGGGCAGTATCATGCGCATCGGTCTTTACCCCGGCACTTTCGACCCGGTCACGCTGGGCCATACCGACATCATCCGGCGCGCCTGTGCGCTGGTTGATCGCCTGGTCATCGGCGTGGCGATCAATCGTGACAAGGGCCCTCTGTTCACGCTGGAGGAACGCGTCGCCATGGTCGAGGCGGAATGCGCCAAGGTCGCCGAGGAGACCGGCACCGAGATCGTCGCTCATCCGTTCGAGAACCTGCTGATAGACTGCGCCCATGACGTCGGCGCGCAGATCATCCTGCGCGGCCTGCGCGCGGTCACGGATTTCGAATATGAATACCAGATGGTCGGCATGAACCGCGCCATGGATGCCAGCGTCGAAACCGTTTTCCTGATGGCCGAAGCCAAGTATCAGGCGATTGCCTCGAAACTGGTCAAGGAAATCGCGCGGCTGGATGGTGACATCTCGAAATTCGTCAGCCCCGACGTGCGCGTGCAGTTGCTGGAGCGGTTGGGAAAGGCCTGATCCAGCCTGCCGCCCGAAAGCAAAAAAGGCCCGCCAACTGGCGGGCCTTTTGACAACTTGTTCAGCGATTACAGGTGCTTGCCCATCTCCGCTGCCGTGTCGAGCATGCGGTTCGAGAAGCCCCATTCATTGTCGTACCAGGACAGGATGCGCACCATGTTGCCGTCGATCACCTTGGTTTGGTCCAGCGCGAAGGTGGAGCTCATCGGGTTGTGGTTGAAATCCACCGACACGAGCGGACGCGCAGTATAGCCCAGCACACCCCTCAGCGAGGTGGAGGCCGCGTCGATGACGGCCTCGTTGATCTCTTCGGCCGTGGTGGCGCGGGTGGTTTCCACGGTCAGGTCAACGCAGGAGACATTCGGGGTGGGGACGCGGATCGCGACACCGTCCAGCTTGCCGTTCAGCTCGGGCAGGACCAGGCCGACAGCGGCGGCGGCCCCGGTCGAGGTCGGGATCATCGACATGGCGGCGGCGCGGGCGCGGTAGAAATCCTTCTTGTGCATCGTGTCCAGCGTCGGCTGGTCGCCGGTGTAGGAGTGGATCGTGGTCATGAACCCTTTGGCGATGCCCACGGAATCCTGCAGCACCTTCGCGACCGGGGCCAGGCAGTTGGTGGTGCAGGAGGCGTTCGAGACATGCAGGTCGGCGGCGGACAGGCGGTCGTGGTTCACACCGTAGACAATGGTCTTGTCCGCGCCCTTGGACGGGGCCGAGACCAGCACGCGGCTCGACCCGTTCTCCAGGTGGATCTTGGCCTTGTCGCCGGTAAAGATACCGGTGCATTCCAGCACGATATCGACGTCGCCCCAGGGTAGTTCGGCCGGGTTGAACACCGAGCTGACCTCGATCGGGCCACGGCCCGCATCGATCGAGTTTTCGGTCCACTTGACCTCATTTTTGAAACGGCCGTGCACGGAGTCGAATTCGAACAGATGGGCGTTCATCTCGACCGAACCGAGGTCGTTGATCGCAACGATTTCGATGTCGTCGCGGTTCTGTTCATGCAATGCGCGCAGCACAAGGCGCCCGATGCGCCCGAACCCGTTGATGGCAACCTTGGTGGTCATGTCCTCATCCTTCATGCGGCTGTGCGGGGCGATCCCCGCGGGGTCTCGGCGAAAATGTTATCGCTAACAACACCAAAAAAACGCAAAGGTCAAGGGGGTGCGGCATTGCGGCACTCTGCATTTGCGGGCGGGGCGGAAAGCGGCTCAGCGCCAGAAGGCGAGCCATTCGGTCAGTTCCAGAAGCTTCCGGGCCAGGAACAGCGACATGGCCCCATCCATCAGCAAATAGTCGGCGCCGAAAAAGGCCAGGACAATAAGTGCAAGGACAAGGGCGATCTGGTTCGTCATGGCCGGACCATCGCAGGTTGTGCGGGGCGGATCAAGGACTTAGCCGGTCAGAGGGGCGCCGCATGCTGGCATCGGGGTCAATTCGTACTGCGCCACGGATCGACGGGACGGGAAAGGCGCGCAACAAGAAAGCCCCGCCGGATCGGGCGGGGCTTTCTTGTCACTTCATGCGGGTGAGGTTCAGCCCAGTTGGCCCATCAACGCGGCGACATCGGCCATGCGCACCGAGAAGCCCCATTCGTTGTCATACCAGGCCAGCACGCGCACGGTGCGCCCGCCTACGACCTTGGTCTGGTCGGGGGCGAAAATCGAGCTCTGCTCGGTGTGGTTGAAGTCGATCGAGACCTTGGGTTCAGGGTCGTAACCCAGCACACGGCCCATGGGACCGGCGGCGGCCTCGGCCATTACCTGGTTGATCTCTTCCACGCTGGTGTCGCGCCTGGCGGTAAAGGTCAGGTCCACGGCCGAGACATTCGGGGTTGGCACGCGCAGGGCGGTGCCGTCCAGCTTGCCCGCCAGTTCCGGCAGCACTTCGCCCAGGGCCTTGGCGGCCCCGGTCGAGGTCGGGATCATCGCCATGGCGGCGGCGCGGGCGCGGTACAGGTCCTTGTGGCGGCGGTCCAGCGTCGGCTGGTCCCCGGTGTAGCTGTGGATCGTGGTCATCACGCCGCTTTCGATGCCGACCGCATCGTTCAGCACCTTGGCCAGCGGGGCCAGGCCGTTGGTGGTGCACGACCCGTTCGAGACCATCTTGTGCGCGGTTTCCAGTTCCTGGTCGTTGACGCCGAAGACGATGGTCTTTTCGACGTTCTTCGCGGGGGCCGAGATCAGCACCTTGCCGGCGCCCTGTTCCAGGTGCACGGCGGCTTTCTGGCCGTCGTTGAACTTGCCGGTGCATTCCAGCACGACGTCGCAGCCCGACCAGTCCAGCTCCCCGGGTTCGTAGGTCGACATCATCTGCATCGGGCCACGGCCGATATCCATCGTGTTCCCGTCGACGGAGATCTCGTTCGGATAGCGCCCGTGCACGCTGTCGTATTTCAGAAGATGGGCGGCGGTTTCGATCGGGCCGGTCGCGTTGACCTTGACGACCTGGATGTCGTTGCGCCCCGAAGCCGCGATATGCGCCAGGGTGCAGCGCCCGATGCGGCCGAAGCCGTTGATGCCGACTGTGACGGTCATGTGATGATCCCCTCAGGCTGGGGCGCCGTTCGCGCAGGCGCCCATGAAGCAGTTTGGGGGCTCTATACCGGCAGCGCCTTTCCCGGCCAATGGGAAAACGGGTTTGACGACAGCTTGTTAGCGAAAACATCGCCTGTTAACGCAAACCTTTCGGCGCTACCTGCCGCGGGGAGCGGTCGGGCGGACCTCCCCTTGCCCATGTCGCGACATGCGTTAGGATCGCGCCAAGTGCAGGAAATGTGCAGGACAGGAGCGCAGGATGAGCGGTTTGATCGCCCTATTGGATGACGTGGCGGGCATTGCCAAGGTGGCGGCGGCGTCGATCGACGATGTTGCGGGCCAGGCGGCCAAGGCCGGTGCGAAGGCGGCCGGTGCGGTGATCGACGATGCCGCCGTCACGCCGAAATACGTGCAGGGGTTCCGCGCCGATCGCGAATTGCCGATCGTCGGCAAGATCGCCTGGGGTTCGATCAAGAACAAGCTGATCATCCTTCTGCCCGTCGCCATGCTGCTGTCCAGTTTCGCCCCCTGGGCAATTGCGCCTTTGCTGATGCTGGGTGGCGGGTATCTGTGTTTCGAAGGGGCGGAAAAGATCTGGCACGCGCTCTTCCCGCAAGACCACACATGGGACCATGCCGAACATGACGAGGGCGACCCCACCCACCTGGAAGAGGCCAAGGTCGCCGGGGCCATCAAGACCGATTTCATCCTCTCCGCCGAGATCATGACCATTGCGCTTTCGGCCATCCCGCCGTCGAACATCTACATGAAAACGGCGACGCTGGCGGTGGTGGCAGTGGGCATCACCGTGGCGGTCTATGGCTCGGTCGCGCTGATCGTGAAGGCGGATGATCTTGGGCTTTTGATGTCCAGCAAGGGGCGTCTGGGCGTGACCCGCGCCACCGGGCGCGGCATCGTCAAGGCCATGCCCGGTTTCATGAAACTGCTGACCGTGGTGGGCACGGCGGCGATGCTCTGGGTCGGCGGCAAGATCGTCGTGCCCGGACTGCGCGAGATGGGCTGGTCCCCGATCTATGACGTCATCAAAGAGGCCGCCAAAAGCGCCTCCCACGCGGTGGGCGAAGGCGCGGCGGGGATCGTGGGCTGGGCGGTGACAGCCGGGTTGGACGGGGTGTTCGGCTTTCTTCTGGGCCTGCTTCTGATCCCGCTGGCCACCCGTGTGATCGGCCCGATCTGGGGCGCGGTGTTCAAGGGCAGGGCATAGCCAGAACGCGTATTGTGACAAGGAAAGAGCCGCCGCGGAAACCCACGGCGGCTCTTTGTTTTCGTGTCGGGCAGCTTATGCCAGCAGGTCGCGCACCTTCTGGGCGACGGCCTCGGCGGTGATACCGAACTGTTCGAACAGGGTGCCGGCCGGGGCGGAGGCGCCGAAGCTCTCCATGCCGACGAAACCCTGCTTGGCCTCGCGACCGCGTTCACCCAGCAGGAGCTTGTCCCAGCCACCGTCACGCACCGCGGCCTCGACGCCGACCCGCACGGGGCCCGCGGGCAGCACGCGACGGCGATAGGCTTCGTCCTGCTCGGTAAAAAGCTCCATGCACGGCATGGACACCACGCGGGTGCCAACGCCGGCATCCTGCAGGATCTCGCGCGCCTTAAGCGCGGTTTCGACTTCCGAGCCGGTGGCGATCAGGATCGCCTGGCGCTTGCCCTCGGCTTCCGCCAGCACGTAACCGCCCTGGGCCACCAGGTTCCGGGTCTTGTGCTCGGTGCGCACGGTGGGCAGGCCCTGACGGGTCAGCGCCAGCACCGACGGGCGGTCCTTGGCGGTCAGGGCGATGTCCCAGGCCTCGGCGGTTTCCACCGTATCCGCCGGGCGGAAGGTGTAGCTGTTCGGCGTGGCGCGGCAGATCGCCAGGTGTTCGACCGGCTGGTGAGTCGGGCCGTCTTCGCCGACGCCGATCGAATCGTGGGTCATCACGAAGACGGTCGGAATGCCCATCAGCGCGGCCAGGCGCATCGAGGGGCGGGCGTAGTCGGTAAAGACGAAGAAGGTGCCGCCGTAGGGGCGCACACCGCCATGCAGCGCCATGCCGTTCATCGCGGCGGCCATGCCGTGTTCGCGAATGCCCCAGTAGACGTAACGCCCCTTGCGGTTGTCGGTGTCGAACACGCCCAGGTCGCCGGTCCTGGTGTTGTTCGAGCCGGTCAGGTCGGCCGACCCACCCACGGTTTCCGGCATGATCGGGTTGATCACCTCCAGCGCCATCTCGGACGACTTGCGGGTTGCCACCTTGGGCTGCTCGTCCGAGACCTGTTTCTTCAGTGCACGCACCACGGCG
The DNA here is from genome assembly GCF_030148435.1 of Aliiroseovarius sp. GTDB lineage: Bacteria > Pseudomonadota > Alphaproteobacteria > Rhodobacterales > Rhodobacteraceae > JASBTN01. Next base: position 7,794 of record NZ_JASBTN010000012.1, read on the forward strand.
GACAGGCGCTTGGGCGCGTCGCCGTCATAGGCGCGGGTGAACTCGGCCTGTTTGCGCTCGGAAATCGAGGCGAAACGCTCCTTCCACTCGGCATGGGCCTGGGCGCCACGGGTGCCCATGGCTTCCCACTGCGCCTTGATCTCGTCCGGCACCACGAAGGGGCCGGTGGTCCAGCCATAGGCCTCCTTGGCGGCGGCCAGCTGTTCGGCATCGGTCAGCGCGCCGTGGCCCTTCGACGTGTCCTGCGCGGCGTGACCCAGGGCGATGTGGGTCTTGCAGGCGATCATCGACGGTTTCTTGGTCGACTTGGCCTTGGAGATGGCCGCGTCGATGGCCACCGGGTCATGGCCGTCGATTTCCTGCACATGCCAACCGGAGGCCTTGAAGCGGCTCACCTGGTTTGTGCGGTCCGACAGCGAGACCTTGCCGTCGATGGTAATGTCATTGTTGTCCCAGAAAACGATCAGCCTGGACAGCTCGTGACGACCGGCGAGGCCGATGGCCTCCTGGCTGATGCCTTCCATCAGGCAGCCGTCGCCGGCGATCACGTAGGTGTGGTGATCCACGACCTTCTTGCCGAAGCGGGCGCGCTGGATCTCTTCGGCCATGGCGAAGCCGATCGAGTTGGCGATGCCCTGACCCAGCGGGCCGGTGGTGGTCTCGACGCCCGAGACATGGCCATATTCCGGGTGCCCGGCGGTGATCGCGCCCCACTGGCGGAAGTTCTTGATCTGATCCAGCGTCACGTCCTCGTACCCGGTCAGGTACAGCAGCGAATAGATCAGCATCGAGCCGTGGCCCGCCGACAGGATGAACCGGTCACGGTCGGCCCAGCGGGGGGCCTTCGGATCGAACTTCAGGTGCTTTTCGAACAGCACGGTGGCGACGTCGGCCATGCCCATCGGCATGCCGGAGTGGCCGGAGTTGGCGGCGGCGACGGCGTCCAGGGTCAGTGCGCGGATGGCAGCGGCGCGCATCCAGTGGTCGGGGTGCTCTTTGCGAAGGGTGGCGATGTCCACGAGTGTCGTCCTTTGGCTGCGACTGATTTCGCAACGCTCTTAGCAGCCGGGCGGTGAAGATCAAGCAAAAGGGCCAAATGCTTGACCCCAAAGGGCGGGCAAGTAACCTGTGAGACAGATAAGCTGCGCTTTGAGGCGCGTTTCCGGGCGATTCGCCGGGATTTGGACAGATACGCGGGGACAACAGGCAGAGCATGAGTGACTTGGCAGAACTGGAACGCCGCATAATCGCGGCGCTGGATCGGATCGGGCAGGGGGTCGAGACGCTGAACGCCGCACCGGCCGGGACGCCCGCGGATGACGGGCGTATCGCCGAACTTGAGGCGGCGCTGGAAGAGGAGCGCACGGTCAACGCCCAGCTCGAGGAACGCGTCAAGGCGATCAAGGAACGTCAGGACAAGACCGTCGACACGCTGGCCGACGAGGTCGAGCGCCTGCGCGAGCTGCTTGAGGAGGAAGAGGCCTCGGTCGCGCGTCTGCGCAAGATGAACGGCGAATTGCGCGCCAACAACGACGCCCTGCGCGAGGCGCTGAGCGCGGGCGTGGCCGAACCGCATCTGATCAACAAGTCGATGATGGCCGAACTGGAAGCGCTGCGTGCGGCCCAGGCGGCCGACCGCTCTGAACTGGACGCGGTGCTGGGCGAACTGGGCCCGCTGGTCGATGCGATGGAAAAGGAGGCTGCTGATGCCTGACGTGAATATCACCATTGGCGGACGCAGCTTCGAAGTGGCCTGCCAGCCAGGAGAGGAGCATTTCCTGACATCCGCCGCCGAGATGCTGGATGCCGAGGCCTCCGTCCTGACCGCGCAGATCAAGCACCTGACCGAGGGGCGGATGCTGCTGATGGCCGGGTTGATGCTGGCCGACAAGACCGCCGCGATGGACGACAGGGCCCGTTCCGCCGAGGCGCGTCTGGCCGAGGTCGAGGCGGAGCTCGAAGCGCTGAAATCCGCCCCCGGGCCGGAGCCTGAGAGGGTCGAGGTGCCGGTCATTCCCGACGTGGTAACAGACACGCTGGCGGAACTTGCCGCCCGCGCCGAAGCCGTTGCCGCCTCGGTCGAGGAGAAGGTCGCGGGCTGAGGCGACCTTGTGGCCGGGCCGTTGCACACGGCCCCGCCCACCCACCTAGCGCCGTGTGAATCGGCCCGGTGCTATGGATTTCCCGCCATCAAAAACGCCAGGACAGGTGAAAACCGACAGGTCTGCCCATGCCCTTCAAGCTCTCTGCGCTTTCCGACCTGACCGTGCTGCCCTTTGACGACATCATCGACGTGCGCTCGCCGTCGGAATTTGCCGAGGACCACATCCCCGGCGCAATCAACCTTCCGGCCCTGTCGGATGCGGAACGGGCCAGGGTCGGGACGATCTATGTGCAGGAAGACCGGTTTCTCGCCCGCAAGATCGGCGCGGCGCTGGTGGCGCGCAATGCCGCCGACCACCTGCAAGGCCCGCTGGCGGATCGTCCCGGCGACTGGCGCCCCCTGGTCTATTGCTGGCGTGGCGGGCAGCGCTCGGGCAGTTTTACTTCGATCCTGCAACAGATCGGCTGGCGCGCCCAGGTGGTCGGGGGCGGCTACAAGAGCTACCGCCGTCTGGTGGTCCAGGCGCTCTATGACACTCTCTGGCCCGGCGACATTGTCCTGATCGACGGCGGCACCGGCACGGCCAAGACACGGCTGCTGGCACAGATCGAAGCGCGGGGCGGGCAGGTTCTGGACCTCGAGGCGATGGCGGAACATCGCGGATCCCTGTTCGGACCGATGGGCGAGGCGCAGCCGCATCAGAAGACATTCGAGAGCCGGCTGGCGATGCAGATGGCACGGCTGGACCCGGCGCGACCGGTCTTTGTCGAGGCGGAGAGCAGCAAGATCGGCCGGGTGATCATCCCGCCCGCCCTGTGGAAACGGATGATCGGCGCGCGCGTGGTCGAACTCAATGCGCCGCTGGAGGCCCGGGTGGGGCATCTGGTTACGGCCTATGACGACCTTGTCACGGCGCCGCAAAAGCTCGATGCGGTGCTGAGGAAACTCATTCGATACCACGGTCATGCGCAGGTCGAGCGCTGGCAGGGGCTGGCGTCGGCGGGGGATTTTGCCACTTTGGCCGGTGAGCTGATCACGGCCCATTACGACCCGCGCTATGCCCGTGTGTCACGGCGCGATGTGGCGCCGGAGGATCGGCTGGATCTGCCGGACCTGAGCGACGAGACACTAGAGGGCGTGGCGCGTGAGCTGGTCGGGGATGTACATTAGAAATATCCTTCAACGCACTGATATAAAATCATTTTGCGCAGAAAATCTTCGGAGTCCCATCGACCACCTTCCCGATTGCACTCGCCTCGTGCCCCAGCTGGCGCAGTGCGGCGACGAGGGCTTCGGCCCGTGCGGGCGCAACAGCCGCTAGCAGCCCGCCTGCGGTCTGCGGATCATGCAGAAGCGCTCCGCGCGCGCACTCGGCGCCCGCAACCGGCGCGGCATCGCGATTGGCGGGATAGAGCGTCGAGCGATACCCGGCTTCGGCCAGCGCCAATGCGCCGGGGTAGAGCGGGATCGCGTCCAGCGTCAGCTCGGCCCCCACGCCCGAGGCGCGGCAGATTTCCATCAGGTGCCCGGCCAGGCCGAAACCGGTCACATCGGTCATGGCATGAGCTTCGGCCAGAACCTCGGCCGCGTCGCCCTGGGGGCGGGCGAGGGTGGCCAGCAGATGTGCCACGTCATGGCCGCGGGCAGCGCCCTGCATCTCGGCGGCCAGCACGGTGCCCGCACCGACCGGACGGGTCAGGATCAGCGCATCGCCCGGGCGCGCACCGCCCTTGGTGATCGGTTCGTCCACCAGCCCGGTCAGGCTCAGCCCGACGGTCAGTTCGGCGCCCATGGTGGAATGGCCGCCGACAACTTCGGCCCCGGCGGCGCGGATGACCTCGCCGGCGGCCTGCATGATCTCGCCCAGGCTGCGGCTTTGCAGGGGCGCGGACATGCGTGGCAGCGTGACCTGCACCATGGCGGATTGCGGCTGTGCCCCCATCGCCCAGATATCCCCCAGCGCATGCACGGTGGCGATGCGCGCCATCCGGGCGGGGTCTTCGGTAAAGGCGCGCAGGTGGTCGGTGGTCAGCACCTGACGGGTCTGGCCCAGATCCAGCACGCCCGCGTCATCGCCGGGGCCGGACAGCACATCGGACCGGGAGGGCGCGGGCAGGGTCGCCAGTACGCCCGACAGCGCCTCTGGCCCCAGTTTCGAGCCGCAGCCCCCGCAGAGCGGTCTGCCGCCCAGCTCTTCGCGCACGCCCTGGGTGACAAGGGACGGAAGCGGGGCCGTGGGCATCTTCGGCAGATCCTGGAACATGCGCATGAACTTGCGGTCGATCCGGTCCTTCCAGCGCCAGACCCAGGGGGCCGCGAAGGAGAGGCCGTATTTCTCGGCAATCGCCTCCTGCCCGCCGAGGGAGACCAGTTTCAGGTAATCCCCCTGGGGCCGGTAGCTCTTGGCGGGATCGCCCAGAAGGGCCGCGCGCAGGTTGTGAAACAGCACCGGGCCCGCGCGCACCGCATAGACCCCCGCCTTGGGCCGCGGGGCATGGGACAGATAGGCGCAGTCGCCCACCGCAAAGAGATCGCGCCGCCCCTCTACGCGCAGGTAGGCATCAACCTTGACGAACCCGTCCCCGGTCAGGGGCAGGGGGCTGTCGGCCAGCCAGCGATGGGCAAAGGCGCCCGCCGCCCCGACGGTGAACCGGGCGGGCACGGTGCGGCCATCTGCCAGTTCCACACCTTCGGCAGTCAGACGCGTCACCTCCGCGTTCAGCTCGACCGCGACACCGTGACGGGCCATCGCGGCCTTCAGGTGACGGGTGGCGCCGGCGGTCTTGCCGGTGATGCGTTCACCGGCTTCGATCACGGTGACGCGGGCCATGTCTGCAACGTCGCGGCGCAGCGCATGGGCCATGGCCAGCGACAGCTCGGCCCCGGCCACGCCACCGCCAATCACCGCAACCTCCGGGGGGATTTCCCGCGCCTTGGCCCGGGTCAGAAAGCCCTGCCAGCGCGTGGCGTAGGCATCCAGCGGTTTGGCGCCGGTGCCGAACATGGAAAACCCTTCGATATCAGGCAATTCCGCGTGGATGCCCACGTCGATCGAGGCGAGGTCATAGGCGATCTGGCGCGCGCCGACCGTGACGATACCGGCGTCGGGATCAATCGCGCTGGCCTCACCAAGGATCAGCCGCGCCCCGGCAAACCGCGCCAGTTTCACAAGGTCGATATCCAGCGCCTCGCGCGTGTAATGACCGGCGATATGACCCGGCAGCATGCCGGAATAGGGCGCGGTGGGGCCGGGGTTGATCAGGGTCAGGCGCGTGCCGGGCAGGGGGGTCATGCCCCACATGCGCAGGACCAGCGCATGGGCGTGGCCGCCGCCGATCAGGACGAGATCGCGAGTAAAGGGGATTGGGATCTGCATGGGCGCACCTCGGGAAATTCCGTGTGCTGGCTTATCCCATTCGCGCGCCAAGCGCCACGCCAACTGGTGCGGCATGGCCGCGCTGCCCGGTGCGCGCCGGTCAGGCGCTGTCCTGCCAGACCATCTGTTCGAAGCCTTCGCGAAAGGCGAAACGGGCCAGGTGTTTGTCGATCACCATGCGGGCCCGGGCCTCGCTGTCCGGTTCGCGCAGGGTAAAGCGGACCCGCAGGCCGTCGCTGTCCGCCGACAGGTGTGCCGTGCCAAATGCGAAGCTGACCGTGCCTGCGGTCTCGGTAAAGGTGGTATCTGTCTTGTGGGCGAAATGCTTGCAGAGCTGCTGCAGGTATTTCGATCCGTTCGGGGTGTCGAACTGTCCGTTGAGGTCGGTCATCGGGGGCTCCTGTTCGCCATATCCATCGGGACTCAACGGTGGAGGTTTGCGCGGGCCTTCACAAGGGGTGAGTCTGACAGAAATAGTCGTGTATTCATTCGAAATATCTATAGCAGGTGAGCCCGGCCGGATGCGCGCGGCTTCGCTTTGTTCCAGCCGGGGATGGTGCGGCGTGGTCTCCCGGGCCAATATCATGCGAAGAATCAGCACGGGACGGACCACCGGGGAGGGGCCACCATGAACATCCTGTTCATCATGTATGACCAATTGAGGTTCGACTACCTCTCCTGCGCCGGTCATCCGCATCTCAACACGCCGAATTTCGACCGGGTGGCGGCAATGGGGGTGCGGTTCACCCAGGCCTATGTGCAGTCACCGATCTGCGGGGCGAGCCGGATGAGTTTCTACACGGGCCGGTATTGTGCCAGCCACGGGGCGCAGTGGAACGGGTTTCCCCTGCGGGTGGGCGAGCAGACCATCGGCGACCACCTGCGCAGGCTGGGCATGGGCTGTCACCTCATTGGCAAGACCCACATGGTGGCCGATGCCGAGGGGATGGAGCGGCTGGGCCTCACGCCCGACAGCGTGATCGGCGCGCGCCAGTCCGAATGCGGCTTTGATGCCTGGATCCGCGACGACGGGCTTTGGGGTGAGGGGCCGGACGGGTTTTATGACGCCAAGCGCTCGCCTTATAACGAGTATCTGAAATCAAAAGGGTATCCGTCCGAGAACCCCTGGTCCGATTTCGCCAACGCGGGGGTGGATGAGGAGGGCGAAATCGCCTCGGGCTGGATGTTCAAACATGCCGACAAGCCCGCGAATATCCGCGAGGAGGACAGCGAGACCCCCTGGCTGACCCGACGCACGATTGATTTCATCGAGCAGGCAGAGGGGCCTTGGTGCGCCCATGTGAGCTATATCAAGCCGCACTGGCCCTATATCGTGCCCGCGCCCTACCACGCCATGTACGGGCCGAACCACGTGCCCGCGCCCAAGCGTCACGAGGTCGAGCTGGACGATCCGCACCCGGTGCTGGGCGCCTATCAGCAGGGGCGCATCGGCCAGGCCTTCCAGCGCGATGAGGTGCGCCAGAAGGTGATCCCCGCCTACATGGGGCTGATCAAGCAATGCGACGACCAACTGGGGGTTCTGCTGGATCACCTGGAGGCCAACGGGCGGATGGAGGATACGATGATCGTGCTGACCTCGGATCACGGCGATTACCTGGGCGATCACTGGCTTGGGGAAAAGGAGCTGTTCCACGACCCTTCCGTGAAAATACCGCTGATCATCTACGATCCGCGCGCCGAGGCCGATGCCACTCGCGGCAGCACATGCGATGCCCTGGTGGAGGCGATCGACCTGGCCGCGACATTCGTGGAAGCGGCCGGGGGCAAGGTGCCGGATCACATCATCGAGGGGCGCTCGCTGATGCCCTGGCTGCGGGGGGAAGCCCCGAAATGGCGCGACGTGGCGATCAGCGAATATGACTACTCGGCCACCGGCCATTGCGAGGCGCTGGGCCTGGAGCCGCGCGACGCGCGGCTGTTCATGGTGTTCGACGGGCGCTTCAAGCTGATCCATGCGGAGGGCGGGTTCCGGCCGATGCTGTTCGATCTTGAGAGCGACCCCGAGGAGTTTCACGACCTGGCCAAGGGCGACGCCCACCGGGCCGAGATCGACCTGCTTTACGACCATCTTGCCCGGTGGGGGCGGCGCCTGTCGCAGCGGGTGACGCGGTCGGAAGACGACATCAAGGCCGCGCGCGGCAAGTCCGGGCGCAAGGGAATCCTGCCGTTCCTTTATGATGGCAGCGAAGTGCCTGAGGAGTTGACGGCGAAATACCGGGGCAAGGCCCCGGCGGATTATACGCCGGAGGGGTAGGGCGGCCGCACCAGAATTCTTTGACGAATTTTGCTGTCACCTCTCGCGGTTCTTTCGAACCGCTGTCGGTCAACGGGTGGCCTCGCTGCGCTCGGTGAGGGGTTTCACCCCTCGCGCTTCGCGCTCACCCCAGGATATTTTAGGCAAGATAAAGAGGGCGCCGGGCGCTGATCACACCGCCCGGCGTCATTGTTGTCAGAGGTCGAAACGGTCGGCGTCCATCACCTTGGCCCAGGCCGCGGCGAAGTCGGCGGCGAATTTGGCGCCTGCGTCCGCCTGGCCATAGACCTCGGCCAGCGCGCGCAGCTGGGAGTTCGAGCCAAACACCAGATCCACGCGGGTGGCGGTCCATTTCACCGCCCCGCCGGCCCGGTCCCGGCCTTCGTAGATGCCGTCTCCGCCGTCGCTCCAGGCCGTGCCCATGTCGAGCAGATTGGTAAAGAAATCGGTCGAGAGCGTACCGACGCGGTCGGTAAAGACCCCATGCGGGCTGCCTCCGTGGTTTGCGCCCAGAACCCGCAGGCCGGCGACCAGAACGGTCATTTCCGGGGCGGTCAGGCCCAGCAGTTGCGCCCGGTCGAGCAGCAGCTCTTCGGGGGCAATCGTGAACTCGGTACGCTGCCAGTTGCGGAACCCGTCGGCTTCGGGTTCCAGCACTGCCATGCCCTCGGGATCGGTCTGTGCCTCGGTGGCGTCGCCGCGCCCCAGGCTGACCGGCACCTGGACCGGGTGGCCGCCAGCCTCGGCGGCGCTTTCGACCGCCGCGGCGCCGGCCAGTACGATCAGGTCCGCCATCGACACGGGCCTGGCGAAATCGGCGCGGATCGCTTCGAGGGTGGAGAGCACACGGGACAGGTCCTCGGGTTCGTTCACAGCCCAGCCGCGCATCGGCTCGAGGCGGATGCGTGCGCCATTGGCGCCGCCGCGATGATCCGAGCCGCGATAGGTCGAGGCCGAGGCCCAGGCGGTTTTCACAAGGTCCGATACGGTGAGGCCCGAGGCCAGCACGGCGCGTTTCAGCGCGGTCACGTCGACATCGCCGAGGTCGGTTTCCGAGGCCGGGATCGGGTCCTGCCAGACCAGCTCCTCTTGCGGCACCTCGGTCCCCAGGTAACGGGCGCGCGGGCCCATGTCGCGGTGGGTCAGCTTGAACCAGGCGCGGGCGAAGGCCTCGGCGAACTGGTCCGGGCTTTCGTGGAAACGCTTGGAAATCGGGCCATAGATCGGGTCCATCCGCATCGCCATGTCGGCGGTGGTCATCATGGTCGAGACCTTGCGCGCCGGATCATGGGCCATGGGGGCCTTGTCGTCATCCGCCGCGCCGACCGGCTGCCAGATCCAGGCGCCCGCAGGCGACTTGGTCAGGTTCCAGTCATAGCCGAACAGAAGGTCGAAATAGCCGTTGTCCCATTGGGTCGGGTTGGCGGTCCAGGCGCCTTCGATACCGCTGGTCGTGGTGTCGTCGCCATGTCCGGAACCGTGTTCATTGGCCCAGCCCAGGCCCATCTGTTCGATGGGAGCCGCTTCGGGTTCGGCCCCGACCAGCTCCGGGTTGCCGGCGCCGTGCGCCTTGCCGAACGTGTGCCCGCCGGCGACCAGCGCCACGGTTTCCTCGTCATCCATGCCCATACGGCCGAAGGTGTCACGGATGTCACGTCCAGAGGCGAGCACGTCCGGATCGCCGTCCGGCCCTTCCGGGTTCACATAGATCAGGCCCATCTGCACCGCGGCCAGCGGGTTTTCCAAGTCGCGTTCACCGGAGTAGCGGCTGTTTTGGCCGCCGCTTTCCTGCAGCCATTCCGCCTCGGCGCCCCAATAGACGTCTTCCTCGGGCTCCCAGACATCCGCGCGCCCGCCGCCAAAGCCGAAGGTGCGCCCGCCCATGCTTTCGATCGCCACATTGCCCGCGAGGATCATAAGGTCGGCCCAGGAGATCGCGTTTCCGTATTTCTGCTTCACCGGCCAGAGCAACCGGCGTGCCTTGTCCAGATTGCCATTGTCCGGCCAGGAGTTCAGCGGCGCAAACCGCTGCTGCCCGGTGCCGCCGCCGCCGCGCCCGTCGGCGGTGCGATAGGTGCCCGCGCTGTGCCAAGCCATACGAATGAACAACCCGCCATAGTGGCCGTAATCCGCGGGCCACCAGTCCTGGCTGTCGGTCATCAGCGCGGTCAGATCCGCCTTCAGCGCCTTCAGGTCCAGCTTGCCGAATGCCTCGGCATAGTCGAAATCCGCCCCCATCGGGTCCGATTTTGCCGAGTTCTGGTGAAGGATGCGCAGGTTCAGGCGGTTGGGCCACCAATCGTCATTCGAGCGCATGCTGACATTGGTCGCCCCGTGCGCGACCGGGCACTTGCCCACGTTGTTTCCATCCATCTGGGATCCTCCTGAAGTCAAAATCTCTGACCCCAGAGTAGGGTCGGTTTTTGATAAACGGAAATTGCAACTTCGGATTGATGTGATAGGAATTGATTATGGCAAATATTACCCTCAGGCAGTTGCGCTATTTCAGGGCCTTGGCGAGTCACGGTCATTTCGGTCAGGCGGCCGAGGCGTCGGCGGTCTCTCAGCCGGCCTTGTCCGTACAGATCAAGGAACTCGAGGAACGGCTGGGCTGCACGCTCTTTGAACGCGAGCCGCGCGCTGTGCGGCTGACCGGGCTGGGGGCCGAGCTTCTGGAACGGGCGGAAGGTATCCTGCAATCGGTCGATGAGCTGGAGCTTCTGGCCCGCGCCGCGCAGGGGCGGCTGGCGGGCGCCTTGCGGATCGGCGTCATTCCGACCATTGCCCCTTACCTCCTGCCCGGCCTGCTGGGGGATTTCGCACACAGCCACCCGGAGCTGGACATCCGCATTCGCGAGACCATGACCTCGACCCTGCTGAACGAGCTGGGGCAGGGGCGGCTGGACCTGGCGATCCTGGCCCTGCCCGTGTCGGAACCGAACCTGGAGGAAGTCACCCTGTTCGAGGAACGGTTCGTTCTGGTCCGCCCCGAGGCCGAGGACGCTCTGCCCGTGCCGGATCCTGCCAGCCTGTCCGAGCGGCGGTTGCTGTTGCTGGAGGAAGGCCATTGTTTCCGTGACCAGGCCCTGTCCTTCTGCGGCATGAGCCCCGCCAGTGGCGCGCGGCAGAAAACGTTGGATGGCAGCTCGCTCACCACGCTGGTGCGTTTGGTCGAGGCAGGCTTCGGCGTGACCCTTATCCCGGAAATGGCGGTAGAGGCCGAGACCCCCGCCGCGAAAGTCTCGGTCGCCCGGTTCAGCGGCCCGGCTCCTGCGCGCCGCATCGGCATGGTCTGGCGCAGAACCGATCCGATGCGGGGGCATTATCGCGAACTGGCGGACCAGATCAGGGCAGGGGCCTAGGTTCTGTACTCATTAACTGGATTCCCAATTGCCGTTGTCTGTGATTCACTTTCCCGAACAGGAGGTGGATCATGGCACGTTTTGATTTGAGCGACGCGGAATGGCGGATTATCCAGCCGCTCCTGCCGAACAAGCCG
>NZ_JASBTN010000035.1 GCF_030148435.1 Aliiroseovarius sp.
CCAAAGCGGCCAGCCCATCATGGCCCTTGCGGAAGTCCACCGGATCGCTGGCCACAAAAATCCGGACCTTGTGGAATGGCGTGATCACGTGGCCAAGGCCCGCGCGAGATCGGCGATCCGTGACGCTGGTGTCGCAGCATCGACCAAAACCTAGACCGTCAGGACTTGGGGGATGTCGATAAGCTCTTTGAAGAGAAGCTATCAGGGGCATCAGCAAAGGATCGTCCTGAAATGCAAAGTATGATCGACTTCGCCCGCGATGGTGATGAAGTCGTGGTCTGGTCGATTGATCGCATGGCACGTGATCTTCGTGACCTGCAATCCGTTATCCAAACCCTCAATGAGAAGAACGTGTCCATATCGTTCCTGTCTGAGAATCTGACATTTGCCCCTGCCAGCAATGACCCATTTGCGAAGCTGCAACTTCACCTGATGGGCGCATTTGCCGAGTTTGAGCGTTCGATCATCCGTAAACGTCAGGCCGAAGGGATCGCCAAGGCAAAAGCCAAAGGTGTCTACAAAGGTCGAAAGCCCTCCATTGATCCTGGGAAGGTCATGGAACTGCATCGTCAGGGCCTTGGACCAACTAAGATCGCCAATGAGATGGGTATTAGCCGTGTCAGCGTTTATCGGGCGCTGAAAGCGCTCAGAGAGCGCACAGAAGCCCGCCTGAGAGCGCCTAAAGCATCAAGTGACGGATGGGTCCGCAACATGAAATGGCCCTAACAGGCGCCTCAGTGTTGCTAGAAAATGGTATCCTGATGCTGTAGAACAAAACGTAGAACAAAGTACCAAACGCAACCAATCTCTCGAGATCAGTGTATCGTTTTTTTGTAGTAACTTATGTGATCAAAATACGAGGATGAAGGCTCTCCTGGGCACCACTCATCCCGAAAAAGCCACAACATACCAATGTGTTACGGATTTCTTGGTCCCTTTAGGGGTGACACAAGGGGTAACATAAACTTCGCTTGTCGTCTTGGAATTGGGGGAGCATCCGTCCCAATGGCGGAATATGTTCAACTCAATTGGGGTGCTCCGAGTGAGTTACCACCATGAGTATAGTTTTCATAAAACTTTCCCCATAAAGGACACAGCTTCGCCCAGTTTGACGAATATTGCTTTTTAGACAAACTCAATCTGAGGCATATCAATGGATCAGAAAACACTTTGGAAGAAGAGCAGTTCGTCAAGTCGCCCCGGCGTCGAAATTCCTGACGGAAATGGATGTGATCAGAAACGGAAATCCTGTTTCGCGTGGCGGAGATTGCTGCGTTCGGAGACGGGTGCCGTGTCAGTGGATTGGCTTGTCCTGACGGCGGCCATCGTAATGCTCGGATTTGCAGTCGTATCCCAAGTCAGCGGAGGGACACAGGAGTTGTCCGGAAACGTGAGGAAATGCGTAAGAATCCAGGCAAAACTGGTGGCGAAGGACATCCCGTACGAGAAGCAGCTGAAGAGGATCGCCCGCAGGTGCTCCAAACTGTGAACCAGCGCATGCGGCTGCGGACTGAGCGCTGAACCACTACAGTTAAGTCAGCTTGGGGTCAGACCATGCGGATCACGTCCTTGTCGATGGACAGCATATAGCCGCGCCGGGCGATGGTCTTGACCAGAAGCTCGGACATCAGCTGATTGCCCAGCGCATCGCGCAAGCGCTTGATCCGGGTTGCTCCGGCGGCCTCTTCGCAGTCCGACGCATCACGGCCCGACACGATCGCCTCCAGTTCGGCGCCCGAGAGAACGTCGTCATCCATGCGCGCCTCGGCGAGGACGGACAGGGTTTCGATCGCCGCTTCGGTCAGGGTGAACTCCATATTGTTCAGATAGACCGTGCGCTCTTCGCGCGAGATCAGCAGCGAATTCACCTGGATACCTGCCCGCTCGATCTCTCCCATACGGCGGTTGAGCCCGATGATGGTGGTCAGGAACACCAGCGCGGCGACCAGCAGGGCGGTGGAAAAGATCAACAGCACGAAAATCACCACACGGTAGCTGGTCAGGGTATCGGCAAACGCCGTGCCCGACTGCGCCAGGATTTCCAGCAGCTTGATCTCGGCGCCCGAGGTCAGGTCGTCGTTCTGGATGAAAATCTGCTCCACCCGTGCATTGAAGGCGTTCGCATCCGGCAGGTTGACGAAAAGAAGAACGGCCGCCACCAGCAGGATGGCCACAATCACCACCATGCCGATCGGCACGACCCGGGCGCCAACCAGGGCTGGCAGGCGGCGGGCTTCAGAAGCGAAGGAAGTAGGCTCCGGCACTGTCTTTCCTTTGATTCAATCCGCTTGCGTCGAATATGCCCAGCACGTTCAGCAAGGTCCAGCCGTCCCGGGAAATCCGCCCGGCAATCTGTTGGGCGGCGGCCCGCTTCGATCCACAGGCCGTCTCGGGAAGCTCGATCACACCATAGTGCAGTTTCAGCGGGTTGTCGCGCTTGGCCTTGTAGTCCGCGAAGCAACCGGCCTGTGCCGGCAGGGCCATCGCGGCCATCAGGCCAAGGGAGAGGAGTGCATGTTTCATCATGAGGCGATCCTGCGTGGCGAAGGGCAGTTATTCAATAACAAAAGGGGGTTCGGCGCATTGTTATGCCATGACAAGGGGCCGATATTGTTTGGCAGAGCGCTCCTCCCGCATCGTTGTCCCATCCCGAATGCATGCTGCCATGCCCCAACAGGAGAAACGACGATGATGACCCCCTTTGCCCGCCTTGCCACGACCGTGACCCTGAGCCTGGGCCTCGCGCTCAGCCCGATCAGCGCCACCCCCGCAAAAGCCAATGGCAACAACGATGCCTGGGTGGCCGCCCTTCTGGGCCTGGCGATCGTCGGTGCGATCATTGATGACAATCGTGGCGACCGCTACCGTGGCCGCGACCTGTACCGCCCGGATCGCCCGAGCCGCAAGGCTCTGCCTGCCCGCTGCCTCCAGCGGTTCGAAACCCGTGACGGTACGCGCCGCTACTTTGGCGCGCGCTGCCTGGACCGCAATTACCGCTTTGCCAGCCGCCTGCCGGCCCGCTGCGAAACCCAGATCAGGATCCGCAACCGCCACGGCGATCGCGTGCGCCGCGAAGTTTTCAACCCGCGCTGCCTGCGCCGCGAAGGCTATTGGGTTGCCGGTCGCCGGTGACAACAACTACGAGCGCGGTGCGTATCCCCTGAAACCTGGCCGCGCCTTTGGCCCCTGCGCGAGAGTGATGTGCGGGGGTCAGCCTGGCGGGAGGGCGTCGCCTCCCGCCTTTTTTCTTGCCCCCTTCCCGCAGATACGCGACAGGAGGACATGGACAAACAGAGCCCCGATTTCAGTTTCGAGCAAGCCGCGATGGATCGCGGCTTTCCCCGTATCGCCGGTGTGGACGAGGTGGGCCGCGGTCCGCTGGCCGGTCCGGTCACTGCCGCCGCCGTCGTCCTGGACCCGGCGCGCATCCCACCCGGGCTGAACGATTCCAAGAAACTGACCGCAAAACGGCGCGAGGCGCTCCATGCGCAGATCCTCGACATGGCCGAGGTCTCGATCGCCCATGCCTCGGTCGAAGAGATCGACGAGATCAATATCCTGCGCGCCTCGCATTTGGCGATGGAACGTGCAGTGGCCGGGTTGAAGATCCCACCTGACCACGTGCTGATCGACGGGAATCAGGTCCCGCGCGGTCTGGCTGTTTCCAACGAAACAATCATCAAGGGCGACGCCCGTTCATTGTCGATCGCGGCGGCCTCAATTGCGGCCAAAATATGTCGAGATTGTGTCATGGTGGATTTGGCGCAACAGCACCCCGGTTACGGGTGGGAAAAAAACGCCGGATACGGGACCAAAGCACATATGGAGGGGCTGCGAAATCTTGGTGTGACCCCACACCATAGGCGTTCGTTCAAACCCATCCACAATATCTTGTATCAAGAGTAAATCGTAAGCCGTTGATTCAAAAAAGAATTTGACGGCGAATCTCTCCTGACTCATTCTGGACCCACCAAAACGAGTGCGAATGCACCGATCCCCTGAGCGTGAAAACACGCCGGTACAATGAGGCAGACATGACGACGAAGACCAAAACAAAAGCGGCTGTACAGCTGCCCCTGAACCAGATTCTGGATGGTGACTGCATCGAGGTGATGAACAGTCTGCCGGAGAATTCCGTCGATCTGATTTTTGCCGATCCGCCCTACAATCTGCAGCTGAAAGGCGAGCTGCACCGCCCGGACAATTCCAAGGTCGACGCGGTCGACAACGACTGGGACCAGTTCGACAGTTTCCGCGTCTATGACGACTTCACCCGCGCCTGGCTGAAAGCCGCGCGCCGTGTGCTGAAACCGAATGGTGCGATCTGGGTCATCGGCTCCTATCACAACGTGTTCCGCATGGGTGCCGAGCTTCAGAATCAGGGCTACTGGATCCTGAACGACGTGGTCTGGCGCAAGTCGAACCCGATGCCCAATTTCCGTGGCAAACGCTTTACCAACGCCCATGAAACGCTGATCTGGGCCTCGAAGGCCGAGGGCGCCAAATACACGTTCAACTACGAGGCGCTGAAGGCGCTGAACGAAGGCGTTCAGATGCGCTCGGACTGGGTCATTCCGATCTGCACCGGGCACGAGCGGCTGAAAGACGAAAACGGCGACAAGGCCCATCCGACCCAGAAACCCGAGGCTTTGCTGCATCGCGTGCTGGTCGGCTGCACCAACCCCGGTGACGTGATCCTGGACCCGTTCTTCGGCACCGGCACCACCGGCGCGGTCGCCAAGATGCTGGGCCGCGATTTCATCGGCATCGAGCGCGAGGAAAACTATCGCAAAGTCGCCGAGAAACGCATTTCGAAAATTCGCAAGTTCGACAAGGAAGCCCTGACCACCACGCCGTCGAAACGCGCCGAACCGCGCGTGCCCTTCGGCCAACTGGTCGAACGCGGCATGCTGCGCCCGGGCGAGATGCTGGTCAGCCCGCGTGGCAAGACGGCCAAGGTGCGCGCTGATGGCACGCTGATTTCCGATGACGTGCGCGGTTCGATCCATCAGGTCGGCGCGGCGCTGGAAAGCGCGCCCAGTTGCAACGGCTGGACCTACTGGCACTTCAAGCAGGACGGCAAACGTGTGCCGATCGACGTGCTGCGTCAGCAGATCCGCGCGGAAATGAACTGATCCACGACAATTGAATTGGCAGGGGGGCGCAAGACCCCCCACACCCGAGGTACCGCCAGTGCCTGTGGCCCATCCACGGCACTACCTAACTGACCCCGCCCTTGTGGCGGGGCTTTTTTTGTCCTCTATGGGGGCATGACCCCGGTGCTCTATTCCTTCCGCCGCTGCCCCTACGCGATCCGCGCCCGCCTGGCCCTGGCCAGCGCCGGGGTGACGGTTGAACTGCGCGAGGTGGTGTTGCGCGACAAGCCTGCGGCCTTTCTGGAAGCCTCGCCCAGCGCGACGGTGCCCTGTCTGGTGGCGGGCGGCGTGCTGGATGAGAGCCTGGACATCATGCTCTGGGCGCTGGGCCAGAACGACCCCGAGGGACTGCTCACCGAGCCCGCACCGGAGTTGACTGCGCGGTTCGACGGGGAGTTCAAACACGCGCTCGACCTGACGAAATACGCGGTGCGCCATCCGGAGAGTGACCCGGAACAAACCCGCGCTGTGGCGATGGAGATGCTCGGCGCTTTGGAGCCGCAGCTTTCCGACGGCTGGCTGTTCGGCACCCGCCCCTGCCTGCCCGATCTCGCCATCCTGCCCTTCGTCCGGCAGTTTGCCATGATCGACAAGCGACGGTTCGACACCGAAGCCACGCCGCGTGTTTCCGCCTGGTTAGAGACCTTTCTGGCCTCCGACCGGCTGGCCAACGTCATGCAGAAACGTCCGGCCTGGCAGCCGGGCGATGCACCCGTCCACTGGCCTAACGAATGACCGGCGACGGCAGGGTGCCCGCCTTGTAGGGCGCCCAATCGGTGATCTCGGGGTAATACATGCCACGCCACTTGCGCACGCGCTTGTTCATCACGCGCCGCCACAGGGGCGGGATCATCGCCGCCACAGTCATGACCGGATAGCCATAGGGCAGCTGCGGCGCCTCGTGATCCGGGTAGGTCTGCAACAGCGGGAAACGGCGCGCGGGTTTGTAGTGGTGGTCCGAATGGCGCTGCAGGTTGATCAAGAGCCAGTTCGACGCCATCTGGTCCGAGTTCCAGCTGTGGTGCGGCCGCACGGGTTCGTATTTGCCATCGCCCAGATGTTTGCGGGTCAGCCCGTAATGTTCGACATAGTTGGTCAGTTCCAACTGCCAGATCGCGATGAAACCCTGCCAGAAGAACAGGGCAAGGCCCAGCCAGCCGCCGAAAATCACCGCCAGGATCACCGCCACCATTTGCAGCGTACCATAGCGCCAGAACGGATTCGCGGCGTCCAGGGCGCTTAGATCGCGCCGCGCCAGCATCGCCTTTTCCGCCCGCCAGGCCGATCCCGGACCGGTCCCGAGCACCCGGAAGAAATAGCGGTGGAACCCTTCGTTGTAACGCGCGGTCACGCCGTCGCGGGGCGTACCGACATGGGGGTGATGCACCAACAGGTGTTCGCTACGGAAATGGGAATAGAGCACCGTGGCCAGCAGCAGGTCCGCCAGCCAGCGCTCGAACCGATTGGACTGGTGCATCAATTCGTGGCTGTAGACAATCCCCACCGCGCCGGTCAGCACGCCGACCCCGAAAAAGACGCCGAATTTCTCCCATAGGTCCAGATGCCCCGCGCCGGTCACATACCAGATCGTCGCATAGATCAGCACGACCTGAATGGGCAGCCAGATCCAGGTGATCAAACGGTACCAGAACAGCTCCTTCTCAGGGGTTCCGACATCCGGGTTTCGCGAATTGCGGCCCAGGGTGGCATCCAGGATGGCATAGAGCCACCAGGTGCCCATCGGCGGCAGCAGCAGGAACCAGCCGCCTTGGGTCGCCGCCAGCCAGACCGTGGGCAGAAGGGACAGCGACAGGGCAAAAGGCAGGGCGCTGGACAGTTTCGAAACTTTGGACGCGGGAACCATGACGGACCTCTCTTCTACCCCCGGCGCGTGGCTTACAGGAAAACCTCTTTGATCTCAATGCGGCACAGGGGGCGTCACAGGGGGCGTCAAGGTGGAGCGCGCAAGCTCGTAAGCCTTGCGCATCACCGTGGGCAGGTCTGAAGCGCGCACGGGTTGAAAGGCACCACGGTCGGGTTTGGCATCCGGCGGCAGTTCAGCCACGCGCAGCGACAGGCGCAGGTGGAAATGGGTAAAGGTGTGCCGCACCTCGGCGCCAGGATCCTGCCAGTCGGCAGTGATCGGTGGCGCCTCGCACGGCGTGTCGCCCCATTGCGCCCCAGGCCAGCCCAGCATGCCCCCCAACAGCCCCTTGTCCGGGCGGCGCTCCAACAGCCAGGCGCCATCTTCGCGGCGCGCCAGATATGCGATGCCGTAGCGGGTTGGTTTCGGCCTCTTTGGCGTCTTTTTGGGCAGAGTGGCCTGCACACCGGCCGCTCGGGCCAAACAGTCACTATTCCACGGACAGATGCCGCATCCGGGGCTTTTTGGCGTGCAGATCGTGGCCCCCAGATCCATCACGGCCTGGGCGTAGTCCCCGGGTCGGTCCGCCGGTGTCAGGCCGGTGGCCAGCGCTGTCAGCTCCGGCTTGGCGGCGGGCAGGGGCGTCTCGACGTGAAACAGCCGTGCCATGACCCGTTCGACATTGCCGTCGACCACGGTCTCGGTCCGATCAAAGGCAATCGCGGCAATCGCGGCTGAGGTATAGGGGCCAATGCCCGGCAGCTCCATCAGCCCGGCGCGTGTGTCAGGGAATCCGCCGCGCGCAGTAACCTCGCGCGCGCATTTCAACAGGTTGCGTGCCCGGGCATAATAGCCCAGCCCGGCCCATTCCCCCATGACCCGGTCATCCGAAGCCGCGGCCAGATCCTGCACGGTGGGCCAAAGCGTCATGAACCGGGTGAAATAGTCCCGCACGGCGGCCACGGTGGTCTGTTGCAACATGACTTCGGACAGCCAGACCGCGTAAGCGTCGGGCACCACTCCCATCGTGCGATCAGCGGGGGAGACCCGCCAGGGAAGCACCCGCGCATGACGGTCGTACCAGTCCAGCAATTCGGCAGAAGACGGGGACGCTCCGCAATCACGCATATATTTTTTTACCCTTCTGCCGATTGTTATGGCATAGCGCCGCCGGACCCATAGAATAGCGGCCATGACGAAGGACGCCAGACATAGTGCAAAACGGGGCGCAAATGAGCCCCCGAAAAAGCCCGAACGCCGCATGCGCGGGTTCGAGCGCACCGCGTCTTTGCTGACCACGCGGATCCGCAAGGTCGGTGAAAGCCGGGGCTTTGCCGTGTCGCGCCTTTTGACCCACTGGGCCGAGATCGTCGGCGACCAGACCGCCAGCGTCGCCCGGCCCGTGGACGTGAAATACGGCCGTGAAGGGTTTGGCGCCACACTGACCGTGCTGACCACCGGGGCGCAGGCCCCGATGCTGGAAATGCAGAAGGAACAGCTGCGCGAGAAGGTCAATGCTGTCTACGGCTACGCCGCCATTGCCCGCGTGCGCATCACCCAGACCGCACCCACCGGTTTTGCCGAGGGGCAGGCACAATTCACACCGGCTCCAAAGCCGGAAAAACAGATGACCCCGCAGGTCAGGGCGAAGGCGGCCAAGACCGCCGCACCCGTGCAGGATGACACCCTGCGCGATGCCCTCGAACGGCTGGGTCAGAACATTCTATCCCGGCAGAACAACAGAAAAGGCTGAATTATGGACCGTCGTGCATTTACTCTTTCCCTGGGAGGGCTGGTCGCCTTTGGCGGCGGGGCATACCTGATGACCCGCAATGATGGCGGATTGCCCGGGTTCTCTCCGGCGATGGCCGCGGAAGACGATGTGACCCCGGCCGCCGATATCGTTATGGGCGACCCGGATGCGCCGGTCACTCTGATCGAATATGCCTCCTACACCTGCCCCCATTGCGCCAACTTCCATGTCGATAGCGCCGTCCCGCTGAAGGCGGAGTATGTAGATACCGGCAAGGTCAGGTTCATCCACCGCGAGGTGTACTTTGACCGCTTTGGCCTCTGGGCCGGCCTGATCGCCCGTTGCGGCGGCGAAAGCCGCTACTACGGCGTGAATGATCTTCTGTACCGCGGACAACGCGACTGGATCGGCTCGGGCGACCCGGAAGAGGTGCTGGAAAACCTCAAGGCGCTGGGCCGCAAGGCCGGCATGAGCAACGAAGAGATGGAGGCGTGCCTGAACGACCGCGACATGGCCGAAAGCATGGTCGCCGCCTATCAGAAGAACGCGGCAGCGGACGAGATCAATGCCACCCCGACCCTGATGATCGACGGCGAGAAACATCCGAACATGTCTTATGAGGACCTGAAGGCGATCCTCGACGAAAAGCTGGGCATGTGACCCGGAACTCCCGGTGGGCGGGGCGGCGCCTTGCCCACCGATCAGAGCCTAATTCAGCCCGATCCGGTCGAATTCCGCATCTAACAGCCCCCAATCCGACAGCTCCAGACGCACCGGCACGCTCAGCACCTTGGGCCGGAAGGCCGCGGGCAGGCGCACTGCGTCCTTTTCCGTCGTGACCAGCTGCGCGCCGATAGTAAAGGCCTCCATCTCGAGCCGTCGCATCAGCGCCTCGGTCAGGGGTTGGTGATCGCCCAGCGCCTCGGCCCGGTGCAGGTTCGTGCCCAGGGCACGCAGGGTGGCGAAGAATTTCTCGGGATGGCCGATCCCGGCAAAGGCCAGCACGTCGAGCCCCTTCCAATCCATGCCGGTCATCAGTGGCTCCAGATGGCCCGTGACATGCGCGCAGGGCGGGTCGGGCCATGTCGCTGCAAAACCGGCC
This sequence comes from Aliiroseovarius sp., assembly GCF_030148435.1. Taxonomy (GTDB): domain Bacteria; phylum Pseudomonadota; class Alphaproteobacteria; order Rhodobacterales; family Rhodobacteraceae; genus JASBTN01. The sequence goes on from NZ_JASBTN010000035.1 coordinate 9,876, forward strand.
TGCGCGGCGTCCGGACCGATTGACAGCAGCAGTTCCGCACGGGAGAGACCCGCATGCACCGGTTCGCGCAGGGGGCCCGCCGGGATGCAGCGCCCGTTGCCGAACCCCTTCACCGCATCCACCACGACAATGGACAGGTCCTTGTCCACGCCCGGATTCTGAAACCCGTCATCCATCAGGATCGCCTGCGCGCCCGCGGCCTCGGCTGCCTTGATGCCGGTCACGCGGTCCTTGGCCACCCATGTGGGCAGGAAAGCGGCCAGCAACAGGGGTTCGTCACCCACCCGGGCGGCGGAGTGCTTGCGTTCCTCGACCCGCAGCGGCCCCTGTTCGGAGCCTCCGAATCCACGCGACACGGCATGGACCGTGATCCCCTTCGCGCCCAGGTGCTGGGCCAGGGCAATCACGGTCGGGGTCTTGCCGGTGCCGCCCGCGTTGATATTGCCCACACAGATCACCGGCACCCCGGCCCGGTAGCCTCCACCACGGGCCAGACGACGTGCTGTTGCGATGGAATAGAGCCTTCCCAGCGGGGCCAGAAGGCGCGCACGCCAGTCCGGGCGGTCGGGTGGGGTGAACCAGAACAAGGGCGCGCGCATGTCAGACTCCCCGCCGGTCCAGAGTGTCCATGATCAGCTCGCAGATCCGGTCGGAAACCTCGGCCCCGGAGGTCGAAACCTCCCAGGCAGCCGCAGCCATCGTGGCCGCCCGTTCCGGTGACAGGAGCGCCTCAAGCTCATCCCCCAGCTTCGAGCTATCCGGTACCCGCCGGGCCGCACCCGCTTCGGCCAGGCGGTTGAACCGTTCACCGAACCGGGCCGGGTGCGGGCCAAACAGGATTGCCGAACCCAGCGCGGCCGCCTCATGCGGATTGCGCGGCGCCTGGCCTTCGAAGGTCTGCCCCATGACCGTGACCGGCGCCAGGCGATACCACAACCCCAGTTCCCCCGGCTGGTCGGCCACCAGGATCTGCACATCCGCGCCGGGTTCATCATCGGTGCTGCGCAACGCGACACGCCAGCCGTCCTCATGCAGGCGCGCCGCCAGGGCAGGCCCATCCGAGCTGCACTCCGGCACCAGTATCAACATCAAACGATGCGATCGGCGCGATGCCTGTCGATGGGTTTCGATGATCAGGGTCTCTTCCCCCGGGGCAACACTGACCGCCAGCCACACGGGGCGTGCCGCAAAGATGTCGGCAAGATAGTCGCGTTCGCTCTCCACGTAAGGGAGCGGCGCGCTGCCTTCCTGCAGATACCCGGACAGTTCTACCCGATGGCTCGACGCCCCCAGTCGCCGCAAGTTGCGCGCACTTTGCGCATCAGCGGCCAGAATATGCGAGAACTGCCGCAACAGCACTTTCACCATGCCGGGCCGCCACCTCCAGCGCTGACCGGCCTCGTCCGGCATGCGCCCGTCAATCATCACCACGGGCAGGTTTTCCTCTGCCATGCCGCTCAGCATGACCGGGTGCAGGGACCGATCCGCCCAGACCGCAAGATCCGGTTTCCAGTGCTCCAGAAAAGCTTCGACCGCCTGCGGCACCTCGTAGGGCGCATATTGGTGCAAGGCCGTTTGCGGCAGCAGCGCTTCAAGCTGGTGATGGGGGCTGAAACGTTCGGTTGTGACCAACATGTTCAGGTCCTCGCGCTCCAGCCCAAGGCGGGCGATCAGCTCCGGCAGGGCCATCGCCTCGCTTTCGCCACCGGTGTGGAACCAGACCAGCGGCCCTTCGGGGCGGGGCAGAGAGGCCTCGCCCAGACGTTCAGGCCCGCGGGCGGGTTCTTCTTGCCCGGCCTCGCTGCGGATAACCAATTGCTGATGCGCCCAGGGCAAACCCCGCCTGCGCTGCTGGGTCAACAGCAGCTGCAATCCGGGTGAGAACCCCCTGGGGCGGTTCAGCTGCCCAGTTCCTCGGTCGGGGAGGCCTCGGCCTCTTCCTCGCGCAGGCGGTGCAGGTGGGCGATATAAAAACGCATATGCGCATTGTCGACGGTGCGCTGGGCGCTCGCCTTCCAGGCGTCATAGGCGCTGTCGTAGTCCGGAAAGATTCCAACCACTTCGATCGCTTCGACATCCTTGAATACATTCTTGGTGGGATCTACGAGCTCGCCGCCGAAAACCAGATGCAAACGTTGGGTCATTTTTGTCCCCTTCTTGACCGTTTGTGCGCAACCTAAGGCAACAGCGCGCGGGTTGGAAGGTCAGAAGGGCCAGGTTCCGGCGCCCAGCGCAGAGAGTGCGGAAACTATGCGGCCGAAACTGTCCCGCGCCCGGGTCACGGTGGTGCGGCCCCGCAAATAACCGTGGGTCAGGCCGAGTTCCCCGATGCAATGGGCCTGACCACCGGCAGCGGCGATCCGCGCGGCATAGACCCGCGCATCGTCGGCAAGCGGATCACATTCGGCAGCGACGGTGACAGTCCTGGGCAGATCGGTAAAATCGGTGTCCCGCAGAGGCGCGGCGGTCGGGTCGTCCGGACCATTCGCGCGAATGGCCATGTAGTAAAGGACTTCGTCCCGGGTCAGCATTGGGGCATCGGCGTGATCCAGGTAGGAGCCCGCGTCGTGATCCCCTCCCAGGCCGGGATAGATCAAGACCTGACCGGCAAAATCGATCTCGCCCCGCAGCGCATGAGCCGTGGCCGCGGCAAGGTTGCCGCCCGCGCTGTCCCCGCACAGAAGCAGCGTTCCCGGCCAGGTCTCAGCGGCGTGTCGCGTCGCGGCGATCGCGTCATTGAAAGCGGCCGGGTGTTCGTGTTCGGGGCTGAGGCGGTAGTCCACGGCCAGCACCCGGAACCCGGTACGCACGCAGATCTCGGCGCAGACATCGTCATGGCTGTCCAGCCCGCCAACCACGAAACCGCCACCGTGAAAAAACACCACGGTCGTGTCGGCCCCGTTTACCTGATAGAGCCGACAAGGCACGCCGGAAAAGTCTCTATCCCGGCAGGAAACGCCTTCCGGTTTGGGTTGCCGAAAGGCTGCGCTCATCTCATCGTAGACACGGCGCTGGTCCGTGATGGACATGTCCGTGGCATCAGGGGGATAGAACTCCCCCGTCCGGTGGATGAAGGCCCAGGTCTCGGCGTCGATCAGCGTTTTGTAATCCATAGGCGCCACGCTATGCCGGACCCTGCCCCGCGGCAAGCCTGCGTGCGGACAGGTAGCTGGCGCCCGCCATCGCCGCCGCCGTTCCCAGACACAGCGGCAGCCCGCCGATCTGGTAGCTGAGCCCCGACAGGAGCGTGCCAACAAGCCGCCCCGCCGCGTTGGACATGTAGTAGAAACCCACATCCATCGTGACGCGTTCATGCGAGGTAAAGGCAAGGATCAGGTAGCTGTGCACGGAACTGTTCACCGCAAAGACGAAGCCGAAAACCAGCAGGCCCAGGACCAGCACCGGGGTCAGCCAGGGACCGGGGAAGAGCGACAGGATCGCCAGCAACCCGATGACAAGCGTCAATAGCCCCACCCAGGTGGCCGCGGCATGGGTCATTTCGCCTTCCGGCCGCTCGGCAGCACGCAGAAGCCTGGGCGCCCAGGCCTGCACCGCGCCGTAGGCGATGATCCAGACCGCCATGAAACTGCCGATCATGAAAAACGCGGCCCGGTTGCCTTCGGGCGAGCTATCCGACAGCACGCCGTAGAAATAGATCGGGATGCCGACAACGAACCAGACGTCCCGCGCGCCGAACAGGAACATGCGCGCCAGCGACAGGCGGTTGATGTTGGCGTCCTTGGACCAGACCTGGCTGAATTTGGCTGATTTAGAGCCCTTTGGCAGGCCCGAAGGCATGAACAGGGCCACCGCGACAAGTATCGCGATCAATACCGCCGCCATGCCGACGACGGAAACCGTAAACCCCCAGAGCGCCAGCAGCGCGGCGCCAAGCAGGAAGCCCAGGCCTTTCACGGCATTCTTTGACCCGGTCAACACGGCGACCCATCTGAACAGCCCGCCCTGCCCGCTCGGCGCCAGCAGTTTCACCGCCGACTTGGACGACATCTTGGCCAGATCCTTGGCAATGCCGGACAGGCCCTGCACCACCATCACGTAGACGACCGAGAAGGCCACAGCCCATTCAGGTGAGAGCTGTGACAGCGCGCCAAGGGCCACAATCTGCAGGGATAGACCCGCATAGAGCGTGGCGGTCAGGCCGAACCGCGCGGCGATCCAGCCGGCCGACAGGTTCGTGACCACGCCCATGAATTCGTAGAGCAGGAACAACCAGGCCAGCGTAAGGGCAGAGAATCCCAGAGTGTGGAAATGCAACAGGACCAACATGCGCAAAGCGCCGTCGGTCAGCATAAAGGCCCAGTACGCCGCCGTGACGGCGATATAGGCGGACAGGCCTTCGGGTCTGCTCACAGGTCCGCCGCCACCATGCGGGTCACATCCGCCAGGCGGCAGGAATAGCCCCATTCGTTGTCATACCAGGCATAGACCTTCAGCTGGGTGCCGTTCACCACCATGGTCGACAGCGCATCGATGATCGCGCTGCGCGGATCGTGGGTGTAGTCGGTCGAGACCAGCGGGCGCTCCTCATAGCCCAGGATGCCCTGCAACGCGCCCTCGGCGGCCTGTTTGAACAGCGCGTTGGCCTCCTCGACGGTGGTGTCACGCTCCAGCTCGAACACCATGTCGGTGAGCGAGGCGTTCAGCAGCGGCACTCGCACGGCGTGACCATTCAGCTTGCCGGTCAGCTCGGGAAAAATCTGGGTAATCGCCCTGGCCGAGCCCGTCGTGGTCGGAATGAGCGAATTCAGGGCCGACCGCGCACGGCGCAGGTCCTTGTGCGGCCTGTCGACGATGGTCTGCGTATTGGTCACATCATGGATCGTCGTCATGGAGCCGTGTTTGATGCCAAGGCTCTCCAACACCACTTTCACCACCGGCGCCAGGCAGTTGGTGGTGCAGGAGGCCGCCGTGACCAGGTCGTGGCCGTCATAGATGTGGTGGTTTACACCATAGGCGATATTGGCGGCGTTCGGCTCTTTCACCGGCGCGGACACCACCACCTTCTTCACCCCGGCGGCGTAATAGGGCGCCAGTTTCCCGTTCGTCTTGAAAGCGCCGGTGCAGTCGATCACCAGCTCCACACCCATCTCTTCCAGCGGCAGTTCTTCCAGCGTCCAGTGGTTGGTCAGGCGCATTTGCTGGCCGTTCACCGTGATGCTGTCCTCGTCGTGGCTGATGTCTGCCTCCCAGCGACCGTGCACCGTGTCGAACTCGAACAGGTGCGCGTGCAGATGCGCATCGCCAACCGGCTCGTTGATCAGCACGACCTCACCCGGGATCCCGGTATCATGCAGCGCGCGCAGAACGAGTTTGCCGATGCGGCCAAGGCCATTGATTGCGATACGGGTCATGGGTCTTCTCCGGTTCGGATCATTCAGGGCGGCTTAGGCTCCTCACGTAACAGTGTTGTGACAATCCCCATCACCTTGCACAAGCCCGCGCGCAATGCCAGTTTGCGCCCAGTGCAACAGGGGGCCCTCATGACACAGCATCCGTTCTCGAAATTCGTCGCCATTCTTGGGCGCGGAAAGACCAAGCAGCGGCATCTGACGGTCGAGGAAAGCCGCGAGGCGATGGAGATGCTGTTGGCCGGCGAGACCCATCCCGAACAGGTCGGCGCCTTTCTGATGCTTCTGCGCCTGAAGGAAGAGGCCCCCTCGGAAATCGCCGGGTTCGCCATGGGCACCAAGGCGCGATTCGACCTGCCCGCGGACCTGCCGGAGGTCGATCTGGACTGGTCGTCCTATGCGGGAAAACGTGTGCAGCTTCCCTATTGCATCCTGTCCGCTCTGGCACTTGTGGGGGCAGGCTACCGCGTTTTCATGCACGGGACCGAAGGGCACACGCCGGGACGGGTCTATACCCGCGAGGTGCTGGAACATCTGGGCATTGACGTGTGTGGGTCGTTCGATGAGGCCGCCGCGAACATTCGCGCCACGGGTTTCGCCTATGTGCCGCTGGAAATCCTGTCCGAACGGCTGCGCGAGCTGATCAACCTGCGTCCGATCCTGGGCCTGCGCAGCCCGGTGCACAGCTTTACCCGCATGTTGAACCCCTTCAACGCCAAGGCGTCGATCCTCGGCATTTTCCATCGCGGCTTCATGGACATCCACGCGGGCGCGGCCCAGTTGATGAATGAACCGGCCATGTCCGTGTTCCGCGGTGACGGCGGCGAAGCGGAACGTCGCCCGAACAAGCCGACCCAGGTCTGGACCACCCGTGGCACTGCCGAAGCGGAGGTAGACACCTGGCCCGCCCTGCTGGAGGACGGCCACGCGCCAAAAGACGAGGACATGGACGTCACCCGGCTCTCTGCCATCTGGGCAGGAAGCGAGGAAAGCGCCTACGCCACCGCCGCGATCACCGGCACCATGGCGATTGCGCTGAAGACCATGGGCAAGGCCGACAGCATGGCGGCGGCTCAGTCCCTGGCCAATGGAATCTGGGCAGCCCGTGACAAGGGGCGGATCCCGGGACAGCGTTGAGTCGACGGTGACATGCCCAAGTCCCGACCCAAGTCCCGGCTCAAATCCCGGCTCGATTTGACAAATCCCTTGAAGTTCGGCCAGTTTGGAGAAAATCAACGGGAGCCGAGACGCGCGTGAACATCGACGAACTCAGTGCTACGGCCGAGCAGGCCAGCGACCTTCTGCGCATTCTGTCGAACCAGAAGCGCCTTCTGATTCTGTGCAAGCTGGTCGAGGGTGAAAAATCCGTTTCCCAGCTGCAGGAGGAAACCGGGCTTGGCCAGTCCACGGTCAGCCAGCAGCTGGCCAAGCTGCGAGGTGAAAAGCTCGTATCGGCCCGCAGACAGGCGCAATCGGTGTTTTACACCTTCTCATCGCCCGAAGCCCTGGCAGTGATTGAAACACTCTACCGCGTGTATTGTGCCGATGACTGCTAATCTGGATATAGTTACGCCCTGATCTGGACCTACCGTATTGCGCCTGCGGCTGGTTTTCTCAAGCTCCGATAATCCAATGCGCAATGGACCACCGATGAGCAAGGCCAGCCAGTTCTACTTCGACACTTCGCCGCCTGTATCCGACGAGGTGCGCAAGACCACGTGCTACATGTGCGCTTGCCGCTGTGGAATCAACGTGCATATGAAGGACGGGCAGGTCGCCTATATCGAAGGCAACCGCGACCACCCGGTGAACAAGGGTGTGCTCTGCGGCAAGGGGTCTTCGGGGATCATGCAGCACTATGCCCCCTCGCGCCTGCGCGCGCCGTTGAAACGCGTGGGGCCGCGCGGGTCCGGCGAGTTCGAGGAGATTTCCTGGGACGAAGCGCTGGACATTGCCGCCGGCTGGCTGGAACCGCTGCGCAAGACCGATCCGTCGAAGCTCGCCTTCTTTACAGGTCGCGACCAGAGCCAGAGCTTTACCTCCTGGTTCGCCCAGGCCTATGGCACACCGAACTACGCCGCGCACGGCGGGTTCTGTTCGGTTAACATGGCCGCTGCCGGGATTTACACGATGGGCGGGGCCTTCTGGGAATTCGGCCAGCCGGACTGGGACCGCACCAAGCTGTTCATGCTGTTCGGCGTGGCCGAGGACCACGATTCGAACCCGATCAAGATCGGACTGGGCAAGCTCAAGGAACGCGGTGCCAAGGTGATCGGCGTGAACCCGATCCGCTCGGGCTACAACGCGATTGCAGATGAATGGGTGGGGATCACCCCCGGCACAGACGGGCTGTTCATCCTTGCGCTGGTGCATGAACTGATGGCGGCGGGCAAGGTCGATCTGAACTACCTCTGCCGTTACACCAACGCGGGCTTCATAGTGAATGAAGACCCGAACTCGCCCGAACGGGGTCTGTTTCTGCGCGGCAAGAGCGGCAAGCCACAGGTGCTGGCACGCGAGACCGGCATTCTGATGGATTACGATTGCCCCGCGATCACGCCGGACCTGGCCGGACAGTTCGTCGAAGAGGGCGTGACCCATCGCACCGTGTTCCAGCTGATGGCGGACCGTTACCTGTCGCCGGACTATGCGCCCGAAGCGGTCGAGGCGCGCACCGGCGTACCCGCCACCAGGATCAAGTCGATCGCCGCCGAGCTGGCCCGCGTCGCCTTTGAAGAAGAAATCGTGATCGACCAGCCCTGGACCGACTGGAAGGGCGAGAGGCACGACAAGATGATCGGCCGCCCGGTCAGCTTCCATTCGATGCGTGGAATCTCGGCCCATTCGAACGGGTTCCAGACCTGCCGCGCGCTGCATGTGTTGCAGATCCTGCTGGGCTCGGTCGAAGTGCCCGGCGGGTTCCGCTTCAAGCCGCCCTACCCCAAGCCGCCCGAGGCGCATCCGCGTCCGCATGCCGGTGTCACCCCCGGCCAGCCGCTGGACGGCCCGCACCTGGGCTACCCGCTGGGACCGGAACACCTGCTGCTGGATGACGAGGGCCGCGCGAAACGCATCGACAAGGCGTTTACCTGGGAAAACCCGATGTCGGCCCACGGGCTGATGCATATGGTGATTTCAAACGCCCATGCGGGTGATCCCTACAAGATCGACACGCTGTTCATGTACATGGCCAACATGGCGTGGAACTCGACCATGAACACCTCGGAGGTCATGCGCATGCTGACCGACAAGGGTGAGGATGGCGAATATGTCATCCCGCGCATCATCTATTCCGATGCCTATTCCTCCGAGATGGTCGCCTATGCCGACCTGATCCTGCCCGACACGACCTATCTGGAGCGGCACGACTGTATCTCGCTGCTGGACCGTCCGATCTGCGAGGCCGACGGCGCGGCGGATGCGATCCGCTGGCCGGTGGTCGAACCCGACCGCGACGTGCGCGGGTTCCAGACGGTGCTGCTGCAGCTCGGCGCCAAGCTGGGGCTGCCCGGTTTCGTCTGCGACGAGGGCTGGCCCAAGTATGAGGACTATGCCGATTACATCGTGAACCACGAACGGCGCCCGGGTGTCGGGCCGCTGGCCGGTTTCCGGGGTGAGGACGGCACCGGCGATGGTCGAGGAGACCCTAACCCGGCCCAAATCGACCGCTATATCGAAAACGGCGGTTTCTGGGTGTCGCATGTCCCGGATGAGGCCACCTTCTACAAACCCTGGAACAAGGGGTATCAGGAATGGGCCGTGGCACGCGGGTTGTTCGATGCCGAGGCACCCTATGTCTTCAACCTCTACGTCGAGCCGATGCGCAAGTTCCAGCTGGCCGCCGAAGGTCATGGCGCGGTGCAACCGCCCGAGCATCTGCGCGAGCGTGTGCGGCGCACCATGGACCCGCTGCCGATCTGGTATGAACCGTTCGAGGACGGCAATATCGACACGGATGAATTCCCGATCCACGCCCTGACCCAGCGACCGATGCACATGTATCACTCCTGGGGGACGCAGAACGCGTGGCTTCGGCAGATTACCGGCAAGAACAGTCTCTATCTTCCTACGAAACTCTGGGATGCCCATGGGTTCGAGGAGGGCGACTATGCGGTGGTAACATCCGCCCACGGGTCGATCACCGTGCCCGTCGCCCATCAGGCCGGGCTGAATGAAAACACCGTCTGGACCTGGAACGCCATCGGCAAGCGCAAGGGCGCCTGGGCGCTGGACGAGGGCGCATCGGAGGCGGGCGAAGGCTTTCTTCTGAACCACCTGATTCACGAGCTGCAACCGCCCAAGGGCGACGGGCTCAGATGGGCGAATTCGGACCCTGTCACCGGCCAGGCCGCCTGGTTCGACCTGCGCGTAAAAATCGAAAAAGCAGTGCCTAAACCTGCGGAATCGCAGCCCGCGCATCCACCGATCAAATCCCCCGTGGGCAAAGGCCCCGCCAAGGTTGCGAGGAAGATATGACCTGCCTGCCCTCCTCGACCCAGAAGAAGCTGGGCCTGGTCATCGACCTGGACACCTGTGTCGGCTGCCACGGCTGCGTGACCGCCTGCAAAGGCTGGAACACGCAGAACTATGGCGTGCCGCTGTCGGATATCGACCCCTATGGCGCGGATCCCCAGGGCACCTTCCTGAACCGCGTGTTCAGCTACGAAGTCCAGCCCGAGGGCAAATCCGCCCAGACCGTGCATTTCCCGAAGAGCTGCCTGCATTGCGAGGACGCGCCCTGCGTGACCGTCTGCCCGACCGGCGCGAGCTACAAGCGCGAGGAGGACGGGATCGTTCTGGTGAACGAGGACCGCTGCATCGGCTGCGGCCTCTGCGCCTGGTCCTGCGCCTATGGCGCACGCGAACTGGACCGCGACGCCGGTGTGATGAAGAAATGCACGCTCTGTGTGGACCGTATCTACAACGAGAACCTGCCCGAGGAAGATCGCGTACCCGCCTGCGTGCGCACCTGCCCCTCCGGTGCACGGCATTTCGGCAATCTGGGCGATCCGAACTCGGATGTCTCGAAACTGGTCGCCGACCGTGGCGGGTTCGACCTGATGCCGGAACAGGGCACCCGCCCGGTAAACAAATACCTGCCACCCCGGCCCAAGGACGAGATGGACGTGCCCGCGTTGAAGCCGGTCGCGACCGAAGCCAGCGGGTTTCTGGGCTGGCTCGACAAGGCGCTCGGCCGCATCCCCGGAAAGGGGGACCGGCTCCCGACCAAGGAGACGGTGCAGGAAACGGTGCAAGAAAGTGAGAAGGTCTGATGCATCCCGCCCCCTCCGTCATCATCTTCACCACCCTGTCCGGCCTTGGCTTCGGCCTGTTTGCTTTCCTGGGGCTGGGTCTGCCGGATGTTTCCGGCTGGGTAGCCTTCGTCTTCTTTGCCATGGCCTATGCGCTCAGCTGCACCGGGCTGCTGGCGTCGACCTTCCACCTGGGCAATCCCAGGAACGCGATCTATGCGTTCAGCCAGTGGCGCAGCTCGTGGTTGTCGCGTGAGGGGATCATGGCGGTCGCGACCCTTCTGACCTTTGCGCCGGTTGCGATCGGACGGGTTTTTCTGGACATGGAGCTGGCACTTTTGGGTGCGATAGGCTCTGTTTTTGCCGTGCTGACCGTCTTTACAACCTCGATGATCTACACCCAACTGAAGACCATCGCGCGCTGGCACATGCCGCTGACACCGGTGCTGTTCCTGCTCTATGCCGGGGCTGGCGGTGCCTTGTTGGCCGGTCAGGCAAGTCTGGCCGGCGTGCTGACCCTCATCGTGACCGGCGCGCAGCTTCTGGCGTGGAAACAGGGCGATGGCCGGTCAACCACCGGTGATCTCGGCGCGGCCACCGGGCTGGGTGAAATCGGCCAGGTGCGCCTGTTGGAAAGTGCCCATACCGCGCGCAACTATATCCTGGACGAGATGGCCTTCCAGGTCGGCCGCAAGCACGTGCAGAAACTGCGCATGATCGCGACGCTCTGCGTTGGCGCCCTGCCCGCCCTGTTGCTTCTTGCCCTGCCCGCCGGCCACCTGACCGCCCTGATCGCGGTGGTTCTGCACGTGATCGGGGTGGCTGCTTCGCGCTGGCTGTTCTTTGCCCAGGCCGAACATGTCGTGGCGAGCTATTACGGACGGTGATCCATCGTTGATCCCTGGCCCGCTTGCGCCTATCACGAGGCGAACGGAATAAGGGGCTTCATCATGGCCAATCACCTCTACAAACGCGACCTGCCGGACGGGCTGGACCTGGGGCCGGTCGTGGCCATCGACTGCGAAACCATGGGTCTGAACCCGCATCGCGACCGCCTGTGTGTCGTGCAGATGTCCGGCGGCGACGGCAACGCACATATGGTGCAGGTCGAAAAGGGCCAGAGCACGGCCCCGAATCTGGAGCGTATGCTGACCGACCCGAACGTGCTGAAGATCTTTCACTTCGGCCGCTTCGACATTGCTGCCCTGCTGAACGCTTTCGGCGTGGTTACTGCGCCGGTCTATTGCACCAAGATCGCTTCGAAACTGGTGCGCACCTACACTGATCGCCACGGGCTCAAGAACCTGCTGGACCACCTGCTGAAAGTGGATATCTCCAAGCAGCAGCAAATGAGCGACTGGGGCGCCGAAAAACTGACCGAGGCGCAGCTGGACTATGCCGCCTCGGATGTTCTGTACCTGCACCGTCTGCGTGAAAAGCTGGATGTGCTTCTGGAACGCGAGGGCCGGACCGAAATCGCGCAGAGCTGTTTCAATTTCCTGCCGGCACGCGCGCAGCTGGATCTTGCCGGTTGGCCGGAGCAGGACATTTTCGCGCATTGATCCGCCGATAGGGGGGCCATACGGGCCAACCCATTGGAAACGCTGTGCGGGATGCTACATATCCTGCGAAAGGCAGGGCGATGGCCACATATGACAATACGTACTCGCGCGTGGTCGCGTGGTTGAAGGTGCTGCTGCCGGTCATCGCGCTGGTTCTGCTGTCGACCATGTTCCTGATCTCGCGCACCATCGACCCGAGCCGGGCGATCCCCTTTGCCAATGTGGATGTCGAAGGGCTGGTGCGCGATCAACGTATCTCGGCACCGGCCTTTTCCGGTGTGACACAGGATGGCGCGGCAGTGTCGATCAAGGCCGAAACCGCCCGGCCCCTGCCCGATGGTGCAGATGGGCTCAGTGCCGAAGTCCTGACAGCGCGGATCGAGACTCCGGATGGCGCACAGGTGGATATCAAGGCGGCAAATGCGCTGGTCGATGGTGGCGCAAGCCTTTTGACCATGTCTGGCGGCGTGGTTGTGACCACATCTACCGAGTACCGGATCGACACGAAGGGCCTGACATCGAAACTCGACCGGACCGAGCTGGAAAGCGACGGGGCCGTGCGTGCCACCGGGCCGCTGGGAACCCTGGATGCCGGGCAGGCGCGCATCGCACCCGCAGAAGCGGACGCTTCGACCTATCTTCTGGTTTTCAAGGACGGGGTGAAACTGGTATATGTGCCGAAAGGTCCGGGAGATCGGTGATTTGAAACGTCTTCTTGCAATTGTGATGTCCGCAACGCTGGCCCTGTCTGCGTTTACCCCGGCTCTCGCCCAAGGGGCGCAGATCGCCTTCGGCGGGCTCAAGCATGACAGCTCCCTTCCCATTGAAATCACTGCGGAACAATTGACCATAGATCAGTCGGACGGTTCCGCCGTATTTACCGGCGACGTGCTAATCGGGCAGGGGGAAATGCGTCTGTCCGCCGCAAAGGTACGGGTGGAATACGTGACCGGCGAAGGCTCCACCGGCGAGATCTCTAGGCTGCATGCCACCGGCGGTGTCACCCTGGTCAATGGCGCCGAGGCGGCCGAGGCGGTCGACGCCGTCTACACCGTGACCAGCGCCCAGGTCGTGATGACCGGCAGCGTGATCCTGACCCAGGGCCAGAATGCGCTGTCAGGGGACCGGCTGACCGTCGATCTGACCGCGGGTACCGGCCAGATGGACGGGCGCGTGAAGACGATCCTGCAGCCCGGAGGGGAGTGATGGCGGGCCACCCCGAACTCAGCGTCGCCGATGGAGACGCGGGACTGCGCGTGATCGGGCTGCGCAAGAGTTACCGCAAGAAGCCGGTGATCCTCGATTTCTCGATGGAACTGAACCGCGGGGAGGTCGTGGCGCTGCTGGGCCCGAACGGATCGGGCAAGACCACGACCTTCTATTCCATCGCCGGGCTGGTGACACCCGAGGCGGGGCAGGTGATCATCGACGGGCGTGACGTGACCCTTCTGCCGATGTACCGCCGTGCCAAATACGGCATCGGCTACCTGCCGCAGGAAATGAGCGTGTTTCGCGGGCTGAATGTCGAGGACAACATCCTTGCCATCCTCGAAGTGGCCGAGCGGGACCGCCACAAGCGCCGCGAACGGCTCGAAGAACTGTTGAGCGAGTTTTCCATCGGCCACCTGCGCCGCGCCCCTGCCCTGGCCCTGTCGGGCGGTGAACGCCGCCGGGTGGAAATCGCTCGCTGTCTGGCTGCAGACCCGAAATACCTGCTTCTGGACGAACCCTTTGCCGGTGTCGATCCGATTGCCGTGGGCGAAATCCGCACCCTGGTCCACGACCTCAAGGATCGTGGTATCGGCGTCCTGATCACCGACCACAACGTGCGCGAAACACTCGAAATCGTGGACCGCGCCTACATCCTTCATGACGGGCGGGTTCTGATGAGCGGCACCACCGACGAAGTTGTGCGCGACGAGAATGTGCGCCGGGTCTACCTGGGCCAGAATTTCAAGATTTCCTGAGGGTCCGGTCATTGACATTCCCCCCCGACTCGTCGCCAAATACAGGTAATGCATGAACAAGCCTTTCCCCGTTCGTGCCATGGCCAAAGGGCCATGCACCAGGCGCTCCCGAAGGCTTCGGGACGGTCTGGAAACTCAATCAGAAAACGGATAGGAACCCCCGTGGCCCATGATGGGCCGGCGGGTAACGTGACCTGCTAACCCAAGAGGAGACAGGATGCAGTATCAAATCAGCGGCAAACAGATCGAGATAGGTCAAGCGCTTCAAACCCACGTGAAAAACGAGCTGGGTGACGTGGTGGCGAAATACGCCGAACGTCCGACTGACGCGCAGGTGATCTTCTCGAAAAATGCCCATGAATTCGTGTGCGAGACCGTCGTGCACCTGTCCACCGGCCTGACCGCCCAGGCCAAGGCCCATTCGACCGAAATCTACGCCGCCTTCGACGATTGTACCGAAAAAATGGAGAAACAGCTCCGCCGTTACAAGCGCCGGTTGAAGGACCACCACAAGGATCGTGTCGACCCGGTTGAAGTCTTTGGCGGAGCCTCGTATATCCTCGCAGCAGAAGAAGGTCATGACGAGGCCGTGGACGCCACGCTGAACCCGATGATCATCGCCGAGATGGAAACCCGTATTCCGTCGCTGTCGGTTGGTGAAGCGGTGATGCAGATGGAACTGGCCCACGCTCCCGTTCTGGTCTTCCGCAACGAAAAAACGGAAGGCGTGAACGTCGTGTACCGCCGCGAAGACGGCAATATCGGCTGGATCGACCCGAAGGACGCGTAAGCGCCAGAGGCCACGGGCCGCAAGGACATCGAGATGGAACTTTCGGACATTCTTCGGCCCGAGGCCGTGAAAGTCATGGGCACGGTCACGTCGAAAAAGCGCCTGTTTCAGGAGCTGGGCGATATGGTGGCCACCAGCCATGGCATTGACGGCGCTACAGCTTTTTCCGCCTTGCAGGAACGCGAGAACCTCGGGCCCACCGGCGTGGGCCACGGGGTGGCTCTGCCCCATGCTCGCATCGTGGGCATCACCGAAGTGATTGGTGCCTTCATCCGTGTGGAGAAGCCTTTCGATTTCGACGCGGTGGACAAACAGCCGGTCGACCTGATCTTCGCCCTGTTCGCGCCCGAGGGGTCAGGGGTCGAACATCTGAAGGCGCTGGCGCTGGTCTCGCGCACCATGCGTGACAGCGCCGTCTGCGCCAAGCTGCGTGCCAATGGGGACGCGACCACGCTACACGCTCTGCTAACCGAATCACAAAACACCAAAGCCGCCTGACTCAGGCAGGCGGACCCCCGCAGGTTCAGGGCCGGTTTCTTCGAAAAAAGCCGGGACCGCCATTCGCGATCAGCCCCAGGGACCGAAA
The DNA here is from genome assembly GCF_030148435.1 of Aliiroseovarius sp. GTDB lineage: Bacteria > Pseudomonadota > Alphaproteobacteria > Rhodobacterales > Rhodobacteraceae > JASBTN01. The sequence goes on from NZ_JASBTN010000035.1 coordinate 25,402, forward strand.
CCGAACATCATGTAGTCGCGCTGATAGGCTCCGCGCACCGCGGTTTCGATTTCCGTGTCATAGATATCGGCCAGGGCATGGGGGCGGTCCGGCTCGGCCACGGGCAAGGTGGGCATGTCCAACCCCACCTCGGCCGCCAGGTTCCTGAGCCCTGCTTCGAGCTGGTCCTCGCGCAGCACGTGGTCTGGCAGCATGAACTGGCCAAATCCCTGCATCACCGCCGATTGCGTGGCCCAGGAGGCATCGACGCGGATACCGCTTTGCCCGGTCTGACTCTTTTTCACGAAATCAATGAAGGTCAGAAAGGCGGCGCGGTGGGCGTGGCGGTCCCAATCGTCACCCGGCAGGTGTTCGGGCAAGGGCACGTCGTAATTCTCCCGCAGGGCGGATTTGATCTCCCAGAAGGTTTCGGGCCCATCCTGGAGAAAGTGTTTGCAGAAGGCGGCGTGCAACCGTGCGACCGGATGGCGCAACACGGTAAAGGTGCGATGGCCTTTGTGCTGGCGCTTCCATTGGCGCAGGGTTTTCTGGGTAAAGCCGGCCGTGGTTTCTCCGAACCCCTGCATCCATCCCCTTACCCGATCCTCCGGCCCGCCCTTGATCGGCAAGAAGATCAGAGGCGTGTCGCCGGCATGCACATAGGTTGGCACAGCCGGCGGGCGGGCGGGTTCGAAATTCGGCACCCGGCCCAGATCCCAAAGATCCACCTTGGCGACGACCTCAACCAGGTCGTCGTAGTTCCTGACCTTGTCCTTGAGCGGCTCCGGGTTCTGCTTTTTGAACTTGCCGGCGAACTCCGTCAGCTCACCCTCAACCCCCAGGAAACACCCCAGCCCGTTCAGAAACTCCAGATCCTGGGTTTCCTCATAGTCGATATAAAACGCCGTCTGGCCGGTTCTCTGCAGCGCATGTTTGATTTTCAGCTGAAACGCCTTGAAGCGGTAGAACAGCTTCTCGAACTCCTCAGGCTCGATCCGCGCCTTGATCTTGCGCGCGTCCTTGACGTCATTGAGCTGCCACTGGTCGGTTTCCCAGGCAATCTTGCGGCTGACATAGGCCTCCACGTGGTTGCGGGTCAGGATCACCTTTGCACAGCGCGGGTCATTGATCGCCGCTTCGAACACCCGCGGATCATGGTCGGAAAAGAAACGGAACCCCGGCATGCCCGGCGCATGTTCGACCATACGCTGTACCAGCAACATGGGATCGGCATCGCGCATCTTGACGGAAACGCCGAACAGTTCCTTCTGCTTGGGAGAGACCATGAAATAGGGATTGAATGCCTCGCCATAGCATTTGATCCCGTCGAACTGATCCAGATTGGACTCCAGGAAATTCGATCCCGTGCGCATCTCCGCAAAGATGATGAAGTAGTCGTATTTGCGGGTCATGGTCTATTTCACCAAATAGGGTTTGCGCGCCTTGCGCGGATTGTTCACCGGGTCGGCACCGGCGGGGAAATCACCCATCAGATGCGGCTGCATGCCCTGGTTCTTGAGGTTTTGCAGGAACTGGCCAAAGCCCTCCAGGTTAACCATCTTCGGCGCCTCGGCCAGACGGTGCGGGCTGCGCACGCCGATCTCATCGATGATGGTCTGCAGGGGCTCCATCGGATTGTCCACGAAGTCGGCCATGGTCCAGATCCGCACCCGTGCCTTCGAATAGAAGCTGCGCAGAACATCGATATGTTCCGCTTCGATTTTCTGCAGCCGGGCCGCTTCGCGCCGGATATCCGAGAAGTTGCGGTTCGAATTGAACAAAGGCACCGCCCAGGCGCCCGATATCACGCTGATCTGCGCATTCGGGTCCTTGGCAATGAACCAATTGAGCGCCTGGTTGTCCCGCGGACCGAACTGGAAACACTGCCGTTCGCCCCGGGTGTTCCAGATCAGCGAGGTTAGAAAGGCGCGCGGGTTGTAATCGCGCACCGCCGCGCTGTCCGTCAGCGCCCCCGAGAACACCGTCTGGTTGCTGGCGAACTGAACCTGATCGGGTGCAAAGAGATGCCCGTGCACCCGCGCGCCAACCATGCGGTTGAGCCAGAGGTCAAAATCCTCGAACAGTTCGGAAAACCCCTCGAACACCGAATACTGTGCGCAGGTTGTACCGTTTTCCCAGCCTTCGTTCGGAAAACGGCTTTGCATCAGCAACCCGGGACGGCCCTTGGTGCGCCGCTCCACCGCCTTCGAGAAGATCCGGTCGATCTTGCCGGGGTTGGGTTCAGCCCCGCTCATCAGCTTGGCCGCATCCGACAGAAATCCGTCGTAGAGCTTGTTGGCATGGGGCCAGATCTTGCGCGCGACGAAACAGTCCGACCGGCGCAGAAGCTGCAGATGATCGTCGTAGAAAATATGCGGCTTGCCCTGGAAATCGAATTTCGACAGGGTCAGCGAACGGCTTTCAATATTGGTGGAATAGAGCCGGACCAGGGTCTGATAATAGCTTTCATCCGGGATCCAGACCCGTTTGAAATAGCGGTCATAGGTCTGACGCTCGGGATCTTCCAGGATCGCCGACAGGGTCTGGCGGGTCAGGCACCACCACTGGCTGCCCAGGTGCGGGACGATCCCGTCCGGTATCTTGCGTTTGAAGCGGATCCGGCGCTGAATACTCACATAGCGGTCGAACAACCATCGCTGGCGCTTCCAGGAGAAGGGAAAGCGGAGGGTAAAGCGTTCGGCGTCCAGCCCGCCAACGGTCCAGGGCACATCCTCGGTCGTGACGCTTTCGATGAAATTGGTCATCGGCCGTTCGGCGAGATAATCGATCAGATCCTCGACCGGCCTGAGCGGCAGGCACGACCCGGATGCCAGAAAGACATGGCGCACGTCGTCGAAGCTGCGCAGCATGACTTCCGACGCGGTCTGACTGGCGGCGACAAGGGACCAAGTGCCCCATTCGCAGCGGTGGCGACCGCAGAATTTCACGTTGTCCAGATCGGACAGGTCGGACATGAACCTCGAATAAGTCGCCCGCTTTACCCGCTTGTCGACATGGATCACCACCGGGCAGCCGTTCGTCGCCCAATGGCGCGCGACCTGCCCTGCACGATCGAATGCCTCGTGCACCAGCATGATCACCCCGACCGTCACGCCCAGTTCCCCTTGGACATGAGGCCCAGGATTTCAAGCTGGCGCCAGTTGATGTATTTCTCGCTCCACTTGCACCAGAGGTCCGGGTCGTCTTTCAGATGCTGGTGATAGGCGCGGTATTCGTGGCTGCCGGCGTAATGCTGCTTGCGCTCCAGCTCCTCGGTGGCCTTGGCGGTAAAGGTGTCGAGGAACTTGGCGTGCAGAAGACACCCCGACGCCTTTTCGCCCCCCCATTCGTCATAGACCAGGTTCAGCCCGCGCGGCAGCACCATGTGGGTGGAGCTGACAAACGTATAGTTGCGGTCCCATTTCACCAGCGGGATCTTGTTCAGCGCCGGGGCGCGTCCGGGATTGTCATGGAAGAAGGCCCGTGTGCGCGGCCCGCCCTGTATCCACAGATTGCCGAATTTCCTGTTCTTCTCGATCGTGTAGTTGCCGCTGTCAAACCAGCAGGCGATCTCGAACGGATCCTGGCCTTCGCGATAGGGCTGCGCATCCAGCGGACCCTTGGGGTACATGTCCAGGAGCATCGCACCGAAGCTCTTGATGCTGGACGCGTCCAGCCAGTCGGTCAGCGCGCGCAGCGGGCGGGTGTCGCAAAACGGGTAGACAAGGAACTCATCCGGATCGACCACCAGGCACCAGTGGCCATGGGCATATTTGCGTTGCAGCCAGTTCAGCCAGTCAACCCCGAACCGCGCGCGCTTGTAGCTGGCCTCGGTGGTCCAGAGCGAGACATCGGGTTGGTCCAGCAGATACTGCCGCGAGCCGTCGTCGCTGTCGTTGTCCACGATCAAGAAGTGGTTCACCCCCTTGTCGCGATAGTATTTCAGGAAGAACGGCAGGCGGATCCGTTCGTTGCGCAGGGTGGAAAAGACCAGGATGTCGCTGGGCTTGATCGCTTCTGTGCGATCCACCATCTCGACCAATTCGCGACGCTTGCGAAAGGCGCGGATGCGCCATCGCTTGCGTTGCAGCCTCAGCCGATATGACCTCCACGCGCCCAACCGTATCCCTTTTTCGCATTCGGCACCCGCATGGTCCCCCTTCGGCCTATCACGTCACCTTTAAAACAAGGTTGAAATGATCCTGCCAAGTGGGAAGCTCTGCCGCCTCTTGCCTTGCCTCGCTACCAGTCGCCAAACCGGTTATGATTTTCGTCCAAGAATACATGTCGCGCGCATCGGCGTAAATGGCCATGTTTCCAAGGATTTCGCGATAGACGGGCAGGTCGTTTACAACCGCAGGCGTGCCCAGGGCGAGCGCCTCGGCAGGAGGCAGGCCGAAGCCCTCGGCAAAGGAGGGAAACAGCAGCGCCCGGGCATCACGCACCAGGGCGGCAACCTGGCCGTCATCGAGCCCGTTCAGCTCGGTCACGTGGGCGGGCTTTTCGTCCAGCCGCGCAAAGACAGCATCATTGTTCCAGCCCCGGCTGCCGATGATGACAAGCTCAGGCGACACCTCCATGTCCTGCGCCAGCCTGTCCCAGACAGCAAGCAGCAGCGCATGGTTCTTGCGCGGCTCGATCGTGCCCAGGGTGACGAAATAGGGCCGATCGGGAGAGACCGGCGCGGTGGTTGGCCGAGGCGGGGTGATACCAAGGTGCGACACTATGCCATCGGGTACGCGACCCCAGCTGGCAAAATACCGTTCCGCATCCGCCCGGCTTTGTCCACTGTTGTAGATCACAAGGTCCGCCAAGGCCGACACCCGCCGCATGCGGGCGCGGAAATCTTCAACAGTGCCGGGGCGTTGAAAGGCGGGCAGATCGAGCGGGATCACGTCGTGCACCAGAACCGAGGTCCGCGCACCGGCGGCATGAAAGGCCTCGAACACATGGCGCTGAAGGTTGGAATGTCCGACATTCAACCAGGTGGTGGCGGGCGGAAGGTGACGTTTCAGCATGGCCTGAAGCCCGCCGCGCCCGGCCCGAGCCAGAGAAAGGCGGCGCAGGTCGCTTTCCGCTGCGCGCCGGGCGTCGGAAGATCGCAGAAACAACCGCGACAACAGGTCCGGAGCACCCCAGCCCGTGGCGCCGGTCAGGCGATCCCATAGCGCCTGTACCCCCGCGCGCTCCAACAGGACAAAGCCCATGCTGGTGCGCACGAGACCATACAGGGGATCGCTGCGGGTCAGCAGCTCCCGGACATAGGCGGCTTCGACCCGGTCGACTCCCGTCCAGGGGCCACGCCCCACACGCGAGACGAGGCGCGTCAGGTCCAGGCATCTGGCCCGCGCTGGCTCCGCCCCGGGTTCACCGGTCATGCGCAGTTACTCGGCTGCCTTCGTCAGGCTGACCATGTCTTCGAGATACGAGGTGAATTCGTCGCGCAGCTCGGGCCGCGCCATACCGAAGGCGACAGTGGCCCGAAGGAACCCGGCCTTGGAGCCGCAATCGAACCTCTCCCCCCGGAACCGGTAGCCATAGACGTCGCGATCCTGGTTGATTTCTTCGGCAATCGCATCGGTCAGCTGAATTTCCCCACCCGCACCGGATTTCATTCGGTTGAGGCTCTGCAACACTTTCGGTGTCAGGATATAGCGGCCAATCACGGCGAGGTTCGAGGGGGCTTGCTCTGCCGAAGGTTTTTCCACCATGCCCTTCACGGACACCATAGTTCCCAAGTCACCCTTTACGTCCAAAATCCCGTAAGAGCTTGATTTTTCAGAAGGAACCTCCATCGCGGCAACCATGCAGCCGCCGGTGTCCTCATAGGCTTCGACCATTTGCTGCAGGCAAGGTTTTTCTGCCGCGATCACATCGTCGGGCAGGATCACCGCGAAGGGTTCGTTGTTGTTGATCAGGCGGCGCGCGCACCAGACCGCGTGGCCCAGCCCCAGCGCCTTATGCTGGCGGATATAGGCAATCGCACCGCTGTCCATGTTGGTGTCCTTCAACACCTCAAGCAGCTCATTCTTGCCCTTCTTGCGCAGCTCCTGTTCCAGGATCGGAGCGTTGTCGAAGTAATCCTCAAGCGCACCCTTGCCGCGCGAGGTGACGAAAATGAATTCCTTGATCCCGGCCGCGCGTGCTTCGTCGATCGCATATTGGATCAACGGTCGGTCCACCAGCGTCATGATCTCTTTCGGAATGCTCTTGGTCGCCGGAAGGAACCGTGTCCCCAACCCGGCGACGGGAAAGATAGCTTTCGTCACTTTGCGTTTCATGTTTCCCCGTTTTTCTTAATCATCCGCCTGCAAGGCGTCCTGGTTACACTTGGAGTTGCCCGTGACCTTACGGCATTCTGCTTTCGTTTTTCCTAATGCTACTCGGGGGCCCTTGTCACGTCATCGCGGGGCGCTAACATTTTTATCGAATGGCGCAGCCCCGCAACACGTCTCCACTCTTTTGCAACCCGAGCGTGAAACCCGATGATTTGAAATGTTTTTTCACCGCGACCGGCGCGGCCGAACATGCCGCCACGCTGCTCCCAAAACCCGTCGGGGTGGAAGCGGAGGTGATGAAAAAGCGTTGTTGGAGAGAACCGGAAAACAGTGACGGATTTGCCGGCGCGTGCCAGGGTTCGCGCCTTCACCCGCAGGCGGCGGCGCTGGTGAAACCGGCCGGAAACATACACCGGTTCCGGCGCCGGGCCCGGACGGAAGGTCAGGAAGGGTGGCGTCGATCCAACCAACGGCGGCAGAGCTGTGATCGGGTGCGCCAGCCCTTCGACCCAACCCGCGCGCAAAGTCCTCAAAAGGCGGTTCACGTCACGCGGCTCGCAGCTGCCGGCGACCATGTATCCCAGCAGCCGACGCCGCTGACGCGCCTCCAGTTCAGCAAGCCCCCCCCAGGGGTCGCGGTCAGGCGCGTGTTTGCGCAGGAACAGGGCCGAAGAGGCCCCGACCTCATGCAGCGACTTCGGCATGCGATCCGCTCCGCGCCGAACCGACGCGGCATAGCCGTGATGGACCTGTGCCAGAGGCACGATCGCGGTCACATGACCGGACAGGCGCAGGTTCACATCGGTTTCATCCAGATAGAAACGGAAACCCGGGTCAAAACCGCCGATCCTTGCCAGGATTTCGCGGCGAAAGGCGCTGTTGGTGCCTTCCGTCTTGATGCCGTGACCGGGGGTCGCACTGAAAAGCTGCGGCGCGTCGCCGTCCAGCTCCAGCGGAGCGGGCGTGCCCAGCGCATCCACCGTGTTTGCCCGCCATTGAAAACTGATCCCGTTGCGCCCGCGCACATAGCCTCCGGCAGCCACCACGCGGGGGTCATCGAAGGGAGCCGCCAGGTGATCGAGCCAGCTCGGTTCGGGGACACTGTCATCATCGATGAACGCCACGAGTTCGCCGGATGACAGGGTCAGCCCCCGATTGCGCGCCGCGGAGATATTGAGCTCGTCAAACTCGGAAAGCTTTACGGGCAGACCGGTCGCGCGCACGGCGGCGGCACCAGCCGGGTCCGCGACGACGATGACTTCGAAATTCGGGTAGGCGAGCTGAGCAAGGCCGGTCAGGCAGCGTGTCAGCAGGGCCGGGCGCCCATGGCTGACAACGACGACCGAAACCGGGGTATGCGTCACTATTCCACCCCCATTTCCGCCAGCATTGCCTCGATCCGGGGCACGTCTTCGGGGTTGTTGAGTTCCCAGAACTGGCGCTCACGCGCGTCGACTTCGACGCATTGCACCGGGCGGTCGCGCTCCAGGAAGCGGAGCTGTTCAAGCCCTTCGAGGTCTTCCAGCTTGCCCGGCTCCCACAATGGATAGGCGGCCAGGGCGGCAGGACGGTAGGCGTAGACTCCGACATGGTGGAACACCGGTGTCATCTCGTGGTCGGGCCAGCCATGGGTGGTGTAGGGGATGACTTCCTTGGAAAAATAGAGCGCCTTGCCCTCGGCCCCGAAAACCGCCGTGGTGCCACCGACACGGCCCGCCTTGCGGTCTTCCAGGAAGCCCGACAGCGCCCGGCCGTCGCATCGCAGCACCGGGGTTGCGACCTCGGCGGTCGGATGGGCGTCCAGCGCTTCGACCAGGGCCTCGACGAACCAGGGCGGGGTCAGCGGCGCGTCGCCCTGCAGGTTCACCACGATATCGAACCCACCGCCCAGCGCATCCAGCGCCTCGGCGCAGCGTTCGGTGCCGTTCCGGCAAGAGGTGGAGGTCATCACAACCTCCGCCCCGAAGGCCTCGGCCCGGCTGCGGATCCGGGCATCGTCGGTCGCCACCACCACCCGATCCACCCCGCGCACCGCCCGGGCGGCTTCCCAGCTGCGGTGAATGAGCGGTTTGGACACCCCGCTCGCGCCCTTGAGCTCGGCCAGGGCCTTGCCCGGATAGCGCATCGAAGCGTAGCGGGCGGGAATGACGATGAGGGTGGACATCACGCCTCTTTCAGATCGACCCCGGGCGCATAGGCGATGAAGAACGGGTTTTCATAGATCGGCTTGCCATAGGTCAGCGGCGAATGGTCGTCGAAACGCACCACATCCCCGCCTGCGCCCTTCAGCACGGCGTGGCCGGCGGCGGTGTCCCATTCCATGGTGCGGCCGACACGCGGGTAGAGGTCGGCTTCGCCCGTGGCGACCAGGCAGAACTTCAGCGACGAGCCCGCCGATTTGCTGTCCTTGACCTTGTATTTGTTGATGTAATCCTCGGTCGCCTGATCGCGGTGCGACTTGGAGGCCACGATGTAGAGCGCATCATTGTCCGGTGTCGAGACGTGGATTTCCTTGACCCCCCCCATGGCGGCCTTGTCGAAGGGCCCGGCCTCTTCCACCGTGGACCCATCGGCGCGGGTAAAGAACATGCGGCCCTTGGCGGGAGCGTAGACCACACCGCGAATCGGGGTGCCGTCGACCACATAGGCGATGTTCACGGTGAAATCGCCGCGGCGGTGGATGAATTCCTTGGTGCCGTCCAGCGGGTCGACGATCAGGAATTGCGCCGCAGAGGCGCCGTGGCTGTCCGCCTGCTCCTCGGTCACGAGCAGCACGTCGGGAAATTCGGCCCGCAGCCCGGCCGAAATCAGCGCATCCGCTGCTTCGTCGGCGGCCGTGACCGGGCTGTCGTCGGATTTCGACTTCACCTCGAAATCGTCCGAGTTGTAAATGTCCATGATCACGTCGCCTGCTTCCAGGGCCAGGCGGCGCATCACGATTTCAAGTTTCGCAAAATCCATTTCGGGGTTCCTTCGGCGGCGCGTGCGTGTGAGTTGATTACAGAAATCAGCCCCCTTATGCTGTGCGCGTAAGGGAACAGCAAGAATTCCCTGCAAATACTGTCGAGAGCAGGCAAGAGGCGGAGCAATGTTTCAGGCCGACACACGGTATCGCACGACAACGCAAAGCGCGTTGGGCATCCTGGAGGTGATCTTTTTCGCCACCGCGCGCAGCGTGCGTAAAAGCCATCCAAACGCGATCGTCGGGCTGGCGATCAACATGATACAGACCATGACACTGGTCTTCGTCTTCTACATCATGTTCACCTTCCTTGGCCTGCGCGGTGTGGCGGTCCGTGGTGACTTCATGGTCTACATCATGTCCGGGATCTTTCTGTTCATGACCCAGAACAAGGCGATGGGCGCGGTGCTGAGTTCCGAAGGCCCGGCTTCGCCGATGATGCAACACGCGCCGATGTCGACCTTCGTCTCCATCATCTCGAACGCGCTGGGTACGCTTTACATCCAGATCCTGTCGGTCTTGTTGGTGCTGTTCGTCTACAATGCGCTGACCGGGTCGGTCGCGATCGACAATCCTGTCGGCGCCTTTTCCATGTTGCTTCTGGCCTGGTTCGTCGGCGTGTCCGTGGGCCTGTGTTTCCTGGCCTTGAAACCGTGGTTTCCGCAGTTTGTCTCGATCGCGTCGACCATCTACATGCGGGCAAACATGCTGGCATCGGGCAAGATGTTCCTGGCCAATACGCTGCCTTTCTACATCCTGAAAATGTTTGACTGGAATCCGCTGTTTCACGTGATCGACCAGTCGCGCGGCTTTGCCTTCATCAACTACAACCCGCATTATTCCAATACGACCTATCCGCTGATCCTGGCATGCGTGCTGCTGGTGATCGGGTTCATGGGCGAAAGCTATACCCGCAAACATGCGTCAATGTCCTGGGGCGCCCGACGATAACAAGGTTTTGACGGGGCAAGCGTCGGGGCGCCGTGCGCTCACTCCACCACCCGCATGGTGAGATTGATCCGCCCGCCTTCCTTCAGCAGCGACGAAGAGCCGGACCGGATTCGGTCCACCCCGTGATAGGCCAGCCGCGCGTCCCCTCCCAGGACCAGCACATCGCCCGAGTCCAGCCAGACCGACTGTGTCCTGCCGCCACGCTCGACCCCGCCGATGCGGAACAGACCGGCATCCCCCAGCGAGATCGACACGACAGGAAAGGAAAAATCCGCCTCGTCCCGGTCCTGGTGCAGCCCCATGCGCGCGCCTTCACCATAGAAATTGATCAGGCAGCAATCCGGGGCCCGGGTCGTCCCCGAGACAGCGCTCCAGACCTCCAGAACGCTGGCTGGGATCGGTGGCCAGGCCACGCCCGAAGGGTGGCGCCGCTCATAGCGGTAGCCGCGCCGGTCCGAATACCAGCCATAACGCCCGCAGGAGGTCATGCGCACGGACATCGGCCTGCCCCAGCGGGTTTCGGGCGAAAAGAAAGGCGCCGCGGTCACGACTTCGCGCAGGGCCGCAACCATTTCTGTTTGCGCTCCCGCGTCAAGGCGCCCCTTCCATAATTTGGCCCCTCCGATCTCCACATCCGGAGGGCCGAAAACCCCTTGCATCGGTAAAACCCCGAATTTGACTCGCTTTTTTGCCCCGCACCCCCGTTTTGAACGCTTGCAGGGCGCTTTTTGCCTACTTATATACGCCGAGACGCCGGGTTCGGACATTCCGAAACCGGCTTGAAATCTGGGATCAGGCGCCGGTGCTTGCCAAGGCCGGTTCCTTCAACATCGCCAATGAGAGGATTTTGAGCATGGCCAAAGTCATCGGTATCGACCTCGGGACCACCAACTCCTGTGTCGCCATCATGGACGGCTCGCAGCCGCGAGTCATCGAAAACTCGGAAGGGACGCGCACGACCCCCTCCATCGTCGCCTTCAAGGACGACGAACGTCTGGTTGGCCAACCGGCCAAACGCCAGGCCGTCACCAACCCGGACAACACCGTTTTCGCGGTGAAGCGCCTGATCGGCCGCAACATGAAAGACCCGGCTGTCGAGAAAGACAAGAAGCTGGTGCCCTATGCCATCGTCGACGGCGGCAATGGCGACGCCTGGGTCGAAGCGGCGGGTGAGAAATATTCGCCCAGCCAGATTTCGGCCTTCATCCTCGGCAAGATGAAAGAAACCGCCGAAAGCTACCTGGGCGAGGACGTCACCCAGGCCGTCATCACGGTTCCCGCCTATTTCAACGACGCACAGCGTCAGGCCACCAAGGACGCAGGCAAGATCGCCGGCCTGGAGGTTCTGCGCATCATCAACGAACCGACCGCCGCCGCGCTGGCCTACGGTCTGGACAAGCAAGACACCCACACCATCGCCGTCTACGACCTTGGTGGCGGCACCTTCGACGTGACCATCCTGGAAATCGACGAAGGCCTGTTCGAGGTGAAGTCGACCAACGGCGACACCTTCCTGGGTGGCGAAGACTTCGACATGCGCATCGTCCAGTACCTGGTCGATGAATTCAAGAAAGAGAACCAGGTCGACCTGTCCAAGGACAAGATGGCTCTGCAGCGCCTGAAAGAGGCCGCCGAGAAAGCCAAGATCGAACTGTCGAGCTCCTCGCAGACCGAAATCAACCAGCCCTTCATCTCGATGGGTTCGGACGGTGCGCCGCTGCACATGGTCATGAAACTGACCCGCGCCAAGCTGGAAAGCCTGGTCGGCGACCTGATCAAGGCCTCGCTGAAGCCCTGCCAGGCCGCGCTGAAAGACGCCGGTCTGTCCAAGGACGACATCGACGAGGTGGTCCTGGTCGGCGGCATGACCCGCATGCCGAAGGTGATCGCCGAAGTGACCAAGTTCTTTGGCAAGGAGCCGCACAAGGGTGTGAACCCGGACGAGGTCGTCGCCATGGGCGCCGCCATTCAGGCCGGTGTTCTGCAGGGTGACGTGAAGGACGTGGTTCTGCTGGACGTGACCCCGCTGTCGCTGGGCATCGAGACCCTGGGTGGCGTGTTCACCCGCCTGATCGACCGCAACACCACGATCCCGACCAAGAAGAGCCAGATCTTCTCGACCGCCGAAGACAACCAGAACGCCGTGACCCTGCGCGTGTTCCAGGGCGAACGTGAAATGGCCGCGGACAACAAGATCCTGGGT
>NZ_JASBTN010000044.1 GCF_030148435.1 Aliiroseovarius sp.
TCTCGATCACCGCCGAGCCGCTGGCCCCCTCGCTGTTCGGTTCGCTGCTGATCGGTGGTGTCGGTGGTGTCATCGTGATCATCGTGGTGCCGCTGCTGGACAAGATGCGGATCGACGACGTGGTCGGCGCCATCCCGGTGCACCTGGTCGCCGGTTTCTGGGGCACCTTCATCGTGGCCGCCAGCAACCCGGACGCGAGCTATGTCACCCAGATCATCGGCTTCCTGGCGATCGGCATCTTTACCTTCGTGGTCAGCTACGTCGCCTTTACCCTCATCAAGGCCGTCTTCGGCCTGCGGGTTGGCGAGGAAGAAGAGATCAACGGTCTCGACATGGGTGAGCTGGGCATGGAAGCCTATCCGGAGTTCACCAACGGCTGATCCACTTCCGCTCAGTTGTTGAAGACTGGCCCGGGCGTTCGCGCCCGGGCTTTTTTCGTGTGATCGGAAGGAGCTTCGCGACCCGGCGTTCCTGGATGTGTGGCTGCGCCACGCTCGATTGCGCGATTGGGGGCTTTGCCCCCAAACCCCCAGGATATTTGCGGAAAGATGAAAGACAGAAGGCCGCACCCGGGGAGGGTGCGGCCTTTCATGTTCGGTCGGAGGGGCGTGGGTTACACGCCGGTCTCGGCGATGGCCTGGGCCAGGATCGGCACGGTGGTCCGGTTCAGGCCCGCGATGTTCAGGCGGCTGTCGCCGACCATGTAGATGCCGTGGTCCTCGCGCATTTTCGCGACCTGTTCCGGGGTGGCGCCGAGGCGCGAGAACATGCCGCGGTGTTCGGCGATGAAGCCGAAACGGTCCGAGCCGGTGCGTGCGCGCAGCTCGGTGGCCAGCTGTTCGCGCAGACCCAGCATGCCAAGGCGCACCTCTTCCAGTTCGGCCATCCAGTCGGCGCGCAGGGCGTCGTCCTCGAGGATCATCGTCACAAGCCGCGCGCCGTGGTCCGGCGGGAAAGAGAAGTTGAGGCGGTTCAGGCTGCTCAGGTTTTGCTGCGTCAGCGCGGTCTGGTCCGCTTTCTCCGAGATCGCCATCAGAAGGCCGGTACGCTCGCGGTAGATGCCGAAGTTCTTCGAGCAGCTGGCGGCGATCAGGACCTCGGGCATGGCGCTGGCCACCAGGCGGGTGGCGGCGGCATCTTCGTCCAGACCGTCGCCGAAGCCCTGGTAGGCGATGTCGATCATCGGCACCAGGCCGCTGTCCTGCATCAGGGCGATCAGCTCCGACCATTGCGGCAGGGTCAGGTTGGCGCCGGTCGGGTTGTGGCAGCAGCCGTGCAGCAGCACCACGTCGCCCGCCTTTGCGCCCTTCAGGTCGTCCATCATGCCGTCGAAATCGACGCCGCGGGTGTCATTGTCGAAATAGCGGTATTCGCCCATCGCCAGGCCCACGTGGCGCAGGATCGCCGGGTGGTTGGGCCATGTCGGGGCGGACAGCCAGACCGTGGCGTCCGGGTTGGCGGCCTTGATCAGCTCGGCGGCCTGGTGGATCGCGCCGGTGCCGCCGGGCTGGGCGGCGAGCGCGAGGCGTTCGGCTTCCACGGCATTGCCAAGGACCAGGCCCGACAGGGCGCGGCCATAGGCAGGATCCCCGGCCAGACCGGTATAGGCCTTGGTCTGTTCCGCTTCCCACAATTGCTGTTCGGCCGCCTTGATCGCGCGCATGACCGGGGTCACGCCCTGCGCGTTCTTGTAGACGCCAACGCCCAGGTCGATCTTGTTGTCACGCGGATCGGCCCGATACATGGCCATCAGCGCCATGATCTTGTCTTCGGGTTGCGCTTGCAGGTTGGTCAGCATCTTAGTCTTCTCCGGTTGCGACGCGTAGGTCGTTGTACATGCCCCATTCGGACCAGGAGCCGTCATAGATGGCATGGCGGTCATGGCCCAATCGTTCCAGCGCCAGGCAGATGACGGCGGCGGTCACGCCCGAGCCGCAGGACGCGATCACGGGCCTGTTGAGGTCCGCGCCCGCCGCGTCGAAAGCGACCCGCAGGCCCGCCTGGTCCTTCATCGTGCCCTCGGCGGTCAGCAGCTCGCCGAAGGGCAGGTTTTTCGAGTTCGGAATGTGCCCGCCGCGCAGCCCTTCGCGCGGCTCGGGCTCGCTGCCCGCGAACCGGCCCGGGGAGCGCGCGTCGAGGATCTGCCAGTCGCCCAGTTTGGCGGCGGCGGCGACCTGCGTGACGTCCTTGATCATATGGGCCTGGCGGCTCACGGTCATGTGGCGGTCGCGAATGACGGGGGGCAGGTCCTCGACCGGGCGGCCCTCGGCCTGCCATTTCGGCAGGCCCCCGTCCAGCACGGCGATGTCCATCTTGCCCATCAGTCGGAACAGCCACCAGACCCGGGCTGCCGAAAACACCCCGGCCCCGTCATAGACCACCACCTGGTGGCCGTCGCCGATCCCCATGGCACGCATTCGGGACATGAATTTCTCGACCGGCGGGGCCATATGCGGCAGGTCCGAGCGCAGGTCGGAAATCTCGTCGATATCGAAGAAACGCGCGCCGGGGATATGGGCTGCGTCATATTCCGCCTTCGGGTCGCGGTTGTCGGCGGGCATATACCAGCTGGCGTCAATGATGCGCAGGTCCGGATCCTTCAGGTGGTCTGCCAACCACTGGGTGGAGACAAGGGTTTTCGGATCGCTGTGCGGCATGGCTCTGGCCCCCGGTTACGTCATCGCTCGGCCCTGCCTACAAAGGGTGGGCGGCAGAGGCAAGGCTTTCGCGCCAATGCGTCGTGAATAGGAAATGCCGGTGGGTTCAGCGCCGAGCCGGGCGGGTGCGGGTCTCGCGCAGGGCCACGAAAAGCCCGGAGCCGAGGATCAGCCCGATACCGGCCCAGGTCCAGTTGTCCGGCCATTCGCCGAAGACGACCCAGCCAAACGCGACGGCCAGCACCATGGCGGTGTATTCGAAAGGGGCGGCCAGCCCCGCCTCGCACAGCGCATAGGCCCGGCTGATCATCCAGCCGCCGAGGCCAGAGGCAAGGCCGAGGATCACGAAATAGACCGTGTCGCCGGGATCGAGGCTGCCCCAGGCGCGGGTGAGGAATTCAAGCGACGCCGAGCTGCCGTTGGAATACCCGCCGTTGCCCAGGGTCAGGCCGAAGGTGCCCGAGACAAGGATGAAAATGACCTGGATATAAAAGGCCATGCTGACCGGGCTGTCGGTGCTGCCCAGTTTGCGCGTGAGCATATGCAGCCCCGCATAGCCGAAGGCGGACCCCAGCGGCAGGAGGGCGGCGGGCTGGAAGCTATCGCCGCCCGGGCGGATGATCACCAGCACGCCGATCAGCCCCAAAAGCACCGCCGCCCAGCGGCGCGGGCCGACGGTTTCGCCCAGAAAAATCACCGAAAAGCCTGTGATGATCAGCGGTGAGATGAAGAAGATCGCGGTGGCCTCGGCAATCGGCAGGGCGGCCAGCCCCATGAAGAACAGCATGTTCGCCATGACCACCAGAAAGCCGCGCAGCGCGTGCACACCCGGGCGGCGGGTGCGCAGCTGGCCAAACCCGCCCGACAGCGGGATCAGCACGAGGCAGGTCAGGCAAAGCGCCAGGGCGGATCGGATCAACACCACCTGGTGCAGCGCGTAATCACCCGACAGGAACTTGATCACCGTGTCGTTGATCGAAAAGAACACCGAGGCCGTGATGGCCGAGCTGATGCCGATCAGGTTGGTATTGCGGGTCTGCATGGGAACAGGGTCGCCGGTGGCGCGGCGGTGTTCTGTCCTGCGCGCGACGTTTTCGGATGTCGCAATCCGGTGCCGCTTGCGTCAGTCCTGCGCCGCAAACCTCAGCGCGCGGTCGAGCCCGTCCAGAAAGCGCGAGCGGTCGGCCTTGGAAAACGGCCTGCCGCCGCCCTGGCGGAAGGGATCGGCCGCGCGTAGATCGGTCATCAGGTCGCGTGTGGCAAGCTGCTGGCCGATATTGGCCTGGGTCAGCGCCTCGCCGTTGGGGCGCACCACCCGCGCGCCCGCCTCGATGCATTTCGCGGCCAGCGGGATGTCATTGGTCACGACCACGTCGCCCGTGGTGCAGCGCTCCGCGATCCACATGTCCGCCACATCCGGCCCGCTGTCGACATAGACCATCTCGACCAGCGGGTTTGGTGAGGGGCGCAGCCCGCCGTTCGAAACGAAGGCGATCCGGGTCCGGTTCCGGGTCGCCACCGTTTCGGCCTCGGCTTTTACCGGGCAGGCATCCGCGTCCACATAGATCACGCGTAGAGCGCCTCGGCGTGGAAGGCCATGTGTTCCTCCATGAAGGTGGAAACGAAGAAATAGCTGTGATCGTATCCCGGCTGCATGCGGAAGGTGGCCTGTTGGCGGCGCGCGGCGATGGCGCCGGCCAGCGCCTCGGGTTTCAACAGGTCGATGAACTGGTCGCTGGTGCCGGTGTCGATCAGCATCGGCCCGTCGAAACCTGTCTCAGCCATCAGAAGGCTTGCGTCATGGGCGGCCCATTTGGCCTCGTCGTCGCCCAGGTAGGCCGCGAGCTGCTTGCGCCCCCAGTCCGATTGCGTCGGGTTCGAAATCGGCGAGAAAGCCGACACCGAGCGAAAGCGGCCGGGCAGGGTCATTGCAATGGTCAGCGCGCCATGGCCACCCATCGAATGGCCGGTAATGCCCTGGCGGTCGGCGTCCAGCGCGAAGTTTTCAAAGACCAGTTCGGGCAGGCATTCGGTCACATAGTCCCACATGCGGAAATGCGGGGCCCAGGGCTCTTGCGTGGCGTTCACGTAGAACCCCGCGCCCTGGCCCAGGTCGTAGGCCTCGTCATCGGCCACGCCAGGCCCACGCGGCGAAGTGTCGGGGAAGATCAGCGCGATGCCCTGTTCGGCGGCCCAGGCCTGCGCGCCGGCCTTCGTCATGGCGTTCTCATGGGTGCAGGTCAGACCGGACAGGTACCACAGCACCGGGACCGGGCCGTCCTGTGCCTCGACCGGTTGAAACAGGCCGAAGGTCATGTCGGTGCCGGTTGCCTTGCTTGCGTGTTTGTAGACACCCTGGGTGCCGCCGAAACAGGCGTTTTCGGAAAGGGTTTCCATGTCAGTGATCCTCTGCAGAGCTTTGACCCATCCGTGCCGGAACCTGCGCGGGGTTGCAAGCGCTGGCACGGCACGGGACAGGTGAAATGCGGCAGATCCGTTACCTGCGCGGGGCCAATGCAATCGGCAGGGCGCGGATCACGAAAAGCACCATGCCGAGCGCCCAGAGGCTGCCCGCCGAATGCAGCAGCGGAATCGGATCGCCAAATCCGCTGGAGATCACGCGCAGCGCCGCGCCCAGATGCAGCAGGATCAGAAGCAGCCAGTCGATCCACCGCCCCTCGATCGGACGGCCGGAGTGGCCCAGCAGGGCGCGCAGCATGACAATCACGGTCATGGTGCCGATCGCACCTGCCCCCAGGGCGTGGCGCACCTGCGAGAGGCTGGCCCAATCGGTCAGGCTCGCCAGCGCCAGAAGCGCGGTTCCCACGGGAAGCCAGGCATAGGCCGCGTGCTGCGCCAGCAGCAGCGGCTCGCGCGCCACGCGGCTCGCCTGCCAACGCGTCAGCCGCGCCGCCAGTGCCAGGGTGGCCACCACTGCCAGCACACCCGTCACCACCGACAGGCCGGTCGCCGCCCAGCTTGCCGCCACCAGCCCGGTCGCGGTCAGCCCGGCCCGGTCGACCTTGCCGAAGGGCGGGGGCACCTTGCCGCCGCCGCGCCGGTTCAGCCAGTTGCGGGTAAAGGCCGGGGTCACGCGCCCGCCGATCAGCGCCATCAGCACCAGTGCCAGTGCCAGCGCCGCATCCATGGCCCATTGCGGATCAAGCCAGAGGAACACGGCCTGTGTCAGGCTCATCGCAGCCAGGAGCCCCACCACAACCAGGTTGCGCTTGTTCTGCGCGGCGATGATGTCGCGCGCCACCAGCACGGTCACAACCGGCAGGAAGGCGGCGGTGATCACCTGGGCGGCCAGCGCCTCGGGAGCTGTGAAGATGGCCAGCCGTCCGGCCAGCCACAGGGCGAACAGCACCGCCAACTGCACCGGCGCCAGTGCCGGTCGCCCGGTCCAGTTCGGGATTGCGGTAAACAGGAAGCCGGCCAGGGCCGCGCCGAGATAGCCGAACAGCATCTCGTGCATGTGCCAGCTCAACGGGTCGTCCAGAAGGTCGGCTCCCATGTACATCACCAGCCACAGCGGCAGGGCAACGGCGGCAAACAGCCCCGCCGCCGGGAAGAACAGGCGATAGGCGCCGGTCAGAAGGATCATCGGGTTCCCCATGCGATTACCGCCGAAACGGTCAGGATTGAGGCCACGGTCGATAGCAGGATCGCCGCCGAAGCACGATGCGGCGCAACGCCGTAGTGCTGGGCCAGAATAAAGACATTGCCCGCCACCGGCAAAGCCGCCGCCGCGATCATTACCGTGGCGGAGTAGGGGGCGACCGGAAAGACCAGCAGCGCAGTCCCGGCCACCGCCGCCGGGTGCAGCACCAGCTTGGCCATGGACAGCCAGCCCGCCACCGCCATGCGTTCGGCCGATTTGTCGGCAAGCGAGGCGCCAATGGCAAACAGCGCGCCGGGCGTGGCCGCCGCCCCGAGGATGCCCAGGAAGTCGTTCATCGGCGCAGGGATTGGCAGGCGGGAGGCCGACCAGGCGAAGCCCAGCACGATCGATACGATCATCGGATTCCCGAGCAACCCCCGCCCGACCGAGATCAGCACGCCCGGTGACAGCCGCCCGTCGCGTTTCGCGCTGATGATGATCACGATCAGGCTGCCGAAGACGATCAGATCCACCGCCAGCACCATCATTACCGGGCCCACGGCGGTTTCTCCCATCAGCATGGCCAGCATCGGAATGCCCAGAAACCCCACGTTGCCGACCACCGCGCATTGCGCCTCGACCGCGGCTTCCTCGACACCGATGCGGCGGATCAGGGCCACGCCGGTGGCCAGCAGGTAAACCGCCATCGTGCCGATCAGATAAGCCCAGATGAAGGGCCAGGAGAGCACCTCGGACAGGCGGAGATTGGCGGCAAAGCGAAACAGCATCGCCGACAGGGCAAAATAGAAGACGAAACGCGTCAGCCAGGCCGTGGCCTCGGGCGGAAAGAACCCGGTCCGGCCCGCACCAAAGCCCAGCCCGATCAGGGCGAAGAAGGGCAGGGTCTGAAGCAGCACGTCGATCATGAGCCTGCGGTAGCACGTGGTCGGGAGATTGGCGAGGGGGGCTTGTGCGAAACGGGTCCCCGGGGGCCGGTCAGCTGGAAATCCGGAAACCCGGATGCCAGACCCGTTGACGCGCGACCGGAACAGGACGGTTGCTGAAAGCGCGATGGCGCTCGGGAATTCGGCCGTGGATCTGTCGTGGTGGGGGACGACTCCAAAAAGCCGCAGACAGGTATTGAACCCGGCCAATTCCCGCATAAATGGAAATCACATTCAAACAAGGAGGATTGTAGAATGGGAAAAGGACAAGGCAACGGCGGCGGTTGGCCCAGCCAAACCGGGAACCCTTCGGGCGGAGGTCGCTCGAACGGCCCGGCCGGTGGCGGCAAAGGTAAATAAGGAAAGGCCCCGTCGAAAGAAGGGGCCTTTTCTCAGTTGTCCATCTTTAGCGCGGAAATGAACGCCTCCTGCGGGATGTCCACCTTGCCGAACTGGCGCATCTTCTTTTTGCCGGCCTTCTGCTTCTCCAGCAGTTTCTTCTTCCGCGTGGCGTCCCCGCCGTAGCATTTGGCGGTCACGTCCTTGCGCAGGGCCGACAGGGTTTCGCGCGCGATGACCTTTCCGCCGATGGCCGCCTGGATCGGGATCTTGAACATGTGGCGCGGGATCAGGTCCTTGAGCTTCTCGCACATGGCACGGCCGCGCATTTCGGCGCGGTCGCGGTGGACCATGGTGGAAAGCGCATCGACCGGTTCGTCGTTCACCAGGATCGACATCTTGACCAGATTGTCCTCGCGGTAGCCCTCCATCTGGTAGTCGAAGGAGGCGTAGCCTTTTGTTACCGATTTCAGGCGATCATAGAAATCGAACACCACCTCGTTCAGCGGCAGGTCATAGACGACCATGGCGCGCGAGCCCGCATAGGTCAGGTCCAGCTGGATGCCCCGGCGGTCCTGGCAAAGCTTCAGCACGTCGCCGAGGTAGTCGTCGGGCACCAGGATCGTGGCCTTGATGCGCGGCTCCTCCATGTGGTCGACCTTGGACAGGTCGGGCATGTCGGCGGGGTTGTGCAGCTCGATCATCTCCCCCGGTTCGTTATCTTTGCCCTTCATGTAGACGTGGTAGATGACCGAAGGCGCGGTGGTGATCAGCTCGATATTGTATTCGCGTTCGATCCGGTCGCGGATGACTTCGAGGTGCAGAAGGCCCAGAAAGCCGCAGCGGAAGCCGAAACCCAGCGCGGCGGAGGTTTCCATTTCGAAGCTGAAGCTGGCGTCGTTCAGGGCCAGCTTTTCGATCGAGTCGCGCAGATCCTCGAATTCCGCATTGTCCACCGGGAAGAGGCCGCAGAAGACCACCGGCTGGGCCGGTTTGAATCCGGGCAATGCCTCTTCGGTGCCCTTGCGTTCATGGGTGATCGTGTCACCGACGCGGGTGTCGCGGACCTGTTTGATCGAGGCCGTCAGGAATCCGATCTCGCCCGGGCCAAGGCGGTCGACGGGTTTCATCTCGGGCGTAAAGACACCGACGCGATCGACCGGGTAGACGGCATTGGTCGAGAGCATGCGGATTCGCTCGCCCTTTTTCAGCGTGCCGTCGATCACCCGGATCAGCACGATGACGCCCAGATAGGCGTCATACCAGCTGTCGACCAGCATGGCCTTCAGCGGGGCATCGGCATTGCCCTGCGGCGCGGGCAGTTCGGTGACGATGGCTTCCAGCGTTTCGTGGATGCCCTGGCCGGTCTTGGCCGAAACCTGGATCGCGCCGGTGGCGTCGATGCCGATCACGTCCTCGATCTGCTCGGCCACGCGGTCGCAGTCCGATGCGGGCAGGTCGATCTTGTTCAGAACCGGCACGATTTCATGATCCGCGTCGATCGCCTGATAGACATTGGCCAGCGTCTGCGCCTCGACCCCTTGCGTCGAGTCGACCACCAGCAACGAGCCCTCGACCGCGCGCATGGAGCGGCTGACCTCATAGGCAAAATCGACGTGGCCGGGCGTGTCGATCAGGTTCAGGATATACTCCTCACCATTATCCGCCGTGTATTCGATGCGCACCGTGTTGGCCTTGATGGTAATGCCACGCTCACGCTCGATATCCATGCTGTCGAGCAGCTGCGCCTGCATGTCCCGTTCCTTGACGGTCCCGGTCTCCTGGATCAGGCGGTCGGCGAGCGTGGACTTCCCGTGATCGATATGGGCGACGATCGAGAAATTGCGGATGTGTTTGAGGTCTGTCATGACAGCGGGATATGCGCCGGGAACGCGGTTTCGTCAATGGGGATTGATGGTTCAGCCCGGTTTCACCGTTCCTATTCGCCGCAATTATGTTTGCCTGCACGCATGCCCGGAGAATGGCGGCGGGATCAGCTTGTTGGCCACGGGCTTTGGTGTCCAGGCCGCAAACTTGACGCAAAGCCCGATTCTCCCGTCTAATTCCTCTTGTTCGAGTGAGACTTCAGTTTTCCAGCTTCTTCTTTGAACGAAGGAATCCGTGGTGCTCGTGCGCGGCAAGGGCTCGGCGCCGGGGCCGCACCAGATCAGGGTCCATGACAATGCAAAAAATCGTCCAAGCTCGCATCACCGGCCATGTGCAGGGCGTCGCCTATCGGGCCTGGACACGGGCGGCGGCGCTGAAGCTGGGGCTGACGGGCTGGGTGATGAATCGCGGTGACGGCTCGGTTCTGGCGCATCTGGAAGGCGAGCGGAAAACGGTGGACGAGCTGCTGACCCTCATGTGGCAGGGGCCGGGCGCGGCGCGGGTTCAGGATGTTCATGAACAGGAGGCCGCGGCCGAAACCGGGCTCAGCGGCTTTGTGATCCGGCATTGATCCGGTGGTTTGACCTCGGTCATTGTGAGGCTGGTGACAGGCGCATATGTTAGCGTTACCAAATTTGCCGGAAGCCTCCCATGCCCGATATTCTCACCGTCACGCTGAACCCTGCCCTGGACATGTCCACCTCGGTCGGCCACGTGCGGCCGCAGGACAAGCTGCGCTGCGCCCTTCCGGATCTGGACCCGGGGGGCGGCGGCACCAACGTGGCGCGCGCGATACGGCTGCTGGGCGGCCACGCCAAGGCTTTCGTGGCGCTGGCAGGCTATCGCGGCCAGCAGTTTGCCGGGCTTCTGGCCGAGGAAGGCGTCGAAACGGTGCCGTTTCATATCGAGGGCGAAACGCGGCTGTCTCTTGCGGTAAGCGATACCACGACCCACGAACAATACCGTTTCGTCATGCCCGGCCCGCGCTGGACGCCGGAGGATGCTTTTCGCGCGCTGGAGGCGATTGCCGATCACACGCCCCGGGGCGGCTATGTTGTGCTGTCGGGCAGCCAGCCGCCGGGGGTGCCGGT
The DNA here is from genome assembly GCF_030148435.1 of Aliiroseovarius sp. Lineage (GTDB taxonomy): Bacteria > Pseudomonadota > Alphaproteobacteria > Rhodobacterales > Rhodobacteraceae > JASBTN01. The sequence goes on from NZ_JASBTN010000044.1 coordinate 10,523, forward strand.
GCATTTCCCCACGCAGCTGGCGGCGGCGGTGGAAGAACTGGGCGCAAAGCTGGTGCTGGACACGTCGGGAGCGCCTTTGCGGGCGCTTCTGGCCGCGGGATCGGCGCGGCAGCATGTGCTGAGGCTCGACCGGGCGGAAAGCGAGGAACTGGCCGGGCGGCCCCTGCCGGAGATCGCCGATGTGGCCGGGTTTGCCCACGACCTGGTGGCGCGCGGCGTGGCCGAGGTGGTGGTGCTGGCGCTGGGGGAAAAGGGATCGCTGCTGGCCCGGGACCGGCATTGCTGGCACGCGCAGACCCGGCCGGTGCCGGTCAAAAGCAAGGTCGGCGCCGGGGACAGTTTCGTGGGCGCCTTTACCCTGGCCCTGTCGCGCGGGGAGACTTGGGAGACAGCCCTTGCAACCGGGGTTGCGGCGGCCTCGGCGGCGGTGATGTCGGACGCGACCGCCCTGTGCCTGCCGGGCGACGTGGCGCGGCTGGCGGGCACGGTCGAGGTGGTGCCTGTCTGACGGGTCGGCATCTCTTGGCGCATGGGCGTCGGGATGATTGAGAAAACCATGTGATTCTGCTACCTTGCCGCCAACAGCAACCGGATCCAACCGGCTAACAGAGGCAGAATGATGAAGAACCTGATCCTTGGGGCCAGCCTGATGGCCGCCTCCACCCTCATGACATCCTCCGGCGTGCTGGCTGCCGGCAAGATCGAACGCGCCTGTCTGAATGCGGATCGCACGGGGGCGACCCGGCAGCTGTGCGGCTGCGTGCAGGACGTGGCCGAAGCGATGCTGAACCGCTCGGAACAGAAGCGCGTGGCCAAGTATTTCGACGAACCGCACCAGACCCAGGTTCTGCGCCAGTCCGACCGCCGCACGGACGAGCGGTTCTGGGAGAAATACAAGCAGTTCGGCGAGGCGGTCGGCACCTATTGCAGCTGAGGTTCCGTCTGCCCGGACAGGGTCGCGATCAGGCCGCGTGAGGCCTGCTCGACCAGGTCCAGTGTCTGGTCGAAATCCCGCGTGTAATAGGGGTCGGGCACGTGATCGTATCCCGCTTCTGGCGCGTAGTCGGTAAAGACGGCAACGGTCGTGTCACTGCCCGCCGGGCGCAGCGCCTCGATCCGCGCGAGATTGTCCGCGTCCATGCCGATGATCAGGTCGAACCGGTCGAAATCCACCGCTGAAAACTGCCGCGCCCGCAACCGGGACAGGTCATAGCCACGCGCACGCGCGGCTTTCTGCATCGGATCATAGGGCGGTTCGCCCACATGCCAGTCCGAGGTGCCGGCGCTGTCCAGTTCCACGTCGAGGTCGGCCGCGAGCGTGGCAAATACCCCCTCGGCACTGGGCGAGCGGCAGATGTTGCCAAGACAGACGAAAAGAATACGCATGGTCATGATCCGGGTGTAGCGTCAAACGGGACCGACCGGAACCGTCTATTCCCCCGGCCCAGCCGATTTGCGCCAGACCATCTTCATGTAATGGGTGCCGCCGTCGAGTTCATGGAGCATCTGCGCAATGCGCTTTTCACGGGTGGCCGGTCGCTTGGCGCGGTTGATCCAGCCCAGGTAGTCGTTGCGCTGATACGGCGGGCGGTCGTCATAGGCAGGGCGCAACCCGGTCTCGTCCAGACGCCGATGGACATCTGGCGGCATCGGTTCGATTGCGCGCGTCAGGGCCATGCCCGAGCCTGCCTCCGTGGCGGGCGGGCTGTCAAGCGCCACGGGGACCGGCAAGGGTTGAACAACAGGGGGGATACGGGGTGAACTGCGCCATGCGACTCGACCGGGCTTTCCGGTGGCATGGAGGCAAGAGAATGACCGATATCCTGATCCTGACCGGCGCCGGCGTCTCGGCCGAAAGCGGGCTGGGCACCTTTCGCGACGAGGACGGGCTGTGGACGCAATACGACCTGAATGACGTCTGCACGCCGGAAGGCTTCGCGCGCAATCCTGAGCTGGTGCATGATTTCTACAACGCGCGGCGCGACAATTGCCTGAACTCCGCGCCGAATGCGGCCCACGAGGCGCTGGGACGGCTGCAGCGCGACAGCCGTCACAAGATCACCATCGTGACCCAGAATGTGGACGATCTGCATGAACGCGGCGGCGCGGCGGAGGTGCTGCACATGCATGGTGCCCTGTCCGGCGCGCTGTGCCACAGCTGCGGGGCGCGCTGGCCCGCTCCCCCGGTGATGGACCCGCTGGCCCCCTGTCCGGAATGCCGCTTGCCGGAAACCCGGCCCGACATCGTCTGGTTTGGCGAGATGCCCCATTACATGGACGAGATCCATCGCGCATTGGGCCAGGCCTCTTTGTTCGTGGCGATCGGCACCAGCGGCAATGTCTACCCGGCGGCGGGCTTCGTCAGCGAGGCGCGCGCCGCGGGTGCCCGCACATTGGAACTGAACCTCGAGCCCAGCTCGGTCGCGGGCCAGTTCGACGCGGCGCGGCTGGGTCCGGCCACCCGGACCGTGCCCGCCTGGGTCGACGAGGTGCTGGCCGCCGAGTGACCCCGCCGACCGTCCCTGCGCCCGGTCAGGCGGGGCAGGGTCCGGGGCCGAAACACCCGCCTCCTTCACTGCCGGATCGCAGCGCTTCAGTTGCCCGAACCCTGGCCCATCGACCCGCCCGACATGCCCGACATGCCCTGCATCGGCTTGCGCTCCAGGTCGACGGGGATTTCGACGACCATCTCGCCGGCCTTTTCGAACACCAGAGTGACCGTGACCGACGCACCGTGATCCATCGACCCGGTCAGGCCCATGAACATCACGTGATCGCCGCCGCGTTTCAGCAGGTGGGTCTCGCCGGCGGGAATGGCAAAGCCTTCCTTGACATGGGTCATCTGCATCACGCCCTGATCGTTTTCGATATGGGTGTGCAGCTCGACCCGCCTGGCGATGTCGGACCTGGCGCCGATCAGCCGGTCATCCTCGTCGCCCGTGTTCACGATCTGCATGAAGGCGGCCCCGGCCATGGCGGTCACACCGGCGGCACGGGCATAGGCGTCTTCGATCATGATCCTGCTTTCGGCGAAAGCGGGCAGGGCGAAGGTCAGGGCGAAGGTCAGGGCGGCGGTGGCCACGCCTGGGGTTTTGGTCAGGGACATGTTGTTTTCTCCTGTCTGTCCGGTTGTCCTGGGTCTGGAAGGGAACGCAGACACGCCCGGAACCCGGCGCGTGACCGGCGGTTCCAGGGGCTGGTTCCCGGATCAGACGCGGCCCGGCGGCCCCCGGGCAGAGGGAGAAAGCGCGTGCTGGGCGAGTGACGGGTTCGCGGTCACGGGCGTGATGCGGGCGATCAGGCGCTGCGCGGGCAGCTCCATCACCGGCATCGTAAAGTCGGCCACGACATGGGACGCGGCGTCGGGGCAGATATAGGAGGTTTTCACCGGTTGGCCGTCGGGGCCAATGGTGATCGTCGTCAGGCCGACCCCGGCACAGATCACCACCTGCATCGTGGAACCGGCACCGAAATCGGGCGTGGTCCCGCGCGCCTGGGCGAACGAGAACCCGGTGATCGTCAGGGCGAGCGCCAGAATATATGCGAAAACCGCACGGATCATGCCTCAAGGGCTATGCCTCGGGCGGAATCTTGGCAAGGGACAAATCGCCACGGGTGAACCGGGGCGCATCCCGATATGCGAAAAGCCGCCCACGGCGGGTGCCGGGGCGGCTTAAACCGTCTCGCGGAGGCGATCAGGCGGTGGCCTGGGCCTTGGCGATGTCTTTCTTGATTTTCAGCGCGTTGGCCGACAGGTCCGCGTCCTTGGCTTTGGCCAGGAAGGCGTCCAGACCGCCACGGTGGTCCACCGAGCGCAGGGCGTGGGCCGAGATGCGCAGTTTGAACCCGCGACCCAGAGCTTGAGACTGCAGGGTCACGTCGTTCAGGTTGGGCAGGAACCGACGGCGGGTGCGGTTCTTGGCGTGGCTCACGTTGTTGCCCGTCATCGGGCCTTTACCGGTCAATTCGCAGCGGCGCGACATGGTTCTTTTCCTTGCTCTTCTGGCCCTGTTCGCAGGCGGTCCCACGTCAAGCCGGTCAACACAAACGGGCGCCGCAATGGCAGCGCCCCGAATTCCGTTCGCGGTCTTTAGACCTGTTGGCCGCCCCCGTCAAGTGAGTCGGCAAGGGGAATCCGTGCTTTGCGCGTCTTCTTTCAGCGCCGCCCGCCGCCGTCAACGCATGTTCGCCAGGCGGCATCGGAAACCGTGCCCCACCCCGAAACGCCTACTCATCCGCCAGGAAGCCGCCCGATTGCCGCGCCCAGAGCCCGGCATAGGTGCCCCCGGTGGCGAGCAGTTCGTCATGCGGCCCGTCTTCCACCACCCGGCCCTGATCCAGCACGATGATCCGGTCCATCCGGGCAATCGTCGACAGGCGGTGGGCGATGGCGATCACCGTCTTGCCCTCCATCATGCCATAGAGCGTTTTCTGGATCGCCGCCTCGACCTCGCTGTCCAGCGCCGAGGTCGCCTCGTCCAACACCAGGATCGGCGCGTCTTTCAGCATCACCCGGGCGATGGCGATGCGCTGGCGCTGCCCGCCCGAGAGTTTCACCCCGCGTTCACCGACATGGGCGTTATAGCCCCTGCGGCCCTGCGGATCCTCGAGCGTTCCGATGAACTCCTGCGCCTCGGCGCGGGTGGCAGCGGCCTCCATCTGCGCCTGGCCGGCGTCCGGGCGGCCGTAGAGGATATTCGCGCGCACCGAGCGGTGCAGGAGCGAGCTGTCCTGTGTCACCATGCCGATCGCGCCGCGCAGGCTGTCCTGCGTCACCTGGCCCACGTCCTGCCCGTCGATCAGGATGCGCCCGGCCTCGGCATCGCGGAAGCGCAGCAGCAGGTTCACCAGCGAGGACTTGCCCGCGCCGGACCGGCCGACAAGACCGACCTTCTGCCCCGCCGGGATGTCGATGGTAACGTGATCCAGCCCGCCGGTGCCCTTGCCATAGTGGTGGCTGATGTTTTCAAACCGGATCGCGCCCTTGGTCACGTCCAATTGCCCCGCGCCGTCGACATCGGTCAGCTCATGCGGCACGGCGATGGACCTGAGCCCCTCGCGGATCACCCCTGCATGTTCAAAGAGGCGAATTGTCACCCACATGATCCAGCCCGACATGCCGTTGAGGCGCAGGACCAGAGCAGAGGCCGCCGCGACCTCGCCGATCGAGACAAGCCCGCGGGTCCAGAGCCAGATCGCCGGGCCGAGCACGCCGGTGATCAGGAGGCCGTTGATCAGGTTCAGCCCGATCGACAGTTCTGTCATCAGGCGCAGGAAGCGCTGGAACCTGAGGCGCAGGCGCTTGAGGGCCGACAGGACATAGCGTTCCTCGCCCTGACCCTGCGCAAAGAGCTTCACGCTTTCGATATTGGCATAGGCATCGACCACGCGGCCGGTGACAAGCGAGCGCGCATCGGACCATTTTTCGGACGCCACCGCCACACGGCGGGCGACATGGCGCACGTAGAGCACATAGATCAGCAGCCAGAGCCCCAGCGGCAGGGCCAGACGCGCATCGACCTGGCCCAGGATCACCATGGCCGAAATCACGTAGGTAAGCGCGTACCAGAGTCCCTCGAAGGCCATGTAGGTGCTGTCCTCGACCGCCGGACCCAGCTGCATGACGCGGTTCGACAGGCGGCCGGCGAAGTCGTTCTGAAAGAAGGACAGGCTCTGGCCCAGAAGGTGCCTGTGCGCCCGCCAGCGCACCTGTTCCTGCATGTTGCCCGCAAGGGTCTGTTCCAGAAGCAGGTGATTGATCCCGATCATGACCGGGCGGAGAAACAGGATGAACCCCGCCGCCAGCGCCAGCTCCAGCCCGTGGACGGACCAGAAAGCGGCCGGTTGCGCCCCGCCCATCAGATCGATCACCCGCCCGGAATAGAAGATGATCCCGGTCTCCATCACCGCAACGAGGACGCCGGTCAGGGCCATCCAGATCATGTATTTGCGAAACGGTCCGAAATGGGTGCGCAGATAGGCCCAGAGCGTGGCGGGCGGGGTGTCGCCCGCATGGGGAGCAAAGGGATCAACGAGGTTTTCGAAAAAGCGGAACATGTCTGCGCTCCATGCGCTGAAACGGGGGTATGGCCGAGGGGATGGGGCCGATGCACAGCCTGACAGGTCCCCGACCCGGACCGGCGATCAGTCGCGGCATGGGGGCCAGAACCGATCCATCCAATAGCTCTCCCGCATAGTCACGAAGTCAGGGGTAGCGCAGATGTTAGCGTGTGTCAAAGGCGGGGCACCCGGACCCCGGCGGGGAAGGGAACGCCGGTTCCCGGCGTGTCGCCGGGCTCCGTTTTCCTGCCTTCGGCGAGGGTATTTCGGGAAAGATGAAAGGGGAAGGCGCCGGGCGGCCTATCCGGTTTTCGCGGCGCCCAGCCGGGTCAGCATCCGTTCGGCGGCCTGCGAGGGCGTCATCTCTCCCTCCGCCACATCCGCACCCAGCGCGGTCAGGGCCGCGCGGGCCTCGGGCGTGTCGAGGGCGGCGAGCAGGCGCAGGCGCACCTCTTCTTCGAACCAGTGGCGGGCCTGGTCGGAACGGCGGGCCTCCCAGTGGCCGTTTTCGCGCCGCCAGTCGGTCAGGGACTGCATTTCGCCCCAGGCTTTCTCCAGCCCGTCCTCAGTCACGGCAGAGACGGTCAGCGCCTTGGGGAAACCTTCGGGATCCTGCGGGCGTTTGCGCAACAGACGTAGCGCACCGGCGTAGTCGGCGCAGGTCCGCATCGCCGTATCCTTCAGCGCCCCGTCGGCCTTGTTCACAAGGATCAGGTCGGCGATCTCCATGATGCCGCGTTTGACACCCTGCAGCTCATCCCCGCCCGCAGGCGCAATCAGCAGGAGGAACAGGTCCGACATTTCGGCCACCACGGTTTCCGACTGGCCCACACCGACGGTTTCGATCAGCACCACGTCGAAACCCGCCGCCTCGCACAGCGCCACCGCCTCGCGGGTACGGCGCGCAACGCCCCCCATCTGCGCCTGCGAGGGCGAGGGGCGAATGAAGGCGTTGCGTTCGCGCGACAGGCTTTCCATGCGGGTCTTGTCGCCCAGAATGGAGCCGCCCGACCGGGCCGACGACGGGTCCACCGCCAGCACCGCCACGCGCAGCCCCCGGCCGATGAGATGCATGCCGAAAGCCTCGATGAAGGTGGATTTGCCGACGCCCGGCGTACCCGACAACCCGATGCGCAGGGCCTGACGGCCAGCGGGTTTCAGCGCCTCCAGAAGGTCGGCCGCCTGGGCGCGGTGGTCGCCCCGGCCGCTTTCAACCAGCGTGATCGCGCGGGCCAGCGCGCGCCGCTCGCCGTTCAGAATGCGCCCTGCCAGATTCTGGATGTCCATGCTGCCCTCCTCGATGCTTCGCGCTGTTTTGCCCGGGCCGCCGGGGCAGCGTCAAGCGCTTGTCATATGGGAACGCCGGGGAATCGGCTGATCATGTGCCGGGGGACCGGGAAGATGCTATTCGTTTTGACTATCGTGGTCCCGGCCTTGTGCTTCGGACCATGCCCGCCGGGGTGGAAAGCCATCTTGCACCCACGCTGATCCTGCGCCCATAAGGGGCCATGAAAACCGGCCTGCCCATTGATGATGCCCTGCCCCCGCTGCTGGCCGCCCTGCGCGCCGAGAACCGCGCGGTGCTGATGGCGCCGCCCGGCGCGGGCAAGACGACGGTGGTTCCCCTGGCCCTGCTGGAGGCCGGCCTCTGCGCGGGCCGCATCCTGATGTTGGAGCCGCGCCGTCTGGCCGCGCGCGCCGCTGCCGAGCGTATGGCGGAGAGCCTGGGTGAAGCCGCCGGGCAGACCGTCGGCTACCGCATTCGCGGCGAGGCGAAAGTGTCCAAATTGACCCGGATCGAGGTTGTGACCGAGGGCATCCTGACCCGCATGTTGCAGTCGGACCCGTCGCTTGACGGTGTGGGGGCGGTGATCTTCGACGAGTTCCACGAACGCAGCCTGAATGCCGACCTTGGGTTGGCGCTGACCTGGGAGGCTGTGCAGGCGCTGCGCGAGGATCTTCTGGTGCTGGTCATGTCGGCGACACTTGACGCCCAGCCGGTCGCGCGGCTGCTGGCGGACGCGCCGGTGGTGCGCTCCGAGGGTCGGGCCTTTCCGGTCGAGACCCGCTGGCTGGAGCGGCCTGTCGACAAGAAGGCGCGCCTTGAACAGGCTGCGGCCGCGCTGGTTGAACAGGCGGTGGCCGAGACCGGGGGCGGGGTGCTGGTGTTCCTGCCGGGTGAAGGTGAAATCCGCCGGGTTGCCTCGACCCTGCGCCTGCCCGGCGACTGCCGGATCCGCCCGCTTTACGGCGCCATGCCCTTCAAGGATCAGCGCGCGGCGATTGCGCCCGCCACCGAGGGGCGCAAAGTGGTGCTGGCGACCTCGATTGCCGAAACCTCGCTGACCATTCAGGACATCCGCGTGGTGGTGGATGCCGGCCGGGCGCGGCGGGCGCGGTTTGATGCGGGGTCCGGCATGTCGCGGCTGGTGACGGAACGGGTGTCGAAGGCAGAGGCCGAACAGCGCCGGGGGCGCGCAGGCCGTGTGGCCGAGGGCACCTGTTACCGGCTCTGGACAAAGGGCGAAGAGGGCGGGTTGCCGCCCTTTCCGCCGGCCGAGATCGAGGCGGCCGACCTGACCGGTCTGGCGCTGGAACTGGCGCTCTGGGGATCGGCGGACGGGTCCGGCCTGGCCTTTCTGACCCCGCCCAATCCGGGCGTGCTGGGCGAGGCGCAGGCGCTGCTGACCCAGTTGGGTGCCTTGCAAGACGGCAAGATCACGGATCACGGGCGCCGGTTGGCCCGGCTGCCGCTGCATCCGCGGCTGGGGCACATGCTGAGCGTGTCGGGCCCGGGCGCGGCGGGGCTGGCCGCCCTGCTGGCGGAACGCGACCCGCTGCCGTTTTCCGCTCCGGTGGACCTGTGCCTGCGGCTGGAAGCGCTCGGCGATCCCCGAAAATTTGCCGGCCGCCGCCCGTGGACCGCCAATCGCGGCGTGATCGAACGGGTGCGGGCAGAGGCCCGGCGACTGGCGCGCATGGTCGATGGCGACACGGCATTGTCGCCTGCCCAGATGGCCGCGCTGGCCTATCCCGACCGGGTCGGGCTGCGCCGTCCGGGGGATGATCCGCGTTACGTGCTCTCCGGCGGCAAGGGGGCTGTGCTGGACCCGGCGGACACTCTGGCCGCGACCCGGCTGATCGTGGTGACGGACACCGACGGCAACCCGCGCGAGGCGAAGATCCGGCAGGCGGTGGCGATCTCTGAGTCCGAGCTGCGCGAGGTGCATGGCGATCAGATCCGCTGGGAGGACCGCTGCAACTGGTCGAAACGCGACCGGCGCGTGATCGCGCGCAGACAAGAGGTTTTCGGCGCGGTGGTGCTGGATGATCGGGTCTGGAAGGACGCGCCCGCAGAGGTGGTGGCCCGCGCCATGCTGGAGGGCGTGCGCGACCTGGGGTTGCGCCCCTCGGATGCGGCGAAACGCTTTCTGGCCCGGGTGGCGCTGGTGGACGGGATGCCGGACATGTCCGAAGCCGCGCTGATGGAGCGCCTTGAGGATTGGCTGCTGCCGCATCTGGGCAAGGTCAAAAGCGCCGAGGACTGGAAGCGATTCGACATCCTGAACGCCCTGCGCGCGATGCTGGATTGGCGGCAGATGCAGCGGCTCGACACCGAGGCCCCGGCGCATTTCACCACGCCGATGAACCGCAAGGTGCCGATCGACTATTCCGGCGAACACCCCTCGATCGAGGTGCGCCTGCAGGAGATGTTCGGCGTGGCCACCCATCCGAAAGTTGGCCATCCCCCCCTGCGCATCACCCTGCTGAACCCCGGGCAGAAGCCGGTGCAGACCACCATGGACCTGCCCGGGTTCTGGGCCAGCTCTTACGGTGACGTGCGCAAGGACATGCGCGGGCGCTACCCGAAACACCCCTGGCCCGAGGATCCGCTGGAGGCCGACCCGACCCTGCGGGCGAAGCCGCGAAAAGGGCGCTGAAACGGACCGAAAAGCGTCCGGACCGGGGGCCGGGAACCGGACGGAAAGGCAACAGCTCAGGGCCGCGCAGGGGGGAGTGACTTGATTCGCGGTACCTTTTGCCATAAATAAGGCCCTCAACAACAACAAAAGATCAGTAGAGCGGTTTCAATGTCCAACCTTCTCGACAAGGCCTGGTCCGAGGTTCTTCGGCCCATGTTCAAACGCCCCAACCGGTTCCAGGTTGCGGCGCTCTGTTACCGTGGCAAGGGCGACGAGAAGGAAGTGCTGCTGATCACCTCGCGCGGAACCGGGCGTTGGATCCTGCCCAAGGGCTGGCCGATCGACGGGATGAACGCCCCGGAAGCGGCGGCGCAGGAAGCCTGGGAAGAGGCCGGCGTCAAGGATGGCAAACCGGCGAACGAACCACTTGGCGAATACACCTATGACAAGGAAATGGATACCGGCGGAGTGGTGCAATGCTCGGCCAAGGTGTTTCCGATCAAGGTGAAGCGGCTGGAGCAGGACTTCCCCGAAGCGGCCGAACGTACCCTCAAGTGGGTTCCGGCCGAGAAAGCCGCGGAAATGGTTCAGGAAGAGGATCTGCAAGCCCTCCTGCGCGCATTCTGATCCCCAACTCGACCCGAAGTGGTGACTTTGCGCCGCAGGCCCCCGTCTGCGCAAACAGAACCGTTGCCAAGCCGCCCCTGACACGCTAGCGGTGCGCCCCGAATGGAACGGTTGTGCATCCGTTTTGTAACGGGGACAGCCAAGCGCAGAACACCTTGGGGGAAGAGTGCCATGAGCGAGGGTAGCAAAGGCAACCAGTGGCGAACGCTGGACAAGGACCTGAACCGGATCAGCCAGTTCGAATACGCAACGCAATACGTGTCGCGGCCGCTGGTCGGCATGGGGGTCGCGCTGGCCTTCATCGTCATCGCCGCCCTGGGCGCAGGCGTGTTCTTCGGCCAGACCCCGACATCGTTTGTGGTGGTCATGGCGGCCGCCTTCGGCGCCTATATGGCGATCAACATCGGCGCCAATGACGTGGCCAACAACATGGGGCCGGCGGTGGGCGCGAATGCGCTGACCATGGGTGGCGCCATCGTCATCGCGGCCCTGTTTGAAAGCGCGGGCGCGCTCTTGGCCGGGGGGGATGTGGTCTCGACCATCTCCAAGGGGATCATCGACCCGGCCGGCATGGCGCAGGGGCGCATCTTCATCTGGGCGATGATGGCGGCGCTGATCAGCTCGGCCCTGTGGGTAAACCTGGCCACCTGGGTGGGCGCGCCGGTGTCCACGACCCATTCGGTCGTCGGCGGCGTGATGGGCGCGGGCATTGCCGCTGCCGGTTTCGCCGCGGTGAACTGGCCGACCATGGGCAAGATCGCCGCCAGCTGGGTGATTTCGCCGGTCCTGGGCGGGGTCATTGCTGCCGCCTTCCTGGCCTTCATCAAGGCGCGCATCGTCTATCAGGAGGACAAGATCGCCGCCGCCAAACGCTGGGTGCCGGTACTGATCGGCATCATGGCTGCGGCCTTCGGCGCCTACCTGTCGATCAAGGGTCTGAAGCGTATCGTCAAGATCGACCTGGGCACCGCGCTGATGATCGGCGCCGCCGTGGGCGCGATTGCCTATGTCGTTACCGCGCCCTTGATCGCCAAACAGGCCGAGGGGCTGGAGAACCGCACCAAGTCGCTGAAGGTGCTGTTCGGCCTGCCGCTGATCTTCTCCGCCGCACTGCTTTCCTTTGCGCATGGCGCCAATGACGTGGCGAACGCGGTCGGCCCGCTGGCGGCCATCGTGCATGCCGAACAGTTCGGAAATTTCGCCGCCAAGGTCACGATTCCGACCTGGGTCATGGTGATTGGCGCCTTCGGCATCTCCTTCGGCCTGGTTCTGTTCGGCCCGAAACTCATTCGCATGGTCGGCAGCCAGATCACCAAGCTGAACCCGATGCGCGCCTATTGCGTGGCGCTGTCGGCGGCCATCACCGTGATCGTCGCCTCCTGGCTGGGCCTGCCGGTCAGCTCGACCCATATCGCCGTGGGCGGCGTGTTTGGCGTCGGTTTCTATCGTGAATGGCACATGGAGAAACGCCTGCGCGCCACCGCCGCGAAGCGCCCGGCGGAAAAGCGTATCGCGCCCGAGGAACGCCGCCGCCGCAAGCTGGTGCGCCGCTCGCATTTCATGACCATCGTCGCGGCCTGGGTCATCACCGTGCCCGCCGCCGCCGTCATGTCGGCCGTTATCTTCTTCGTTCTGAACGCGATCGTGGGGTAAGAGGCAAAAAGGGGAGATTCCGTCGCGACGTCATGCGCGCTCGCGCGCCCTCCTTTCGGGTCGGGGCGGGGGGCGCGCCGTCGGGGCCCCCCCAGTAAACGTTGCCCAAAAATCCCCCCCCGCGGCGGGGAAACGGCGCAAA
>NZ_JASBTN010000060.1 GCF_030148435.1 Aliiroseovarius sp.
CAAGCTCGGCCATGCATTCGCCAATCGCCAGAACGCGCATCTCGACATGCCTTCCGTCAGTTTCAGGGTCCGGGTTTCACGAAAACAGCATTCCGCCATTGATGTCGATATTGGCCCCGGTGATGAAGGCGGAATCGTCACGGGCCAGGCACAGGACCAGGTTGGCGGCATCCTCGGGCACGCCCTGGCGTTTGACCGGGGCGGCGGCCTCGAAGCCCTTGCGGGCCGCGTCGGGCGTGTGGATGTTGTGGAAATCGGTGTCGATCATGCCGGGGCAGAGCGCGTTGACCCGGATCGCCGGACCCAGTTCCTTGGCCAGCCCCCGCGTCATCGTCATCACCGCGCCCTTGGAGGTTGCATAGGGTATGGCCCCCGGTCCGCCCCCGTCGCGCCCGGCCTGGCTGGCGATGTTGACGATGGTGCCTGACGTCAGGTGCGGGAGGCAGGCCTTGACCATCAGGAAGGTGCTGGTGAGGTTGAGGTCCATCACCTCACGCCAATGTTCCAGTGACATCTCGGCAATGGTCTTGCGCGCCACGAGGCCGCCGGCATTGTTCACCAGAACGTCGATGCCGCCGAATTTCGAGACGGTCGCGGCGATCAGCCGCTCGACATCCGCAGGATTGTTGAGGTCGCCCTGGATCGCGATGGCCTTGCGACCAAGGGCCGCGACCTGCGCGACGGTTTCCTCGGCCCCGGCGCTGCTGGCAAAGTAGTTGACTGCCACATTGGCCCCTTCCGAGGCCAGCTTGACCGCGACGGCCCGCCCGATATCGCGTCCGCCGCCGGTGACGATCGCGGTTTTTCCGGCCAGTTTCATGCTGTCTTCCTCCCGGCTGCCTCGGCCTGGTCAGGCCCGGTGCCGAGTTTCAGGAAAAAGTCGAATATCTCCGGCACGTTGCCCTCGCCCAGGCCCGCGGCAACCGCCGCCGCGAGGTTGTTCGACGTGCCCTCGGCGATCTCGGCGCGGGTGCCGAGGTCTTCGGCCATCTTCAGGAAATAGCCCAGATCCTTGTTGGCGTTGTTGATCGAGAAGCCGAGGTCGCTGACACCGTCCACGGCGTAGTTCTTGCAAAACACCATGAAGGGCGAATTTGACGGGCCGGTCGACATGATCTCGTAAAGCTGCGCCCGGTCCACGCCCGCGCGGTCTGCGACGGCGAAGGCCTGGGACATGGTGCAGACCGTGGTCATGCCCATGAAGTTGTTGATCAGCTTGGTCGTGTGACCCGCGCCGAGCGCCCCGAGATAAAAGACATTCTCGCCCTGTTCGTCCAGCACCGGCTTGACCTTGTCGAAGGTCGCCTTGTCACCCGCCGCCATGATGTTCAGAAGACCGTCCCTGGCGTGGGCGGGCGTGCGCCCGAGCGGCGCGTCGATCATGCCCGCGCCCTTCGCGGCCAGGTCGGCCCCGATCTTGCGGGTCGAGGCGGGGATGGAGGTGCCAAAGTCGATCACTACCTTGCCCGCGCCGATGCCCGCAAGAATGCCGTCTTCGCCATAGACGAGCCTTTCCACCACATCCGACGTGGTGAGGCAGAGCATCACGATGTCGCTGGCCTGCGCCAAGTCCCGGGCCGAGGCGGCAGCCCGCGCGTTGCCACGGTCGATGACCGCCTTCACTGCGTCCTGGTTGAGGTCCATCACGACAAGCTCGAAGCCGCGCTCTTGCAGGTTCTCCACCATGTTGCCGCCCATGAGGCCGAGGCCGATGAAGCCGATGACAGGTTTGGTCATGCCGTGTTCTCCCTTGGGGTGTGTCTTATCGGTTCACAGGAAATCGTCGCGCCGGGGCGTGAACATATCCAGCAGCGTCCCCGCCTCCAGGCAGGTTGCCCCGTGAACGATGTGTGGTTGCTTGTAGAGCGAGTCTCCGGGGCCGACGACATGGGTCTTGTCGCCGACGGTGAACTCGAACTTGCCGGAAATCACATAGGTGATCTGCTCGTGCGGATGGCTGTGCAGGGCCGCGACCGTGCCTTTCTCGAAATGGACTTCGACGCACATCATGGTGTCGCTGTGGGCGCAGACCTTGCGGGTCAGGCCGCCGCCCGCATCGAAAAGCGCGTTCTCGTCTCCGAGAAAGAGGTTCTTGACTGTCATTCTTGCATCTCCGCGTTCAGAGGTCGGGTTGTGCCCGGTGCGACAGGGTCAGGTCTTGGCCAGTTTCTTCATCACCACGCGGAACGTGTTTTCGTCCGTGTCGGTGAAATAGAGGTCAGCGTCGTAGCCCTGGTCGTCGAGGAAGTGGAAAATCCGCCTGGGCGCGTCCAGCTTGTAGGGCACCAGCAGGGTGGCGATGCGGTGGCGCATGGCGGCGGGGTAGCGCGCGGTCAGGCAGGTGCTGACGGGCAGGCCCTCGTATTCGGACGGATCGACATCGGGAAAGCCTGTCCGCTGCGTGATCTCGGGCGCGCCGACCTCGGACCAGATCACCTGCCCGTAGAAGCCCGCGCGTTCGCCGCTGTAGCGGAACGAGGATTTGCCAAGCTGGAAGGGCGCATTTGCATGCAGCAGCCATTCCACCGTGACGGGCCGGTCGGCATCGACGCTGTCCACGATCACGAAATAGCCGTTCTGCACAAAATAGACCTCGCGCTCGGCCAGCGTCACTTCAGGCGAGAGGCTGCGATAGGCGGGCGTCGCGTCGCCCTTGATATAGACGTGATCCTCATGCTCCTCGGCGGCCAGGATGCGGCCCGTCGCGGCCATCGCCTTGGCCTTGTTCTTGTCGGCATACTGCCCCTTGCCATTGATCAGGATGGCGTTCTTGGATCGGGTCTGCCGCCGCCATTTCTGGTGCATGGTGCTGTTGAAGGCGACGTAATAGCCCGACTGGATCGCCAGATCCTCGCCGAAGGCGGCCATGCAGAACGCGTTCTGGTCGCCGTGGCTGTGGCTGATCGACCCGAAGGGCGAGGACTTGAACACGAACTGCACGTGACTGTCGGGGTCATCCATGGCGTGCTGCACGCCGACCCAGCCGATGCCCTTGAAGTGGCGCAACCCGCCTTCGGGTGCGGTTGCCTCGACCACCGGGAAATCGGTCTGGAACACCATCTCGTCGAAATTCGTGTCCCACCAGCCCCAGTTGTAGAACTCCATCTCGGTGCCGGGGTTGGTGCGCAGGTTTTCCTCGCAATACCACTGATACGCGCCGTTGCCGGTGACGCCCGCGAACTGGCGCATGTTGAGGCCAGTCTTGATGCCCGGCAGATCGCCCTGGGTGCTGTCGTCGCCAAAGGTCGCGCGGCGGGTGTTGGGGGCCTTGCAGAAGAGCGGAAAATCGGCGGTGTTCTGGAGGAACGGGCGTTTGTAGAGGTCGATGCCCGCATAGCTTTTCAGCCGGTTGGCGGCGTCGATCAGATAGGCCATGCCCATCATCCAGTAATTCGTGCCCTCGGCCCAACCGCCATCAGTGTCGCCCCAGGGCGAATAGACGGTGAACAGGAACTCGACGCAGTAATCCAGCCAGTCGCGCGCCTCGTCCTCTTCGCCCAGAAGCGCGATACAGGCGGGCACCAAGGTCAGCGAGACCGAGCGCACCGCGTGGCTGTCATAGGGAAAGAGGTGGATCTTGGCGTTCTTGATGGCGTGATCGGCGATGTCGCGGGTGCGCGCCACGAGGGCCCTGCGCACCACTGCGCGTTCATCCTCGTCCAGGTGATCATAAAGCCAGTCATACCCCCAGGTCAGCGCGTTGGTGACGCGATAGGCCCATTCGTCGGTATAGGCGCGCGAGGTGACGCCCATCGGGTCCCAGCTTGCCGCCTCCAGCAGCCACGCCTTGGCGCGGTCCAGCATCTTTGCGTCTTGCGTCACCTGACCGCCAATGGCGAGGTGGCGGATCGCGTACATCAGCTCCTGCAATTCGATATAGGTCTGCCGCCAGATCGGCGCGACACGCTGGTGATTGGGGTATCCCGCGGGCTCGGCCATGATCTCGCGGTCCATCCAGGGCGCGACGCTCTTGCTCCAGAAGGTGGACCAGGTGCAGTGATCGGGATCGGATTTCACGGCGGCGCGGAACTCGCTCAGGCGGTCTTGCGTCAGCCACAGGCGCGGATGGCTGGGAGGGGCCGCGGCAAACCGGGTGCGCCGCGCGGGCAGGGGTGTCTCGGGCAGACCTTCGGCCAGAGAAAAGCGGCGCGTTCGGCTCCAGGTCGTGATCGGATCGCCGGTGTCGGGATCGCAGACCGCGTAGGACCAGTGGTAATCACCCGGCGCGAAAATACTGTCGGGGGTGAAGAAATTCAGCGGGATGTTGGCGAAGACCTGCGTCTTCTTGGCAGCGAAGGCGGGATCGGTCGAGACGCGCAGCACGTATTGCGCCTCGTCCTCGATCACCGGCAGCCAGGTAAAGCGGGGCGGGTTCTCGGCGATCTCGCTGTCCTCGGTGGGCGCGTAGCTGATCATCAGCCGCGCGGCGTCCGGTTCGTCGAGGATGTGCGGGGTTTTGGTGTTCATGTTCACGTTCGATCTGCCGTTTGTTCTAGAGCTGCGGTCAAGTCCTGTGGTGTCCGGGCGCGGTGCGGGGTGGCCCCGCGCCCGGTCATCGTCTTGGGGTCAGCTGTTCTGACGCGTGTAGGCCGCGTTCATGACCTCGAGCACGTCTTCCAGGCCCATCTCATCCAGGGTTTCGACATAGTCGTCCCAGTCTTCCTGCACGTCGCCCGAGCCCAGAATCCAGGCCTGCTGGCGTTCCAGCATGTAGGTGCGCAGCGACGGCCAGTAGCGGTCGTAGACGGCCTGTTCTTCCTCGTTCAGCGACACGCCCAGGAATTGCGGCACCAAGAGGTCGTTGGCACTGTAGAGCTCGATACCCTCGCGGGCGGCTTGCGAGGTCCACTGCCATTCGTAGCGGTAATCCTGGAAGTAGCCGCGCTGGATCTGCGCGCCCTCGTCATACATCTGACTGTTGACGGCGCGGTCGCTGTTCAGAACGGCATCGGTGAAGACAGGCTCACCGTCGACCATGTTCCAGGTTTCGCCCTCGACACCGAAATTCGCCAGGTTGCGGCCTTCCTCGGTGAACCAGAAATCGAAATACTGGATCGTCTCGACCAGGTGCTCGTTGGAGTAGCTGATCGCCCATCCATCGGGTTTCACGGGGATGCGGCGATGCTCCTCCATCCGGACACCGGCGGCAGAGGCGGGCGGCAGGAACGGAATGAAGTTGAAGCCTTCGACCGTCTCGGCCAACGCCGCGTTGTAGCCCGAGGTAGAGGCGAACCAGTCATGCGTCATGCCGCCCAGGTTCTCCGACAGCAGGTAGTCGCGCGAGGACGAGCCGCGGGTGAAGATCTCGGGGTCGATCAACCCTTCCTCGTACCACTGCGCCACATTGGCCAGCGCATCGCGATAGGCCACCTGCGCATAGGGATGCACGATCTGGCTCTCATCATTGACGTAGAAATCGTGATAGGTGTCCGACCCGGAAGACCGCGCATCCCAAAGCGTCAGCAGGCGGTTCACCTCTTCCCATTGGCGGGCGAAATAGGGGATCTCATCCTGCACGCCATTGCCGTTGGGGTCGTCGTCGCGGAAGGCGACCAGCACGTCATAGAGCTCGTCCACGTTCTGCGGCTGCTCCAGTCCCAGGGCATCCAGCCAGTCCTGGCGAATGAACCAGGCGCGGCCGAACTCGCCATCGGGCAGGTAGGGGATGTAGTAATAGTTGCCGTCATAGGCGGTGATCGCGGCCAGGATTTCGGGGTTCTCGTCCCAGAATGCCTGGATGTTTGGTGCATACTCGGAGACGAGGTCGTTCAGCGGAACGAAGGCGCCTTGCGGGCCGAACTCGTTGACGGGCTGCAAGATCAGGTGGCCGCCGACGATGTCGGGCATGTTGCCCTGGGCCAACAGCAGGTTCATCGCCTCGCCGGAATCGGTGGTGTTGCGGCCCGCGGTCTGGTCGACAAGGTGGATGCCCGTCATCTCGCGCGCGGCCATCTCGACCGGGTAGATCTCAGAGGGCGATCCACCGACGCCATAGCCCTGCGCGCGGGGCCAGTGCATGTGGATGGTCAGTTCCAGCGGCTCTTCGACGATCATGAGATGTCCGTCGGCAAAGGCCGGTGCCGTAAGGGCGGTTGAGGCCAGGATGGCCGAGGCCAAGGTGAGTTTTCGCATAGTGTCCTCCCTGATTGCGAAACGGGTCATTCCTTCACACCGCCGAGCATGATGCCCTTGGTGAAATACTTCTGAAGGAACGGGTAGATGATGATGATCGGGATGATCGAGCAGACGATGATCGCAGCGCTCACGGTCTCGAAGGAATAGGTCGAGGTCAGCAGGGTCGAGGCAAACTCCTCGTCATCGCTGAGCTCCAGGATGACGTGGCGCAGGTAGACCTGAAGCGGGATCTTCTCCTCGTCCTGCAAGAGGACCATGGCCCAGAAAAACCCGTTCCAGCGCGACACGATGCAGAAGAGCGCAACGGTGGCGATGGCCGGTTTGCTGAGCGGCACGAAGACCTTCCACAGCACCTGGAATTCATTGGCCCCGTCCATCCGCGCGGCTTCCTCGAAGCTTTTCGGAATGGCCTCGAAGAAATTGCGCAGCAGGATCAGGTTGAAGCCGTTGACGGCAAAGCCGATCATGATGCCGAAATAGCTGTCCAGGAGGCCCAGATCGCGCATGTTCAGGAAGAACGGGATCAGGCCCGCGTTGAACCACATCGTGAAGGCCACCATGAAGTTCCAGAACCGTCGGCCAAAAAGCTGCGTCCGCGACAGCGCATAGGCGCCGGGGATCAGGAAGGCGAGGCTCATCAGCGTGCCGCCGATCGTGTAGATGAAGGTGTTGCGGTAGGAGATCCAGAACATGCGCTCCGACAGCACCCGCTCATAGGCTTCCAGCGTGAAACCCACGGGCGTCAGGATCACGTTGCCCGCCCGCGCCTCGAAACCGGAGCTCAGCGACAGCGACGCGATATAGATGAACGGGTAGAGGGCCGAGAGGGCGAAGAGGCCGATCAGAACCATGTTCAGGATCACAAAGGCCCGGTCGCCGCGCGAATAGAGGTTCATGTTGATCATTGTCCGGTCCCCCTCACCAGAGGCTCGTGCGCGAGTAGCGCTTCGAGATCGTGTTGGCCGTGATCACCAGGACGAAGGCGACAACCGCGTTGAACAGGCCGGCGGCGGCGGCAAGGTCGTATTGACCGCCCTGGATGCCCTGCCGGTAGATGAAGGTGTTGACCACATCCGCCGTCGCGTAGGTGGCGGGCTGGTAGAGCAGGATGATCATCTCGAACGACACTTCGAGGATGTTTCCGATGCGGATGATCAACATGATGATGATCGTCGGCAGGATCGACGGAATGGTGATCTTCCACATCATCTGCCAGCGGCTGGCCCCATCGACCACGGCGCTTTCATAGAGCGTGGGCGAGACACCGGCGATGGCGGCCAGGTAGACGATCGACTGGAACCCGGCCTCCTGCCAGATGCCCGTGCCGATGAAGATGGGCCTGAACCATTCCGGTCGGGTCAGGAAATAGACCGGATCGAAGCCGAACCACCCGATGACCGTGTTCACGATGCCCGCCGAGGGCGAGTAGGCCGTTATGACAATGCCCGCGATGATCACCGACGAGATGAAATGCGGCAGGTAGACGATGGTCTGCGTGGCCTTCTTGAAGCCCTGGTTCAGCACCTCGTTGAACATCAGCGCCAGCAGGATCGGCACCGGAAACCCGATGATCAGACTGTAGACGCTGATGATCAGCGTGTTGCGGATGGCGCGGATGAACTGGTCGTTGTTGAACAGGGTCTCGAAATGCTCGAACCCGATCCAGGGGCTGTCCGCGATGCCGCGGAAAACCGAGTAATCCTTGAACGCGATCTGCAGGCCATACATCGGCTTGTAGAGGAACAGCAGCAGCCAGATGATCGTGGGCAGGAGCAGCAGGTAGATCTGCCATTCCCGGCGCAGGTGGTCGCCGACACGCTGGATGCGACCGGCCTTTCGGTCGCGCTGTGCCTCGCGTGCCTCGATGACAAGCTCTTCGGTGCGGGCGCCGCTGATTTCGGGGTCGATACTCATGCCGCGGTCACCTGACCGGCCAGCGCGCGACCGGTTTCGCTGTCGAAGACGCGGATAAGGTGCGGCGGCACGGTGAAGCCGCTGACATGGTCCAGCTTGGCCATCTGGCCGACCGTGTCGGTTCGGATCACGAAGGGTTTGCCTGCCAGCGATGCGTGGATCAGTGCCTCGGAACCGAGTGTCTCGACCAGGTCGATGTCGATCCCGACGCGCCCCGCGACACTGTCATCGGCGATTTCCGCGAACTCGGGACGGATGCCGACCGTGACATGTCGGCCAACCGCGTTTTGCAGCGAGTCGATCTTGGGCAGGGCGATCCTGTGGCCCTGGAACTGCGCGGCGGGCTGACCTTCGCCCGCGACGATCTCGGCCTGGACCATGTTCATCGGCGGCGCGCCCAGAAACTCGGCCACGAACATGTTGGCGGGGTTCAAGAACAGCTCCATCGGGGTGCCGATCTGTTCGATCCGCCCGTCATTCATCACGACGATGCGGTCGGCCAGCGTCATCGCCTCGACCTGATCATGCGTGACATAGACGCTGGTCACACCCAGGCGGTTATGCAGCCGCTTGATCTCGGCGCGCATCTGGGTGCGCAGCTTGGCGTCGAGGTTGGAGAGCGGCTCGTCGAACAGGAAGACCTTGGGGCGGCGCACGATGGCGCGGCCCATTGCGACGCGCTGGCGCTGACCGCCGGACAGGTCGGCCGGGCGGCGGTCGAGATACTCGGTCAGGCCCAGGATGCCCGCGACCTCTTCGACCGAGGCAGCGATCCTGTCCTTCGGCTCCTTGCGGATGCGCAGGCCGAAGGCGATGTTCTCCGAGACGTTCAGATGCGGGTAGAGCGCGTAGTTCTGGAACACCATGGCCACGTCGCGATCCTTGGGGGCCACGCGGTTCACCAGGCGCCCGTCGATCTTCAGCTCGCCGTCGGTGATTTCCTCAAGCCCCGCGATCATGCGCAGGGTCGTCGACTTGCCGCAGCCCGAGGGGCCGACGAGGACGACGAATTCCTTCTCCTGAACCTCCAGGTCGATGCCGTGAACAACCTGCACCGCGCCATATGCCTTCACGATGCCATCGAGACTTACACCGGACATGTCGCCCTCCCTCCCCTGAGTGCGCCGCGGATCGGCGGCATGACGGTCGGAGCGGATGATTCGCCCCTGATTTCGAACTGGTATACTAGTAATTGTTCTGGTATACTAGTCTAAATCGGTGTAGGAAGAGGCAGCCGCCCGCAAATGCCAGACCCGAAAACCTTGGTTGTTTGGACTTTGGCAGGGCAATTCCGGGCGCATTTGGCCCCGGCGAAGAGTGAACGGAGAAGAATCGATGGTGCAGATCGCACAGAACGGTGAACGGCGAACCAGCGTCGACGATGTCTTTGACTATCTCTATGACGAGATCCTGTCGCTGCGCCTGCGTCCGGGCGACAAGATCTCCGAGGCCGAGGTCGCCACCATGTTCGGTGTCTCACGCCAGCCCGTGCGCGATGCGTTCAGTCGGCTGGCCAATCTGGACCTGCTGCTGATCCGCCCGCAGCGGGCAACCGAGGTCAAGCGCTTCTCGATGCGCGAGATCACCAAGTCGCGCTTCGTTCGATCCGCGGTCGAGCGCGAGGTCCTGCGGCGCGCGGCACTCTATTGCGATGCCGAAGGCGCCGCGCTGCTGGATGCGGCCCTGGTCGCGCAGGAAAAAGCGGTCGAGGAGGGCGATGTCGATGGGTTCGGCGCGCTGGACTACGAATTTCACCGCACGCTCTGCGTGATCGCGCGGGCCGATTTCGCCTTTGACGTGATCATGGCGGAAAAGTCCAAGGTTGACCGGCTCTGCATGCTCGGCCTGTCCAAGGAATACCGGATGCCCGCGCTGGTCGAGGATCACCGTACCATTGCCGAGGCCGTGAAACGCCATGACGCGGAGGCCGCCATCGAGGTCGGAACGCTGCACCTGTCGCGGCTGGATGAAACCATCGAGCGGGTCGCCAAGACCAATGCCACCTACATCGAGCCGGACGACCTCTGACGCCGCCCGGTCGGGTCCGACAGATGCGGCGACCCGGCCCAAATGGAAACACGCCGCCCCGATGCCTTCCGATACACCCTTGACCACGTCCGCCCCGATCGCGGGCCCGACCGCCGGCCACGTCTTCGCGCTGGCCTGGCCGATGACGCTGAAGGCCATTATCCTGCACGGCACCGTCGTCATCGACGCCTACCTGGTCTCGGCCCTGGGCGAGACGCCGCTTGCCGCCATGGGACTGGCAGCGGCGATTGCCGGGTTCGTCCTGGGCGCAATCCTGGCCTTTTCCAACGCGATGCAGATCCGCACCGCGCAGGCCTATGGCACAGGCGACGCGGTGTTTCTGAAATCCACCCTGGCCTCGGGCCTTGCGGTCAGTCTGGCGGTGGGCTGTTTCGGGCTGGCGGTGATCACCCTCTTCGGGGCACCCCTGATCGGCTGGATGGCCCCAAACGCAGAGGTCGCGGGCCTCGCGGGCGACTATCTTGCCGTGTTTTCCCTCGTGATCCTGGGCTCGGCCATCGCCATCTGTCTGACCAGCTATTTCAACGGCTGCGGCCGAACGCGGGTGCCGCTGATCAGCTATGGTCTGGCCCTGCCGGTGAACGTCCTGTGCAGCGTCGTGCTGATCCATGGCTATTGGGGGTTGCCCGCGATGGGCGTGACCGGCGCGGCCCTGGGCAGTGCCGTCGCCAGCGCCGTGCAGGTGGTCTACCTGGTCGCCTGCCTGCGGCGCCATGACGGGTATCTGCGCCACGTGCCGGGATGGCGGCAGGGCCGCTTTATCCCCACGCTGAAGCGCTATGTGGCGTTCTCGCTGCCCATCGCCGCCACCTTCGTCAGCGCGACCTTCGCCACCCATGTCTGCACCCTGATCTACGCGCGGCTGGAGCTGAACGAGTTCGCCGCCATGACGCTGATCGCGCCGTGGATCATGGTGACGGGAACCATAGGGATGCAATGGGCGCAGGCGACGGGGATCATCGTCGCCCAACTGCTCGGCCAACGCCGGGACGAGGCCGTGCTGGACCGGTTCCTGAGCAGCGCCTGGCGCGGGGCCTTCATCGCCGCGGGGGCAGTTGCGGCGCTGTTGCTGGCGGTCAGCCTGTCGGCGAATACCCTCTATTCCGACCTGGCCCCGCAAACCCGCGCCATTCTTCTGTCCTTCCTGCCGGTCCTGGTCCTTCTGCCGTTCCCCAAGGGCTCGAACGCGATCTGCGGCAACACGCTGCGCGCGGCCGGCGACACCATCTACGTGATGCACATCTTCGTCTGGTCGCAATGGCTGTTCCGGGTTCCGGCGACGGCGCTGGCGGTGCTCTATCTCGATGTCGGCGCGGTCTGGGTGCTGTCGCTGCTGCTGGCCGAGGAGCTTCTGAAATTCCCCGTGTTCCACCGAAGGCTCTACCGGGGCCAGTGGAAGCGGGCGGAGATCGCATCGTGACGCGCGGGATGCGCGGGCGGTGCCAAGGATGAAACCGAAACCGGGAGGATAGAATGCTCAAGACCCAACTCCGGCGCGCGATTGATCCGCGCCACGCCAAGACCATGGATACCGGCGCGCTCAGGGACGAATTCCTGATAGACAACCTGTTCCAACCCGATTGCGTGACACTGACCTATTCGCAGTATGACCGCATGATCGTCGGCGGCGCGATGCCGAAAAGCGGGCCGTTGACCATCGACGCGGTCAAGGAAGCGGGGTCGCCCTCCTGGCTGGACCGGCGTGAGGCGGTGCTGGTGAACCTGGGCGATGCGGGCAAGGTCGAGGCGGGCGGCGAGAGCTACGATCTGGGCCGCTGCGACATGCTCTATCTCGGGATGGGCAGCGGCGCGGTCACCATTTCGGGGCGTGAGGCACGGTTCTACATCATCTCGGCCCCCGCGCATCGCGCCATCCCCGCGCGGCTTGTCACCATAAAGGACGCCGCGCAGGTTCCGCTTGGCGGGCGCGACACCTCGAATGAACGCATCATCTACCAGGTCGTCCACCCGGCAGTGATGGACAGCTGCCAAATCGTGATGGGCATGACCCGGCTGGGAACGGGATCGGTCTGGAACACTATGCCCGCACATAAGCATGAGCGGCGGTCCGAGGCCTATCTCTACCTCGATCTGGAAGGCGACAATACCGTTGTCCACCTGATGGGTCAGCCAGACGAGACCCGTCACATGATCTTGCGCAACGAACAGGCGGTGCTGTCGCCGCCCTGGTCGATCCATTGCGGGGCGGGCACCTCGTCCTACAGCTTCATCTGGGCCATGGCGGGGGACAATGTGGATTACACCGATGTCGACATGATCGCGATGGAGGACCTTCGATGAGCCCCTTCTACCTCGATGCCGCGCGCGCCTTTGTCACCGGCGCGAATACGGGGATCGGCCAGGCCATCGCCGTCGACCTTGCGCGCCACGGCTGCCACGTGGTGGCGGTCGGACGCTCGGGCATGGACGAAACCCTGGCCGCGGTCCGGGCCGAGGGCGGTCACGCGGATGCGCTGAGGGCCGATCTGGGCACCGTCACGGGCGCGACCGAGGCCTTCGCCGAGGCGCAGGAGCGCTTCGGGCCGATCAACATCCTGGTCAACAACGCCGGGATCATCCGCCGCGCCGACAGTATCGACTTCACCGAAGAAGACTGGGATGAGGTGATGGATATCAATCTGAAGGTCGTGTTCTTCCTGTCGCAGGCCTTCGCCAAGGCGCGGCTGGCGGCGGGCAGGGGCGGCAGCATCATCAACATCGCCTCGCTGCTGTCTTTTCAGGGCGGCATCCGCATCCCGTCCTATACCGCTTCGAAAAGCGGTGTGGCCGGTCTGACCAAGACGCTATCGAACGAGTGGTCGGCCTCAGGCGTCCGGGTGAACGCCGTCGCGCCCGGCTATGTCGCCACCAACAATACCGATGCCCTGCGCGCCGATCCGGTGCGCAACCAGGCGATCCTTGACCGTATTCCCATCGGGCGCTGGGCCGAGCCTGCTGATATTGCGGGGGCCGTCACCTTCCTGGCGTCAGAGGCGTCCGGCTACATCACCGGGATCACCTTGCCGGTGGATGGCGGCTGGCTGGGACGGTAGCGGCACCCGCCAAAAAAAACCCGCCGAAAGGGGCGGGGAGAGGGAAGGCCGGAGGTGCCGGACCCGAAGATCCGGCACCCCGCCAGCCGCAAGCGACAGGGAGAGAACCTGTTCAGTTCAGGGTCGCATCGAAGAGATAGACCTTTTCATCCGGGCGCGGCTCCCAGTCGATGCGGTTGCTGACGCCGTAGAAATCCGGCTGGAAGTAGAGGTGCAGCCAGGGGCCGTCATCGTAGAAGACCTGCAGCATCTCGTTCACGATCTCGCGGGTTTCCTCTTCGCTTTCCGCAGCCGCGATGTCAGCCCAACGGTCGAACCAGCGGGGGTCGTCCCAGTGGGTGTAGTTGGTGCCGGCATCGACGGTGGAGAGGTCCGTCATGTCGTAGAGCGGGCTCCAGAGCGCGCCGCCCGATCCGATGAAGTAGAGCGGACCTGCGTTGCGTTCGCGGATGATCGGGATGTAGACGCTGGACCATTCCATGATCTGCAGATCGACATCCAGCCCCACGTCTTCCAGGTACTGGGTGATCGCCTGCACGACGTTGGCATCGTTCAGGTAACGGCCCTGACCGGCCTGGAAGGCGATCGAGAAGCGGATGCCGTCATCGCCACGCGGCCAGCCGGCCTCGTCCAGAAGGCGCTCGGCCTCTGCGGGGTCATAGGGGTAGGGCTCCAGATCCGGATGCGCGTTCTGCGGGTTCACGATGCCGGTCATCCGCTCGCACTCGAAGTTCAGAAGCTGGCGGCAGATGGCGGGCACGTTGACCGCATATTGCAGGGCGCGGCGCACAGCCGGATCCTGGATCGCGTCGCCACCGGGCTCCTGCGCCATTGAATCGCTGAGGTTGAAGCCGACATACATACGCCGCGTGCCCTGGATCGGGTTCACTTCGGCATTGCCGGAGGCGTTGATCACGTCCATCTGGTCGGGCGCGACATTGGTGATGATGTCGACATTGCCCGCCATCAGCTCGGCGGCGCGGGTCGAGGCTTCGGGAATGATGCGCCAGATGATGTTCTGAAAGCCCACATCGGCGCCTTCGACGGCTTCCAGCACGACCTCGGAACCGGGACGCCAATCGACCAGACGATAGGGGCCGGAGCCGATCGGATTGCGCGATGCCTCGTCCAGGGTCATCTCTTCATAGCTGTCCATGCAGTGGATGAAGACCTCGGCGATCAGGCCGAAGGCGATCGGGTTGCGGGCGCCCAGGTTGATCTGCACGCGCTGTTCGTCCAGCGCCTCGGCGCCCTGGAAGTCGATCGAGCTGAAGATGAAGCCCGGCGTGTTGCCGGTGAAGGCGTTTTCCGGATCCGCGGCGCGGTTGAAGGAATAGGCCGCATCCTCTGCGGTCAGCGGCTCGCCGTCCTGGCAGGTCAGCCCCTCGTTGAGGGTGTAGACATAGGCCAGGCCATCGTCCGAAATCTCCAGATTGTTGGCCAGGTCGGGTGTGGCGACGCCGTCACCGCCCATGGAATAGAGCGTCCCGAAGATGTGGCGCGCGATGTTGGAGTTGTCGCGCGACGAGATCGCGGCCGGGTCGAGGGTGTTGATATCGGCGCTCAGGCCCACGACGATGGTATCGTCGGAGGGCTGCGCAAAGGCCCCCGTTGTCAGCGCGAGGCTGGCAGCGCCGGCTGCAAGCAAGTGGTTCAGTCTTGGCATTGGCTATCCTTTCACCTGTTGGATGGTCGTCGGAGGACGGATCGGTCGGTCTTTTTGCAGTATTCTCAATCAGTCCGGTTTCGTCGGGGCCGAGATCATCCAGGGCGGTGCGAGGCACCTTGTGTCAGAGCTCGGCGGTCACTGGGAATCCACGATGGTGGCCGGATCGAATGCGGCCAGGATACGGGTATGGTCGGAAATGAGCTTGATCGCGCGCTCGGCGTCGCCATCGGCGATGGCCTGCACGATGGGCGGGTGGTTGCCCGCGACCTCGCTCAGGTTGCGTTCGTCACGGTTGCGCAGCGCCATGATCTGGTGAATGCGCAGGTAGAGGTTCTTCCACGACGACATCAGCAGGTCGTGATCGGCCAGCCGGATCAGCGAATGGTGAAAGGCTTCGTCGGCCGCCACCAGGGCCTCGAAATTGTCGGCCTCGGCGGCGGCCGTCATTTCGGCGCAATGGGCATAGAGCGCATCGAGCGGCGCGCCGTTTTCCAGGATTCGGCGCACGGCCATCACCTCGAACACCTCGCGCAGGGAATAGGTCTCGGCCACCTCGCGGGCGGTCAGCGGCTTCACCCGCTTGCCCTTGTAGGCGATGGTTTCCACCAGCCCGTCATTTTCCAGGATCTGGATCGCCTCGCGAATCGGGGCGCGGCTGACATTCATTTGCTCGGCCAGGGCGGTTTCCACCAGGCCGGTGCCGGGCCTCAGCTTGCCACTGAGAATGGCGTTGCGCAGCCGGTCGGCGACCTGGACGCGCAGGGGGACGTTTTCAATCGGCGCGATATCGTCCGGCATCGGTCCGGTCAGGGCCGGTTTTGCGGGGGTCATGGGTGGGCTCCTCCAGAACATTCAAGAATTTCCCGGCGGGCGCTCGGCCCGGCTGGAAGGTGGCGATATTTAACGGAGGAGGTCAGGGATGTGGCAACTGCAATCAACAGGTCAGAGGTCGATTGGATACAACCCGTGGCATTTGCCGCAGGGGGTTCCGTAGACCGTGCTGTTGTGTAATGTCGACAATCCATAAGTGGACAATGCGGCACGAGTTTGAACCTTGTCAAGCATTCATGCGCAGGTTTCGGCATGATACGTTCGCAGCGCACGGGAATCGGGCGGGACAGTCAGCGCGTGAGGCCCGAATACGCAAGAAGAACGCATCCATCGCCGCAACCGGCTCGTAGGCTGGGGAGGCAACCTTGGGGGCCGGTCCCGGCGATGGATGGCAGGGGCGAACCCCCTTAGGTGGTGTGGATGCAGGCGCTGGTATGGCCTTCGCCCACCGGCTTCAGTTCGGGCACGACCTTGGCGCATTCCGGCGTCGCCAGCGGGCAGCGGGTACGAAAGACGCAGCCCGAGGGCGGGTTGATCGGGCTGGGGATGTCGCCCTTCAGCGCCACACGCTCGCGCCGTTTGCCCGGTTCGGGGATCGGCACCGCGGACAGCAGCGCCTTGGTATAGGGGTGATTGGGCCGGGCATAGAGATCGGCGGCAGAGGCAATCTCCATCACGCGGCCCAGATACATCACGATGACCCGGTCGCAGATATGTTCGACCACGCCCAGATCATGCGCGATGAACAGCATGGTGAGGTCGAGATCGTTCTTGAGATCCTCCAGCAGGTTGATCACCTGGGCCTGGATTGACACGTCGAGCGCCGAGACCGGTTCGTCGGCGACGATGAATTGCGGCTCGACCGCCAGGGCGCGGGCGATGCCGATACGTTGCCGCTGGCCGCCCGAGAACTCATGCGGGAAGCGGTCCAGGTGATCGCGTGCCAGGCCGACCTTCTCCAGAAGTGCCGCGGCGCGGTCTTCGTGTTCGGACGCGGACCCGATCTTGTGCAGGCGCAGCGGGTGGGTCAGGATCTCGCGGATTTTCTCGCGCGGGTTCAGGCTGGCGTATGGGTCCTGAAAGATGATCTGCATCTTCTTGCGATAGGCCCGCATCTGCGACGTGCCGAGGCCCATCACGTCGGTGCCGCCGAAACGCACCGCGCCGGACGTCGCCTGTTCGAGCCTCAATATGGTGCGCCCTACCGTGGTCTTGCCCGAGCCGCTTTCGCCGACCAGGCCCACGACCTCGCCGGGATTGATGTCGAAGCTGATCCCGTCGACCGCCTTGACGTTGTTGACGACCCTTCGCAATACGCCGCCATGGATCGGGAAATACTTCTGCAGGTTGTCGACCTGGAGGAGGGGGGCCGTCATGAGGCTTGCCTTTCGTTCAGGGACAGCTCGCGCCAGCGGACGCAGCGGATCATGTGGCCGTCGCTGGCCTCTTCCAGGTCAGGCAGGGCCGCCTTGCAGATATCCTGCACATAGGCGCAGCGCGGATGGAACCGGCAGCCCCTGGGCAGGTTGGTCAGGGCGGGCACGGTGCCGGGAATCGCTTCCAGCCGTTTCTTGTTGATCGAGGAGCCGAGCCGCGGGATCGAGTTCATCAGACCGGCGGTGTAGGGCATCCGCGGGTTGCGGAAGATATCCTCGACGCTGGCGGTCTCCACGACCTGGCCGCCATACATCACCACGACCCGGTCGGCGACTTCCGCCACCACGCCGAGGTCATGGGTGATGAAGATGATCGCCATGCCGAGCTTCTTCTGCAGGTCCTGCATCAGCTCCAGCATCTGCGCCTGGATGGTGACGTCCAGCGCCGTAGTCGGCTCGTCCGCGATCAGGATGCGGGGTTCGCAGGCCAGCGCCATCGCGATCATGGCGCGCTGGCGCATCCCGCCCGACATCTCGTGCGGGTAATTGTCGACCCGGCGTTTCGGCTCGGGGATGCCGACCACCTCCAGCATTTCGATGGCGCGGGCGCGGGCGCGGGATTTCGACAGTTTCTGGTGCCGGATGACCATCTCGGCGATCTGCTGGCCGATGGTGTGGACCGGGTTCAGGCTGGTCATCGGTTCCTGGAAGATCATCCCGATCTCACGCCCGCGAATATCACGCATTTCTGCATCGCTGAGCGTGGTGATCTCGCGGCCCTGCAACTTGATGCTGCCCGCCGAGACACGGCCCACATCCTTGGGCAAAAGGCCCATGATCGACAGGCTGGTCACGGATTTGCCGGACCCGCTTTCGCCGACAATGGCCAGCGTCTCGCCGGGATGAACCCGGAAGCTGACGCCATCGACGGCCTGGATCGACAGTTTCTTGGTCAGGTCGAAGGTGGTCTGCAGGTTGCGCACCTCCAGAAGCGGCGCCCCGGTGGACGACTCGGGGGTGTCACGCGGCATGGCCCAAAGCCCCCTCGTGCGATGCCCCGACGCCTGGCCGACCCCGGCAGACCCGTGACCGGGTCCGTGCAAGCTCTGCTGTCTTCTTGATCATAGGTGCCCCTTGGTCCACCGGATCCGGGCCGTCGCGAAAAACGCGCCCGACCCGATCCGTTTCGCGATTTGCGAGCTTGACGCATCCGAGCCCGCGTGATTTGGTTGTCATACTGTCGACAATCTAATTTCTACTTTGGGAGAACATCGAATTGATTGTCAAGCATCCCAGGGCGATGTCGACGCGAAAACATGAGGGACGGCCAATGTTCGGAAACGCCATGCGCGCATCCACTAATCCAAAGGGCGGCTTGCGGCACCGGGGATACCGGAACCGGGCCAGGTCTGCCGCAGCAATGACAGTTCGGTAAAGGGCACCGCAGCATGTGGACATTCCTGGCAAGACGCCTTCTGCAAAGCATCATCGTGTTGATCGGCGTGACGCTGATCAGCTTCATTTCCCTACAGATGGGCGGCGACCCGACCTTCCTTTTCGTCTCGGAAAACGCCAGCGTCGAGGAGATCGCCCGCGCCCGCGAGGCGCTCGGCTTCGACCGACCCCTGCATGTGCAGTATCTCAGCTATGTCTGGAACGCGCTGCAAGGCGATTTCGGCAATTCGCTGAGCTATCGGCAGCCCGCGATGGACGTGGTTCTGCAAGCCATGCCCGCCACGATCGAGCTGACCTTCTTCTCGCTGCTGCTGGCGATCGGCCTGTCGATTCCGCTTGGCATCTATGCGGCCCTGAAGCGCGGCAAGCCCGCCGATGGTGGCATCATGACCTTCGCGATGCTTGGCCAGTCGATCCCGAATTTCTGGATGGGAATCATGATGATCCTGTTCTTCGGACTCTACCTGCGCTGGTTCCCGATCTCGGGCAATGTCCCGTTCCTGGAACCGCTGTTCGAGGGGGATTTCTCGACCGCATTCTCCAACCTGCCGCGCTCGCTCTATTACATGATCATGCCCGCCATCGCGGTCGGCACCTACACGCTGGCGCGCAATGCGCGATTGATCCGGTCCTCGATGCTGGAGGTGCTGCAGCAGGATTACGTCCGCACCGCGCGCTCCAAGGGGATCTCGGAACGCCGCGTGGTGATCCATCACGCGATGCGCAACGCGTGGCTGCCGGTCGTCACCATGATCGGGCTGGAGTTCGGCTTTCTCCTGGGCGGTGTCGTGGTGGTGGAGACCGTGTTCTCCTATCCCGGCATCGGACGTCTGGTGTTCAACGCGATCAACCAGCGTGACATTCCGGTGGTGCAGGCCTCGGTGATCCTGCTGGCCGTCATCTTCATTCTTCTCAACCTCATCGTCGATCTGATCTACGCGCGCCTCGACCCGCGCGTGAAACTCTAGGGAGCGCGACATGGCCGCTACTTCACCCGCCCCGAGCAGCGCCGACACCCAGGCCGTTTCCGGCATGGCAACGTCCTACCGCCGCAAGGAACTGCGCCGCGCCTTCCAGAGCATGCTGACCAGCCGATGGGCGCTGGTGGGGATGCTGATCCTGCTTGTCGTGACCTTCGTGGCCATCTTCGGGCCCTGGCTGGCGCCGTTCGACCCGAATCGGCAGAACATCATGATGCGGTTGCTGGAACCCGGCGAGGCCGGGGCAGGCAGCCTGACCTATTGGCTCGGCTCCGACCAGTTGGGCCGGGACGTGCTGTCGCGGCTGCTCTACGGGGCGCGCGTGTCATTGCTTGTGGGTGTCGCGGCGATTGCCGTCGGTGGCACATTGGGCACCATCGCGGGGCTGGTCTCGGGCTATTTCGGTGGCTGGATCGACGATGTGCTCATGCGGCTTGGCGATATCCAGCTGGCCTTTCCCTTCATCCTGCTGGCGATCATGTTCCTGGTCGTGCTGGGGCC
The DNA here is from genome assembly GCF_030148435.1 of Aliiroseovarius sp. Classification (GTDB taxonomy): domain Bacteria; phylum Pseudomonadota; class Alphaproteobacteria; order Rhodobacterales; family Rhodobacteraceae; genus JASBTN01. Next base: position 19,964 of record NZ_JASBTN010000060.1, read on the forward strand.
GGGGCTGGTCAACATCATCCTGGTCCTCGGCATCGGTCAATGGATCACCTATGCGCGGATCGTGCGGGCGCAAACACTCAGCTTGCGCGAAAAGGAATATGTCGAGGCCGCCCGCGCAATGGGCGACAGCACGTTCTCGATCCTCTTCCGCACCATCCTGCCCAACATCATCGCGCCGCTGACCGTGATCGCGTCATTCAACGTGGCGGGGGTGATCCTGTCCGAGGCGGCGCTGTCCTTCCTCGGCCTCGGCGTGCCGCCGGATGTGCCGACATGGGGCAGCATGCTGTCGGAAAGCCGCGATCACCTGTTGTCGAACAAGTGGTGGATGGCGGTGTTCCCCGGCCTGGCCATCCTGCTGACGGTCATGTCGTTCAACTTCCTGGGAGACGGACTGCGTGACGCCCTCGATCCGCAGCAGCGGTCGGTCATCGAATCGCGGGGCACGAAATGAGCGAGCGTGTACTGGACGTCCAGGATCTCCGGATCGAGTTCGGCACCCGCACCGGCACCGCCCACGTGGTCAACGGGATCTCCTATCACATCGACCGGGGTGAGACGTTGGCGATCGTCGGGGAGTCCGGATCCGGCAAATCGGTGTCCGCGCTGGCGTTGCTCCAGCTCCTCCCCACACCCCCCGCTCGAGTGTCAGGGACGGCGACCTTCGGTGCCGCCGATCTCCTGTCGCTGTCCGACCGGGAGATACGTCGGGTGCGCGGCAATCAGATCGCCATGATCTTTCAGGATCCGATGACGTCGCTGAACCCGGTGCGAACCGTCGGCACCCAACTGATCGAGCCGATCGAGCTGCACATGGGCCTCACAGGCAAGGCGGCACGAGAACGCGCCGTCGACCTCCTCGCCACCGTCGGCATCCCGTCACCGGAACGCCGGATCGACGACTACCCGCACCAGTTCTCCGGCGGCATGCG
>NZ_JASBTN010000080.1 GCF_030148435.1 Aliiroseovarius sp.
TGTGGATCAAGCTGGGTCAAATTTTTCTCTCGCTCGCAATTTCTAGCAATATTTGACCTGAAAACGAAGATCCATGTCAAGCATGGGGCAAATTCATCCGCTTAACATGTGATATTCTTTCTGGAGAGGAGGGTGAGATGAGCAAAAAATCCGCCTATGAGGCCAAGACCCCGGATGACTTCGGTCATATCCATTACACCGAGGAAGAAAACGCGGTCTGGCGTGACCTTGTCGCCCGGCAACTGCCCGCCGTTGCGCGTCATATGGCGGCGCCCTATCGCGCGGGGCTCGCGAAGATGGCGCTGCCACGCGACCGTGTTCCGCAATGCACCGACCTGTCTGCCACGCTTGGCGGGCTGACCGGCTGGCGCGTCGAACCGGTGCCCGCGCTCATCGGGTTCGGCAAGTTCTTCGGCATGCTCTCGGAGCGGACCTTCCCGGCGGCCAGTTTCATCCGCTCACGGAAGGATTTTGACTATATCAAGGAGCCGGATATCTTCCACGAGGTTTTCGGCCATACGCCGCTCTTGACCGATCCGCGTTTCGCCGGGTTCAGCCAGGCGATCGGCAAGGCGGGGCTGAAGGCAGAGCCGGAGGACTACAGCTGGCTGATCCGGCTCTACTGGTTCACCATCGAGTTCGGCCTGACCCGGGAAGGCGGCCAGGTCAAGGCACTGGGGTCCGGGCTGGCAAGTTCACCGACCGAGCTGCCGTGGAGCGTGGGGGAGGGGGCGTCGGGCAAGCCGATCTTGCGTTCCTTCGACGTGACGGACATCCTGCGCACCCCCTACCGGATCGACATCCACCAGCCGCTTTATTTCGTTCTGGAGGACCTGGACGACTTGTTTGCCGCCGCCGATCGCGATCTGATGGCGGATGTGAAAGCGGCCCAGGCGCGGGGCCTGTTTGCGCCGACCTATGAAGACGAAGCGGGGTAGGGGAATGTCTGACACCTGTGATCTGAGCAACAAGGACTGCGTGCCCTGCCGAGGGGGCGTGGCGCCACTGGACGCGGCCGAGGCCGAGGCGCTGCTGGCGCAACTGGACGGCTGGCGCATCGACGGGGTCAACCTGGTCAAGCGACTGGAGTTCAAGGGCTTTGCCAAGGCGACCTATCACGCCAACCTCGCCGCCTTCCTGGGCGACAGGGAAGGGCATCACCCGGACATCAGCTTCGGCTGGGGCTACTGTCAGGTGGTCTTTACCACCCACGAGGCGGGTGGGTTGACTGAAAACGACTTCATCTGCGCGGCGAAATTCGACCGGATGTGTGCGGGCAGCTGAGGAGGTAGCCGATTCCTTCGAAGAAAGCGGACCGGATTTTTGAAAATTCCGGCTCGCAACGCATGGCCTTTGCTTCCAGGTTCATGTGGCGTATCACGCGCCCATGACCAAGTTTTCGTTCAAATTAAATGCCACCGATGGCAAGGCCCGCACCGGGGTGATCTCCACCCCGCGCGGGGATATCCGCACCCCCGCCTTCATGCCGGTGGGCACCGCAGGCACCGTCAAGGCGATGCTGCCTGAAAACGTGCGCGAAACCGGCGCCGATATCCTGCTGGGCAACACCTATCACCTGATGCTGCGCCCCACCGCCGAACGCATCGACCGGCTGGGGGGCTTGCACAGGTTCATGAACTGGGACCGGCCGATCCTGACGGACTCGGGCGGGTTTCAGGTGATGTCGCTGGCCGATCTGCGCAAACTGACTGAGAAGGGCGTGACCTTCAAAAGCCATATCGACGGCTCACGCCACGAGCTGACCCCGGAACGGTCGATGGAGATCCAGCGGTTGCTGGGCTCGGATATTGTCATGTGTTTCGATGAATGCCCCGCGCTGCCCGCAGATCGCAAACGCATCGCGGAAAGCATGCGCCTGTCGATGCGCTGGGCGGAGCGGTCGAAAGACGCGTTCGGCGACCGCCCCGGCCACGCTCTGTTCGGTATCATGCAGGGCGGGCTGGAACGGGACCTGCGCGAAGAATCGGCCCGCGCGCTTACGGAGATCGGATTCGACGGCTACGCGGTCGGGGGGCTGGCCGTGGGCGAAGGGCAGCAGGCGATGTTCGATTGCCTCGACTATGCGCCCGACTATCTGCCGACCGACAAGCCGCGCTACCTGATGGGCGTGGGCAAGCCCGACGACATCGTGGGCGCGGTGAAACGCGGCATCGACATGATGGATTGCGTGCTGCCGTCGCGTTCGGGGCGCACGGGCCAAGCCTTTACCCGGCGCGGCGTGGTGAACATCAAGAACGCCCGCCACGCCGACGATCCGCGCCCGCTGGACGAGGCCTGCACCTGCCCCGCCTGCCGCGACTATTCGCGCGCCTACCTGCACCATGTGTACCGGTCCAACGAGATGATCTCCGGCATGCTCCTGACCTGGCACAACCTGCATTACTTCCAGGAGATCATGCAGGGCATGCGCGAGGCCATCGCCGCGGGCACATTCGCCGAATGGGAGGCCGATTTCCACGCCACCCGCGCATTGGGCGACATCGCGCCGGTGTGACCCCTACGGCGCGAAGCGGAAGATATTGCGGAAGCTGACCTCGGCGCCGGAGACCGCGTTGATATAGGCGTCGCTTGCAGCCAGGGCGTCATAGGTGGCTTCGATCGCCTCCATCGACGGGTAGGCCACCGCCATCAGCCGCTGACCGGCGGCCGAGCCGGTCATCAGTGTGCCATAGCGGGTGATCAGCGCGCCGTTGCCCGCAAAAATGGGCAGAAGGCTTTTCATTTCCTCGACGTAGGGCGTGGGCGAGCTGAAGCGGGTGACAACGCCGACGGTCGGCTCCATCGCGGGCGGCTCGGTCAGGAACACGTCCTCGAGCTTGAGAATGTTGCGTATCACCAGCCGCGCCTTGCCGGAGCTGCCCATCGCCTTGAACGCATCGGAATGGTTTACATGATCCATCCCCGCGCCCATCGGCCCCAGCCCGGAATAGGTGGCAAAGAAGATGATGCAGCCAACATGGTCGCCGGTCAGGATTTGGCCGAACCGGGCCGAGATCGCATGACCGGAGGTGATCAGCCCCGCGGCAATGTCGGTGCAGTGCCCATAGGCGGTTTCCAGGTAATCGGGATCGCAGGACGCAACGGTAATCGTGGTATACTTGAGTTCGGGCATAGTTTTTCTCCCTGAAAATGTCCCCCGTTCGGACGGGGTGTGTCCCAGTATAGCACATTTCGGCCGGCGCCTTGCAGACGCCCGGCCTGACAGAAGATCGGAGCGGCGCAGGCTGGTGGCGCCGGAAACCCGCCGTTTCACCCTGTGCCGCTGTAAAGCCTCGCCCGGAAAGCCGCCTGACGCCCCAATTCACCGCGCATGGCCGCACGTAATCGTGAAAAGTGCAAATCTTATCCGTTATTCTGTGGATATCAGGCCCCGTGCCCTTGTGGTTCCAGAGACGGGTCGCCAAAATACCTGCAACGCGTCGGCCAGTGCGTTGTTGAAACCCGGGCATTTCGGCCCCATGTTAACTGACCGTGAACAGGAGACGGGATGTGCTGCCGCTGATCGGGGCCCTGCCGTCTGCCCAAGAACAAGGATAACCCATGACCGAGCAACTGAGCCCGTCCTATCCCGTCCTGCCCCTGCGCGACATCGTGGTTTTCCCCCACATGATCGTGCCTCTCTTCGTCGGTCGCGAGAAGAGTGTGAAGGCGCTGGAAGAGGTCATGCAGGACGACAAGCAGATCCTGCTGTCGAGCCAGATCGACCCCTCCGTCGACGAACCCGATTCCGATGGAATCTACCGCAGCGGTGTGCTGGCCAATGTGCTTCAGCTCCTGAAGCTGCCCGCCGGCACCGTGAAGGTGCTGGTCGAGGGGCAGGCGCGCGTGCAGATCACCGAATTCCACGACAACCCGGCGTTTTTCGAAGCCTCCGCCGTGTTACTGGAGGAAACCGCCGGCGACCCGCAAAGCGTCGAGGCGCTGCTGCGCTCGGTGGGCGAAGAATTCGAACGCTACGCCAAGGTCAAGAAAAACATCCCCGAAGAGGCGCTGGCGGCTGTCTCCGAAACGCGCGCGCCCGACAAACTGGCCGATCTCGTTGCCGGCCACCTCGGCGTGGAAGTCGACCAGAAGCAGGAGCTGCTGGAAACCCTCGACGTGGCCGAGCGGCTTGAGAAGGTCTATGGGCTGATGCAGGGCGAAATGTCCGTCCTGCAGGTCGAGAAGAAGATCAAGACCCGCGTCAAATCCCAGATGGAGCGCACCCAGCGCGAATATTATCTGAATGAGCAGATGAAAGCCATTCAGAAGGAGCTGGGCGATGGAGACGAAGGCCAGTCGGAAATCGCCGAACTGGAAGAAAAGATCGAATCCACCCAGCTGTCCAAGGAAGCGCGCGAAAAGGTCGATGGCGAGCTGAAGAAGCTCAAGAACATGTCGCCCATGTCGGCCGAGGCCACCGTCGTGCGCAACTACCTCGACTGGATGCTTTCGATCCCGTGGGGCAAGAAATCCCGCGTGAAGAAGGATCTGAACAACGCACAGGACGTGCTGGATCAAGACCACTACGGGCTGGAAAAGGTCAAGGAACGCATCGTCGAATATCTCGCCGTGCAGCAGCGCTCGAAGAAGCTGAAGGGGCCGATCATGTGCCTCGTCGGCCCGCCGGGCGTGGGCAAGACCTCGCTGGGCAAATCCGTGGCGCGGGCCACCGGGCGCGAATTCATCCGCATTTCGCTGGGCGGGGTGCGCGATGAAAGCGAGATCCGCGGCCATCGCCGGACCTATATCGGCTCGATGCCCGGCAAGATCATCCAGGCGCTGAAAAAGGCCAAGACCACGAACCCGCTTATCCTGCTCGATGAGATCGACAAGATGGGCCAGGATTTCCGGGGCGACCCGGCGTCGGCCATGCTGGAAGTGCTTGATCCGGAACAGAACTCCACTTTCGTGGATCACTATATGGAGGTCGAATACGACCTCTCGAACGTGATGTTCCTGACCACGGCCAACAGCTACAACATGCCGGGACCGCTTCTGGACCGGATGGAGATCATCCCGCTGGCCGGCTATACCGAGGACGAGAAATCCGAAATTGCCAAGCAGCACCTGATCTCGAAACAGGTCAAGAACCACGGTCTGAAAAAGGACGAATTCGTGCTGACGGATGCGGCCCTGACCGATATGATCCGCTACTACACCCGTGAGGCGGGTGTGCGGAACCTGGAACGCGAGATCGCCAAGCTGGCGCGCAAGGCCGTGACCAAGATCGTGCGCAAGCAGACCGACAGGGTCGAGGTCACTCCGGACACGCTGGAAGATTTCCTGGGCGTGCAGAAGTTCCGCTACGGCCTGGCCGAACAGGAAGACCAGGTGGGTGTCGTGACCGGCCTGGCCTGGACCTCGGTCGGTGGCGACCTGCTGTCGATCGAAGCGCTGCGCCTGCCCGGCAAGGGCCGGATGAAGACCACCGGCAAGCTGGGCGACGTGATGAAGGAGTCGATCGACGCGGCGTCGAGCTATGTGCGCTCGATCAGCCCGAGGATCGGGGTGAAACCGCCGCAGTTCGAGAAATGGGACATCCACGTGCACGTGCCCGATGGCGCCACGCCCAAGGACGGGCCCTCGGCCGGCCTGGCCATGGTGACTTCGATCGTCTCGGTGCTGACCGGCATTCCGGTGCGCAAGGACATTGCCATGACCGGCGAGGTCAGCCTGCGCGGCAATGCGATGCCGATCGGGGGGCTCAAGGAAAAGCTGCTGGCAGCCCTGCGTGGCGGTATCAAGACCGTGCTGATCCCCGAGGAGAACGAGAAAGACCTGGCCGACATTCCGGACAATGTGAAGGACGGGCTGAAGATCATTCCCGTGACCCATGTGCGTGAAGTGCTGAAACTGGCGCTGGTAAAGGAACCCGAACCGGTGGAATGGGATGAGGCGGCCGAGGAAGCCGCCGCGGCCGAAGCCGCGCTGAAGCGCGAAGAGGACCGGGCAGGGCGCACGGCGCACTGATCCTGCCTGCCCCATGGGGCGCTGGCGAACGAGTTGAAAAGGCGCGTCGGAGACGGTGCGCCTTTTCCTGTTGAGACGTTTTGTTGGGCAGGCGAGGGCTTGTCGTAGACCGCCCCGGAACCGCTACATCTTGTGGTGTACCCCCGCATGACGCTGGATTTCTAAGGGAATTTGCGCTAACCTGTTCCCAAATGGAAACAATAAAGCCGCAGGCAGAACCGGAACAGGGCAGTGACATGGTGAGCAAACGCAAGAAGAGCACCCGCAAGAGCAGCACGCGGATCAGCAGCACCAAATCCACATCCGTCAGCGGCGAGGCCGGAAAAACGGCAGTGCGCGCGGCGTCCTCCAAGGCTGCCGCCAGCTCGGCACCGCGCAAGGCGGCGACGGCCAGGGCCGTCAGCGCCGCCCGGGCTGCAGCGACCAGGGTTGTTGCGGAAAAGCCGGCTCCCGTATCCATTTCCGCCAAGCCGGAAGCTCCCGATATGGCGCAGACGGGTGGTGCCGTGAAGGCCGCGCAAACGCCCCCGGCCCCCGGACCCCAGGGGGTGACGACCGGTTCGGTCGCCATGAACAAACGTGCTCTTGTCGAACGTGTGGCCAGCCGCGCGGGGGTGCGAAAAGCCCAGGCCCGCCCCCTGGTCGAAGCCATGCTGGCCGAGTTGGGAGAGGCTCTGGACCGCAAGGAAATTCTGAAACTTCAACCTCTTGGCGTGATGCGCGTGGCCCGGGTGAGGGACGCGGGCGCAGCCGAAGTGATGGTCTGCAAACTGCGACGGAAAAAGACTGAAAAAGGTGGGGGCGACCCCCTTGCAGAGGCCGCCGAGTGACGCTAGAAAGCGCGCCATCGGGTGATTAGCTCAGTGGTAGAGCGCTTCGTTCACATCGAAGATGTCGGGGGTTCAAATCCCTCATCACCCACCATTCTCCTTCCATCCTTCTCCCCCTGTGCATGGCTGGTCGCACCTTCACGGGCCTCGGGATTTAGGCGCCTATGCGCAGCTAAGCGTGCGGGGCAGGCGCCAATGACCTGTCCGCCCGTGTTGCACCCGACCGATTTCCCTGCCAAGGGGCTTGCAAGCCCCCCCGTGCCCCATGTATGACGCAGGTCTCGGGGGTCGTTAGCTCAGTTGGTAGAGCGCTTCGTTTACACCGAAGATGTCGGGAGTTCGAGCCTCTCACGACCCACCATTCCTCCCGTCCGGAACGCCTGTGCCAGCCCCTTTGACCGGGTCGGTTTGATCAGGGTCTCCCGGCGGGTCAGCACAGCAGGCGCGAGTAGTGGATCAGCCCGTGGCGAAGCAGGGCCGTGCTTGCTGGATACCAAAGGGCCGCCATGGCGATCGGGTCGATACCGGCACGCTTTCCCAGTTGTGCCAGGGGGGTGCGGCCGTTCATGCCGGCCACCAGCGGGGCGATGGCCTTGTCCAGTTTCAGCGTGACCTGCGCGCCCTCAGTCTTGATCTTGATCTGACCGCGTTTTTCGATCTCCCGCGCCAGGGGCGCGGCGGCGACGCCTTTGAGATGCGGCACCTGGGACAGGTCGTGCCCATCCGCGACCGTCTCGGCGCGGGGCTTCGGGACCGCGTAGCCGGTGTGCATGCGGATGGTTCCGCGCAGCTCTTCGGCCAGGCTCATGCGCGCGACGGGATCCTCGGGCAGGGGCATCTCGCCGGTCAGGTCCGAGGGATCGTAAAGCGCCGGGCTGGTGAACCCCGCAAGGCGCAATCCGGCGTGATCCAGCGCCTGCACGACTTCGCCTACCCGGTAGGGGCGGTCGGTGGAATGCAGCAGAAGGTCATAGAACCCCGCATCGCTGCGTTTGTGGTCGCCGACCACGCGGTTCTGCGCAAAGGGATGGTTCTTTGGCAGATTGGCCAGGATCCTGCGCCCCTCGCGCAGGCGCTGCTTCGGCGGCAGGCCCGCAAGCAGCCTCGCAAAGGCATCCTGCAGCGGATAGACCCCGCTGCGCCCATAGGGGGCGTAGACCATGAAGCCCAGCCCGCCCTCGGGCGCCAGCGCCCGGCCGAGCGCGTCGAAACCGGCCTGCGGTTCCGGCAGGTGGTGCAGCACGCCGCAGCAGTCGATATAGTCGAACGGTCCCAATTCCGGGGCGTCGAGCAGGCTGCCGGTGAGAAAGGTGATGTTCTTCAGCCCGCGCATTCGGGCCCGTTCTTCGGCGATGGCGCGCGAGGCGGTGGACAGATCGATATAGGTGATCTGATAGGGCCGTCTTGCGCCAGTCAGCACCTGTGCGAGCTGAATCAACCCATCGCCGGTTCCGCCACCCGCGACCAGGGCCTTCAGAGGTTTCGTCCAGTCCCGTTTGCCGTTCCACAGGAACTGGTCCATCTCCAGCGGGTGGGATGGGGAGCCGGTGATCAGACGGCGCTTTTCGTCCTTCGGATCCCGTTCGGGATAAGGGTAGGCCTCATACTGTTCCTTGACGCTGCTCATGTCTGCCCTGTCTTTTCGTTATGTGCGCAGTCTGACCGGAGTCGCATGGGGATGCCAGAGCGGCGCGGAATGTTTCGCCAAAGGCGCCGAGTCGCCCGGCAGGGAAGGTGTGGGTTTGCGGTCAGTCCGGGTCAGCGCTCTGCGAGGTCAAACGTCCTGCCGCCGCGCGGCTGCGTCGTCTGGAGCGGTTGAACGAGGCCGTGAAGGGTTCGATCATCGCGCTGCGCCAGCTGTCATGCGGCTGGGCGATGCGGCGTCCTTTCTGGTCGGCCAGACCGAACTCCAGTTTTTCGTCTCCGCGCGGGACGTAGAGCGTACCGAAGGCCCAGTCCCAGATCGCCAGCACTTCGCCATAGTTCTTGTCAAAATGGACCGGGTCGATTGAATGGTGGACCTGGTGCTGCGCGGGCGAGATCAGGACATGTTCCGCCACCGGACCCCAGCTTAGCCAGATATGGGTGTGGCGCAGGTTCGCCCCGGCCAGGTTGAACGCATAGTAGAACAGGTTTGCCCCCATGATCGTGGCGATATCCACGCTGCCTACGACAAGGCCCAGCAGCAGCCCCTGCACCAGCCCAGTCAGCAGCGCCCGCGCGATCGCCGCAAAGATGTCATAGACCGGATGCTTGCGTGCGACGGTGATCGGGTTCAGCTGTTCGGCGGAATGGTGCAGGGCATGAAAGGGCCAGAGCCGAGGGCGCTCGTGAAACAGCCGGTGCACCCAATAGCCGACAAAATCGCTCGTGGCGAACAGGATCAGGCCGATCAGAATTGGCGGCCAGCTGCTTTGCGGTGACTGGTCCCCGGCCAGAAACACCTGGATCCGGTCCGCAAGCAAGGGGGCGAAGGCCAGCATCGAGAAAAGTCCCAGGACTCGCAGCACACCGCCGGTGAGCCAGAGCTTGACGTCGACCCAGAAGGATTTGGTGCGATAGACGCGGCGGGGAAAAAGCCAGGCCCAAAACCCTTCTCCCGGGCGGCGTGCCAGCCAAAGGGCCAGTGCGATCAGGATCGTCGAGGCGATGAAGACCGGGGACAGGCGCGAGTCCCCTGCAAACACGACCTGCAGCAACGCCTGCCGGACCATCTCCCAAACCTGGGTGTCCGTCATGCCTTGCAATTGTTCGAGCGTCAGATCCATCAGGGTTTCCTTCCTGGGGCGGAAAAGTAACGGTCGACAGGCCACTGTGCAATCACCGCCGGAGGGGCATTCGTTGGGGCGCCCATTTTTTTTCCCGAAGCTTTCGTAAAGCGCTTGACGCCCCCGCCATGCGCTTCTAGAACGCCCGGACAGTTCCCGAGAGGGGACGGCAGTGAGCGGTTGTAGCTCAGATGGTTAGAGTACCGGCCTGTCACGCCGGGGGTCGCGGGTTCGAGCCCCGTCAACCGCGCCACCGCTGCCACCCGACCCGGGAGAGGGTATCGGGACGGGACCGGATCCCGATCCACACATAGCCGAAAGGCAAAGCGCGGTTGTAGCTCAGATGGTTAGAGTACCGGCCTGTCACGCCGGGGGTCGCGGGTTCGAGCCCCGTCAACCGCGCCACTTTTCCGCCCCGGAAGCCTGCCCGGA
>NZ_JASBTN010000085.1 GCF_030148435.1 Aliiroseovarius sp.
CGTGCTCGGTGGCGGCCAGGGCGACAATGCCAGCACCGCGGCGCAGGCCTTGAACATGCTGCGCGGCGGGCTGTTCAACCGCGGCGATGATGCCGCCCCGCCACAGTTCACCGCCACCCGCGCCTCGCTGCGCGAGGCGGGTATCACGCAGCCGGTGCTGGTCGCCAGAATCGAGGCGCTCGGCATCTCGGCGGGGCTTCTGCAATACCAGGAGGTGCGCGGGGCCATTGTCTGGCGCAGCCTGGATGGCGATACGATCACCACCGCGGGCGGGCTTTTGCGCAACACGCGCGGCTTCGGCACCGATCTGCACAGCCTGGAAACGGCACCGCTGGCGCAGGCCCTGGCCGAGGGCAATGCAACCGAATATGCGCGTCTTTTCAGAGGCTTGAACGGGTTGAACCAGGTTGAGACGCATCGGCTCTATTGCCGACTGGAACCACAAACCCGTGAACGCGTTGACGTTCTGGGGCGCAGCTATGACACGCAGCGCTACCAAGAGACCTGCCATGCGCAGGGCCGCCCCGCTCCGATCTTCGTCAACACCTATTGGCGCGGCGCAGGCGGCACGATCTGGCAATCGCGGCAATGGGCGGGGTCGGATCTGGGCTATGTGGCGCTGGAAGAGGTGCGGAATTAGGCATGTGACGACCCACATGGCGATTTTTGGCCAAACCCGTCCCTCCTTTGTTGAACTGCCCCCCTGCCCGTGATAAATCCGACAGTGAAATGAATTGGAGACCGGCTCGATGAAACTTTCGAAGACCTTTCTGGCTGTCGCAACGGCAGCAACCTTCGCCGCAACCGCGGCAAGCGCAATCTCTGTCGACCAGTGCAACGAGCTTGGCGGCGCAGTGAACCTGGCCACCGGGTCCTGCACGCTGACCGCGGCACAGGCCGAACGCGGCCGCGCGCTTGGCTACCTGCCCGGCGGCGCAACCACCACCACGACCGCTGGTCTGGGTGGCACCGCCGTGAACGCTGGCACCATTGCCGCCGCCGCGGGCGGCTTGGCCTTGGCCGTGATCCTGATCGGGGATGACGATTCCTCGGGCTCGACCACCACGACCACGGGCACCAGCGACTGAACGGCGCATCGTCTGAAAACGGAAAATGGCCTCCTTTCGGAGGCCTTTTTTCATGGATGACCGCCGCCCCCGGGATCAACGGGATCAAGCGGCCCTGAAATCTGGGGAAAGGCTGCATGGAAAACGCCAAGCCTGATCTTGTCCGGTTCGCGATCGAGAAAGGATATTCCTGGCATCTGGGGCGGCATCCCGCCCCGGCGGAGATTGATGCCTGGCAGCGCGAGATGGAGGTCAGCGGCCTTGACAGGTTCGATGTGGTCGAACGGATTTCGCGAAGCCAGGAAGCGCATCAAAAACACCCTGCACGCCGGTTTGACGCGTATGAAACCGGCCCCTTCATCCAACTAGTCTACCTGCTGACAAAAAACCGTCTTCCCGATGCGCTGGAGATCGAACGGCAGCGTATCCGGTTGGCGGGCACGCTGACCCGCCAGAACCTCTTCGACGAAATGTCCATGGCCGCCTTTGCCGAGCTTGAGGCAACGGTGCTCCAGGATACGCCGCCCTCCTACGATCCGGGGCGGTTTCGGGTCATGGGAACGACCCGGATGGTCGGCACCGAGGACTGGACCGCGGCCAAGGAAGACCTTGCCGACCGGGCCGAGGATGCGCCGCCCGCCGTCGCCATCAAGGCCAGGCAGGATGATGGGGTGGATCCGGCCGCAATCGGCGGGTTCGCACCGCTTGCCAAGGATCAGCGCGTGTCCGTCCTGGTCAGCCTCTACAAGGCCGGGCAATTCATCGAGAGTTTTCTCGACTCGATGATCGCGCAGACGATCTTCGAGGATCATGTCGATGTGATCATCGTGGATGCGGCCTCGCCTGAGGGTGAAGCCTCGGCCATCCAGGCCCGCCAGGCAGAGCATCCGAATATCCTGTATCGCCGCCTGTCTGAACGGGTGACGGTATATGAGGCCTGGAATACCGCCATCGGCATGGCGCACGGGTCTTACCTGACCAATGCCAATCTGGATGACCTGCGCCGCCCCGACAGCCTGGAGATCCAGGCACGTATCCTGTCCGCGCTCCCGTTTGTCGATGTCGTCTATCAGGATTTTCTCTATACGCTCGACTATGGGCTCGGGTTCGATCATCTTTCGCAAATCGGAATCAAGAGCGATCTACCATTGGTCACGCCCGAGAATATCATGCGCGAGAACGCCCCCCATAACGCGCCGATGTGGCGCCGGTCGCTGCATGATGACCTGGGCCTGTTCGATCCCGCCTTCCACTCCGCCGCCGATAATGAATTCTGGGCACGGGCCGCGCTGGCGGGGAAGTGCTTTTACAAGAGCAACAGCCCCCATACCGCCTATTTCCAGAATGCCGACGGGCTTTCGACGCGGCGCGGATCGCGCGGGCCGCAGGAAGCGCGCGAGATCTGGCAGCGCCACGGGCGAGCGGCGGTCGATGAGGCCGTCATCTGTAACGATGCTGCGTTTCTGGAGCTGTTGGGCGGGCGGTTCGACTCGCCCCCCTCGACCGCCGTCAGCCGGGCCGAGATGACCCATCGCGCGCTTGTCGGGCTGGCCGCCGCGCGCTGGCCCGAGCGGAGCTGATGCCGGTGATGTCTGCGAAACGGACCCATACGGGCGCCCCCGTCAGAGTGCTGGTCGATGCCGTCGCGGTTGCCGCCCTGCCCGAAAGCGGCGCCGCGCGCTATTGCCAGGCCCTGAGCCCACGCCTGATGGCCGCCCGAAGCCTGGATGTCCTGGTGCTCGATAGGGGCGGGCTGAGCGATCTTGCCGCCGTGCCGGCCGCGACCCGTATTCCCTTTCCGATGGTTCAGTCAAGCTGGTCCGGCCCTGTGGATTCGGCTTTGATTCAGCGGGTATGCGACCATTATGATATTGATGTCGTTCTGGGCAGCTTGTGGACCACACCGCTGAAGACACCCTTGATCAGCATCGTTCAGGATATGGTGGCACAGTTGCGCGATCTCGCGCCGATGCATCCCTGCGATGTCGAGAAGGATCTTGCCCTGACCTATGCGGCGCGACTGCTGTGTCCCTCGGAGCAGACTCGGGACGATGTTGTCTCATTTTACCCCGAAAGACCGCCGGAAACGGTCCGGGTGGGCCACGCGGGGCGCGAGGAGGGCCGGTTCGAGCCGGTATCGCAGAATCGGGTCGAGGCGTTCAGGCAAACGCAGGGTCTTGGCGACGATTATGTCCTGTGTCTTGGCGCGCCTTGTGTTCCGGATCCGCGAGAATCCCTTGCCACCACCCTTGCCGCCATCGGGCAGATCGATTTCGGGCCACTCGATATCCTCTGCATCGGGCAGGTTCCGGAGGCGCTTCGCGAGGAGGCCGGCGTGCGGGTGACCTTTCTCGATCCCGGCCCCGGTCTCGACCTTGCCGCGGCCTATTCCGGGGCCATGGCGCTGTCCTTCCCGGTGGCCCGCGCGGGCGCGGGGTTGCCGGTTCTGGACGCCATGGCCCGCGGCTGCCCGGTCATCACCACAACAGCGGGGGCTTCGGACGAAATCGTGAAAGAGGCGGTTGAGATGGTGCCCGCCGATGATCCCGGAGCGCTGACAGCGGCGCTATCGCGGCTTGCATCCGAGCCGTGCCATCGCAAGGGCCTGATCCACCGCGGCAAGGCCTGGGTCAGGGAGCAGGACTGGCACCAGACCGTGGAGATCCTGATCGACATGATTCACGAAACCGCCACCGATCCTCACGACCCGGAGTTCCATGACGAATGGACCCGCCTGCGGACCCTGCAATCGCGCTTCCTCTAGGTGTTCAGTCCCGGCATCCGGTGGATCGGATTTAGGATGAATCGATCTGGTTCTGATGTCCAGATTTTGCAGACGTATTCGTAGGGGGTGAGGCCGTTGAGCGTCTTCAAACGCCTTGCGAAGTTGTAAGCATCAAGAAAGTCCGCAAGATGGCTACGAAGCTGCGTGTGGCTGTCGCCCGGCGCGGGCGCGGCGGGCGGGTTCTGCGCGTCGAAGCCCTGCACGCTCGGTGCACGAAGAAATCGAGCCGGCGCAGCGCCTCGTTGTGGATAACGTGCTTCTGGGCCTGGGCCGGTTGCAGGTAGGGCAGGTCGAGGCGGGGCGAGGTCTGCGACATGGGCGCTCTCCGGGAATGGTGGCGGGTGGCGGCCAGTCTAGGGACAGAAAGGTTGAGGGTTTCGCGCCGCGGCGCGCGGCGCGTTAACCATCGGTCCGCCCGGTCTTGATTTTCCCGCGGCACTGACGTACCGGGGCGGCACCCCTGTCGAAGGACCCGCCCCATGGAGTATCCCGTGCCCGCCGATCCGGCCTCGCCGCTATTGCGGTTCCGCGACCTGCATGCAGGCGCGCGCGCGGTGATCGTGTGCAACGGGCCCTCGCTCAACCACATGGACCTGTCGTTCCTGCGCCGCGAGGTGACCTTCGGGCTCAACAAGATCCATCTCGGGTTGCCGCGCTTCGGCTTTTATCCGCGCTACCTGGTGGCGGTGAACGACCGCGTCATCGCCCAGGAGGCGGCGGCCTTTCGCGCGATGACCTGCATCAAGTTCCTGACCTCGCGCGCCGCCGATCTGCTGTCCCAGGATGCGCTGACCTATCACATCCATACCACCGGGCTTGGGGGGCGGTTCTACCGCGACATCACGATGGGCGTGCACGAGGGCCATACCGTCACCCACGCCGCGCTTCAGATTGCGTACTACATGGGGTTCTCGGAGGTGGTGATCATCGGCATGGATCACCGTTTCGAGGCGCACGGCACCCCCGATGCGCCGCAACACCTGGCCGGACCCGACCCCAACCATTTCAGCCCCGATTACTTTCGTGACCAGACCTGGGATCTGCCCAACCTGGAGGAATCGGAAATCTCCTACCGCGCCGCGCGCGACATCTATGCCGCCGAGGGCCGCCGGATCGTCGATGCCACCCTGAACGGGGCCTGTGATATTTTCGAAAAGGTTTACTATAAGAAGTTATTCGGCATATGATTTTGATCTGTTCCATGACCCACAGCCGGGGCTGCCGGCATTTTTCGTGTCATCTTGTGCCGTTACAGGGGGGCGTGTTGATTAAGCCCTGCTCTCCTTATTATAGGGAAACGACGTTATTATGGGGGCTGTAGCCATGCTGGCCAGCATTGTCATTCGGACATTGAATGAAGCCAGGTATCTCGGTGACCTGCTGGCCATGATCGCACGGCAGGAAACCGCCGGGCTGGACCATGAGGTCGTGCTGATCGATTCGGGTTCCACCGACGACACCGTCAAGATCGCGCGCGAACACGGCGCCCGCGTCACCACCATCTCCAAGCAGGAATTCTCCTTTGGCCGGTCGCTGAACATGGGCTGCGATTTCGCCCGGGGCGATATCCTGGTGTTCATCTCGGGCCATTGCATCCCCGTCGACGAACATTGGCTGCAAAACCTTTGCCAGCCGCTGATCGACGGTGTGGTCAGCTATGCCTACGGCCGCCAGGTCGGCGACGATGACAGCTATTTCTCCGAACGCCGGATCTTTGCCAAGTATTTTCCCGAATCCTCCGCCGTCCCGCAGGAGGGATTTTTCTGCAACAATGCCAATTCCGCGATCACCCGCGAGGCCTGGGCCGCGCATCGCTTCGACGAGGAATTGACCGGACTCGAGGACATGGCCCTGGCCAAGGTGCTGGTGGACGCGGGTCACCAGGTCGGCTACGTGGCCGAGGCATCGGTCTTTCACCACCATTCGGAAACCTGGACCTCGGTGCGCCGTCGCTTCGAACGTGAGGCGCTGGCGCTGCAACGGATCATGCCCGAGGTGCAGCTGAGCCGACTCGACGTGCTGCGCTATATCCTCTCCAGCATCTGGCTGGACTGGCGTTCGGCGGCGCGCAATCACCACCTGCGCGCCCATTGGTACGACATCCTGCGCTACCGGGTGGCGCAATATGCGGGATCCTATGTAGGCAACAACGATCAGCGCCGTCTATCCCAGACCCGCAAGGACCGCTTCTTCTATCCTTCCGTCAACGAAAGTGAATCCCTCAATGCCTGGCTCAAGCCGAACCGTCGCCCTTCTCCCGATGAAAGCCAACAGCCAGCGGGTGAAACGTAAGAATTTCCGCCCGCTGCACGGCAAGCCGCTGTTCGCCTGGATCCTCGACAGCCTGCTGGCAATCGAGGACATCGACGCGGTGGTGATCAACACCGACGCGCGCGACATCCTGGCCGAGAACGGGCTGACCGAGGGCCCGCGCGTGATCATCCGCGACCGCCGCCCGGAGCTGTGCGGCGACACCGTGTCGATGAACCTGATCCTAGCCGACGATATCGCGGCGATTGAGGCGGATACCTACCTGATGACCCATACCACCAACCCGATGCTGTCGGCGGACACGATCCGCGGCGCGCTGTCGCTTTACCACGAGAAACAGGGCGCAGGGCAGGCCGACAGCCTGTTCACGGTCAACCACATCCAGACCCGGTTCTACCGCGCGGACACCAGCCCGGTGAACCACGATCCCGACAACCTGGTGCAGACCCAGGATCTCGAACCCTGGTTCGAGGAAAATTCCTGCCTCTACATCTTCTCGCGCGAAAGCTTTGCCGCGACGAATGCCCGCATTGGCCGCGCGCCCGTGATGTACGAAACGCCGGGCTTGGAAAGCGTCGATATCGACACGCCGGACGATTGGGATCTGGCCTGTGCGGTCGCCGCCATCAAGACAAACTCAGCAAGGGCCGCCGAATGATGAAGGACATACTCGTCACCTGCCCGCCGATGCTGGGCCAGATCGGCCGCTTCATGAATCCCGCCGCCGAGAAGGGGCTGAAGCTGCATCCCGCCCAGGTCACGCAGATCCTCAGCGAGGAAGAACTCAAGGATCTGCTGCCGGGCTATGACGGCTGGATCATCGGCGACGACCCGGCAACCCGCGCGGTGTTCGAAGCCGGGCAGAAGGGCCGCCTGCGCGCGGCGGTGAAATGGGGCGTCGGGGTCGACAACGTGGATTTCGGCGCCTGCCGCGACCTGGGGCTTCCGATCACCAATACGCCGCAGATGTTCGGCCAGGAGGTCGCCGACATCGGCGTGGCCTATGTGGTCGGGCTGGCGCGCCAGCTTTTCGCGATCGACCGCGGCGTGCGCGCGGGCGGCTGGCCGAAACCGGCGGGCATCTCGCTGGCGGGGCGCCACGCCGGCGTCATCGGCCTAGGCGACATCGGGCGCAACGTCGTGACCCGCCTTCAGGCACTGGGAATGCAGGTCACCGCTTATGATCCGGGGATCGAGGGCGACGCCGGCATCGCGGGGCTGCAACGCGCCGCTTGGCCGGAAGGGGTGGAGGATATGGATTTCCTGGTCTTCACCTGCGCGCTCAACTCCCATAACCACCACATGCTGGACGCGGACGTGCTGGCGCGCTGCCGCCCCGGCATCCGCATCGTCAACGTGGCGCGCGGGCCGCTGATCGACGAGCCCGCCCTGGTGGCCGCATTGCAATCGGGGCAGGTGCATTCCGCCGCCCTCGACGTCTTCGAGGTCGAACCGCTGCCGATGGACAGCCCCCTGCGGGACATGGAGCGCTGCATTTTCGGCACCCATAACGGCTCGAACACGATCGACGGGGTGATCCGCGCCAGCCACGCGGCGATCGGGCACCTGGCGGGTTTCCTAAACCCGACCGGCTGAGTTTTTTCTGAGTATTCATTGAAGATGAGCAAGAAAAATATCTATGTTGTCGGCCAATCGTCCGAACAGGGGTTCTGGGACGATCTGGTTTCGCGTCTGACCTGGTATTTCACGCCCTTCCTGGACCGGATCGAGCGCATCGAGGTGGCGGCGGAGCCGGCCCAGATC
>NZ_JASBTN010000089.1 GCF_030148435.1 Aliiroseovarius sp.
CCTGCTGGATCGCGTGATGCTGGCGCTGCAGACCATGTTCACCCACTCGGCAACGCGTTGAGGGGGCGGGGATCATGGCATTTCTCGAACTCAAGGGACTGACCAAGGGCTACGGCACCGGGGTTGACCGCACGGTGGTCCTGGACGGCATCGACCTGGCAGTGGAGGAAGGCGAATTCATCGCCATTGTCGGCTTCTCCGGTTCCGGCAAGACGACGCTGATCAGCGCCATCGCCGGGCTGATCGAACCGGATGCCGGGGAGGTCCTGCTGAAGGGCAAGCCGGTGACCGGGCCGGACCCGGCGCTCGGCGTGGTGTTCCAGAGCTATTCGCTGATGCCCTGGCTGACGGTGAGCGGCAACGTGGCCCTGGCGGTGGACGCGATTTTTCCCGATCTGTCGAAGGCCGAGAAGGAGAAAAAAACCGCCCATTACGTCAAGATGGTCGGCCTGTCCCACGCCGCCTCGCGCCGTCCGGCAGAGCTGTCGGGCGGGATGCGCCAGCGGGTCAACGTGGCCCGCGCCCTGGCGATGAGCCCCGAGCTTCTGCTGCTGGACGAACCGCTGTCGGCGCTGGACGCGCTGACCCGCGCCAATCTGGCCGACGAGATCGAGGCGATCTGGCAGGCTGACAAGAAGACCTGCGTGCTGATCACCAATGATGTGGACGAGGCGATCCTGCTGGCCGACCGCATCATCGCGCTGAACCCGGACGGCACACTGGGACAGGAGTTCAAGGTCCAGATCCCGCGCCCGCGCGACCGGGGCGAAATGAACCACCACGAAGGCTTCAAGACCCTGCGCCGCGACGTGACCAACTACCTGATGGATGTGGGCATGGCCGCCAAGGTCGACGTGACCAGGGAACTGCCCAACATCACCGCCTCGCACAACATTCCCAAGGCGCAGGCTGATGCCCGCGCCAAGGACAGCCTGCGCACCGACCGGTATCTGGAGTTCTCGCAGCTGCACAAGATCTACCCGACGCCGAAGGGGCCGCTGACCGTGGTCGAGGATTTCGACCTGAAGCTCGACAAGGGCGAGTTCATCTCGCTGATCGGCCATTCGGGCTGCGGCAAGTCCACGGTGCTGACCATGGCCGCCGGGCTGAACGAGATTTCGAAAGGCGTGATCAACCTCGATGGCCGCGCGGTGCAGGGCGCGGATCCCGAACGCGCCGTGGTGTTCCAGTCGCCGAACCTTTTCCCCTGGCTGACAGCCAAGGAAAACGTCGCCATCGGCGTCGACAAGGTCTATCCGCGCGCCAGCCAGGCCGAGCGCCAGGACGTGGTGGAATATTACCTTGAACGGGTCGGTCTGGGCGATGCCATGGACCGCCCGGCCAACTCCATGTCGAACGGGATGAAGCAACGTGTCGGCATCGCGCGTGCCTTTGCGCTCAGCCCGAAACTGCTGTTGCTCGACGAGCCCTTCGGCATGCTCGACAGCCTGACGCGGTGGGAACTGCAGGAGGTGCTGATGGAGGTTTGGGACCGCACGAAAGTGACCGCCATCTGTGTCACCCATGACGTGGACGAGGCAATCCTTCTGGCCGACCGTGTGGTGATGATGACCAACGGGCCGCAAGCCACGATCGGCAAGATCACCAAGGTCGACCTGCCCCGCCCGCGCACCCGCAAGGCGCTGTTGGAGCACCCCGACTACTACACCTACAGGCAGGAGGTGCTCGACTTCCTCGAAGAGTACGAGCACGGGGCGAAGCCGAAATCGAAATCGGCCCCTGCCAAACCTTCCAAAGCCCTCGCAGCGGAGTGAAAGACATGACCCAGAAACTTGTGATCATCGGGGCCGGCATGGCGTCCGGCCGGGCGATGGAACACCTCTTCGAGGCCGACCGGGACGCCTATGACGTGACCCTGTTCAATGCGGAACCCCGTGGGAACTACAACCGCATCATGCTCTCGCCGGTCCTTTCGGGCGACAAGACCTACGACGAAATCATTACCCATGACGATGACTGGTATGCCCAGAACAATGTGACCTGCCGCTTCGGCGAACATGTCACCTCGATCGACCGCGACCGCAAGGTGGTGGTGGGAGAGAAGGGTGAAGTTCCTTACGACAAGCTGCTGATCGCCACCGGCTCGGCCCCGTTCATCATCCCGGTGCCGGGCAAGGATCTGCCGGGCGTCGTGGCCTACCGTGATCTGGAAGACACCAATGCGATGGTCGAGGCGGCCGCCAGGGGTGGCAAGGCCGTCGTCATCGGTGGCGGCCTTCTGGGGCTCGAAGCCGCCGCTGGCCTCGCCCTGCGAGGCATGGACGTGACCGTGGTGCACCTGATGGGCCACCTGATGGAACGCCAGCTGGACGAGGCCGCGGGCTACCTGCTGCGCCGGGCGCTGGAGGACAAAGGGATTGACGTGCGCTGTCAGGCCTCGACGGCGGCCATTGTCGGTGACGGCCAGGTCGAAGGCGTGCTGTTGCAGGATGACGAAATGATCCCGGCCGACCTGGTGGTCATGGCCGTGGGCATCCGTCCCGAAACCCGGCTGGCCAATGACGCGGGGATCGAGGTTGAACGTGGCATCACGGTGTCCGACCAGATGGCGACTTCGGACCCCGATATCCTGGCGATGGGCGAATGTGTGGAGCATCGCGGGCAACTCTTCGGCCTCGTCGCGCCGCTTTACGATCAGGCCAAGATTGTCGCCAAGACCCTGCTGGGCGAAGAGGCTGCCTTCGTACCGAAAGAGGTCGCGACCAAGCTGAAGGTCACAGGCTGCGACCTGTTCAGCGCGGGCGATTTCGCCGAGGGAGAGGGGCGCGAAAACGTGGTTTTCCGCGACCCCGCACGGGGCGTCTACAAGCGGCTGGTGATCGAGGGCGACCGGCTCATCGGGGCGGTCTTCTACGGCGACACCAGTGACAGCAGCTGGTTCTTCGGCCTGATCAAGGGTGGCGAAGACATCTCGGATATGCGTGATACCCTGATCTTCGGTCCGGCCTTTCAGGGGGGCGAACCGCTGGACCCTATGGCGGCCGTTGCAGCCTTGCCGGATGATGCAGAAATCTGCGGCTGCAACGGCGTGTCCAAGGGCGATATCGTGGCGGCGATCAACGCGGGTGCGGGCGATCTGGGTGCGATCCGCGCGACCACCAAGGCCTCGGCCTCCTGCGGGACCTGCACGGGGCTGGTGGAACAGGTGCTGGGCGCGACCCTCGGGGACGATTTCGTCATCCCCGCCGCGAAAAGCGTCTGTGGCTGCACCGATCTGACGCATGAGGATCTGCGCCGCCTGATCAAGTCCAGGGAGCTGAAAAGCCAGGCCGCCGTCTGGCAGGAGCTGGGCTGGTCCACCCCTGACGGCTGCCATGTATGCCGCCCGGCGGTGAACTACTATCTGCTGGCAGACTGGCCGCTGGACTATCAGGACGATCCGCAGAGCCGTTTCATCAACGAACGCAAACACGCCAATATCCAGAAAGACGGTACCTATTCGGTCGTGCCGCGCATGTGGGGCGGCATGACCACGCCGGACGAGCTGCGCGCGCTTGCCGACGCGGCCGAGAAATATGACGTGCCCACCGTGCACGTGACTGGTGGCCAGCGCATCGACCTGTTGGGTGTGCGTGGCGAGGATCTGCCGGATATATGGGCCGATCTGAACGCGGCGGGCATGGTCTCGGGCCACGCCTATGCCAAGGGGCTTCGCACGGTGAAAACCTGTGTCGGCAAGGATCACTGCCGTTTCGGTACGCAGGACTCGACCGGGCTGGGCGTTCAGCTGGAGAAACACCTGTGGGGGTCCTGGACGCCGCACAAGGTCAAGCTGGCCGTGTCGGGCTGCCCGCGCAACTGCGCCGAGGCGACCTGCAAGGACATTGGTGTGGTCTGCGTGGACAGTGGCTATCAGCTCGGCGTGGCCGGGGCGGCCGGCATGGACGTGAAGGAAACCGAGCGTCTGGCAGACCTGACCACAGAGGAAGAGGTGATCGAATACGCCACCGCTTTCATGCAGCTCTACCGGGAAAACGCAAAATACCTGGATCGCCCCTACAAATGGGTGGCCAAGGTCGGGCTCGACTGGGTCAAGGAACAGGTCGAGGACAAGGCCACACGCAAGGCGCTCTGCGCGCGGTTCGAGCTGAGCCAGTCGGTCTATCGCACCGATCCCTGGGCCGAACATGTGGCAGAGAGGGCGGATAGCTACACCCCGATTGCAAACCTGATGCTGGAGGCTGCGGAATGACGGACTGGATCGATATTGGCGCCCTGGACGACATCGCCCCGCGTGGCGCCCGCGTGGTAAAGACGGGGCATGGCTGTGTCGCCGTGTTTCGCACCGGCACGGACGAGGTGTTCGCGCTCGACAACGCCTGCCCGCACAAACAGGGCCCGCTGGCGGAAGGAATCGTGCATGGCAAGACCGTGACCTGCCCGCTGCACAACTGGGTCTTCTCGCTGGAAACCGGCGAGGCACAGGGCGCGGACGAGGGGCGCGTGACGACCTATCCGGCGCGCATCGAAAGCGGGCGCATCCTGCTTGAGGCAAGCTTTCTCAAATCCCGTGGGGCGCGTGCGGCATGAGCACCTGCACGACCTGTCCGTACTGCGGCGTAGGGTGTGGTGTGCTGGCCGGGGCAGACGGTACGATCAAGGGTGATCCGAACCATCCAGCCAACGCCGGGCGGCTCTGTTCCAAGGGCACCCAACTGGGCGAGACGATCGGGCTCGAAGGCCGCCTGCTGGCCCCGCGCTTGAACGGGCAAGACACGGATTGGGATAGCGCGCTGGGCCTCGTGGCTGACACGTTCCGTGCGGCCATTGACGAACACGGGCCGGACAGCGTCGCCTTTTACGTCTCCGGGCAGCTTCTGACCGAGGACTACTACGCCGCCAACAAGCTGATGAAAGGTTATATCGGCAGCGCGAATATCGACACGAATTCAAGGCTCTGCATGGCGTCATCGGTGGCGGGACACAAGCGCGCCTTCGGGTCGGACACCGTGCCGGGTTGTTATGAGGACATCGAAGAGGCCGATCTGGTCGTTCTGGTCGGCTCGAACCTGGCCTGGTGCCACCCGGTGCTTTACCAGCGGCTGGTGGCGGCAAAGGCGGCGCGGCCGGGGATGCGCGTGGTCAATATCGATCCGCGCCGCACGGCAACTTCGGATGTGGCGGACACGCACCTGTCGGTGGCGCCGGACGGCGATGTCGCGCTGTTCAACGCGGTTCTGTGCCGGATCGTTGACGAGCGCCGCGTGGACGCAGGTTACGTGGCCACCCATGTGAACGGGTTCGACGTGGCGCTCGACGCTGCCCGCGCGGCGGGAGCAACCGGGTTGAGCGCCGAGGAACTTGACAGGTTCACCAAGCTCTGGGCCGGAACCGAAAAGGTTGTCACCATCTATTCTCAGGGCGTGAACCAGTCCGTATGCGGCACCGACAAGGTCAACGCGATCCTGAATTGCCACCTGGCCACCGGACGCATAGGTCGACCCGGCATGGGGCCATTTTCTGTCACCGGTCAACCCAATGCCATGGGCGGGCGCGAGGTTGGCGGGCTGGCCAATATGCTGGCGAACCATCTGGACATCGAAAACCCCGCCCACCGCGCCGCGATGCAGGGGTTCTGGAACAGCCCCACCATCTGCAAGACGCCGGGGTTGAAGGCCGTGGACCTCTACCGGGCCTGCGCCGAAGGCAGGATCAAGGCGCTCTGGGTCATGTCGACAAATCCGGCAGTGTCGATGCCGGAGGCAGACGCGGTGGCCGAGGCGATCCGCGCCGTGCCCTTTGTGGTTGTCTCGGACATACTTGAGCGTACAGATACGGGTGATCTGGCCGACGTGCTTCTGCCTGCCGCCGGGTGGGGCGAGAAGTCCGGCACGGTGACGAACTCGGAACGGGTGATTTCGCGCCAGAGGGCCTTCCTGCCCAGGCCGGGCCAGGTGCGACCGGATTGGCAGATCATCGCGGATGTGGCGCGGCGGATGGGCTTTGACGGGTTCGACTGGGCGGACGAGGCGGAGGTATTCGACGAATACGCGCGCTCGACAACGGTCTCTCGCGACTTTGGGCGGGATCTGGACCTGACCGGGCTCGCGGGCTTGCGTCGTGGGGAATATGACGCGCTGTCTCCAATTCAATGGCCTGTGCCGGGCGAGGGCGCTCCAGGTGGCCGGTTCTTTGCAGAGGGTGGGTTCTTTCATGCGGATGGCAAGGCGAAGATGCTTCCGACTGTCGCGCCGCAGCTGGCCACCCCTCCGGAAAGCTATCCCTTTACCTTGAATACGGGGCGGGTGCGCGACCATTGGCACACGATGACCCGAACCGGCCGGTCGGCGCGACTGTCGCGCCACATGGCCGAACCCTATGTGGAGCTGCACCCGGAAGACGCGGTGGCGCTTGGGTTGCGTGATGCGGATCTTGCGCGGGTGAGCTCTCCCACCGGTATCGCAGTTTTGCGTGTGCTGATCACGGCGCGCGCCCGAAGGGGGTCTGTTTTCGTACCGATGCACTGGACAAAGCATACGGCGGCGGATGGACGTGTGGGCCCCTTGGTCGCGGCGGATACGGACCCGGTCTCGGGCCAGCCCGCGTCGAAAGGCGGGTTTGTCGCGGTCGAGAAATACCGGCCGGGCTGGCAAGGTTTCCTGGCCTGCGTGAATCCCATCGCCCTTGGGCAAGTACAGGGTGCGGTTGCCGCGGCTCCGAACGGGTTTTCGGCAGAGCTGTTTGGTGAGGCACCCACCGATTGGGAAGCCCTGGCGCGCATCCTGGCCAGTGAGCCGAACGCGGTCGCAAGTCAGATAACCGATCCGGCGCGGGGCGCGACCCGCATTGCCCTGGAACGGGACGGGGATCTTGTCGCGCTGTTCCTGGCGGGCCCCGGTCCGGTCGAGGCGGCGCGCAGCCACCTGCTGACCCGGATCGGTCAGCCCGCGAACCCCTTGCCGCTTCTGGCGGGACGCAATGCTGCGGACCGACCGGATCCCGGCCCGACGGTCTGCGCCTGTATGGGGGTGGGGGCCAACGACCTGAAAGCGGCCATCGCGGGCGGCTGTCATACGGTTGAAGCGCTTGGCGAAGCGACCCAGGCCGGAACGAGTTGCGGCAGTTGCAAGCCTGAGCTGGCCAGCCTGATCGCCACCCACACCCCGGTGGCGGCGGAATGAAAAAGCCGCGCCCGGATGTCCCGGCGCGGCTATCGCAAACGAAGGACGAGCCCCTCAGAGGTAATAGAGATCGCGAAAGACGTGGTGCACGATCTCGTCACGCTTGAGCCCGATCTCGGCCAGTTCCGCATCGCTTTTCGCATTCAGGCGCTCAACCATCTGCACGCGGCTGTTGTTCTCCATCACCAGGATGAAGAAACGCCCGATGGCGCGGAAAGGGGCCAGCAGGATGTCGGTGGCATGGCGCGTGGCCACGACCGGGTTTGAAAGAGTATGTGCCATTGGAGACCTCGGGTTCAGACTGGATCAAGGGCTCCTCCCATGCCCGACAATCTGGCGGCTACCGGCCGGTCCGACAATGGCTGTTAACGCAAAACCGTCTTGTTTCATACGCATGGCTAAGCGCGAGGGATCCAAGGTCAGCCCGGTGCCGTCGCTGGTCCCAGGCGGTCCAGCAGATCAGCCATCAACTGGCGGCAGCCTGGGCCCGCCCAGGCGTCAGGGTAGAGCAGATCAGGCAGGGCCGGGCAGCGCAGCACAAGGCGGCGCCACCCGTGTACGGCCAGCAGCCGTTGAACCGTGGCTTCCAGGTCCGACATGGGGGAAGGTTCGCCTAGCACCAGGCGCAGCGCCCGTTCGAATTCGGCATAATCGTGAAGCAGGTCATCCGGCATGACCTGGGCCCGCACCCAATCGGGCACACACAGGTCCGGGCCGGACAGGACCAGTGCATCGGTCATGTCGGGGGCCGAGCCATGGCCCAGGAAACAGCCGGGCGCCACAGGGACATGGCCGGGCAGGACGCGGGCCCGGTCCGGCATCACCACAAGGTGCCATTCTTCGGGCGCCACCGCGTCGAAGTCATAGATGCGTGCGGCGGCCTGTTCCGCCTGTGCCCGCCCGTGTTCCGTGAGGAAGTGAAAGGCGCCGCGCCCTAT
This sequence comes from Aliiroseovarius sp., assembly GCF_030148435.1. Classification (GTDB taxonomy): domain Bacteria; phylum Pseudomonadota; class Alphaproteobacteria; order Rhodobacterales; family Rhodobacteraceae; genus JASBTN01. Next base: position 8,081 of record NZ_JASBTN010000089.1, read on the forward strand.
ACGGCGGCTATCGATCCAGCCATCTTTGCGCAGCCTGTGCAGCGCCGTCCGCAGGGCCTGGGGCTTGATCCCGGCGGCCTCGGTCAGGGCCGAGAGCTGGGCGCCGGACAGTTCCTGCCCCGGCGCCCTTGCCATGTCCCCGAAGATGGTGACGACAAAGGACCAGACGCGCAGCTCTCCTCGGCGCAGGGCCTGCACGGCCGGGGAGAGCGCGGCAACATCCATCAATAGGCCACCATGGTCAGCAGTTCGTATTCCGCCACCAGATCGCCGTCCTGATTGGTCATGGTCACGTGCCAGCGCACCTCGCCATACTCATCCGTACGGCGCGTCTTGGCCTTGACGGTCAGGCGCACCTGAATGCTTTCACCGGCGGCCACCGGCGTCATGAAGCGCAGGTTGTCCAGACCGGTATTGGCCAGGACCGGTCCTTCGTTCGGCTCGACAAACAGCCCGGCGGCAAAGGACAGCAGCAGGTAGCCATGAGCGACCCGGCCCGGGAAGAACGGGTTCCGCCTGGCGGCGTCCTCGTCCATGTGGGCATAGAAGGTGTCTCCGGTGAAATGGGCGAAATGTTCGATATCGTCCATCGTCACGGTGCGCGGGGCGGTGTGGATCGTTTCACCGATTGTCAGATCGTTGAACCGACGGGTGAACGGGTGGGCCGGTGCTTCGACCTCGGGCGAGCCGGGCACCCAACGACCGCCGATCGACGACAGGATGTCCGGGCTGCCCTGGATCGCGGTGCGCTGCATGTAATGCATGACGCCGCGAATGCCGCCCATTTCCTCGCCGCCGCCAGCGCGACCCGGGCCGCCATGCACCATGTGGGGCAGGGGGGAGCCGTGGCCGGTGCTTTCCTTCATCGAGGTGGCGTTGTTGAAATAGAGCCGCCCGTGAAAGGCGCCCGCGCCCATGGCCACTTCGCGCGCCACGTTACCGGAGGCGGTGATCACCGAAGCCACCAGCGAGCCGTCGCCCTTGTTGGCCAGTTCGATGGCATGCGCGATGTCGCGGTAGCCCATGATGGTGGATACCGGCCCGAAGGCCTCGGTTTCATGCACCGCCGTGGCGGTGTCGGGGCTTTCGCAATGGAACAGCATCGGGGCCACGAAAGCATCGGGGTTCACATCGCCATGGGGGAGAGCTTCGGGGTCGCCATAGACGCGTTTGCTTTCCGCGCCGATCATCGCGGCCTTCTCCAGGACGTCGCGTTTCTGCGCGGCCGAGACCAGGGCACCCATGCGCGTAGTCTCCGCGCGGGGATCGCCGACAACGGTCCTGTCCAGCCGCGCCGAGAGCGCTTCGATCACGTTCTGCACCTGGCCTTCAGGGGCGATGATGCGCCGGATCGCGGTGCATTTCTGCCCCGCCTTCGTGGTCATCTCGCGGTGGACTTCCTTGATGAACAGGTCGAATTCGGGTGCCTCCGGGGTCACGTCAGGGCCTAGGATGGATGCGTTCAGGCTGTCCTGCTCGGCAACGAACCGCACCGAGTTCTTCAGGATGTTCGGGTTTGACCGCAGCATTGACGCGGTCTGGGCCGAGCCCGTGAAGCTGACCACATCCTGCGAGGTCAGCCGGTCCAGCAGGTCGCCGGTACCACCGGTAATCAGTTGCAGCGCGCCCTCGGGCAGGATGCCACTGTCCAGCATGATGCGCACGGCGGCCTCGGTCACGTAACAGGACGCTGTGGCCGGTTTCACAATGGCGGGTACGCCGGCCAGCAGGGTGGGGGCGAGCTTTTCAAGCATGCCCCAGACCGGGAAATTAAAGGCATTGATATGCACCGCGACGCCCTTCAGCGGGGTGGCGATATGCATGCCCTTGAAGGTGCCCTTGCGGCTCAGTTCCTCGATGTCGCCGTCGATATAGACCTGCCCGTCCGGCATCTCGCGCCGCCCCTTGGAGGCAAAGACGAAGACCGTGCCTACACCGCCGTCGATGTCGATCATGTGGTCGCTCTGCGTGGCGCCGGTGTCGAAGCTGAGATCGTAAAGCGCCTGCTTGTGCTGTCCCAGGTGCATCGCCAGCGCCTTCAGCATCTTGGCGCGGTCGTGGAACCCCATGGCGCGCAGGGCCGGGCCGCCGACTTTGCGCGCGTGGTCCAGCATCGCCTGCATGTCCAGGCTGTCATTGCCGGCTTCGGCGATCTGCGCCCCGGTTATGGCCGAGGCGATGGGACGCGCGGCACCGTTGGGTTCAACCCATTCACCAGCCGCGAAGCTGGCAATTCTCATGATCGTCATGGATTATCCTTTCGGGGCCGTCAGGCCGAATTTTTCAAGCGCTTTGGTGGCGGTGGCGGCCCATTCCTCGCGCAGGTCCGCGTTGGACGCCTTGCGCAGGCCATAGGCCTCCAGCTGGGTGGCGCGGGTCGACACGTCCTTGCCGAAGCTGGCGGCCACACGCGGCCACCAGTAATCGACCGATGCCTGCCGGTTGTCCGCGCTTGTGCGTTCCAGCCCCTCGGCGGCCAGTTCGGCGTGACGTGCCTCGACCGGGGCGATCTCGCGAAAGGCCTCCGCCAACGGAGCATAGGAGATCCCGGTGAACTCCTTCATCTGCACACCTACGGCGAGGCCCATCAGCAGGTTCATCACCACCGCGTCTGACCAGCCGGCCAGCGGATAGTTGAACACGGCCAGCCGCATGTCGCCTTCGGTCCGGTTGGTGCCGATGTCGGCGTCGCGCGGCAGGCGGTCGGCCCAGGGGTGATGGTTGGCGTATTTTTCGGTGTTGGCGCCGAATTCACCCATGATCTTCAATACCTTGTCGGCATTGTCGGTCTTTTCCATAACGATCTTGGCGGCCGCAATGCGTTCCTTGATACCGGGGCCCGCATTGATCACGTCGGCAAAGCCCGCCGCCCCTGCCAACTCGCTGTCCACGAAGGTGGCCATCAGGCGCATCAGCTCGGCGCGGTACCGCGCGGGCACGTTCGACGGGTTCGTGAGCTTGCCGCCCTGGGCCAGGTAGTCTTCGATCTTCATATCGGTCATGTCTGTCCCCTTACTGGTCGAAATCGACCGTGACTTTGTCCGAGACCGCGAAGCTCTGGCAGGACAGCACGTAGCCCTGTTCGACCTCGTAATCCTCCAGCGCGTGGTTGGCGACCATGTCGACTTCGCCCTCCAACACCTTGCAGCGGCAGGTCGAACAGACCCCGGCCTTGCAGGCATAGGGCGCGTCCATCTGGTTTTCCAAGGCCGTGTCGAGGATCGAGGTCTGGCCGTTCATGGAAACGGTGCGGCTGGCGCCGTCGAGCGTAATCACGGCCTCGGTGCCCTTGTTGCCTGCCTTCGCCGCCTTGCCCGCCTTCTTCGGAGCGCGGCCCGGCTGGGCCGAGGCGAAAAGTTCGAACTTGATCCGGCTGTCATCCAGACCGTGGTCGCGCAACGCCCTGGCAATGCCCAGCATCATCGGTTCCGGCCCACAGATGAAGGCCGTGTCCACGTGCTGGATGTCGATCCAGTGCTTGAACAGCTGGGCGCATTTTTCCTCGTCCACAAGGCCGGTGAACAGGTCGATCTCCTGCGCGTCGCTTTCCAGGATGTGGATCACGTTGAACCGGCCCATGTAGCGGTTCTTCAGATCCTCCAGCTCTTCGCGGAACATGATCGTGTTCACCGCCTTGTTCGCGTAGACCAGCGTGAACTGGCTGGCGGGTTCAGCGGCGAGCGTCGTCTTGATGATCGACAGCACCGGGGTAATGCCCGAGCCACCGGCAAAGCCCAGGTAGTGACGATTGGCGCCGGGCTCCAACGGAATGAAGAAGCTGCCCATGGGCTCCATGGCTTCCAGCGTGTCGCCGGTTTTCAGGTCTTCGTTGGCCCAGGTCGAAAAGGCGCCGTCCTCGACCCTTTTGATGCCGACCTGAAGGATGCCTTCATCGCGGCCCGCACAGATTGAATAGCTGCGGCGCAGCTCCTGCCCGTCGAAGTCGCGGCGGAAGGTCAGATATTGGCCCTGGGTGAAATCGAAGGCCGCGGGGTCGTCGGGTTTCAGGGTCACGACCACCGCGTCACGGATGGTCTTGTGAATGTCGGTCACGGTCAGTTTATGGAAGCGCGCCATGTTGGGTCTCCTCAGATGCACTTGAAATAATCGAAGGGTTCAAGGCAGTCGGTACAGCGCCAGAGTGCCTTGCAGGGGGTCGAGCCGAACTGGCTGGTCTTTTCCAGGTTCTGCCCGCCGCAATGGGGGCAGCGTTCGGGAGTGCCTTTCGGGGCCGGGGGGGCGATGCCGAACCTCTCCAGCGCCGCCTTGCCCTTGTCCGACAGCCAGTCGGTGGTCCAGGCGGGGGAAAGTTGCCGGTGCAGGGTGACATCCGTCAGCCCGTGGCTGGCCAGGCCTGCCAGGATATCCTCGTTGATCTGGGTCGTCGCCGGGCAGCCGGAATAGGTCGGCGTGACCGTCACGTCCAGGTGGTCGCCCTGCCAGGCCACGTCCCGGATGATGCCCAGATCCACCAGCGAGATCACCGGGATCTCGGGATCGGGCACCTGGTCAAGCCAGTCCCAGACCTGTTTCGTCGATGGATGTGCCATCGCTTTCCTCCCTTGGCGGGGTTGACCGGAGCCAAGGAGCCCCGGTCAGCCATTCACCACTTGGCACCCGGATAGGCCCGTTGCAGCCATTGCATCGTGGCCAGCAGGTGGCCCAGATGTTCGGTGTGCATGTAGCCGGTGCGCCCGCCCTTGTGGGCGTAGGGGCTCGCCGGAATGGTCAGCGTCGCCTCGGCCAGAACACGCCCGACCAGTTCGTCGAACTCGCCCCGCAAGGACGCCGGATCGGGGGAGATACCCGCCTCGACCATGGCCGCATCCACGTCGTCGCTTTCGAACATCTCGCCCACGTAGGGCCAGAGGTAGTCCAGAGCGGCCTGCATGCGGGCATGGCTTTCTTCGGTGCCGTCGCCCAGACCCACCACCGTGTCGCCGGAGCGTTCCACGTGATAGGCGGCTTCCTTGCTGGCTTTCTCGGCGATATCCGCGACGCGCTTGTCAGAGGACTGCATCAACCGGCCCAGCATGGTCACGTTCCAGGCGTCGAACAGGAACTGGCGCATCATGGTCTGGCCGAAGTCGCCATTGGGCAGCTCGACCAGCAGAACGTTGCGGAAATCCCAGGCGTCGCGCAGGAAAGCCAGATCATCGGCGGAACGCCCCTTGCCCTCGACCTCACCGGCCAGGCCCAGCCACAGCTGCGTCTGCCCGATCATGTCCAGCGCGGTGTTCGCCAGCGCGATGTCCTCCTCCAGAATGGGCGAGTGGCCGCACCATTCCGAGACCCGATGGCCGAGCACAAGGGTATTGTCCCCCATCCTCAGCAGGAATTGAAACAGGGCGTCCATTACATGCTCCCCACTTCGTCGGGAATGTCGAAGAAGGTCGGATGGCGATAGACCTTGGAGTTCGACGGCTCGTAGAGCGGGCCTTTTTCCTCGGGCGAGGAGGCGGCGATATGCCTGGCTTCGACCGCCCAGATCGACACGCCTTCGTTGCGGCGGGTATAGACGTCACGCGCGTTCTTGATCGCCATTTCGGCGTCCGGGGCGTGCAGGCTGCCCACGTGCCGGTGGCTCATGCCATGCTGGCCGCGGATGAAGATTTCCCACAGGGGCCATTCGTTGCTCATGTTCTTGTCTCCCTTATTCGGCGGCGTGTTGGCGGGCGGCTTTCTTGCGGGCGTGGGCCAGAAGGCCGTCACGCACCCAGGCGCCATCTTCCCAGGCATTCACCCGGTCTTGCATGCGGTCGACGTTGCAGGGGCCGTTGCCCTTGATCACGTCAAAGAATTCGGTCCAGTCGGGATCCGAAAAGTCGTAATGCCCACGCTCCTCGTTCCACTTGATGCCGGGATCCGGCAGGTCGAGGCCGAGGTATTCGATCTGCGGCACGGTCTGGTCGACGAATTGCTGGCGCAGCTCGTCGTTCGACTTGACCTTGATCTTCCAGGCCATGGACTGTTCCGAATGCGTGCTTTCGCTGTCATTCGGGCCGAACATCATGATTGCCGGGAACCAGAGGCGGTTCACCGCGTCCTGCGCCTGTTTCTTCTGCTCCGGCGTGCCGAAGGCCATCTGCATGATCGCGTGATAACCCTGGCGGGCGTGGAAGCTCTCTTCCTTGCAGATACGGACCATGGCGCGCGAGTAAGGCCCGTATGAGGTCCGTTGCAGCGCCACCTGGTTCACGATCGCCGCACCATCCACCAGCCAGCCGACCGCGCCGATGTCGGCCCAGTTCAGCGTGGGATAGTTGAAGATCGACGAGTATTTCATCCGCCCTTCGTGCAGCAGGCGCACCAGCTCGTCGCGGCTTTCACCCAGGGTCTCGGCGGCAGAGTAGAGGTAAAGCCCGTGGCCCGCCTCGTCCTGCACTTTCGCCAGCAGGATCGCCTTGCGCTCCAGCGTGGGGGCGCGGGTGATCCAGTTGCCTTCTGGCAACTGGCCGACGACCTCCGAATGCGCGTGCTGGCCGATCTGGCGGATCAGCGTGGCGCGGTAGTCATCGGGCATCCAGTCCTTGGGCTCGATCTTTTCGCCGCGGTCGATGCGGTCCTGGAACTCGCGCTCCTGATCCGTCATCTCGTCGCGGGACTTAACCCCCGACCTGGCCGTCTTGATCATCTGTGCATACATGTCAGACCCTTTCCAGAATGAGTGCGACGCCCTGGCCCACGCCCACACACATGGTGCAGAGCGCATATTTCCCGCCGGTGCGTTTCAATTGATAGGCCGCCGTCATGACCAGGCGCGCGCCGGACATGCCCAGCGGGTGCCCCAGCGCAATGGCACCGCCATTGGGGTTCACGCGGGGATCTTCGTCGGCGACGCCAAGTTCGCGCAGGGTGGCAAGACCCTGGGCGGCGAAGGCTTCGTTCAGTTCGATCACGTCCATCTGCCCGATGGTCAGGCCCGCCTTGGCCAGCGCCTTGCGGGTGGCCGGCACGGGGCCGATGCCCATGACGCGGGGCGGCACACCGGCAGCGGCCATAGTCACCACGCGGGCCATCGGCGTCAGCCCATTGGCAGCGACGGCGGCGTCGGAGGCGACCAGCATCGCGGCGGCCCCGTCGTTCACACCCGAGGCATTGCCGGCGGTCACTGTCAGGTTTGCACCGTTGACGCCCTTGAGTTTGCCCAGTTTCTCGACACTGGTGCCGGGGCGGGGGTGTTCGTCCGTGTCGACGATCACCGGATCGCCCTTGCGCTGGGGCACGGCGACCGGCGCGATTTCCTCGGCGAAATATCCCGCATGCTGTGCGGCGACCCAGCGGTCCTGCGAGCGCACGGCGAAAGCGTCCTGATCGGCACGGTTCACGCCGTAGGCCTCGGCCACGTTGTCGGCTGTCTGCGGCATCGAATGGGTGCCGTGTTCCTCGTCCATCTTCGGATTTACGAAACGCCAGCCAATGGTGGTGTCATAGACCGCGTTGGCGCGGGTAAAGGCGGCCCCCGCCTTGGGCATGACGAAGGGCGCGCGGCTCATGCTTTCCACACCGCCGGCGATGCAGAGGTCATAATCCCCTGCCTTCACGCCGCGCGCGGCAATGCCCACGGCGTCCATGCCGGAGGCGCAGAGCCGGTTTACGGTGGTGCCCGGCACTTCGACCGGCAGACCGGCCAGCAGGGCGGCCATGCGTGCCACGTTCCGGTTGTCTTCGCCCGCCTGGTTGGCGTCGCCATAGATCACGTCGTCAATGGATGCCCAGTCCACGCCCGGGTTTCGATCCATCAGCGCCTTGATCGGAAGCGCAGCCAGGTCGTCGGCGCGGATGGATGACAGCGCACCGCCATAGCGCCCGATGGGCGTGCGGACGGCGTCGCAAATGAATGCGTTCATGTGGTCCTCCCTCAGGGTCGGGGCGAACAAACCCGACCACACGGTCAGTAGTAATCCCGTCAACGATTCGGCGCAAGCAATTTGTTACAGAATATTGAATGAGTGAAGTTTTCTGTAACTTGATCCTCCGACGGGTTGAGCGCCGCGCCATTTGTTCACAAGATGCGGGAAAGTGGTTTTGCAAAACGCAATGTTTGGTCGTCCGAATTCCACGGCCGTTTCTGGGATGGATCATGTCCGGCACTCGTGAGCTGCACGGCATTTTTGCCGACAATCTGCGCATTCTGGCGAGCGGGGAACGCTCGGTCTCGGAACTGTGCCGAGAGCTGGGCATCAATCGCACGCAGTTCAACCGCTATCTCAGCGGCCAGGCCAGCCCCCGCCCGGAGGCGTTGCAGCGGATCTGCACCCATTTCGGCGTTGACGGACGCATCCTGCTGGAGCCACTGCGCGATCTGGCCGACCCGCATGGCCCCCGGGCCAAGTCGGTCAACGCCATATTCGATTATCTCTATGGTGCGCGTGACCTGCTGGCGCTGCGCAGACCGCCGCCGGTGGGCATACACCGCTATTGGCAGCGATCAAGCCTGAGCGCGGGCTGGGTGAACAGCTATACGGTGCGGCTCTTCCGGCAGCATGGCGCAATGATGTTCCGTGCGTTGAAGGACAGGCGGCGTGATGGCAGCCCGGCCCTTCCCGGCCGCGTCGGTCGCGACATCCGCGGCTGTTTGATGGATCAGGAGGACGGGATCGTCATGCAGGCGTTCCAACCAGAGGGCAAACGTCTGAGCTTCGGCGTCCTGTCCTATCCGGCCCTGTCGGACAGCCAGATCTATCCGGGGGTGGTCATGATCAGCCGCCCCGCCATGCACCAGGCCTCGCGGGTCGAGCCGTGCGCCCTGGAGCTGTTGCCGCAGGGGCCGGGTCTGATGCCGGCTCTGCGTGGACGGGGCGGACGCTGGATCGACCAGTTGAGCGACGAACTGCACGCCGTCATGTCCGGGGACGCGCGTTGAAGAGGGTTCAGCCCACGGCGCGCTCAAGGATCGCCAGCCAGATCCAGACCGACAGGATTGACATCCCCGTCGCCACCAGGACCAGCGTGGCGGCCACCCGCTTGCCGACGCCGTACATGTTGGCGAAGACATAGGTGTTCACCCCCGGCGCCATGGAGGCCGAGATCACCGCCGAACGCAATTGTCCGGGCGACAGCGACAGCAGGTTGCCCAGGGTAAAGGTCACAGCCGGGTGCAGGATCAGCGAGGTCGCGGCGACCAGGGCCACGATCTTCATGTCGCCTTCGGGGCTGTAGCGCACAAGGACGCCGCCCAACCCGAACAGGGCGGCTGGCAGGGCCGCGCCGGCCAGAAGATCCACCGCGTCATTCACCACGCCGGGCACCGGCAGGCCGGACAGGTTCACCGCAAACCCGGCGGAAATACCGATCACCAGGGGGTTGCGCAGCATGGCGCGTGCCACGCTCATCAAGGTCTGCCCCAACCCGATGCCTTCGGACTTGGCAAACTCCATCGCTGTCACCCCGATCGTGTAGCAAAAGGGCGCGTGCAACGAGATCAGCACGAAATTCGGCCCCAGGGCATCCACCCCGTAGGCGCGTTCGGTGATCGGCAGGCTCAGGAGCACGAGGTTGGAAAACAGCCCGCCGAAACCGATGGCGACGGAGTCGGGCCACGGTCGTTTGAACAGATACCGGGCGCCCAGCAGCGCCACGGTGAATCCGGTCGCCGAACCGGTATAGAAACTGATCAGAAGCGCCGGGTCATAGGAGGCCGCAAGGTCCAGCCGCGAAATGGCGCGAAACAGCAGGACGGGGATCGCGAAGCTTTGGGTAAAGTTCATCAGCGCGTCCACGACCTGCCCGGTGAAGAGCCCGCGCCACACGGTCACGTACCCCGCCGCGATCACCAGAAAGACGGGCAGGATGACCTCGACCAGCGCGCTCATGTCTCAGATCTCGTAGCTGATCGTCATGCCGTCATAGGCGGCGCTGACATTGTCCGGCGTTTCGGCTTCGACCGCGCTGTGATCCATGTCGATATGCATGTTGGTCAGCACCGCGCGGCGTGTACCTGAGCGTACAATCCACTCCAGCGACTGCTCCAGGTGGGTGTGGGTCGGGTGCGGCGTGCGGCGCAGCGCGTCCAGCACCCAGCAGTCCAGCCCCTGAAGCGCGGTCCAGGCGTCCTCGGGGATTTCGTTCACATCCGGCAGGTAGGCCAGGTCGCCGACCCGGAATCCCAGCGCGTTGATACGGCCGTGACCGACCTCGAACGGAGTCAGCGTGATTTCACCGCCCGCGCCCTTGACGGTCACGTTGCCGTCGATCGTGTGCATGTCCAGGATCGGCGGATAGCTCGACCCTTCGGGCTGCACGAAAGCATAGCCGAAGCGGGCAAACAGCGCCTCCTGGGTGGGCGGATCGGCCCAGACCGGCAGACGCGCGCGCTGGTTGTAGACAATCATGCGCAGGTCATCGATGCCATGCACGTGGTCGGCATGGGAATGGGTATAGAGCACGGCATCCAGATGACCGACCCCGGCATCCAGAAGTTGCTGGCGCATATCCGGCGAGGTGTCGATCAGTACGCGGGTGTTGCCGCCGGGCCCTTCGCGCGTGACCAGCATCGAACAGCGAGTGCGCCGATTTCTGGGGTTTTCCGGGTCGCAATCGCCCCAGTCTCCGCCCAGGCGCGGCACCCCGCCCGAGCTTCCGCAGCCCAGGATGGTGAAGGTCAGGCGCCCCATCAGGCGCCCAGCCCATTCGTGGTCTCGTATGCGGCGACCTTGGTGAAGAGCCGGTCGAAATTGACCTGTGTCTGCGCGGCGAATTCCGCGTAGTCCAGGCCGAAGAGCTCCGCGCCGACCTTGGCGGTGTGCACCGTGTAGGCCGGTTCATTGCGCTTGCCGCGGAAGGGAGGCGGTGCAAGATAGGGCGCGTCGGTCTCGACCAGGATGCGATCGACCGGGGCGGCGGCAAAGATGTCACGCACCTCCTGGCTGCGCGGGAAGGCGGCGATGCCGGACATGGACAGGTAGAAGCCGAGGTCGACCGCCACCTTGGCCAGTTCGGGCCCGGAGCTGTAGCAATGCATCACGCAGGAATAGGCGCCCCTGGCGTGTTCTTCGCTCAGGATACGCGCCATATCGTCATCGGCATCGCGCGAGTGGATGATCAGGGGCAGCCCGGTTTCGCGCGCAGCAGCGATATGAAGGCGCAGGCTGTCCTTCTGAACCTGCGCGCTGTCGGCGGTGTAGTGGTAATCCAGGCCCGTCTCGCCAATGCCCACGAATTTGGGATGGGCGGCGAGTGCCAGCAACTCGTCGACCGTGGCCATGGGTTCTTCGGCGGCGCTCATCGGGTGGGTGCCGGCGGCGAAGAATACGGGTGCATGGGCCTCGGCGATGGCCTGGACCCGAGGCAGATTGCGCAGCCGCGTGCAGATTGTGACCATGCGGGTAACACCAGCCTGGGCGGCATTGGCGACGATCTGCTCCAGCTGCCCTTCGAAATCCGGGAAGTCCAGGTGACAGTGGCTGTCGGTGATCCGGGGTGCGATCTGGGGAATGCTCATTACCGCCTCATCGGGCGGCAACTGCGTCCGCCGTTTCATTGATCCTGAAGACCATATCAAGGATGAGCGCCGAAGGGTCAAGGTTCACCGCGCGGCCATGCTGGGCAGCGGCCGACAGCTCCTGCTGGGTGGTGGCCCAGGCGCGGGCGGCGGCACCGCCCGGAGACAGGCGCGCAAGGATAGCCGCCTCGTTCGGCGCGGCCTCGGCGGTCGGGGGCAGACCGGCGCCGCTGCGCGCCAGCCGGGTCAGGAACAGATCGAAAAGATGCAGGATCAGATCGTAGCGATCCGCATTCGCCGCCCCGGTTGCCAGGGTCGAGAGCTTCAGTGCTCGGGGGCGGTCATAGCGCGGCGCTTCGGCGAAGGTGGCACAGATTTCCGCATAGAGCCCCAGCCCGTCCAGATGGGTCAGCGTCAGCGCCTCGCCCACGGATCCGGCAGCCAGTTGTCCCAGCGCGTCGGTCTGGATGTCGCCCTCGGCCCCCGCAGCGGCCAGGGCCTGGGTCAGGACGTCCGGGGCCAGAGGCGACAGGCGCAGCTCGCGGCAGCGCGAGCGGATGGTGGGCAGCAGCCGTGTCGGCTGGTGCGAGATCAGCAGGAACACGGCCCCCTCGGGTGGTTCCTCCAACAGTTTCAGGATCGCGTTTGCGGCGTTGGTGTTCAGCTCGTCCGCCGAATCCACGATCACCACGCGCCGCCCCCCATCGGAGGCCGACATGTGCAGAAACCCCTTGAGCTTGCGGGTCTCGTCCACGCGGATGTCCTGCGAAAGCCTGTCGCCCTTGTCGTTCGGGCCACGGCGCAAAAGGAACAGGCCCGGCTCCGACAGCGCCATCAGACGCCGCGCAACCGGGTGTCCGGCGTCGATGTCCAGGCTGGAGGGCGGCTCGGGTGCGAACATGCCGCCATCGTCGGCGGGGGTGGCCAGAAGGAACCGTGCCAGCCGCCAGGCCAGCGTCGCCTTGCCCACTCCGCGCGGTCCGGTGATCAGCCAGGCGTGGTGCAGGCGACCTGAAGTATAGGCCTCCAGAAACCGGGACTCGGCCTCGGACTGGCCCAGCAGGCGTTCGGTCTCACGCGGGTGCGGGGCACCCTCGACGCGGTCCGGTTCCGGCAGGTCGGCAGGGGCGCTCATCACATGCGGGTCCGGGCAATATGGGCGACGTCTTTGGCGACCTCTTCGATGGATCGTGCGCCATCCACAACGACGCAGCGATCGGCAAACTCAAGCGCCAGATCCAGAAACCCCTCGCGCATTCTGGCCTGCAGCCCGGCGCCGAAATCCTCGAACCGTTCCTCGGTGCCGCCACGCCCCTTGGCGCGGGCATGGCCGGTGGCCGGGTCCATGTCGATGATGAATGTCAGGTCCGGATCGCGTCCGATCATGAGGTCGTGCAGCGCGTCCACCTGGGCGCGTTTGTCACCAGAACGGCTGCCCTGGTAGATGCGGGTGCTGTCGGCGAAACGGTCACAGATCACGGTCTTTCCCCCGGCCAGCGACGGTTCGATCAGCCGTTCCAGATGGTCGCGTCGCGCGGCGGTGAAAAGCAAAAGCTCGGTCTCTGCCGACCAGCGGTCCGGGTCGCCCTCAAGCACCAGGGCGCGGATTTCCTCGGCCCCCGGGCTGCCGCCCGGCTCGCGGGTGTGGATCACGTCATGCCCCTCGGCGCGCAGGGTCTCGGCCAGCAGACGCGCCTGGGTCGACTTGCCGGACCCGTCAATGCCCTCGAAAGTAATGAACAGCCCGGCCGGCATCAGTTGGCGGCCGTTTCGGGCGCGCCGCCCCCCAGGACCATGTCGATGACCTTGCTGGCCGCGGCCTGCAGGCGCGGCACAAAGCCAGCCTTGCCCACGGCGGCCTCGGCGTAGAGCGGCACGGTCATCTCAGGAAGTCCGCTGCGGGTAATTACCATCTGGCCCAGCTCCTGGCCTTCGGCAATCGGTGCTTCGATCGGGCCATTCCAGCTTATCGTCGCCTCGATCCCGTCACGCTGTGTGGCGGGGATCAGCATTTCGATATCGGTTGCGGGCACCAACCCGACGCCGGGCGCATCCCCCAGCCAGACCTGCGCCTCGGCCATTCGGTCCCCGGCCTTCACCGGCGTGCGCAGGGCGAACTGGCGGAACGCCCAGTTGATCACCGCTTCGCTTTCCTCGGCGCGGGCCTTTTCGCTTTCAAGACCCGAAATCACGAAGACAATGCGGCGATCTCCCTGGCGGGCCGAGCCGACCAGGCCGTATCCGGCCTCTTCGGTGTGTCCGGTTTTCAGCCCGTCCGCGCCGATGCCCAGTTTGAGCAGCGGGTTGCGGTTGCGCCGGTTGTCCGGGGCACGCCCGTCGAACAGGAATTCGGTCTGGCTGAAGTAGTGGTAATACTGCGGGAATTCGGTGATCAGGCGGTTCGCGAGGATCGCCAGGTCTTCCATCGACATGCGCTGGTCCGGGTGCGGCCAGCCGGAGGAATTGCCAAAGGTGCTGTTCATCATCCCCAGCGCCCTTGCCCGTTCGGTCATCATCCGGGCAAAGGCTTCCTCGGTCCCGCCCAGGGCCTCGGCCACGACAACACAGGCGTCGTTGCCGGACTGCACGATGATACCCTGGATCAGTTCCTCGACCGTGGGACGGTCGGTGGTGTTCAGGAACATGGTCGATCCGCCCATCGCCTGAGCTCGTTCCGACACGCCAAATCGCGTTTCCATCGACACGCGCCCGTCTGCCAGCGCCTCGAACAGCATGTTCAGCGTCATCAGCTTGGACATGGAGGCAGGCGGCAGCGGGACATCGGCCTCTTTTTCGAACAACACCGTGCCGGTGGTCACATCCAGTACGAATGCCGCACCGGCGCGGGTCTCGAACGCGCGGGCCGGAAGGACAAAAATGGCCGCAAATGCGGCGGCAAGAAGGGCAAGGCGGCGCATGGTTGGCGGTCCTTTCCGGCTCAGTGGGTCACGAAATAGGCATCGGCAAAGCCCAATGCCCTGATCTTCTTCAGAAGAGCGGCGCGTTCGCTCGAAGAGGTGGCCGGACCGACCACGACGCGCCAGAAGGCTTTGCCGGCGGATCTGCCGGGCTTGATTGTCGGCACCATACCTGCGCGGCGCAGGCTTTCGGCGGTGTTGGCGGCATTTTCCTCGATGCTGAAAATGCCGATCTGGATGAAGGGTTTGGCGAGACCCGCCACGACGGGCGCGCGCGGGGCAGGGGCAGCGGGCGTCGCGGTTTGCGCCGTCGCAGCCGCAGTCTCGGTCCCGGCGGCGGCTTCCACCTCGTCCAGAGCTGCGGCAGCTGCGGCAATCGGATTCGCATCGACCTCGCCCCCATCCTCCAGAGGCGCGGCTTCGATGTCTTCGGGAGCATCCAGCGCTTCGGTGGGGGCGGCGGTCGGATCCGGAACTTCCTCGCGGCGCAGCGCGGTTACGTTCAGGGTCACGGGCGCCCCGGCGAGCATGCCCAGAGCATCCGCCGCATCCGAGCTGACCTGGAACCGCGGTCCGGGAATTTCGCGTTCGCGCCGGAACAGGGCTCCGACGACGAATTTGCCATTCGCCTCGTTGCGGATGACGATCCTCTCGGGGTTCTTTGCTTCGGGATGGGCCACCCAGACACCGCCCAGGCTGGGACGTCCGTCCCACAGCCCGCTCTCGGTCATCTGGAAGACCTCGGGCGCCTCGACATCGCGTTCGACCACCCGCGTCCCGCCACCCGCGCGTGGCGTTGTATCCCCGCTGCCGCCTTGCAGAAATCCAGGCATCTGCCCGGGCTCACATGCCGAAAGAAATACCGCGCCGCCCAGAAGAAGCGCCACCGCGCGCGTGGTCCTGCGTGTCATGTCATGCCCCTTGAACCCAACTGCCCTGATCGGGGCTTTCACCCCTTGTTGCGCGCAGTCTAGCGGGCGACTGTGCCGCTGAAAAGACCGCGCCGTGCATTCGGCGCAAATCAGCCCGCTTTTCGGTCTTTCATATTCCGGCAGGTCGGGCTAACCCTATGCGAATACGACCCGCACCCCCCGGAGGAGTGGCAGAGTGGTCGAATGCACCGGTCTTGAAAACCGGCGTGGGTGAAAGCCCACCGTGGGTTCGAATCCCACCTCCTCCGCCACTTGCCCCTGTCTCAGTTTTCCCCGCAGAATTGGTTTTGATTTCTGCCGTCATTCCGGGCGGTTGCGGGGGCGTGTTTTGAACTGAGACTCACCGTGAGTCTGATCTTCCCTTGATAATCTCGGAAGTCTCAGAGGCCTGTTTTTGCCGGTGGGGTTTGAGACAGGGTTTCCCTGGGTATTGTCAGAGAAACTTGGGTTGAAGCGAGTAGGGCGTCCACTTAGCCTTGTTGGATGACCAAACGCTCCCCTTTTCGTTACTTCAAAACGAGTCCGAAGATCATCCGCCTGGCGGTGATGTTGTACGTCCGGTTTCCCCTTTCGTTGCGCGACGTGGAAGATTTGCTTCACGAACGTGGCATCGATGTGAGCCACGAAGCTGAGCTACCCCCTGAAAATCGGACACTGACGTAAGCTACGATTTGTTGTCTGCTGGTCTTCGACGAGAAGGAGATCAGAGATGTCGAAACGGAAGAACCATTCGCCTGAGTTCAAGGCGAAGGTGGCGCTCTGGCCACCAAAGGGCCACACGGCACCGTTGCGGGCCAAGTAGCAGGTATTCCGTTTGCCGTTGAATATGGGAAGCATTCGGGAAATACTGAAGGCTGATTGGCCCCTGCTTCACCGGCACCCACAAATACAGTCTTTAAAAAACTCGGTTCATTGACCGCCTGAAAGGAACTTTTGAGAATGCGTTTTCAAATATTTGCTCTAGTCACCGCCGGTGTTTTGGCGGGCTGCTCCTTGCCAGATGAATCCCAAAAGGATGGGGTCATGACCATCCCCTATCAAGTTGTTGACGTACTGCCCGATGCGATACGAAACGGGGAAGCTGGATTCACCGGAGTAATTATTTATGGGGATCGAGGATATACGGGATTGGTTGGAGATGCGCCCTATCCAAATACGAGGGTGAACGGTTATCCAGTGGGTAAATGCCAAAAGCGGCGAGCAATTGTTGTGCCGTTGGAGCCGGGTCAACATATAGGTTCCCCTCACTCAGAGAATAATGTCGAACTTTCCATTGCGCTGCAAGAGGGAGATGTGGCGTATTTTCGGTGCAATTTCATGAGGATCGGTGGAATTCTGTTTCCCCCGGCGGTGCTCGATGCAGCAGATGCAGAGACCACGTACTTGGTCGTCAACAACCAATAAATTAGCGTGATCGACGGATTGATGAGCTATGCTTATGATGCCTGTGCCTTGCATCAATGCCCCCTCTGAAGTTCGTTCTATGCTTCAATATTCACCAATCGTGAGAATGGCAAAGGCTTGTAAACCGCAAAATGGAATTAGTGGTCAAGTGGGAGGCGTAGGTGTTCTTTTGCAACCTGTAAACCGAGGAGCGGGCGATCTTCAATTTCCGCGCAATGGCTGTTGGCATCATGCTTTGAGCGCGTAGTTCAGCAATCCGTTTTTTTCGATTGTAGCCGGATGCCTTTAAAGGGACTGTCCTTGCCTTCGCAAGAGCTGCATCGATGCCTTCTAATTGTCGTGCTTTACGCAGCTCAGTTTCGAATTCACCGATCGCCCCAGCATATTGAAGAACTATCGACCTTGCCGCGTGCTGAGCCAACTTAAGGGGCAGTGGCTCTGTCCTAACTGAGACTGGTTCGAATTAGTCTGACAACTCCCTTGGTTGAGCTCGGCCGACGGAATCGTCTTGAGGCTCCCCGCGCAGCGTTCTGGTCAATCCTCGTCGTCCTCCGGGAACAAGCGTGTTGCGACCTTGAGTGCGATATCGCGGTAGGTTTTTGCATGTGGCCCGTCGGGCTCTGCGACGACCACGGGCGTTCCCGCGTCCGAAGTCTCGCGGATCGTCATGTGCAGCGGCACCGCGCCAAGGAAAGGGACACCAAGACGGTGGGCGTCTTGCTCTGCTCCGCCGTGGCCAAAAATGTCAGAGGGCTTTCCACAGTGCGGACAGATGAAGGTCGACATGTTTTCGATGATGCCAAAAATCGGAACATCGACATCCTTGAACATCCTGAGCCCTTTGCGTGCATCGATGAGCGCAAGGTCCTGGGGTGTGGAGATGATGATGGCACCCTGCAGGGGAAATTGCTGCGCCATGGTCAACTGCGCGTCCCCGGTGCCCGGTGGCATGTCCAGAACCAAAACATCCAGCTCGCCCCAGTTCACTTCCCGTGTCATCTGCATGAGAGCGGTCACGACCATTGGGCCACGCCAGATGATCGGCTTGTCCTGGTCCATCATATAGCCCATCGACATGGTCTTGAGCCCATATTTTTCGATCGGCATGACCCGGTCGTCCACAACGTCAGGCCGGTTCTGAATGTTCAGAAGGCTGGGCATCGAAGGACCATAGATATCCGCATCAAGCAGCCCGACCTTCAGGCCAAGCATCCGCAGGCCGAGCGCCAGGTTGGCCGCTGTCGTGGACTTGCCAACCCCCCCTTTGCCTGAGGCGACCGCGATAATTGTCCTGATGCCGGGGATCGCCTCGGAGTGCGGGCGCATGTCGCGGCCAGGCGCTTCCGTCGGACGTTTGCGCAGTTTCGGGGGCTCGGGGGGTGCCGGCTCGGACGCCGCCGCACGTTCGGCGGTCAGGATGACGAGGAGGTTTTCGAGCCCATCGAGTGTTTCCAGCTGCTCCTCGATCATGGACTGAACTTCGCGAAGGTCGCCGGTAAACCCCTCGGGCACATTTACGGGCACGATGACCTTTCCGCCGTCCACGGTCACTTGATCGGGCCGGACCATTCCCGAGGTCAGCAGGTCAGTCCCCTGGCCAGACGGGACAAGCAGGGAGAGCCGGGTCAGGATAGCCTTTTTCATGTCTTTCCTTCGTTGATTGAATTGTGGTGGAAACGGGCGGCATTGTCACAGGTCATCGGCCGCGGCATTCATTGCGTCGGCCAGCCCCTTTGCGGAGTCGGCATCGAGATCAATCTGAGTGATGCGCTTTCCTTCACGGAGGACCAGACGCACCATGGACAGGCCGCTTTCGAAATCGATGCGTTTCAATGTGGCCTTGCGGCGGTAGGGCAGGTCGAATTCCGCAAGGTCTGTCAATGTGTCGGCCATCAGGACAGTCCCCGCGTGAAAGCCGTTTCCAGCACCCATTGCCAGTTCCTGGGAGTGTCCCGAAAGTCCGGTTTTACATCGAACTCCAGGAACATTTGTCCGGATTCACCCGCGTGTTTCACAAGCTCGGTCAATTCCTTGAAAGTGGATACATCCGGGTGGCCGATTATCAGGTCACTAAGCTGTGCCATCTCATTCCTCCGAAAGGCGTTCGTGGAAGCGGATACGCAACATGGTGCGTGCGTTTTCCGTTCCGGTACTGTTGTCGAAGCCGGTTCTGTTGTGAAGCACGTTGTTGCTCACGATCCCCTGGCCCGGCTCGAGGCGCAGACTTCGGATCGAGGGGTCATCACTTTGCAGCCATTTCCCCAGCCATGTCACGGCCTGCCTGGTTGTCGCGTCATCGCGCCACAGGATGGAACGTGTCCGGGCGGTATAGCGCATCTGGAGCCTCCCGGACGCCGTGTCGGCAAAAAAGACAGGACCGACCGACACCGGACGAAGGGTGCCATCGGGTTCACGGTTTTCCGGAATTGTCATCGCCTCCGGGTGCATGAGTGCCCGCACAAATTCGGGGTTCTCCTCCCGTAGTCGCAAATAGGCCATTTCCGGGTCGGCCACCCGGTTTTCACCGCCATGTTCCGCCTGCTGGTGGCAATGCAGGATGAAAGCTTTCACCGGGGACGGGGCAGGGCTGTAATACCCGTCGGTGTGCCAGTTCAAAGGCCGGTTTGAATAAGGGATGTACCCCTGTTTGGAAGCGTCTGACGACGGGCGAAGGGCAACCACGCCCCAGTCACCGGCCGAGCGGTGCTGCTCACCCAGAGAAAATCCGAGACTGCGCGAGAACGTGGTAAGAGCTTCGCAGGCACCGTCGAGCGTGCCTTCATTCGCCGCGACCCGGTACAGGGCAAAGTTCGAGATCGCGCATCTTGCCTTGAGCTCGTTCAGGGCCCGGCCGTTGCAGGTGGCGAGCGAATCCAATTGGACCTCCGGGCACACCGACAACCGCGTTTGCAACCGCTTCTTTACATCGGACCAGGCCTCGAAAAGGCCTTCATCCGTCAAATCCTCCCATCGGAAGCGTTTGAGAATTTTTCTCTCCGTGTCCATGGCCCGCAGAAAATCCCTTGTTCTCAACCTGTTCGAGCATGTTGCGATGCGGCGAAGGAATGCTGCAGCGCAATATTCGTTCGTTCATGCAACCTCATATTGCCATATATTACAATATTCTTAAAATGTGATGTGTAAATCTTTCTGAGATACTCGTCATCTGGATCCACGGTGGTCAGGAAAAGGATGCACGGGGACGCCAGGAAAACTGGGAGGAAGTCATGAAAGACGATGACATCAAGAACGGCGACCGGGAGGTTCATCCGACACCGCAGCTCGACGAACTGGAGGACGGGCCCTGGCCCAGTTTCGTGACCGGGCTCAAGCGTCTGCGGGATGAAGGGGCTCCGGGAAACCAGAAAATGATGAACGACCTTCTGGGGCAGCTCAACCATTCCTACGAGAACAGGATGGGATACTGGAAGGGCGGCACCGTATCGGTCTTCGGCTACGGCGGTGGTATCATCCCGCGCTTCTCGGAAGTTGCCGAGAAGTTCCCGGAATCAAAAGAATTTCATACGCTTCGCGTTATGCCCCCCGCCGGATTTCACTATACGACCGACATTCTGCGAAAGCTTTGCGATATCTGGGAGGAGCATGGTTCGGGTTTGATTGCCTTTCATGGGCAATCTGGTGACATCATGTTTCAGGGCTGTACGACCGAGAACACGCAAAAGGCGTTCGATGACTTCAACGAAATCGGGTTTGACCTCGGCGGGGCCGGCCCTGCGTTGCGGACGGCCATGTCCTGCGTTGGCCATGCGCGCTGCGAGCAGTCCTGCTATGACGAGGTTCGGGCACACCGGTCAATCATCAACAGCCTGCTCGACGAAATGCACCGCCCTTCCCTTCCCTACAAGTTCAAGTTCAAATTTTCGGGCTGTGCCAATGATTGCGTGAACGCGATCCACCGTGCCGACTTCGCGGTCATCGGGACGTGGCGTGACGAGATCAAGATTGATCAGGAGAAGGTGAAGGAACACGTCAAAGAAAAAGGGCGCAGGTACACGACGGATACCGTCCTCAAGATGTGCCCTACCCGTGCGATCTCCTTGAACGACGATGACACGCTTGAGATCGACAACAAATCCTGTGTGCGCTGTATGCATTGTATCAACGTCATGACTAAGGCGCTGAGCCCGGGCGATGATCGCGGCATCTCGATCCTGATCGGCGGCAAACGCGCGCTGAAGATCGGGGATCTCATGGGCATCATGGTCGTCCCCTTCATGAAGCTCGAGACCGATGAAGATTTCGAGAAACTGGAGGAGTTTGCCGAGAATGTCGTCGAATTCTTCGCGGACAATGCGCTCGAACACGAGCGGGTAGGGGAAACGATCGACCGGATCGGTCTGCCTGCCTTCCTCGAAGCGCTGGAAATCGAGCCGGATCCGAACATGGTCAACCATCCGAGGACGTCCTGCTACGTGCGGACGGACGATTTCGATGAAGAGGCCGACAAGTGGTTCGCGCGTCAGGCAACTGATCAGGTTGCCGAGTAGTCCGGCGGGAAAAGGGAGGAAACAATGAGCGATCAGTCAAGCAAACCCCGTGTCCCCGATGAGGTCGGCGTCCCGGATCCGTTCCAGTACATGCACCCGGTTCTGAAGGCCAACTACGGGAACTGGGATTGGCACGATCGCCCACGCCCCGGCGTTCTGCGCCACGTGGCGAAGTCCGGTGACGTGATCTATACGGTCCGTGCCGGGACACAGCGTCAAATGGATGTCTTCACCATCCGCAGGCTTTGCGACATCGGGGACAGATACGCGGATGGCCATGTGCGTTTTACCACGCGGTCGAACATCGAATATCTGGTCGCTGACGAAGCCAGGGTTGCCCCGCTGATCGGCGCACTCAACGAAGCGGGTTTTCCCGTCGGCGGGACCGGTGCCAGCGTGTCCATGGTCAGCCACACCCAGGGCTGGTTGCATTGCGACATTCCAGGCACAGACGCGTCGGGGGTCGTGAAGGGTTTGATGGACATGCTGCATGACGAGTTCGTGCAGGAAAAGATGCCGAACCGGCTTCGTATCACGACCTCATGCTGCCAGATCAACTGCGGTGGCCAGGGGGATATTGCGGTCAACGTGCAATACACCAAGCCTCCGAAGATCAACCACGATCTGGTGGCCAATGTCTGCGAACGTCCCGCTGTCGTGGCCCGTTGCCCGGTGGCGGCGATCCGGCCTGCCATGGTGGATGGCAAACCGTCGCTTGAAGTCGATGAAAAGAAATGTGTCTGCTGTGGCGCCTGTTATCCGCCCTGTCCACCGATGCAGATCAACGGCGATGATTCCACCAAGATTGCGGTCTGGGTTGGCGGCAAGCACTCGAACGCGCGCTCGAAACCGAGCTTTCACAAGCTGGCCGTCGCGAACCTGCCGAACAACGCGCCGCATTGGCCAGAGGTCAAGGACGTCGTTCGCCGCATCGTCGAGGCCTACAAGAGCGACGCCCAGCACTGGGAACGGATGGGGGAGTGGATTGACCGGATCGGCTGGAAACGCTTCTTCGAAATGACGGAACTGGCCTTCACCAAACACCATCTCGACACGTGGACCGGCGCACGAAAGTCCATGAATATGTCGGCACATCTGCATTTCTGAACCGGGAGCAAGAGAGCATTGAAGATTGGAGTGGTTGTCAGCGAAGGGCCCTATACCCATCAGGCCGCCGACACGGCCTACCATTTTGTCAGGTCAGCCCTTGCGAAGGGGCATGAGGTGCCGCGAGTGTTCTTTTACCACGACGGCGTAAACGTCTCGACCCGCCTGAGTGTTCCGCCTCAGGACGAGCGCCACATCCAGAAGAACTGGACGGCGCTTGCGCAGGAGCATGACATCGACCTGGTGGTGTGTATCGCGGCCGCCCAGCGGCGCGGTCTGCTGGACCGGAACGAGGCAGAGCGCCAGGGCAAGGACGCAAACAACATTGCCGAGGGTTTTCGGATTTCCGGCCTTGGGCAACTGATAGAAATGGGCATCCAGACGGATCGCCTCGTGACGTTCGGGGATTGAAGCCATGTCAGAGGTCAAGAAGTTCCTGTATGTAAACCGCAAAGCCCCCTACGGCACGATCTATGCTCTGGAAAGCCTTGAGGTCGTCCTTATCGGCGCGGCATTCGATCAGGATGTTTCGCTGGCATTCCTGGATGACGGCGTGTTCCAGCTGACCAGGGGACAGAACACCGAAGCCATTGGTGTGAAAAACTTTTCTCCGACGTTCCGGGCGCTGGGCGACTATGATGTCACGAAGCTCTACGTCGAGAGGGAATCGCTTGAAGAGAGGGGGCTCTCCGAGGGTGATCTGCAAGAGATCATGTACGAGGAC